>JAEDGZ010000009.1 GCA_016297215.1 Paludibacteraceae bacterium | reverse complement strand
CAGCAACTACGATGATAGCACCGTCCATCTGAGCAGCACCGGTTACCATGTTCTTGACATAGTCAGCGTGGCCCGGGCAGTCTACGTGTGCGTAGTGGCGGTTAGCGGTTTCGTACTCAATGTGTGCGGTGTTGATGGTGATACCACGCTCTTTCTCCTCAGGAGCGTTGTCGATTTGGTCAAACGACTTAACCTCCTCACTACCGAAGCCCTTCTTGTGGAGAACCAGCGAGATAGCAGCGGTAAGAGTAGTTTTTCCGTGGTCAACGTGACCGATGGTACCGATGTTTACGTGCGGTTTCGAGCGGTCAAATTTCTCTTTTGCCATAGTAATACAATAATTTTATTAACGTTAATAATTTGTTGTTGTCTTATTTACGTCTTTTTTTGATACAAAAACCCACCCTTCATCCCGCTGCGGGATAGGAGGGCAGCGTCCTTTGTTGAGCTGATGGCGGGAGTTGAACCCGCGACCTCATCCTTACCAAGGATGCGCTCTACCACTGAGCTACATTAGCAACAGCATCGGTCAGTTCTCACCCCACCCAACCGAGAGAACTCTCGGTCGAACCGACCTCTGCGTCCCTGTGATACAGGGTTATAAGTTTGTGAGCGGAAAACGGGACTCAAACCCGCGACCCCCAGCTTGGAAGGCTAGTGCTCTATCGACTGAGCTATTTCCGCATTCGGCGCAGCCTTTGCGCAAAGCACAATACAGGAGTACCGCTAAGTATGTGGGTGCGGATGGATTCGAACCACCGAAGTCGAGAGACAGCAGATTTACAGTCTGCCCCATTTGGCCACTCTGGAACACACCCAGTTTTAATCTTTCAAAGTTCATGCTTCTTTTCTGAGCCTCTTGTCGGATTCGAACCAACGACCCCGAGATTACAAATCACGTGCTCTGGCCAACTGAGCTAAAGAGGCGGTCATGTTTCCCGTTCGCGTCGTGCAGAAAATCCTGTTCGGCGGAAAAGCGGTGCAAAGGTACTGCTTTTTTTTTATATGACCAAATAATTTTGCAAAAAAAATGCATTTTCCATTATTTTTTTGTGTTTTGCGGGGTGAATGGAGCCTTAGGTTTCGTCTATTTCCGATGCAATATTGTGTATTGCCCATCTATCGCACTATTTAGTTATGTCGCCCCTTCGGGGCTTGTAACATGTAACATTTGCCACATTTGTAACATTAAAATTTAGTATTGATAGGTCTCGGTTAGGTCTCGACAATGACCTTACTGCGCGGCGTAACCAGTTGCCGCCACCCGCTATGGTACGAGTACCTTGGTGCGGGTGGTGGCATTGTGGGTAAGGGTGGTTTTCATGATGGTGATACCTCTCTATGTAGAAAGTACTGGATAGTCGCCGTCTGCATGAGACTATCGTTCTCTGCCCATCAGGTCGTACTGCTTGTCGGAGCGGATGATGTAGAGTTGCCCGTTTCGCAGCACTTTGCGTATTATGCCGCGGGTGGTGTTCACTTCGGACTCATCGGTTTGCCCGATAGTGGTCTCAGTACCTGCAATCCACTCATAAGCGCCGATGGTGGGTGTGGCGGCTCTACTTGTCCCCACGATATCGGTCGTCAGGTAGGATATAGGTTCCGCCGCTTGCAGGTTGCCTTGTGCGGTGAGGTTGAGTGTGCTATCGCGGAATGCTACCTGCTCTGAGATAGTCGTCATATCGCCCACAGCGGTTGCCCAGTCGCTCAGTGCAGGTATATCGTCCGCACTCAGCCGTGCGAGCGTGGTGCCACGGGTGTAAAGCAGGTTCGTACAAAAGCGGACACTGTCGCCCCAAGCCCCCGACATCTGCCAAGCCAATCCGTTGCTATCGTTGTAGCAGATATTGTTGCGCACTTGCAGTTGCACGGGGGCTTTCTTCACAATCATCGGCACTGCATTGGAGCAGGCAGTGTAGAAGGTGTTGTTGGCTACATCAAGATACTTCGCCACCTGCGTGAGGCTGAGCCCGTAAGATGTACTTGTACTCCGTGAACCTTCAATGCAGACGGCATTGTTGTAGAGGTGCGTGGGTGTGAGAGCGGTATTCTCCACATTGCGCAGGTAGATAGCCTCGGCATAGTTGGTCAACGCGAGGTAGATATAGTTGGCGCTGATATCTCCGCCGTCGTACAGTTTCAAGTCCATCGCTTTGAAGTCCGCCTTGGTAGTGGCATCGTTGTAGAAAGAGTTGCCCTGTATGGTGATGTTGCTCTCGGACGGGACATAAAGGCTTTGGTTCCCCTGATTGCGGAAAGTGTTTCGGCACACGACAGCACCCGTCTCGGGGGTATAACTGACATACGATGTGCCCCCCAGATATAGTCCGATATATCCGCCCTCGAGCAGGCAGTCGGTAAGCGTGAAGTAGTCGTTGTTCTGGTTCTCCGCATTGTTTGCCTTGGTATAGACCAGCCGCAGTCTGTCGGTTCCGCTATCCACAAGCGGCGCATGCAGATGGCAGTCTTGCAGCGTGATGTAGCGGCTGATATTGCCCACGAAAACGATGCCGGCGAACGAAGTGCAGGAGGTGTAGAAAGTGAGGTGGCGCAGAGTAACATAGTCCGCGCCCAAGATATTGAATACACCGTATTCTTCGCCGTAGGCAGGAGAGTAGGACTCGTAATGAATCTGCACATCTTCCCTGTTGCCGCTTAGGGACTCAATAGTCAGCGTGTTGGTCGCAGAGAGCCCTGTCAGTTCAGGAATGCGGACGCACTCGTTGTAGGTGCCGCTTTCTATTTGGAATGTTACTGCACCGTCTATCCCTATCGCCAGTGCATCCACGGCAGACTGTATCGTAGGGAAGTCTGCTTGTTCGCTGCCGCCTATGCGATAGGTGCCGTGCATACCGCTGATGATGTCCAGCGAGGCAAGTGCTGTCCGGCGTGGGCTTACCGCGATGCCGTCTATCTGCACACTCTCGCACGCGAGCGTGTGCACTCCTTCTTGTGCATCAGAGTCGATGTTGAGCGCCGCCCAATAATAGTAAGTTCCTTTGCGAGTAAGCGGAGCGTGGGCATCGAACACCGTGGTATTGGCAAAGGTGTTACCGCTACCTGTATAATAGAGGACAGGAGTAACATCATCACTCAGCCCCGTCAGGTTGAACTGCTCCACTTGTATGTTTCCTCTATCACCCGACAGGCTGACCGCTATTTGCAGCATCGGCACATCGGTGCTCCCCTTGGTAGCCACACCGGCGGAAGCATTGCTGACCACCAGAGAGTCCAGTTGCAGCGCCGTGAGGGCATGGCAGGAGACCTCTATCTCCCACCCCGTGTTGAGCGTCGAGTTATAGGAGCCAGCAAAGCGTATCGTCAGTGCCCCCGACTCCGACTCGGACACGATTTCGCCGGCGAGCAGGTCTTGGGTAGAGTTGTACAATGTCAGGTCGGCAGCCGTCTGAACGCTGTCCGCATAGTACACATAGAACGCGTCGGCACCGTTGATGTCCCATCGGATGAAACGCAACTGAATAGCCGTATTGGGAACGGTCGGCACAAAGGTTACCGCCCCTTTTGCGTACTGCGTGAGGTTGCCTTCGGGTCCCTCCGCGTCGTAGAACGTCAGCGGTTGGTCGCCTACCTCCACCTTGCGGTAGTTTGTTTGGAGGCAATAGATATTCACTATCGGTCGCGCATTGACAGGCATCAGCGGCTGAAGCGTTTGGTCGCCAACGCGGAGAGAGAGAGCCGCGAGAGAGACATTACTACCAAAAGGAGCATCGGCAGCGATATTCGCCGAGAGCGTGAAGGCATTCTCGCCCTCGAGCAAGGTGCAGTCGCTAAGCGACAGAACGACCTGAGTCTGCCCTGCCTGCACCTTCGCTTGCGCAAGGACTTCTCCGTTGCGCAACAGCAGAAGCGAGTCGAGTGCGGCAACCGTCTCCTCCGCCAGCGTTACGGTCAGTTGCGTGAAAGCAAGCGGATTAAGCATTCCCGTGGTAGGCAAGGAGATGTCCAGCAACGGGGTATGAAGCAGATTACGTGTAAGCGCTGCCTGCTGCTCCGGCAAAGTCAACACGGGCGTACCTACCTGCATGGGCTCGGGTAGATACTCGCGCACCGTGGCATGCCAACCGGCTTTGGTGTAGTAAGAAGAGGTGGTATTCGGGTTGAAGACAATGGTCAGCCCGCCGTCCGGCGCCGTAGAGCGCACCTTACCGGGTCCTGTGGTACAGTTAGCAGCATCTGCCACCCAGAGGAGGTCGCCGGAACTGTCGCTACCGGCATAGACTCGGAACTTGGCTTGGGTGCCATAGTAAGAAGAACTATAATACACAGCGAAATCGGCAAAGTCCATCTCGATGATATGTCCCGCGGTGGTAGGAAGGAACGTGGTAGTCTGGTCACACTGCTCGGCATAGTAGTTGCTGCTATATGCGGAGGCAACGGTGTGGGTGAACTGCCACTCGCCCAGCACCTCGATAGTCTTGCTACCGCATTCGGCATAGGCAGTGTTCTTGATAGTCAATGTGCCCTCGGGATTTTCAAAGTCGGCGTAGGTAGAGCCGTTTGTGAAAGATACGGAGGAGATGTTCACCGCCACCTGTTCGCCCGTTTGTGCCGTGCAGGCAAGGTCTATGAGTAGGCGGAAAGTATTATCTCCCTCGCGGAGCGGGAAGTCTTCCGTCGGCAGGATGGTGAAAGTATCATCAGCAACCGACGCTTCGCCTACTTGCTTGTTGCCATAGAACAGCGCGGCTTTGGCTATCCGCGGGTAGGTAGCATCGGTGGTGAAGGTGAAAGAGGCGGGCACGAGCGCAGGCTCCGTATGTTGAGCCTTGAGCGTGAAAGCAAGGGCTTCCACGGCTGTACTGCATGCCGCGGGCGTCGTTGTCGGCTTGCTGACAGCAGCAGACTCCACTACCATGGCTTGCGGCACAAACTCACTCAATGTCGCCTTGAAACCCTCGCCTTGATAGTAGGAAGACGGAGTCTTGCTCCTCAAATAGACCGTGAGGGCACCGCTCTTCGCCGTACTATGCAGGATTAGACTGTCCAACTTCTCGGCTTGAACTACATACAGCAGGCTATCGGCAACTGCTTCCATACCGTCATAGACCGCCAAGATGTCTTGATTGCCCACACTCACGGCGGAAGAGGTATAGAAAATGCTGATATTGCGCATGTCAATAGCCACCTTGCTGCCGAGAGTAGTTGGGAGGAAGGTATAGGTACCCTCAAAATTGTTGGATATCTTTCCCTCCGGTCCGCCATCGTCATAGAGCAAGACGGGCTGCGAGACCGACAGTTGCTGTTTGCCGTTCGCCATCAGCACCATAGCGGCTACGGTCTGCGAGGCAGCAGAGGCGGACAAGGAGAGAATGCCCTGCGAGGTCTGTATGCCCGTGAGCGTGAGGGTGGAAACGGCATGGAAAGGTGCAGAGGGCAACACATCTCCGCCTATACATAAGTAGTTATCGCCGGAAGCCAGCACATAGTCGGTCAGCGTGAAGGTGTACTGTCCGTCCGTCTCCGTCAGGGTGGCGGCTATCTCCGACAGCGCAGCAGTACGCGAAGCGCTGCCGGCATAGAGACGCAACGCAGAGGATTGGAAGATACCCTCCCCCGCAAGGGTGAACGAGACCGTTTGGAGCGTAGCCGCAGGCGTAAGACCCTCTGTGGTAATACGGAGGGCGGCAAGGCTCACCGCCTGCTCATTGGGATACAACTCGGTATCCACCTGCGTGTAGTCAGCCACAGCCTCCTTAACCTCCATCGGCTTGACCTCAATGCAACTAACCGTTGCCACCCATCCCTTGCTGGTATTGGGGTTCTTGAATTGCAGGCAGACGGACAGTGCACCGGTGGGATCGGAAGATGTGTAGGACAGATGGGTATAGGTACCTACAAGGCTATCAAGTTGCGCGGTAGTATGCGGGAAACCGGTTGCCGTTACGCTGCTCGCCTGCGTCGGATAGGTTACGCTCAGCGTATCAAATACGCCATCATAAATCTTCAGGTAGGCATTGTAAGATGCACTATAGGTCTTAATCTCCACCTCCTGAAACTCAACACGCACGGCGTAGCCCGTCTGCGCAGGTTTGAAGATAGTGGTAGCAAAAGCACTCCCCGCAGTGGTGGCAGGCATGCTTTCCGTACCCTTGTAATCATAGTAAGTCAAGACTTGGTCGGCGGCTACTTCCACCACCTGTTTCCCCAGTTGAGGCATCAAGACATCCTCTGCTTGAAGGTGCAGAGCGGGACTTAGCAACAACACGCCAAGTACCCTCCAAAAGAATCTCTTTTTCATGTGTGTACGTTTGTGTTTATGGTTAATAAAAAAATCTACTCCCTTTGTTTCGAGAATAGATTACCAAGCCACACCTCTATACCGCCTTGATGGCGATAAGACGAACTGCATGAAAAAGGAGGTCTCGCTGCTCTATTCCTCGAAAGCATTGTGCGAACAAACAATAGGCAGGTCTTCTGACTTGTCCCCTTTCGCTACCTTCCCAATACAGTTGACCTGTATCAGTGGCTTTTTCTCGCGAACAACACTACTTCCTGTTTCAAGCGTAGTGCGGACTCACAGCAGCGGGTCTGTTACGGATTCTCACCGTATTCCCTTTTCAATCAGGGCATTACTCCTGATACCTACTATTTATATCAATCTGCTATCAGCAAATCGGGGGCAAAGGTACTGCTTTTTTTCGATATATGCAATACCGCCCCCTATTTTATCCGTATTTTCGTTTATGGTTTGCAACAGCAGACACCCGCATATCCGTCAGAGCGGTATGCAGGCGTCTGTGTATATGTGTTTATCCCTTATGGTACGAGGAGTTTGGTACGGGTGGTGGTGCCGTTAAAGAGAGTGGTCTCGACGATGGCGATGCCGCTCGGTACGGTGAGGGTAAGGACGGGGGTGGGGTTATTTGTCGCAGGTTGGTTCTCTTCTTGGTGCGGCCTGGAGACCGCACCTCCATTAGAGCAGGCGGGGACGCCTGCGCACCCGGACAGTGTCTGTGTGAGAAGGGGGCGACCGGTGATGTCGAAGACGCGGACTTGTTGTATCGGAGTGTTTGCCACTACGGTAACGGTCTGCGGGGCGGGGGTATAGACTTGTACCTTTGCGTTGGTTGCGTAGATTCCGTTATTTTCGTTGTTTCCGTTGTTTTCAATATCCGTTGGGGTATCGGGGCCGGCGGGGACGTAGGCGGGTCCCTCGATGTAGTAGCGCAGTTCGTGGTTGGCGGCGGGTACCGGCACTTTCACTCGCGTATCATTCCATATAGGTACGCGCGTGTGCGTGAGGTTGTCGCAGAGGTAGCATTCATCGCTCCATGCGGAGGAGAGGCGGAAGGAGAGGTAGAGGCTGTCGAAGTCCTCGCGTATCTCTTTGCTGACCACCATACCGATGGGTATGATGCTTATCTCGCGACGGATGTCCGCCATGAGTGTCTGCTCACCAGAGAGTGTGTAGAGGTTTAGCGGCGACACCACCACGTTGTCTGCCGTCTCAATGCCGGAGGAGATGAAAAGGACATCCTCGCTCGGCAGGTAGTCATCGCTTGCGGCGGCATTCGTTGCCACGGCGGCGAAGGCAGTGGCGTAGGCTTGGTCATCCTCTTCTGCCAGCGGGGTGTAGAGCACGATATCCATCACGGGGGGGATGGTATTTCCCCATCCTGTTTCCATGGCAGGTGCAGCTGCTCTTGCGGGTTTGGCAGAAGAGGCGGGTGTAGCGGTTGTTTGCACTTGTCCCGTGAGATGGGCGGGTTTGAGGCGAAGCGTGAGGGAAGTGCCCTGGTTCGTAGCGGTGAGCAGAACTGACTGCATAGGTGCGACGAGGCGTTGGCTAAAGTCGGTGGTGGTGGCAGAGGTAACCGTTACCCACGCATCCCCCTCCATCTTTTGGAAAGCGGGTTGAATAACGAAACTATTGTCTTTGCAGAACCGCTCCATGTCGATGTATGCCATGGTGGGATTACCGAAGAGGAAGAGCGTGCTCTCCTGCTCGTTTCTGAGGGTGATCGTCATGGTGGTATCGGAGTCGGTGGGCTCATACGCCAGCAAGTAACTATTCGCTCTGTTGGGTATCGCGTCGCTCTTGCTGCTGATAGAGTCGGTGATTTTATCGTAGTAGTAATACTGTGTATCCTGCTTGGGTAGTCGCACGATGAGTTCTTCGCCATCGGCTCCGGGTCCGAATCCGCGCACTTGCACGCCGTTGCCCGGGGCAAGGAGTTCGTTCATGGCGTTGGAGCGGACGAACGCCGCTGTGTTAGCAGACAGTTGGTCGGTATAAGTGCTCTCGGTGTGCCAAAGTTTTACTGTTTGGTTGTAGTAGGCGGCGGCGAAGGCGTAGGCGGCATCGCTCAGACGTGTGCCTTGGAAGGGGGCTACTTCGAAGTCGCGTGTGGATTCTAAGTTCTTCCATTTGCCGGTATATTTACCGCTGTGAGGGATGAAGAGGTCGCCGGAATACATGTTCTGCAAGGGTGCCGCCATGGAGTACCATTTTGCGGAAGCCAACACCATATCAACAAACGCACGCTTGTAGTCGAGCAAGTGCTGGTTGATGAGGATGGCATTCTTGCGGAACTGAATATCTTTGCATCCGTTGGGGGTGTAGTGCGCATCCATCGGGTAACGATTAGTAAGGGAAATGCAGGGATAGTCTTTGGGGTCAGCCATGGTGGGAATGATGACATTGGTCAAACCTGCGAGGGGGGCGTAGCCATAGTCGATGGTGTCAGCATTTACTATGCCACGCCAGTTGCGGTCGTCTCCCCACTCGTTGCTGACGGTGGGTGCCCACAGCATGGTGTCGGGGAGGACTATCACCTTAAAATAACTGTATCCCACGGTGCAGGGATCAGATAAAGTTCCCCCGGTGCCGTTGTTTCCCACCAACTTCACGCGTAGGGTGTATTCGTAGCCCGGTCGCATGGCGATGGTGTTATCCGCGAGGGGTGCTAAGGTCAGCGTTTTGGCTGCTTTATCTAACACATTGCTATATCTCATGCGGAATCCCTGCTTGGTCATTGCATCCAAGACGAGTGGGTCGTTGGTATTGGTGAGGATACAACTATCAGGCACCAGTCCCTCTACTTTGTCGGAGCACTCGCTTACGACCGTCCAGAATTGGCTATTTGCTTCGGTAGCGGAGATGCGTGCTCCCGGGATTTGTCCTTTCTGGCTTTCGGTCATGTTTTCATGTTCGATAGGACTCAACGATAGAATAAAATCGTTTAGTTCTGCACAAACCCTCATATAGGATGGCGTTCCGCAGTCGTTGAGTTGCTTCATCTCGCCCTCTATCTCTGCTTTGGCGGTACCCGTGATGGGGAAGATCCAATAACGAAGGGTGTCTCCCGAGAGCATATAACACCATTCTGTTTCTTTGCGCAGTTGGAGGTATCCTTTGTTTTGGAGGTCTTGTAGCATAACCACCCAATCTTGTGAGAGCCATGTGGTCGGTTTTAGGAGTTGTGCATCGCTAACAGCATAATTGGGATTATCATCACTCACCCTCCGTATTGCCGCCATAGCATCTCTGACATCTCCTCGCGGGTATCCGTATTTCGCCAAGAAGGCGGCATCCGCACTTGCTATGTTCTCCGGCGTTTTGAGTGAGTCAGCCAAGTAGCAGTCGTCCGTTTTGTCCGCGACGAGCCAATCGGCAAGTGCATTGGCTCTAATGGTCTGTACTTGGTCATTCTTATCCACATACTGGTTGGTTACGACCACATTGACGGGATAGAGGTTGTTGGCGCAGACTCCTTCTTCGGGGACTACGCTACCGTTGAAGAAGAAATCGGACTGATGGCTAATGGGCAACTCCGTTCGGAGTGCGCAATCGGGGTGCTTGAGGTCATCCACAGTATTCGCCATGCGGACTTCGTATTGGTTGGATGCTTTGAGTTGGTCTTTGGTAATCACCTCTCCCACGTACATCACATATCTCTCCTCGCCTTGTTCGACGGTCTTGACATAGGCTTTCTGAGCACGTACTCTTCCGTCGTTATCTTTCCGCGCCAGCAAAGAATCTTTGAATGCTGCGATGGATTCATAGACGAGACTTGTCTCGTCCTCAGTAATATATTCATGTTGGGCGAGATAATTCGGGTCGTTTGTTTTAGTGGGGTCGTAGTCGTTGCTTGGTACGCGGATGTATCCATACGGGCATTCGGGATAGTCTTGCACATCCATTTGTTTATAGCGATAGTACTTCGCCCAGAGTCCGGAGTCGGCAGTGTTGTCATAGACCTGATAGTAGATTGTATCTCCCGCCCAGTCGCCCGTGAGTCGTGTGTAGTCGATACGGGTGATGATGACCTCGTTGCTATCTTTGGCGCAGGTAGTAGCGGCTTGGTATGCCTGCAAAGGCAATTGGGAAGCAAATAGGTTGATATCATCCACCATAAAGTCGTTGCCCTGATTGGTGGTCGAGAAGTTGTAGATAGAGACTCTGGTCTCGTCGTAGTTTTGTTCGCTGACGATGGGGAACATGACCTGATGCCATTGGCTGCCTTTCGGAATCCCGCCGGTGAAGAACTGTCCCACATTTTCCCATTCACCACCTTGGTTGCGTCCTTGCACGTTAAAACGGAATATCGGCAAGTCTCCTCCCACACTGGTGGGGCAAGGGTTGCATACCCATGCGCTGAAATACATCTGCTGTCCGGAACATATCTTGGCATCGGAGGAGACGGAAGCCACCAGTCCGGGGGTGCTGGTACCATCTGCATAGAGGCAATAGCCGTTCTCAGCTCCGCCGTGTTGCTCCTGTATGGCAAACGACTTATTGACACGATTGGTTATCGTGTACTCTCCGTAGTAAGGGAAAGGATTTTGGGAGCGGCGTCGATAGGAAGGTGTGTTGTCAACAGGGTAGGTGTAACCATAGGTGGCTTCCTCCCACGGGAGGTGTCCGTTATAGTCTTTCACAGCGGTTGTGCCCGGCTGGTCATAGTTGAAATCTTCCTTGACGAGAGATACATAGTGTTTAGCAATCTCTGTGTCGCTGACGAGTTCGGTGGTGGATGGTCCGTAGGTGGCTTTATCCACAAAATAGACGATAAAGCGGGCGACGAGCAGTTCTTTGCTCAAGCCCGAAGCAGATGTGGGCCAACGCAGGTCGTACACCACAGTATCGGGTTTATCGGAAGATACTTTCAGGTAGTCTCCGACATAAGTCATGGAACTAAATGTCTGCGGCACATCGTCAATATACCATGCCGGCGTTCCATGATTTCCTACTCGATACATATCACCACCCGTATTGGGTTTCCAGTAGAAATAGCACTTATCCACATTATCACCGGAGTAATGTACGTAGTCTGTAGAAAGCAATACATCCGTGTTTGTGGGAGCGATATACTGGTGCACCTCGTAGTAGTTCTCCGTGCAGTAGGTAAGAGAATCTGCCACTTCTGCAGCAGGGCGGAAATGGAAGATTTGTCGGTAAGAGAGTGTAGGCTCGGTGATAGCATCGCTGGTAATGATTGTGTCGGTATATGCACTCACATCACAAGCGATGGAGTGTACTTTGCCGTCGCTCCATGTATGGATTTCGGGGTTATTGAGTGTTCCTTTCGAAAGTTCGCTATAGGTAGCAAATAGTCCGCGAGAATGGTCAAAATCTCCTTGGTTGATTTCTCGGAAAGGAGTAGTACCAACTTTTGGCTTCTGAGTCCAAAAGTTGTTATCATAAGTGCCATCCGGCTTGAAAGCAGGGTCTTTGTCGGTGTCGTAGTCGTACCAACGGTAGTAGCCATAGAAGGCTTTTTCGTTAAGTTTGAGAGGAATATCTTCACTCGGCTTATAATAAATCGTCTTCTCGACGGTATGTACGGGTTGATAGCCTTTCTCGTTGAGAGCGCTGTTGCCTCGTCCGGGGTTGTGGTGGAAAGCCACATACGTGCCCGGGTTGGTACCGAGTTGCATAACCGCGGTAGCGACTGCTGTTCGGTAGGTCTTGGATGGGGTGCTATACGTATATGTAGTGAGCAGCGTTGCACGCCGTGCTTGCGCAGCGGTGTTCGCCTTTACCTTTGCCGTGAAGTGCCCGTTAGAGGAAGTAGCCGCCTCTATCCAATCCGCCTGCGTACCGTTTTCATTGCGATAGGCATACTGTTGGCTGAGGTTACCCATACTGAAGGGTTGGGTAACCGTATTGGAGAAAGTATAGCCGCCGTTGGTCAGCACTTGTTCGTCTATTCCGAGCCATTTGCCGCCGGTAATTAACTCCAAGGTCGTAGTGAAGGGAACGGTTTTTTCTGCTTTGTCGAAGAGGTAATTGGAGGGGGTCAACTGCACATGGAGGCTATCTACCGAGAGATAGTGTCCTGCTCGGCGTGTTACTGCCTGGCGGTGGGTGGCGGTGAGGTTGCCGTCGGTAACCGTGGCTACGATGACATCTACGAAGTCCGCATAGTTGCCGTCTTTTTTTAGATTGATCGGGCTTTCACCTATGGTCTCTATGGAAATGCTCCACTTCTTATCGTCATTAGTAGAAACAGGAGTTGAGATTCTCATCATTTCTCTACCCGTGGTCTCTATGTGGGTCTCGCCATCGTTGGCTACCAAGGCATCGGGCAAAGTAGTAACCGTTCCATCGCTTAATCCCCATTTGATGCTTGGTTGAGATGTAGCGATAGGCGTGGAAGTGGCACTCTGTAACTGGATCTTCGAGAAAGTACTACTTTCCGTCTTCTCCGGCACATTATAGAGATACGCCTCTGTCCATTTCTTGGTGGAATATGTCAGGTTCTGCGGTTGGCTATTCCCATTCCCCTCCCGCACAAAAGGAAAAGTGATTATGTCGTGGTCAGGTTCTATAACCAGCCATGCGGAGTCATGCTGCGACCACCGCTCGATGCGCAGGGGGTTTTTCTCTCCGTTTTTCGCTGTCCATGTATTTTTATTCCCATCATCATAGTACAAGTAGTTTTTCGTACCATAATATACACTGGCGTAGCCGCGTCCTTTGGTCGGATAGGCGTAAGGCTCTTTCGGATTGGTTACATACAGCACTGTACTTTGTTGGTCAGAACTAACCAACTGAAACCTTATGTTCCCCTGTCCATTTCCGTTTCCTTGGCTACTTACCAGCAGCCATTGGCTGTTCCCTACATTCTGCAAGCGGAAACCATTGTTATCATTATCTTTTTGCACTTTCCATAGTGCCAACTTGCCTTCCACAGCAGTTGCTCCCTGCACGCCGGTGCCGTTTGCAGACAAGAAATAGTATGTATTGCCGTCGTTGGAATAGGACAGCGTAATCGTATCGTCGGGCAGGGCTTTATATAAGGCATTCAACGCAGCCTGCTGCGCGGGATCCGGCTGTGGTTTTTGGGCGACCACTTGCATAGACGCTGCCATAGCCGTCATCATCACCATTGCTATATTTCTTAACCAACTCGTTTTCATAAGGCGCTTGCTTTTTTTTAAGGTTATCTTTCTGCGAATCTTATATGCGGCGTATGCTATTACGCATGCCACGAGGGGCAAGACAGCATCGCCGACAGGGGTTAACTCCCCGATAGAAGGTCCGTCGTCGGGGCGACCATAGGTAGTGACTTGCGCTTCTCCCCACGAGAGTTTCTCCGCCATGAGTTCCTCCGCCGTGGTGTAGAAATTGATGATGCTCGCCAAGTCTATGCTGCGCGCAGGCGCTGTCGTGGCAACCAAAAGGGGGCTTTGCGCCGCGTAGGCTGCCGCTGCCGTTTGGGCAATCGCGCCGAAGCCCGCCGTATGCATCGGCGTTGCCATCGCCAGCAAGCCGTTGCCCTGCACACCAGACATATACGCCGACGTGGAGCGGAAAGGTGATACACACGCCATAGCACTCCCCGCGGCGGATTCTTCCGAGGCAGAGAGCGAAGAGGAGACGACCGGCGTCATCGAAGAAACGGAGGTCATCGGGACAGCACAAGGGGACAAGACTTCCCAGCCATCGTTCGCATTCATCGTAGCCGTTGTCATATACTGCTTCGCAGAGGAGGCAGCAGAAACAACCTGTTTAGACCGATAAGAGGAAGTGGTATGAAAAGGAGTGAACTGTTGGTGGTATGTGGTAGCAGACACAACAGTTCCAACCGCATTAGAGACGGGATGTTGGGAATGTTTATAATATTGGCTCTCAATTGGTTGCGGCATAGTCTCAAGAAGGTTTAGCGTTAGAAATCAAAACGAGACTAATCGGTAATTTTTTAGATATACCATTAAAAAAACGGCACAAAGATACAACTTTTTGACGGAATATACAAATAAATCTTATTTTTTAACGCATGAAACATACATTTTGTACTATATAGTTAGCAAAATAACCAAAAAGTCAACAAAGCATTATAGCATATAAAGCGAATATTCACATGCATTCGAAATAAGATTTATACACAAAAACGAACAAAAATACCTAATAAAACGAACAAATATTTTATTTTACAATTTGACTATTTACTATTTGACTACCAGCAGGCGGGGACGCCTGCGCACCCGGACATAGTCATCACTAACTACATTATGGATGAAGGATAAAGGATGAAGGATGAAGGGTGAAAGACGAAATAGTTTTGTATAGTCGAAAGTAATGTAGTCTTTTAGCGAGCGAAGTGAGCCTCTAACTAATCACTAACTAATCGCTAACTAATCACTAACTAATCACTAACTAATCGCTAACTAATCACTAACTAATCACTAACTAATCACTAACTAATCACTAACTCTAATTATGCCGGTTACTTTGATTGAAAAAAGTATTTACGAATCAAGGAAACTTGGGGCAACGAATATATCATCCCCTAAATACAGGTTTCAGGTTTCAGGTTTCATTATTCAATAATTCGTTGGCATTTGCCAAAGAAATTTGCATAAATCAGAAAAAAGCATTATCTTTGTAGCGTTTTTCAAGTTTCAAGTTTCATTTTGACCATGCGAAAGAGTTTTTCCCTGCTATTGTTCCTTGCGCTGAGCCTCACGGTCTCCGCGCAGAAAACCAACCAGCGCGATTATGTCTCCATTCGGTTTGTGCCCAACCACGGCGACTGGGTATATGATGTGGGCGAGGAGGTGGAGATAGAGGTTGGTGTCGTCCGTCATTACGTGCCCGTACCCGAAGCCGAGGTGCGCTATACATGGGGTATGGAGCAGCGAGAGGCGGAGAAAAAGGGTGTGGTGAAGACCGGCAAGAGCGGTGTGCATAGGCTCCGACTCTCGGGATCGCACGAGCCCGGTTTCAAGACGCTGACCGCCTCGGTGGAGGTAGGCGGAAAGACCTACACAAACAGCATCAACCTCGCTTTCGCGCCCGACAAGATAGTGCCCACAACGCCGCTTCCCACGGACTTCGAAGCATTCTGGCAGGAGAGTATCGAGCAGGCGCGTCGCGTGCCGCTACGTCCTTTGCTGACGCCGCTTCCCGAGCGTTGCACACCTGACGCGGATGTGTATGAGGTGCGTTTTCAGAACTTCCAAGAGGGGCAATATCTATACGGCACGCTGGCAGTGC
This sequence comes from Paludibacteraceae bacterium, assembly GCA_016297215.1. Taxonomy (GTDB): domain Bacteria; phylum Bacteroidota; class Bacteroidia; order Bacteroidales; family Paludibacteraceae; genus Colicola. The sequence goes on along the minus strand of JAEDGZ010000009.1, from coordinate 56,561 downwards.
CGCGCGGTGTGGATCCGCTGCATGCCACGGAGCAGTATCCCGCCGTCGTGCTATGGCCCGGGGCGGGCGTGAAGCCACACCCGGGGGATGTGGACTATTTCCCCGCCCACGGGGTTATCACGCTCGAGATGGGCATCAACGGCATTCCTGTGAACCTGCCGCAGCAGGTCTATACCGACCTGCGCGCCAACGCACTGCGCGACTACAACACCATCCACCTCGACGACCGCGATGCGTATTACTACCGCCGCGTGTATGCGGGCACGGTGAAGACGGTGGATTTCCTCTGCTCGCTGGCGTGCGTGGACACGGCGTGTATAGGCTGCTACGGGGGCTCGCAGGGCGGCGCGCTGACCATCGTGCATGCCGCACTCGACCCGCGTATCAAAGCCGCAGCCGCCTCCTACCCCGCCCTCGCAGAGATAGCAGGATACGTACGGGGGCGCGCTGCCGGATGGCCCAAGTGGCGCGAACTGTCGGAGGAGAAACAGAAAGTGACGGAATACTACGACGTGGTGAACTTCGCACGCTTCGTCCGCTGCCCCGTGTGGTTCATGCTGGGCTACAACGACCAAGTATGCTGTCCGACGAGCACATATGCCGTTTATAACAGTCTAGCATGCCCGAAGAGCCTGCTGCTGCCCCTTGACTGCGCCCACTGGATGTACCCCGAACACAAGCAACTGCGCGCCGAGTGGCTAGTAGAGGAATTATGAATTATGAATTATGAGTGCGTAGCATATCCGGCGTGCGCAGCCAACTCCCCCGCCTCCCTCGTAGAGGGGGGAGGGGGTAAGGGGGCGGGAGGAGGACTCGGCATTCAGCCGCAACGAGAATAAAAGACTTATTACCTTCGTCTGTGAGGATGAAAGATGCTGTCCGGGTACGCAGGCGTCCCCGCCTGCTAAAAAAAATCAGAGTCAAAACTATTTAGTCCTTAATCCTGTGTCCTTAATCTAATTCCTAATTTTAATTTGCATATTTCGGGGAAAAGCAGTAACTTTGCAGCCCGAACGAAAAAGGACAAAAGATTGTGCATTTATTATTGAGTATATTGCTGTCGGTGGGCGTGCTACTAGAGAACCCGCTGACGGAGCAGGCGAACATCAGCGTGCTGGTGAAGAACATCGACACGCAGGAGACGATAGACAGTTATCGCGAAGAGAACGTGGTGCCTCCCGCATCAGTGATGAAACTGCTGACCACGGGCGCGGCATTGGAGTTGCTGGGGGCGGACTTCCGCTTCGTAACCACGCTGGAGACCTCCGCGCCGATAGAGGACGGGGTGCTGAAAGGCGACCTGTACATCAAAGGCTCGTGCGACCCCTCGCTGGGTCTGCTGCTCGGCAGGGGACGCGGCAACGGCTCTGTCCCTAATACCAACACCGCCTTCCTTGCCAAATGGGCGAAAGCCGTGATGGACGCGGGGATACGGAGGATAGAAGGGCGCGTGGTGGCAGACATGACGCTGCTGGACGGAGACGCGGTGAATCCCGCATGGCTATGGGAAGACGCGGGCAACTACTACGCCCCGGGCGTGTTCGGTATCAACTACTTGAGCAACAGCCTGAATATCGTACTCAAGAGCGGCGAGGTAGGCAGCGTGGCAGAAGTAACGCGCGTGGAGCCTTACTACCCCGACCTGCAACTGATTAACCATATCCGCTGCACGCAGATCACCTACGACGGGGCATTCGTCCACGGGTTGCCGTACAGCAAAGAGCGTTACCTGACGGGCTCCATCCCTTCCAACCTCGGTGTGTTCGGTGTGCGGAGCGACATGCCCAACCCGGGCTTGCTGCTGGCGCAGCACCTGCAACGGGAGTTGAACGCGTGGGGGGTAACGGTATGCGAGCCGGCGACCTATATGGCGGACTACAACCCGCTGCTGCCGGCGAGGCGCGTGCTATACGAGCATAAGTCCGACTCGCTGGGGGTGCTGGTGGCGGAGTGCAACATCCATAGCAATAACCTGTTCGCAGAGGCACTGTTCCGCTACCTCGGGCTCAACTACGGCAAGCCTGGCACGATACACAACTCCTGCGAGGTGGTGCGCGACTTCTGGAAGCGGCGCGGCGTGGATATAGGCAATGCGCTCATCAAGGACGGTTGCGGACTAGCGCCGCAAGATGCTGTGAGTGCGGCAACGCTGGTGCAGTTGCTCACCTACATGGACGGCAGCAAGAACCGCGAGGTATGGCTTGCCTCGCTGCCGGTGAGCGGCGAGAGCGGGACACTCCGAAGCCTGCTGGCAGGCACCTCGCTGCAAGGACGCGTGCAGGCGAAGAGCGGCACGATAGCCGGCACGAAGAACTACGCAGGGTATATCAACCGCCCGAACGGCGAGCGATGGGTGTTCGCCATACTCGTCAACAGCGCCCCCTGCAAAGCCAAGAAGATACAAACCATCATCGAACGATACCTGCTGAACCTATAAACGATATATCGTCCATAATGTATATTGAAGAAACCGATAGTACGAACAACCTGCTGAAAGCCGCTATGGTGGCAGAGGCGGTATGGCTGCGCGAGGAGCGCATACCCGTAGTGTGGACGGGCTTTCAGACGGCAGGACGCGGGCAGGCAGGCAACGGATGGGAAAGCGAGCGAGGGAAGAACCTGCTGTTCTCGGTGTTGCTTCGCAAGCCGCAGGTGGCGATAGCGGAGCAGTTCATGCTCTCCATGCTGGCGGCAGTGGCGCTACGGGAGACGGTGGCGGAGGCGATAGGGGACGAGGGACTGACCATCAAGTGGCCCAACGACCTCTATTGGGGCGATAAGAAACTGGCAGGGATGCTGATAGAGAACACGCTCGCGGGCAGAGAAATAGCCTATTCTATCATCGGCATCGGGCTGAATATCAACCAAGAGCACTGGATAGGCAATGCACCGAATCCCGTCTCCATGCGGTTGATTACAGGGCAGTCCTACTCGCCGGAGAAGGTGCTCACACGGTATATGATGCACCTGCAAGCATGGCTGCAACGACCGCAGAGCGAGTGGCGGGAAGCCTACATGCAGCACCTCTACCGCCGCGAAGGATGGTGGCGTTTCATAGAGCGCGAAGTCTCCCTCACCCCCACCATGAACGCTGAGGCAAAAGACGGCGGCTTCCTTGCAAGGATAGAGGGAATAACCAATGCGGGCGAGATTATACTACAAACACCCAATAACGAACATAAGAAATATCACTTCAAAGAAATAAGATATATACTATGACCCCTACTATCATCATCACCGGTGGCGCAGGATTTATCGGCAGCCACGTTGTTAGGCTATTTGTGAACAAATATCCGGAGTACAGAATCATCAATGTGGATAAGTTGACCTACGCGGGCAACCTGGCGAACCTCAAAGACATCGAGGACAAGCCCAACTACCGCTTCGTGAAAGCCGACATCTGCGACTTCGACACCATCTATGCCCTGATGCAGGAAGAGCACGTTACGGGCATTATCCACCTTGCCGCCGAGAGCCATGTAGACCGCTCCATCAAAGACCCCTTCACCTTCGCACGCACCAACGTGCTGGGCACGCTCTCGATGCTCCAAGCCGCTAAACTCTACTGGGAGTCGCTGCCGGAAAAATACGAAGGCAAACGCTTCTACCACATCTCTACCGATGAGGTCTATGGCGCTTTGGAACTGACGCACCCCGAGGGCGTTACCCCGCCCTTCACCACCAAAGCCTCCTCGGCACACCACGAGGCTTACGGCGAGGAGTTCTTCTTGGAGACCACGAAGTACAATCCCCACTCGCCCTACTCTGCGTCGAAAGCATCGTCTGACCACTTCGTGCGTGCGTTCCACGACACCTACGGCATGCCTACCATCGTTACCAACTGCTCGAACAACTACGGACCCTACCAGTTCCCCGAGAAGTTGATTCCGCTCTTTATCAACAACATCCGCCACCGCAAGCCGTTACCCGTCTATGGCAAGGGCGAGAACGTGCGCGACTGGCTCTACGTGGAAGACCACGCACGCGCCATCGACCTGATTTTTCACAAAGGTACCATTGCCGAGACCTACAACATCGGCGGCTTCAACGAGTGGAAGAACATCGATATCATCAAGGTGGTTATCAATACCGTTGACCGTCTCTTGGGTCGCCAAGAGGGCGAAGACATGGACCTCATCACGTATGTTACCGACCGCGCAGGGCACGACTTGCGCTACGCTATCGACTCGCGCAAACTGCAGGCCGAATTAGGTTGGGAACCCTCGCTGCAATTCGAGGAGGGCATCGAAAAGACCGTCCGCTGGTATCTCGACAACCAAGCATGGATGGATAATATCACCTCCGGCGAGTACGAGAAGTACTACGAAGATATGTACAAGGGACGATAGGCAGCGGTTTTGCACACTCTACTTGGCAGTTTGCAAAGAATTCTTGCATAATTGCTAAAAAAGCAGTAATTTTGCGGTCGATTTGAACTTATAAACAGATAACGCATCTATGAAAAAAGCATTATTAATGATTTTAGACGGCTGGGGCTTGGGCAACCACTCCAAAGCCGATGCTATTTTTAGTACGCCGACCCCCCATTGGGACGCCTTGTTAGCCAAATACCCTCACAGCCAGTTGCAAGCCAGCGGCGAGAACGTAGGCTTACCCGACGGGCAGATGGGTAACTCGGAGGTGGGGCACCTGAATATCGGTGCCGGTCGCGTGGTATATCAAGACCTTGTGAAGATTAACCGCGCCTGCAAAGACGGTTCTATCAAGCAGAACCCCGAGATAGTAAGCGCCTTCACCACCGCCAAAGAGACAGGCAAGAAACTGCATATCATGGGCTTGACCTCCAACGGCGGCGTGCACTCTTCGCTTGAGCACCTCTTCTACCTGACCTCTATCGCCAAGGAGTACGGACTGGACGGTCGCACTTTCGTGCACTGCTTCATGGACGGACGCGACACTGACCCGAAGTCGGGTATCGGCTTCATTGACCAACTGGAAGCGCACCTGCAAGAGACCTGCGGTGAGATTGCTTCTATCCAAGGGCGTTTCTACGCTATGGACCGCGACAAGCGTTGGGAGCGCGTAAAGGTGGCATACGACTGCTTGGTGAACGGACAAGGCGCAGCCTTTGAGGACATGCACGAGGCGATGCAGGCATCATACGACGCAGGCGTTACCGATGAGTTCGTGAAGCCTATCGTACATGTGCGCAACGGGCAACCGCTCGCGACTATCGAGGAAGGCGACATCGTGATTTTCTTCAACTACCGCAACGACCGCGCGAAGGAAATCACCATCGTGCTCACGCAACAGGACATGCCCGAGCAAGGCATGCACACCATCCCCAACCTGCACTACTACTGCATGACTCCTTACGACTCGTCGTTCCAAGGACTGCACGTGTTGTTCCCCAAAGAGAACGTGCAGAACACCATGGGCGAGATTGTATCGAAAGCAGGCATGAAGCAACTGCGTATTGCCGAGACGGAGAAGTTCGCACACGTTACCTTCTTCTTCAACGGCGGTCGCGAGGCAGAGTACCCGGGCGAGGAGCGTATCCTGATTCCTTCGCCGAAGGTAGCGACCTACGACCTGCAGCCGGAGATGTCTGCGCCGGAGGTTACCGAAGCGCTTTGCCAAGCACTCGACACGCAGAAGTACGACTATATCACCCTGAACTTCGCCAACGGCGACATGGTAGGGCACACGGGCGTGTATGACGCTATCGTGAAAGCCGTAGAGACAATAGACGTATGCGTGGACAAGGTAGTGAATACCGCACTCAAGAACGACTACGAGATTATCATCATCGCCGACCACGGCAACTGCGACAATGCTATCAACGCAGACGGCACGCCGAACACGGCACACTCGCTCAACCCCGTGCCGTTCGTCTATGTCAGCCGCGAGCATCTCGATGCTCGGTTGGAGGACGGTATTCTCGCCGATGTAGCTCCCTCGCTCTGCCATATCCTCGGCTTGCAGCAACCCGCCGAGATGACAGGACACAATCTGATTCACTAATTCCTATTCTCTCTTATGCAAACTCGTCTCCCCGAGAACGCCAATCGCCCGCTGAAGAAGGGTGAGAAGTACGAACCTATCTTGAAACCCGGGCAGGAGTACCCCGAAGTAACGCCATACAGCGTGCTGATGGGTGTACTGATGGCGGTTATCTTCTCCGCCGCAGCGGCTTACCTCGGGCTGAAAGTGGGGCAAGTGTTTGAGGCGGCTATCCCAATCGCTATCATTGCCGTAGGCTTGTCGTCCGCGCTCAAGCGCAAGAACGCGCTGGGCGAGAACGTGATTATCCAGTCTATCGGTGCTTCAAGCGGCGTGATAGTAGCAGGTGCTATCTTCACGCTGCCCGCGCTCTATATCCTGCAAGCGAAGTACCCAGGTATGACGGTGAACTTCATGCAGATATTCATGTCGTCGCTCTTGGGCGGTTGCTTGGGTATCTTGTTCCTGATTCCTTTCCGCAAGTATTTCGTGCAAGAGAAGCACGGCGAGTATCCGTTCCCCGAGGCGACCGCCACCACGCAGGTGCTGGTGTCGGGCGAGCAGGGCGGCAGCCAAGCCAAACCGCTGATTTGGGCGGCAGGCATCGGCGGTCTGTACGACTTCGTAGTATCTACCTTCGGGCTTTGGACAGAGAGCCTCAGCACCCGTATGACGGGTTGGGGCGAGATGCTGGCAACGAAATTCAAATTAGTCTTCAGTATCAACACCAGTGCTGCCGTCTTGGGCTTGGGTTATATCATCGGACTGAAATATGCGGCGGTGATTTGCGCGGGTTCGTTCTTCGTATGGTGGGTGTTGCTGCCGCTGTTAGGCAGCGTGCCCGGTATGGAGGCGGCTGACCCGCAGGTGATGTTCACCGACTATGGGCGCAACATCGGTATCGGCGCTATTGCTATGGCGGGCATGATAGGTATTGTGAAGAGTTGGGGCGTGATAAAGTCTGCCGTAGGTTTGGCAGGCAAAGAGTTAGGCGGCAAGGGCAAAGCGGTGGCGCAAGCCTCGCTGCGCACGGAGCGCGACCTAAGCATGAAGTTCCTCATCATCGCGATTGCGGTGGCATTGCTCTGCACGCTGGTGTTCTTCTGGGTAGGTGTGCTGCATAACTTCTGGCAGGCGCTGGTAGCCTTCTTGGTGGTAACGGTGATAGCCTTCCTCTTCACCACCGTGGCAGCGAATGCGATTGCGATTGTGGGCAGCAACCCCGTGAGCGGCATGACGCTGATGACGCTGATTATCGCCTCGGTCATCTTTGTGGCAGTAGGCATGAAAGGCGAGAGCGGCATGGTGGGCGCAATGGTCATTGGCGGCGTGGTCTGCACGGCATTGTCCATGGCAGGCGGCTTCATCACTGACCTCAAGATAGGTTACTGGATAGGCACTACGCCGAAGAAACAAGAGACGTGGAAGTTCCTCGGCACGCTGGTGTCGGCAGCCACGGTCGGCGGCGTAATGATTATCCTGAATAAGACCTACGGTTTCACGGGGGAGAACGCCCTCGTAGCACCGCAAGCGAACGCGATGGCAGCCGTCATCGAGCCGTTGATGAGCGGACAAGGCGCGCCGTGGATGCTCTATCTGGCAGGTGCGGTCTTGGCGCTGGTGCTCAACTTCATGGGTGTACCCGTACTAGCGTTTGCGCTGGGTATGTTCATCCCGCTGAGTCTGAACACTCCGCTCTTGGTGGGCGGCGCCATCTCGTGGTTCGTCAGCAGGAAGCGTGCGAAGGACGGCGAGCAAGCCGAGGCGTTGGCAGAGAAGCGCAACGAGAAAGGTACGCTGATTGCCAGCGGCTTTATCGCCGGCGGTGCACTGATGGGCGTAGTAAGCGCGGTGATTAAGTTCTGCGGCGCAGAGTGCTACCTCACCGCATGGGCAAACAGCGGTTGGGCTGCGATAGTGGGACTGGCGGCATATATTGCTCTATGCGTATATTTTGTTATTGCAAGCAAAAAAGCATAAACTAATCAACATATAAACAATTAAACAAACGAACCAATGGTTAATTTCAAAGAACTTGGTCTTGTGAACACTCGAGAGATGTTCGCAAAGGCAATCAAAGGCGGGTATGCTATTCCTGCTTTTAACTTCAACAACATGGAGCAGTTGCAGGCTATCATCAAGGCTTCGGCAGAGACGAAGAGCCCTGTTATCCTCCAAGTATCGAAAGGTGCGCGCAACTACGCTAACCAAACCCTTCTCCGCTATATGGCACAAGGTGCAGTGGAGTATGCAAAAGAATTGGGCTGGGAGCACCCGCAAATCTGCTTGCACCTCGATCACGGAGACTCCTTCGAGCTCTGCAAGAGTTGTGTGGACTTCGGTTTCTCGAGCGTGATGATTGACGCTTCTTCGCTTCCCTACGAGGAGAACATCGCACTGACCAAGAAAGTAGTGGACTATGCTCATCAGTTCGACGTAACCGTAGAGGCTGAGTTGGGCGTGTTGGCAGGCGTAGAGGATGAGGTTGCCTCCGAGGTATCTCACTACACCAAGCCCGAAGAGGTAGTGGACTTCGCTACCCGCACGGGCTGCGACTCGCTGGCTATCTCCATCGGTACGAGCCACGGCGCATACAAGTTCACCCCCGAGCAGTGCACACGCGACCCGCAGACCGGTCGTCTGGTGCCTCCTCCCTTGGCATTCGATGTACTCGATGCTATCATGGAGCAACTGCCGGGCTTCCCCATCGTGCTGCACGGCTCGTCGAGCGTACCCCAAGAGTATGTGGATATGATTAACGCTACCGGCGGCAAGTTGCCCGACGCAGTGGGTATCCCCGAGGAGCAGTTGCGTAAGGCTGCTGCCAGCGCTGTTTGCAAGATTAACATCGACAGCGATAGCCGTTTGGCATTCACCGCTGCTGTTCGCAAGGTATTCTGGGAGAAGCCGGGTGAGTTCGACCCGCGCAAGTACTGCGGTCCTGCTCGCGACCTGATGACCGAACTGTACAAGCACAAGATTATCAACGTGCTCGGCTCGAACGGCAAAGCAGAGTAAGCAGACTAGCAAAGCTAATTACTGTGTGATTACATTTTAACGTTAATTACCGTGTAATTATTCATTAATTATTTGCTGCCAAAAAGAAGGGGGCTGTCTAACTTGAGGTGTTAGGCAGCCTCCTTTTTTTCTGCTTTTGCCTGAGGTGGACTCTGCTCAGGGTCGGCTCATCGTCGGGTTTATTGTACGGGAATAGCACGGGAATTGTACAGGAATAGTACGGGTAGGACTGCTGTTGGTCCGTAGAGAGATAGAAGGAGAGAGCGGGGTGAGAGCGGGGGGTGTGCCATAAAACTACCCTATACGATACGATTTTTCTTGCATATATCAAGAAAAAGCATTAACTTTGCAGGCGATTTGGGAGAAACAACAATAAAAACTATACAATATCATGGCACTTCCTTTTATGACCGCTGATGAGGCGGCAAGACTGGTTCCAAACGGGGCCATCGTGGGTATGGGCGGCTTTACCCCTGCGGGTGCGCCCAAAGATGTTCCGACTGCTATCGCACACATGGCGGAAGCCCTGCATGCGGAGGGCAAACCCTACAAGATTGGTATGTACACGGGTGCGAGCACGGGCGACAGTTGCGACGGTGCACTGGCTCGCGCACACGCTATTGAGTTTCGCACCCCCTATCAAGGCAACAAAGACCTGCGCACCGAGTTGAACGCACAGGATGCGCATTATTTCGACATGCACCTGAGCGAGTTGGCGCAAGACCTGCGCTACGGCTTCATGCCGAAGCCCGACTTCGCCATCATTGAGGCGTGCGAGGTAACGGAGGACGGCGAGATAGTACCGACCGCGGGCGTGGGCAACATGCCGACCTTCTGCCGCTTGGCTTCGAAAATCATCATCGAACTGAACGAGGCGATGCCTGCGACCATGCGCGGCATGCACGATATCTACGAGCCTCTCGACCCGCCTGTGCGCCGCGAGATACCCGTCTATAAGCCGTCAGACCGTATCGGTACGGACTGTATCAAGGTGGACCCGAGCAAGATTGTCGCCGTGGTGAAGACCAACCGCCCGAACGAGGTGGGTAAGTTCTCGCCGCTGGACGAGACGACGGCGAAGATTGGTGCGAACGTGGCAGCCTTCCTCGAGGCAGAGATGAAGGCAGGGCGGATTCCTGCATCGTTCTTGCCGATACAGTCGGGTGTGGGCAACATCGCCAACGCCGTGCTGGGCGCGCTGGGCGAGAACAAGCATATCCCGCCGTTTGAGATGTACACGGAGGTGATTCAAGACTCGGTGGTGGGATTGATGAAAGAGGGTCGCGTGAAGTTCGCCAGCGGCTGCTCGCTGACGGTGGGCGCCGACAAGTTGCAAGACATCATCGACCATATCGATTTCTTCCGCGACAAGATAGTGCTTCGTCCGCAGGAGATAAGCAACAACCCCGAGGTGGCTCGCCGACTGGGTTTGATAACCATCAACACGGCATTGGAGGCAGATATCTTCGGCAACATCAACTCGACGCACGTATGCGGCACGAAGATGATGAACGGCATCGGCGGCTCGGGCGACTTCACCCGCAACGCGTATATCAGTATCTACACCACTCCGTCCACGGCGAAGGGCGGCTGTATCTCTGCGTTTGTGCCGATGGTCAGCCACCTCGACCACTCGGAGCACAGCGTGAAGATTATCATCACGGAGCACGGTATCGCCGACCTGCGCGGGAAGAGCCCGATTCAGCGTGCGCATGAGATAATCGACCACTGCGTTGACCCGCAGTATCGCCCGCTGCTCAACGAGTATCTGGCGATGTCGAAGACCGCGCACACGCCGCACACGCTGAGTTGCGCGCTGGCGATGCACGAAGAGTTCCTCAAGTCGGGCGACATGCGCAACACGAAGTGGGAGAACTACAAGCGATAAACGGTAGATACAGGTTTTCCCGACTTTGTCGGGATAAATAGGTTTCGAGTTTCAGGTTTCGAGTTCGGGTGCGTAGGGGGACGCCTGCGGGAATTGGGCAATTTGACCATTGACAATTTGACTATTAGCAGGCGGGGACGCCTGCGCACCCGGACATGAACCCTAAAACATAAAAAACATTTCGACCATGCGAGCCAAATTCACACTTCTTCTCTTTTTCTTTTTTGTTGGTTTTAGCGTATGTCGCGCCGCGCTGCCGGAGGGCTATACGATGGTTACGAACATCAGCGCCTTGCAGGATGGCGACCGTGTGGTGCTGTATTCTACGGCTATCTCGCTGGGTGTAACGGGCTGGGATGGTGCTACGGATGCCAAAGTGGGTGCCGGCGGCTGGGCAGAGTATATCGTAGAGACCACCACGGGAGGAGTGTATCTGAAAGACGCGACGATGGGCAAATACATCTATAACCCGACCGGAACTACCACGTTTGCTTACGGCGAGACGGGAGGAGTCTGCTCGTTAGGCACCAGTTCGCGTTTTAAGTGTGGTTCGCGTTTTTTGTGCCAAAGTGGCAGTAATTATCGGTTCTATACTTCCTCAACGGGCAGTTATAAACCCTTCTCCCTATACAAAGTGCCGGTAGTTGCCCCTGCTATTGCAGCACCTACTCTATCGCCCGCGGATGGTGCTGTGGCTGCAGACGGTTCGTTCACTGCTCCGTTTCTGCTGACTATGACTTGCGCCACCGAGGGGGCGCAGATATACTACACCATTGATGGGACAGACCCCGTTAGCAGCGAGAGCCGTGTGCTCTACTTGTCTCCGCTGACCATCTCCGAGACGACGGTCCTTCGCGTCATCGCCACCGACGGCACCGACAACAGCGAGGAAGTGAAAGTTACTTATATTCTGCAGAAAGGCTATGCAGAGAGCATTGCAGAGTTCATTGCCGCTGCGCCGACATCCGCTTATGAACTGCGGCTTTCAGAGGCTCAAAATGCTGTGATCATAGGCGTGAAGACATCCTCAGAGATTTATCTCCAAGACAATAGCGGAAAAGGTATCGTCTTACGCACCAACGGCTTATCGCTGCCGGCAGGGGCAGTATCATTGGGCAATCAATGGACAGGAACTCTATTCGGCACATTGGGAGAGTTTGAAGGAAAGCCCCTATTTAACGCGACTCAGATTGGGGAGGACTTACAATCCACTTCAGCCGCACGCCCTACCCCCGCGATAGTTACCGCTATCAATGAAGACACCTACCAAGCACACCCTTTAACACTGGTTACTATCGAAGATATCGTTTTCACAACGCAAAATATAATAGGAAAAGATGGTATAACGTATGGATACTACGATGAGTTTGGTATTTTGTCCGGCAAGACACTGCCCGACGACACTACGCTTTGTAACTTCACCGGCATTCTCACTACATACAGCGGTATCTCGTACAAACTCATACCCGTCTTGTTATCCGATATTGATACGAAAGGTGCGAAAGCAACACTCCCTACCGTCTCACCACTTGGTGGCGAAACGCAAGATGAAGCAGTAGAGACAGAGAAGGTGGACATCATCCCTGCAGAAAATACATCTGTGCTATACAAAGATTTTCCTTATACGATAGGTTTCAAAGTCCCCATAACGCAGACATGTATGGCACTCACGCTGACGGCACAGCGCGACTTCTTTATAGATAATACGATCACTCTATGGTACAAATCACCAACCCCACCTATTACTTCTACTAGTTCCTCCACCCAATCTATTCCTACCCCGTACAAAATGATAGTGGAGCATCAACTGGTTTTTCTGCTTAATGACGGAACAATAATAAACGCACAAGGGCAAAAGGTACACTAAACAATAGTTTACAAATCCGCTCCATAAGCACAAGGCAGTAGCATAACTATGCTTTACAAGTCAAAAGGGATTTTTGATTAACCCACCTCGAGGGATAAACAACGAAAGGACTGCTGTTAGCAGTCCTTTCGTTGTATTTTAGAAAATTATACCTAAAAGCTCACTTTGAGCGCCACTTACGCGAGTTTGTTCACGTAGATAGCCAACTTTGATTTCAGGTTAGCCGCCTTGTTTTTGTGGATGATGTTGCGCTTTGCCAACTTATCCAACATAGAACTTACCTTGGGCAGAGCAGCCTGAGCAGCGGCTTTGTCGGTGGTAGCACGCAGGTCGCGAACGGCGTTGCGAGCAGTTTTTGCATAGTAGTGGTTGCGAGCCTTGCGAGTAATCGTTTGGCGGATTCTCTTTAATGAAGATTTGTGGTTTGCCATCTTTGCTAAGACGTTAAGTTGTTAGACAAATGATTTACCTTTGAGGAAGGTTTTCTTTGCGCTTGTTTATGGTAGTCCATAGCAGAGTCGAACTGCTCTTTAGAGAATGAAAATCTCTCGTCCTAACCGATAGACGAATGGACCTTGACAATTAACAATTAATAATTAACAATTAATTTGCCACTGCTCTCAACCAACAGCAGGCGGGGACGCCTGCGTACCCGAACACTACAACTCTGAATGTGAGTCTGGTCGAAAGCGGTTGCAAAAGTACTGCTTTTTTTTCAATTACGCAAATTTTTTGGTAAAAAAAGTGAAATTTAGAGCTTTTTTTTGCATAATTCGGGAAAAAGCAGTACTTTTGCAGAGGATTAAGGATATAGGATGAAGGACAAAAGACTCATCACCTCCGATAATCCCTTTAATTATTCACAGAAATGAAGAAGTACCTATATATATTTGTAATGTGTTGTGTGGCGATGGCAGTGCAGGCGCAGGAGGTGCGCCGTCAGCCCGACTTACAGACGGCGGACAACACATTCTTCGACCCCACGCGCAAAGAGACGAAGAAGCAAGACTATCATTTCGGCGTGGAGTATCGTTTGGAAGTAGGTTACACACAGCCGCAGCAGCGCACGAATAACTATACCTACCCCGATATGTACTTGCACGGGGTGCGTATCGGTGCCACTTTCACGTTCTTGCTGCCGCTGCATTTCAGCATGCAGACGGGCTTGCTCTATTCGCTCTCGCTGGGCAACAACGACCAGCATTGGCGTTCGCAGACAGCTGCCACGGTGCAGGAAGAGTATATTCACCACCGCGTGTTGCAGCATAACCTCACCATCCCCGTGCGTTGTTTCTACACCATTCCGCTATGGAAAGAACTCAATATGTTCTTCTACGCCGGTCCGCAACTGCATATCGGGCTGGCGGAGGTGGATTATATGCAACTCCATCTGAGCGAGGGTACGCAGCAATGGCTGCAGCATCAGGGTATCCCCACCGAGAAATACGACCGTCTGCGCACCGATGAACTCTACCGCACGAACATACAGATGGGCTTGGGTGGCGGCTTTGAGTGGGACAAGTACCGCCTGCAAGCCGGCTACGACTTCGGGTTGAACAACCGCGTGAAGAACAAGACCATCGCCGAGCAGCAGATGTGGGAATGGGGATGGTATGTGGCGTTCGGATATAGATTTTAGTGGTCTGAGAAATCAAAATAATCAGAGTACTCCGAGTACTCTGATTAAAATCAATAAAATATTAATTTTTTTCGGGGGTGCTAAATTCCGATTTGGCTGAGAAAACACCCTTTGAACCTGCACAGGTAATTCTGTAGAGGGAGTATGAAAAAACAATCTTTTCTTTCTGTGTGCTGCCTGACGGCAGCCGTTGCGGTCAGCGGTATACGTGCGTATGCCGCAGATGACACGCTGACTGTTGTGATGAACCAGATGCAAGACGTGCAAGTGGTCGCACAACGCGTACAACAAACCACCATCAACCACGACGTGGTCGGCAACGACCGTCTGAATCGTGAGAACACGGGTCAGAATCTGCCCTACCTGCTGAGCACTATCCCTGCTTTGCAGGTAACGAGCGACGACGGTTTAGGCGTGGGCTACACGTATTTCCGCGTGCGCGGCACCGACCACACGCGTATCAACATGACGGTAAACGACGTGCCGCTCAACGACCAAGAGAGCCAGACGGTGTTCTGGGTGAACATGACGGATATGGCGGCATCAATGTCGAGCATCGACGTGCAGCGAGGCGTGGGCACCTCGACCAATGGTAGTGCCTCGTTCGGTGCGTCGCTGAACATGTACACGGGCGATAACGACACCGCAAACCACTTCACACTGGCATTCAACGGGGGTATGTACAACACCTTCCGCGAGATGGTGAGCGGGCATGTAGTCCTGCCCGGCAACTGGCGCGTGAACGCGCGTTTCAGCAAGGTGAACTCTGACGGATTCCTCTATCGCACGAACTCTGACCTGTATTCCTACTACGGCGACCTCGGTTGGTACGGGGACAAGACGCAGGTGGTGGCACGCTTCTTCGGCGGCAAGGAGAAGACCGGCATGGGCTGGGACGGCGTGGACTACAACACCGCATACGGCATTGACGGCGCTGACCGACGCTACAACCCCGCGGGCGAATACGAAGACGCGGAAGGCAACACTAAATATTATGATAATCAGACGGATAACTACGCACAGCAGCATGCGCAGTTGCAGATTACCCACCGCTTCACGCCCAACTGGAGCCTGAACGCTACGCTCCACTACACCCACGGCGGCGGCTACTACGAGCAGTACAAACGCAAGAGTTTCGAGTACTGGGGGCTGGAGCGCTACACCGACGTGAACGGCGAGAAAGTGAAGAAAGCCTACGGCATGTATCGCAAGAGTCTTGACAATCACTTCGCGGGTGCCATCCTGAGCGCGAAATATGTGAACGAGCATGTGGATGTGCAGTTCGGCGCAGCGGGCAACGACTATATCGGTGCGCACTTCGGCACGCTGAACTATATTCAAGACAGCGTCTATGGCGGCAGCCTACCCATTAACTACGAGTACTACCGCAACAACGCCAACAAGGTGGACGCGAACACCTACGGCAAAGTCAATTGGCGTGTGCTCAACCGCGGGCAGGAGCGTCTCAGCCTCTATGCCGACCTGCAATACCGATATGTGCGCTACCACCGCGACGGTATCAACGATGAGGACATGACCGACCTGCCGCTGACCGTCAACTACCATTTCTTCAACCCCAAGGCGGGTCTGACCTATCAGAATCGCGGGCACCTGCTCTACGGTTCCTTCGCCATGGCTAACCGCGAGCCGAGCCGCAACAACTACAAGGAGAACGTGCTCTGGGATGCATCTACAAACACCTACACCGGTCTGCCCAGCCCCGAGACGCTCTACGACTATGAGTTGGGTTACCAATACAGTCACCCGCGTTTCGCCATCGGCGCGAACCTCTACTTCATGGACTACGACAACCAACTCGTCCTCACGGGCAAATACAACGACGTAGGCGCGCAATCGACTATCAACGTAAAAGACAGTTACCGCATGGGTGTGGAACTCACGGCGGGCGTGAAGATAACCGACTGGTTCCGTTGGGACGGTAACTTCGTGCTCAGTCGCAACAAGATTCTCGGCTACGACGAGACCGTTACCCGCTACGATGCCAACTGGGCAGAGAACGAATACGGACAGACCGTGCATTTCGATGAGACCGACATCGCCTATTCGCCGATGATTACCGCTATGTCGCTCTTCACGTTCGACATAGCCGGCTTTGTGGCTACCGTGCAGACAAACGTGGTGTCGAAGCAGTATCTGGACAACACCCACGGCAACGGTATCGTAATGGAGAACATCGCATGGTACGGCGAGACGGAGCCGATTCACCCCGAGCAGATTGGGCAGCCGGCAAAAATCGCCACCGCCTTCATCAAGGCATACACCACCACCAATGTCAACCTGCAATACACACTGCCTTTGCAGAAGTACAAACGCTGCCCGGAGATTAAGTTGCTCTGCCAAATCAACAACATCTTCGACCACAAGTACGCGAGCAACGGCGGCAGCGACTGCTCCTACTATCAAGACGGCACCGCCTGCTGGCCGTGGTACTACGCACAGGCGGGCATCAACGTGCATGCCGGCTTCGTAGTGAACTGGTAAGACTTTTCGTTGGAAAAAGCCAGCATTTGAGAGCTATACACACCATAGAGATGCAGATAAACGGCACGAGGCAACCTAAAAATTAGATTGCCTCGTGCTGTTTTTAGAAGTTCGATATTAGCAAGTTTAGACCTTGTTATTGCCTCGGCAATCACTAACTAATCACTAACTAATCACTAACTGAGATCAGCATATAAATCTACATGCTGCACATTGCCAGATAGGCATGAATTTTATTCTTTCACTGCTTTGAAAGACATATCAAGTCCTTTGACGGAGTGGGTGAGCGCACCTACGGATATGAAGTCCACACCGCAGAGGGCGTAGTCGCGCAGGGTGTCGATGGTGATACCCCCCGACGACTCTATCTCCATGTGGCGACCTGCTTTCTGCTCCCAGTCGCGGATAAGCGCCACCGCCTGCTTCGTGCGCTCGGGGGTGAAGTTATCCAGCATGATACGGTCGGGGATGTTGGTCGCCAGCGCCTCGCGTATCTCCTCCTCGTTGCGCGTCTCTATCTCGATACGCAGGTCTTTGCCTTTCTCGCGGCAGTAGTCGCGCGCACGAGTCAGCGCGTTGGTGATGCCGCCGGCAAAGTCCACATGGTTATCTTTCAGCAGAATCATGTCGAAAAGTCCGATACGATGGTTCATGCCGCCGCCTATCTTCACTGCCTCTTTCTCCAAATAGCGCAGCCCGGGCGTGGTCTTGCGCGTATCCAGCACGTGGCAGCCCGTGTCCGCTATCAGCGACTGGTAGCGGTGCGTCGTGGTGGCGATACCCGACATGCGCTGCATGATATTGAGCATGGTACGCTCAATCTGCAGTAGCGACAGTTCCTTTCCATAGACGCGGAACGCCACATCGCCGGGCTTCACCGCCGCGCCATCTTCAAGATACTGCTTCATACGGCACTCGGGGTCGAAATAGCGGATGATCTCTTTCGCTACCTCCACACCCGCCAAGATACCTTCTTCCTTGATGAGCAACTGCTGGCAGCCCATCTGCGTAGCCGGTATGCAACTGAGCGAGGTGTGGTCACCATCGCGTATGTCCTCTTCAAACCAAAGCGCAATCAGTCTGCGCAACTCTTCTGCTTGCATAGATTATTTGACTATTTTATCGGAGTGCTCGGAGTATTCAGAGTATTCGGAGCCCACCTATTTTTTAATTTTCTTATACACCATCTTCCCTACGTAGTAAACCACCACCACGCCAACAAGGGCTAAGATGATGATACTCAGTTCGTGGCTGTATTGGTTGATGAGGTCCGCCTGCCCGTGGGCGATATAGCCGAGCAGCGCCAACACGGTGTTCCAGAGGAATGCCCCGAGGAAAGTGTAGAGCATGAACTGCCCGAAGTGCATCTTCGCCAAGCCCGCCGGGATGCTGATGAGTTGGCGGATACCCGGGATGAGCCTACCGATGAAGGTGCTCACCTTTCCGTGGTCGTTGAAGTAGTTCTCCGCCTTCTGCACCTTCTCGCTATTGAGCAACAGCAAGTGTCCCACGCGGCTGTCGGCGAACTTATAGATAATCGGACGCCCGAGCCACATCGAGAGCAGGTAGTTGATGACTGCCCCGAGCATTGCACCTATTGTACCAAAGAGCACTATCAGCGCCACGTCCATGGGGTAGTTGCCCGTAGCGCAGAGCGCACTGGTCGACTCCGACGCCACATACACGGCGGGCGGTATCACCACCTCACTGGGGAAAGGGATGAACGATGACTCGATGGTCATCAGCGCCGTGATAGAGGCGTAATTCATGTGCGCCGCATACCACGATGTTATGGTTTCTACAAAAGACATTTGTTATTTGACAATCTACTTGATTTGACAATTTTACAATTTACAATTTGACAAATGCTTTTTCTACTCCCCAAGCAATAGCAAGGCTGACAATCCAGCCAGCAAGGATGAAGAGCACCAGCATCTTCGCCCGACTATTCACCGGTTCGGGGTTTACGGCGAAATGACTCTCCAATGCTACAGGTGCCGTATAGGCAGCCCGTTGCACATCCACTTTCTGCGTATAGTCAATATGCGCATAGATAGCAGGGAGGAAAAGTTCCATGCTGCGATTACTCTGCTCGCCCGTAACAATCGTATTGTTGGAACTCTCTTGCAAGGACAACTCTTTGTTGTTGAAATAGAAGGAGGAGGTAAGACTATCCAATTTTTCAATCTGCGTATGGCAGAACTGCACCTTGCGTTCCATCACGGGCAAGGCAGCACGATAGGCATGTTGCATCGCTTCGTTCCCGTTGAGATAAGATAGCAACTGCTTCTCTATGGTAAGCACCTGCCCTAAATCACAGTATTTGATGCGAAACTGGATACAGATATGGTCGCGCATCTGCCAGTTCACCGTGTCCGTAGGCTTCACCTTGCGGTCAAAGTCCACATAATCAATGATATTATCTCGCAGGCAGTCTATCACGGGGAAGGTCTCAAAACGCCTTGCCGTATGGTCGTAGATATATTGTGCCACCTCGGGAGTCCCGTTGAAAAACACACCCGACTGCAACGGACGGAATACCTCATTAAAAAGGTTGAGTGTAGGACCATTCAGTTTCGCCACAGCATACACCTTATAGGTTAAGTTGTCCTTCCGCGTATAGATAAGTGCACCAGCAATGAAAATTGCCAATACCGGCAGGCTAATCCACCATTTACGGATAGTTAGGCGCATTGCACTCATGAAAGTGCGCCAAAGTGCTTTCACAGCACGCTTGCATCCTCGCCACGCGAGCAGACACAAGTCAAATAGATTCATTTCGTTGTCCATTATTACTTTGTTTGCGTAGTTTTCGTATTTTACGAGTAAATAAGTCCTTTAGCGCGAAGCACTATCTTTCAGCCGAAGACGGTCTGAAAGCGCAAAGCGCGTTCTAACATTTTATCTTCTCAGCCACCCTCCCCAGCGGTGTTGCGTGTTCTCCTCTGCAGGTTTTGCAGGGGCAGGCTCATCATCTTCTATGTGTATCACCACCTCGTCTGCCGTAGGGGTGTCGCCCCATTGCGGAGTAACTTTCTCACCAGAGCCAGGAGTTGAATCGGCGGCTTGCAGGGTGTCCTTCAGGTCGATGGTTACCGCCTGCTCGTCCTCCTTGGGTTTGTCGAGTGTCTCGTAGTTCTGGCGGATGGCATCTTGTATCGACTGCTCCTCGTCTTCGGTGTCTATCGTCGGCAGCCCGTCCACCTCATAACCCGTGGCGATGATGGTTACGCGCACGTCCTCGCCTAATTTCTCATCCAGCGCGGCGCCCCACTGCACCTCCACCTCCTCGCCTATCTCGTCCACGAAAGCGTTTATCTGGTCTATCTCCTGCATCTGGATGGCATGCTCCGTGGAGCAGTAGAGTTGAAGCAGCAGTCGCTTGGCACCGTGCACGTCGTTGGTGTTCACCAGCGGCGAGTTAAGCGCATCGTTGATAGCATCGGTGATACGTGTCTCGCCGCTGGCGCGACCTACGTTCATTATCGCTACGCCGCCGTCCTTGAGCGTGTTATACACATCCGCAAAGTCGGTATTGACAATACCCGGCAGGGTGATGATTTCCGCAATGGCGCGCGCTGCATTGGCGACCACATCGTTGGATTTCTCGAAGGCGTTGAGGAAAGAGAAATCGGGGTAGATGTCCTTCAACTTCTCGTTGTTGATAATCAGCAGCGCGTCCACATGCTTTGCAAGTTTCGCCACGCCAACCATCGCCTTGTGTATCTTCTGCCCTTTCTCGAACTTGAAGGGGATAGTAACGATACCCACGGTCAGGATTCCCATCTCCTGCGCCACTTCCGCCACGATGGGCGAAGCGCCCGTGCCCGTGCCGCCGCCCATACCGGCTGCCACAAAGAGCATCTTAGTGCCATCGTTGAGCGCCGTCTTGATATCCTCGCGCGACTGTTCGGCGTACTGGCATGCTACCTCAGGTTTGCCGCCAGCACCCAATCCGGGACCCAACTGCAGTTTGGCAGGGACGGACAACTTGCCCATCGCCTGCTTGTCGGTATTGCATACAAGGAAAGTAACGTCTTTGATTCCCTGCTGGTAGAGGTAGTTGACCGCGTTGCCACCGCCGCCACCTACGCCTACCACCTTGATAAGGCTATCTTCCACTATCTCCAAAGGGAGAGTAATCAATTCTTCGTTCATAGTTCTTATGTAATTGAGCCCCCCTCCGACTCCCCCTACAAAGGGGGAGAGAAGAGAGAATAGTCTTAATGGTTAATTGTCATTATATTCCCCCTCCCTTTGTAGGGAGGGCTGGGGAGGGTCATCATTCCTGCTCCGAGAAGAGGTCTATCAGTCTCTTCTTCGTTTCTCCTATCAGGCTCTCTGCCCCTTTGATGACGCGGTCTTGATGCCTGTCGCGATAGTCTTGCCCGAGCAGTATCGTCCCCACGAGCGGCGCGTAGGTCGGCTCAAGGTACTGCTCCGCGGTGTCGGCGGTCAGAAGCAGGTCGTGCCCTCCGTAGCGGACGGTGATGGCGGTGCGCCGCTGTATGTAGTCGTCCACGCCCCGCAGCATGCTGCCGCCGCCTGTGATATAAAGGGTGCGGATACGCCCTGCGTAGGTGTTCAACTTCTCCAGCAGCGGACTGAGTATCTCGTCTAACTTCTGCGCAATGGTCTCCGCCAGTTGCTCGCTC
Source organism: Paludibacteraceae bacterium (assembly GCA_016297215.1). Classification (GTDB taxonomy): domain Bacteria; phylum Bacteroidota; class Bacteroidia; order Bacteroidales; family Paludibacteraceae; genus Colicola. Next base: position 35,028 of record JAEDGZ010000009.1, on the reverse strand, counting down.
GTCAGCGAGAAATAGCCGCCCAACTCGGGCGCAGCGGGGATACGCATGGTAACGTTCTTCTCCACCTGATCGGGCGACGCATAGCCGTATCGGGTCTTCAGCAGTTCGGCGGTCTTCGCGCTCACGCCCTGCTGCTGCAAGAAACGGGTGATATGCGCCCCGCCTTGGGCAACCACATCGTTGAGGATATACTCGCCTGCCTTATAGACCGTCAGCGTCGTAGTCTCATGCCCCATATCCAACACCGCGCAGCCATCGTCTAATATCTGACTGCCGTCTTCGGCGGCAAACAGCGAGAGCAACACATCGGGGCGCGGAAACACGCTCTCCACCACTTTCTTCGCTTGCAGAAAACTCTTGCGGAGGTTAGCGTCTATCGCTTTGTTGCCGTAGAACGCATTGTAATGCCCTTCGAGCACGGTAGCACTCTGTCGCTCAGGCATTTCCTCCTGCCGCACGCCGTCCAACACATAGAAACTCGGCACGATACCCAGCACCGCTAATTGCGGGTACTTGTTCTCTATCTTCTGCTTGCACTCCTCTTCCAGCGCCTCTAACATGGTAGCGGGTATCTCGCGCCGACGCACTTGGTCGCGCTTCGCCATCACCTCCACCACGCCCATCGACTGCCCGCCTACCGAGCAGAAAGCGCTCGGAATCTCCTCCACGCCGATACGGTTCGCCAGCAGGGTCAGCACCTTGTTGATGGCAAAACCCGTGTCAAGCGACTGGCGCACCACACCTGCCTCCACCGCCCGCGGCTTCTCGTTGCACTCCTCTACCCCCAATATCCGAAACAGACCGTCTCCCACACGCTGCGCCGCCATAGCACGCACGCCATTGCTTCCCAAATCCACCGCCACCAAAGGCAGTTCGGTTGCTTTCTGATATCTATTTCCTCGCTTTGCCATAGTCTTTGTTCTTGGCTCTTTGTTCCTGATTCCTGGCTCCTGGTTCCTGGTTCTTCTTACCTTCCCGCCACCACCTGCCCCTGATAGCGGAGGTCAAGGGTGCGATAACGGGGTTTCTCTATGCTTGCCGTGCGGCGGTAGAAGACGGCGGCTTTCTGCAGTTTGCCCTCATAGTCGTCTATCTCGCCCAGCACCAAGTCCTCTTGCTTCCCTTTCTGCTTGATGCGAATATGCTTGGGTGTCCGCATATCTATCGCCTCCACGCGCGCGCTCCAATAATCATCTTCCTGCACCCACTCCGCGAAGTCCGCAAGCACGGTTGACGCCGTCTCAAAGCCCACTTTCCCCGTGGCTACGGGCACCGTGTCGTGTATGCTCGCCCGCAGCGGCATCTTGCGGCGGTCGGTGTCGATATAGTACGCTTCGTCAGCGGTAACCACCTTCAGCAGCGGCACCCGCTGCGTAACACGGATTCGCGCAGTGCCGTCCTCGGCGGTGTAGCACTCTGCCGTGCGCACCATCGGGTGCTCGCGGATGATGTTCTCCATATGCTGCAGGTTAATCCGATGCAGGTACTCGCCCACGGGGTAGGCATTATGCTGCTTGAGAAGCGTGAACAACTCCTGCTCGCTCACATACGAACGCTCGTCCTCATCGGCTATCTTGCACACCAACTCCTTGCACCGCTCCTCTCTGTCCTTCCCCCTACTCGTCCCCACTGCCACCGCCAGCAGGGCTACCAACCCCACTACCACAAGCGATTTCAATATGACAGTTTTCAAATTCATTCAAGGAGGTGCGGTCTCCATGCCGCACATATTATTCCAAAGGTAATCAGTCTTTTATCTTTCATCTTTCAGCGAAGCGGTCGGACAGTGAAGCGGTCGGACAGCGAAGCGGTCCTCAATCCCGCAGCGCTTCCGCTATCGGCTCCACCAGCCTGTCTATATCCCCCGCGCCGAGCGTGATGACCACCGCGGGCGCCTGCTCATGCGCTTTCTGACGCACGAAATCCGCCAACTCGTCTTTGGTAACCAGCCATCGGTCGGCGCACGTCAGCCGCTCCAGCAGCATGCAGGAAGACACCCCCGGAATGGGCTCCTCCCGCGCAGGATAAATCGGCAGCAGCACTACCTCATCCAGCGTCGAGAGCACCGCCGCAAACTGCTCCGCAAAGTCCCGCGTGCGCGAGTAGAGATGAGGCTGAAACACCCCTATCAGATGCCGCTCGGGGAACAGACGGCGTATCGAATCTATCGCGCTGCGTATCTCCTCGGGATGGTGCGCATAGTCGTCCACATATGCCACCTCGGGCGTGTTCACATGGATGTTAAAACGCCTGTACACCCCACTAAAAGAGTCTATCCCGTGCCGCAGTTCATCCACACGCACGCCGTTCAGCCACGCCGCCGCCATCGCCGCCACAGCGTTCTCGATGTTTATCCACACGGGCACGCCTAAGTTCATGTCCACTATCGTCTCCGTCGGCGTGTGGAAGTCAAAGCGGATATGCCCGTCTGCCACGCGGATGTTGTCCGCGTAAAAGTCCGCTACCTCCGTCGCGCTGTACGAATACACCTTCACCCCTTTCTTCGTTTTCGGCTGCAACGCAATGCCCTTCTTCACAATCAGCGTGTTCTTCACAAGCGACATAAACTCCTGAAAAGCAGCGCGATACTCTTCCTCCGTACCGTATATGTCGAGGTGGTCGGGGTCGGCGGAGGTGATTATCGCCATGTACGGCGTCAGTTGCAGAAACGAGCGGTCGTACTCATCTGCTTCCACCACCACGTAACTCGTGTCTTTCTGCATCAGCACGTTCGAGTTGTAGTTGTTGCTTATCCCGCCCAAGAACGCGTTCGCGCCTATCTCCGACTGGTACATGATATGCGCCAGCATGGTCGAAGTCGTCGTCTTCCCGTGGGTGCCTGCCACGCACAGCGCACGCATCTGCTTCGTAACCATCCCCAGCACCTCCGCCCGTTTCTGTATCGAGAAACCGCCGCCGAGCAAGTACTGATAAATGGCGCAGTCATCATGCACCGCAGGCGTGCGCACCACCAGCGTGTGCTTCGGGGTCAACTCCACACGCTGCACGTTCTCCACGCGGTCGGTGTAGTGCACCTCTATCCCTTCCTTCTCCAACTCCTTCGTCAGCGGCGACGCCGTCCGGTCGTAGCCCATCACGATGAAGCCCTGCGCCTTGAAGTAGCGCGCCAGAGCACTCATGCCGATGCCGCCGATGCCCAAGAAATAGAGCGATTGTATCTCTTTGTAATCTATCATATAAAGTTCTTTCCTTTCTTAATTGTACCATGTCCGCCTCCTCTGCACACCACATACACAAATACAAGGCAAGCCCCATAAAAAACAGCCCGCAAAGATACGACTTTTTTTTGACATACACAAAACTTTCAACGAATTTTGCTAACAAATTTCGCCAACCTTCTTCCGCAATCCTCCCAAAGCACCTGCGAACACGCCAAAAGCCCTACCTATCAATTTGACATCCATCCCTTAAAATCAGCGTACAAAGTGTCAGAACGACCTCCCACTTGTTTATATAAGGTTCTGATAAGGGTTAAGTAAGGGTCTAATAAGGCTCTAAAATCCAAATTGCAACAAAACAACAAAAATCAAAATGCTACCTATTCCTACAAATAAGTAGCATTCTGATTTCCCAATAAGTAGATAAATCACTCGTGTAGATAAATATAACAAGGCAAAACTATGCCTAGTCGCGCAGCCGTCCCCGCCTTCCCTTCGCCGCCGCGATATATCGCCTGCGGCGCTATCTCGCCCCCTGCCTGCTTCCATGGAGGTGCGGTCTCCAGGCCGCACCCCAAAGGAATACTGTCCGAGTGCGCAGACATCCCCCCGCAGTTTGCAATAAACTTCTACTGTGCAAACGCCCCCTATTTCCGCCTGAAGTCTGCGGGTATCTCCCCCCACTCCTCCGTATCCCACTTTCGCACATCGGTACTATAACCGTTCTCCGCCAGCCACTGCTCCGCCTTGCGCAACATCTCGAAAAGCGGCTGATTAGCAGGCGTGCATTCCAGTTTAGTCTGCGCATGCTTCTTCTTCAACCACGCCAGCGCGGTTCGGCTGTCGGAATAGAGCACCCACGGCAGGTTGTGCTGCTTGAGGTAGGCAAGCCCCAAGACTATTGCCAGAAACTCCCCGATGTTGTTAGTCCCCTCCGCAAACGGTCCGCGATGGAAGACCTCCGTCCCCGTGTCGGCTATCACCCCCCTAAACTCCATCATCCCCGGATTCCCCGAGCAAGCCGCATCCACCGCCAGCGCAGGCAACACTGGCTTCACCTTGCAACCCGCTACTCTGCTCAGCAAATCCCCGCTCTTGCGCAATACAGATGCCTCTCCCCCATCGCCTTTCTTGCGCCAAACGGGCGGCTCTCCTGCGAGAGCCGCCTCTGCTTCGGCGCGTGTGGGAAAGGACTTGTACTTGGCGCCCTCCACCCCTTTCACTTGGGCTTCACAATCCGCCCACGAGGTGAAGACACCCGTCTTCCTCCCCTGCCAAACGACATAGAATTTCTGTTGCTTGGACATTCCTACTTATCTACGCCCTCATAATTCATAATTCATAATTATCTACGCTTCCCATTGCTCCAAGGTCCCGAGCAGTTCATCGAAGGTATGAATCTTCGACTTGGCTTGCACTTCTGCAATCTGCTGATTCACAGCGTGGTCGTAGGTCTCTTCCGACACGTTGCGTATCACGCCGAGGGCGATGGGCAACTCGCTATGAACATCGCCGCCGGCTTCCATGTAGCGCTCTTGCCCCATGAGGGCGAGCATACGATGCAGCGTGGGGTCAGCGATTGTGGCATCGTGGGTGAGCACCCGCGGGTCGTCGGCAGGCACTACGGCGAGGTGCGGCAGCAATGCGCCTTCGTCGGTAACGAGCGCAAGCCCCTTGTCGAGGTCTTTGCCGAAGAGCATCTTCTCGCCGTGGCGGAGGAGGATGGTGCGCTCGGCGCGTGTGTCGCGGTTGGCTATCCAGTCGTGGGTGCCGTTGTTGAAAATCACGCAGTTGACGAGGCACTCTATCACGCTCGCACCTTTGTGTTGCTGCGCTTGCACCATGCAGTCCACGGTGGTGGGCATGTCCACATCCAGTGTGCGGGCGAAGAAGGTGCCCCGTGCACCCATCACCAACTCGGCAGGCACGAAGGGGCGCTCCACTGTGCCGAAGGGGCTGGACTTGGAGACAAAGCCTCGCGGCGAGGTGGGCGAGTACTGCCCCTTGGTGAGACCGTAGATACGGTTGTTGAAGAGGCAGATGTTCAGGTCCACATTGCGTCGGAGGGAATGGATGAAATGGTTGCCGCCGATGGCGAGACAGTCGCCGTCGCCCGTCATCTGCCATACGGTCAGTTCGGGGTGCGCAGTCTTCACGCCCGTGGCGATGGCAGCACCGCGCCCATGGATGGTGTTGAAGCCGTAGGTGTTGAGGTAGTGCGGCATGCGGCTGGAGCAGCCGATACCCGAGATGACAACCGTCTCGTGGGTGGGCACTCCTATCTGCGCCATGGCTTTCTGCAACGCCATGCAGATAGCGTGGTCGCCGCAGCCCGGGCAGAAACGAACATATTGGTCGGATTTGAATTGACTTGCTTCCATAACTAATTCCTAATTGATTTTACTATTCTTTCTACGGCGAAGGGTTGCCCCATGATTTCGTTGTATTGCTCCACGGTGATGTCGGGGAACTTGGCGCGGAGGATGGTGGCGAATTGCCCATTGTTCAGTTCACACACTACTATTCGCTTATATCCGGCTAACACCTCGCGGGTATTGAGCGGCAGCGGGTTGATATAGTTGAAGTGTGCGAGTGCGCAGTCGAGTTCTTTCGCCGCGGCGCGGAGGTGTCCTTCGGTGCTTCCCCAGCCTACGAGCAGGGTGTCGCTCGCGGCGTTGCCCTGCACCTGCAAGGAGGGAATCTGCTGCGCCACATGGTCTAACTTATGTTGGCGCGCCTTGACCATCACCTCGTGGTTCTCGGGGTTGGTGGAGATGGTGCCTTTCTCGCTGTCGCGCTCCAGTCCTATATTGCGGTGCTCGTAGCCTTCCATGCCCGGGAAAGCCCAATAGCGGATACCGTTCTCATCGCGCAGGGCGGGGTTGTAGTGCCCTTTGAGCGACTCGGGTACAGTCTGCGGATGGATAGCGGGCAGCGACTCCAGCGTAGGCAGTTGCCAGAGAGCAGTGCCGTTGGCGAGGTAGGTGTCGGTGAGCAGGATGACGGGGAGCATGTTCTCCAACGCCAGTCGGCAAGCCTCGTAGGCGTAGTCGAAGCAGTTGGCACTATTCGATGCGGCGATGACCACGGCGGGGCACTCTCCGTTGCGTCCGAAGACGGCTTGGAGGAGGTCGGTCTGTTCGGTCTTGGTGGGGAGTCCTGTGCTGGGACCGCCGCGCTGCACATCGATGACCACAAGCGGCAACTCTGCCATGACGGCGAGCCCGATAGCCTCCGACTTGAGCGAGAGCCCGGGACCGGAGGTGGAGGTGCAGGCTAAGTCACCTGCGAAGGCAGCACCGATGGCGGTACATACGCCGCCTATCTCGTCCTCCGCCTGCACCACCATGACGCCCATGTCCTTGCGGGCTGCCAACTCGTGCATGATATCGGTAGCAGGGGTGATGGGGTAAGAACCGAGGAAGAGACGCTTGCCCGTCTTGTGGGCAGCGGCAATCAAGCCGAACGCCGTCGCGCGGTTGCCCGCGATGGAGGTGTAGGACCCTCCCCGTCCCTCCCTACACAGGGAGGGGGAAAATGAATTACCTTCGTCTATGGAAACTAATCTTTCCTCTCCCCCTTTATAGGGGGAGTTGGAGGGGGTCAATATCTGATTTAGCGCAAGATTCTGACCGTAGTTGTAGCCGTCTACGAGTACCTTGGTGTTGGGGGCGATGAGGGCGGGTTTCTTCTTGAACTTGCCTTCGAGGAAATGGATGGCTTTTTCCACGGGGCGGTCGAAGAGCCAGCAGACGAGACCGAGGGCGAACATATTGCGCGACTTGAGGATGGATTTGTTGTCCAATCCCGACTCTTTGAGCGAGTCTTTGGTGAGTTGCGTCAGCCTAACAGGCACTATCTGCACGGTCTCGGGGATACCCAGTTCGGTGAAGGGGTTGTCGGTCTTGTAGAGCGCTTTCTCCAGGTCTTTGGCTGCGAAAGCGTCCATGTCCACAATGACCACGGCATGGCGCGTGTACATCGCATGCTCGTCGTTGTACTGCGCACCGACTTGATTGAACTGCGAGCCTAAGGTGCACACTTTCAGCGCGGCAGCGTTCATCGCCACGATGACGTCGGCTTTGTCGCCCGGGGTGAACACCTGCTTGCCGAGGTTCACTTGGAAACCCGACACGCCGCCCAAGGTACCTTGCGGCGCACGAATCTCCGCAGGAAAGTCCGGCAGAGTGGAAATCTCGTTGCCGAGAATCGCGCTCAGCGAAGAGAACATGTTGCCGGTCAACTGCATGCCGTCGCCCGAGTCTCCGCAGAAGCGCACTACTACATTAGTCTTTTCCATGATAATGAAAATTATATGTGTTCTATATATCTATTTCAAATAACGAAATACTTTCCACATTCAAAAACAAATTGTCCGAGTGCGTTGCCCGGGTACGCAGGCGTCCCCGCCTGCTGTTTCCGTTCGCCGCCGCGATATATCGCCTGCGGCGCTCTTTCTTCTCCACTACCGACAAATCCGTAGTTTCTTACCCGCGCGGATGTTATCGGACGAGAGGTTGTTCCATGCTTTCAGTTGCTTGACCGTGCAGTGGAACTTCTTGGCAATGCCGCCGAGGGTGTCGCCGTTCTTGATGGTGTAGTAGGTAACGCCGTTCACGCGGTATGCTCCGGAGACGGAGGTTACCTTGGCGAGGTCGATTTCCGCGCGGCGGTTGTTGATGAGTTGGTCTGCGCGGTGGGCGTAGATGGAGTCTTCCTGCTGCAAGAACGCCGTGGTCTTCTCCTGCGGCAGGCAGAGGGCGTAAGGGGTGCCGCCCGGGAGTATGTCGCGGGTGTATTGGGGGTTGAGGCGCCTAAGTTCGGCAAGGGGGATATGCAGTTTGTCCGCCACCTGCTCGAGGTGCATGCGCCGCGTGGTGATGATGGTGTCGGTGAGCATGATTTTGTCCAAGGGCGCGGGGCAGATACCGTGCTCGTCGTGGTAGTTCATCGCGTAGTTGGCGGCGATGAAGATGGGTAGGTAGGAGCGCGTCTCGCGGGGGAGGTAGGGGTAGATAGACCAGAAGTCGCGCTTGCCGCCCGCGCGGGCGATGGCTTTGTTCACATTGCCGCCGCCGCAGTTGTAGGCGGCAATGACGAGGTTCCAGTCGTGGAAGATATTGTAGAGGTCGCTCAGGAAGCGGCAAGCCGCGTCGGTGGACTTGACGGGGTCGAGCCGCTCATCCACCAGTGAGTTGATTTCCAGTCCGTAGCGCTTTCCCGTGGCAGGCATGAACTGCCATAGTCCCGCCGCGCCGGCGTGGGAGTGGGCAGAGGGGTTGAGTGCCGACTCGATGACGGGCAGCAGTGCCAACTCGTAGGGCAGGTCGTGGCGGCAGAGGGCTTCTTCGAAGATAGGGAAATAGTACTCCGACATGCGTTTCATGCGCGCCAGTTGCTTAGGGTTGCGCTTTACGTAGCGGAGAATGAATGCCCGCACGATACTGTTGTAGGGCAACTCAATCACGCAGGGCAACGCCTGCAGACGTGCCTTATAGACGGAGTCGGGGAGCGTGGTAGTGTCGGGCGTAACCACGCATTGCGCGGTGTCGAGCCAGCCCAGCGACCACTCCAGCAGCCGGTAGTCGAGGTCGGTGAGCGCCGAGTCGGGCGACTGTGGGAAGAGCGGAGCCTGCGTAACGGTGTCCGCCATCGCCTCGATGACTTGGTCAATAGAGTCCAGCAGGACGGAATCGGCAGACAGCGACTCCACTCCGGGTGCGCAGGCGTCCCCGCCTGCTGAAAGCACTGGGGACGCAGGCGTCTCGCCTGCGGTCGTGTTTGCGGATATTACATTAACTACAGAAACAACGAAAGCAACGAAAAGTATGATATGTTTCTTTTTCAAAACTTGATAGCGAGTTTGAGTTCGGTACTACGCTGTTGCTGCAGGTCGTAGTACAACTGAGGTTCTACATTCAGGGTGAGGTCGGGAGAGATGTCGAAGTCGAAGAGCGAGGCATCGACGTAGGCGTCCACCAGCGAGAGGGCATAGACGAGTATGGTCGCCACGATGCTGTAATCGCGGTAGCGGCGGTAGGTGCTCTGCCAGTTGTTGAGCGTGGTGGTGTAGGTGCTGACGCCTCCCATGCGGTCTATCGTGTAGCCTTCGGGGAGGATGGCGTTGTAGGACTTGGAGGGGTCGTCGTTTACGAGCCCCGCCTGCGCATCGTTGTAGAGGTCGCGATACGCCTGTTTGTACGACTCGTAGCGCGTCTGGTTGAGCGAGATGGCGTATCCGCAGCCCATGAAACCGCCATAGACGATGGGCAGTTTCCAGTAACTGCCGTTGTATATCTGCCCCAGCCCGGGGACGATGGCACCGAGCCAAACCGCCCGCGCCGCGATAGGCTGACGACGGAGGTCGATATAGTATTTGTACTCCTCTTCCTCGTCGGTGTGCGTGGTGTCCTCCGTGTGGACATAGTAGATTTGGTCGCTCTGTGCGTTGAGGACACAGGGCAACAACAAAAAGAGGAGCAATATGAATCTACGAACAGACAATGCGTGGAAAAATCAGACTGGTCAGAGCATTCAGAGTGCTCGGAGTATGCGGATTACTCAGAGCATGCGCGTTCTTAATTCTTAGTTAACTTCTCTGCTATCGCATGCAACTCCTCTTCGCTTCGGAAGGCGATGGTGAGTTTGCCGTCGGTTACTTTCACGCGGGTCTGTAAGGCGGTGGAGAGTTGCTCTGCCATTGCCGCAAACTCTTCCTTCACGGGCGACTTGGCCGCCTTGGGCGCTTTGGGTTGCTCTTCACTCTTCGCTTCGTTCACCAACTCCTCCACGCGGCGGACAGAGAGTCCCTCGGCGAGGATACGTTGGTAGAGGCTGAGTTGCTGCTCGGTGGAGGGAGAACCCAAGATAGCGCGGGCGTGCCCCATGTCTATCTTCTTCTCCTTGATACCCATCTGAATCTCGGCGGGCAACTTGAGCAGGCGCAGGTAGTTGGCGACGGTGGCGCGCTTCTTGCCTACGCGCTCGGACATGCGCTCTTGGGTGAGTTGGTAATCGTCCATCAGGCGTTGGTAGGCAAGCGCAATCTCGATGGCATCCAAGTCCTCGCGCTGGATGTTCTCGATGAGTGCCCACTCCATCACCTGCTCGTCTTTCGCGGTGCGGATATAGGCGGGGATAGTGTCCAGCCCTGCCATCTTCGCCGCGCGGAAACGACGCTCACCCGCGATAATCATGTACGTGTCGTCCTCGTTCTTGCGCAGGGTGATGGGGGAGATAACGCCATGTTCGCGGATAGAGTCTGCCAACTCCTGCAAGGCTTCTTCGTCGAAGTTGCGGCGGGGCTGGTCGGGATTGGCAACGATGAGGCGGAGCTCCACCTCGTTGATGCTGCTGCCGCCGTTGGTGTCCACATGCGTGGTATCAATCAGGGCGTCCAATCCACGCCCGAGTCCTGTTAGTTTTTTCATAATCTTTTAGGGATGAAGGATGAAGGATGAAGATGAAAGACTGAATAGTTTCGACTCATGGAAAGTGAGATCTCCAGACCGCACCCTAAAAGACGAAGGTATTTAGTCTTTTATCTTTTAGCGTAGCGGTCCTTTATCCTTACTTATTGTCTTTTAATCAGTTCTTTCGCCAGTGCGGTGTAGTTCTTTGCGCCTTTGCTGGACGGGTCGTATTCGAGTACCGACATACCATGACTGGGAGCCTCCGATAGGCGCACATTGCGCGTAATAACGGCATTGAACACCAAATCTCCGAAGTGGCGCTTCACTTCCTCATAGACCTGATTGCTCAGGCGCAGACGGTTGTCGTACATCGTTAGGAGGAAGCCCTCAATCTTGAGCAACGGATTGAGTTTTGACTTGATTATCTTGATGGTATTCAGCAGTTTAGCAATACCTTCCAGCGCGAAGAACTCGCACTGTACGGGGATGATGACGCTGTCGGCTGCGGTGAGCGCATTGACCGTAATAAGTCCAAGCGAAGGCGAGCAGTCAATAAGGATATAGTCGTATTCATTGCGCACCTGCGCCAGCACACGCTTGAGCAGGGTCTCGCGGTTGTCGATATTCAGCATCTCTATCTCTGCGCCGACCAAGTCAATATGGCTCGGGATAAGAAAAAGGTTCTTCACAGAGGTCTCCACCACCGCCGCATGCGGGTCATTGTTGTTGACTAAGCATTCGTAGATAGTATTGTTTAGATCGCGAATCTCAATGCCCAAGCCCGATGAGGCATTTGCTTGCGGGTCGGCATCCACGAGCAACACGCGTTGTTTCTGTTGTGCCAAGGCGGCGGCAAGGTTGATAGCCGTGGTGGTCTTACCCACGCCACCTTTCTGATTGGCTAATGCGATTATCTTACTCATATTCTTTGTATTATATCGTTGGCTATAAATTGTTTGCAGGCGAAGTTGCGGTACCAGCAGCGATTGGTGCCGTGGCACGTGCAGGGTCGGCAACTGAGGTCTGTATGTTGGATGATGTCCTCGGGCGACTGCTTCCAGCCCATAAACCCGATGCAGGGGTGGGTGGCGCACCAGACGCTCACTGCACGCAGGCGGACGAGTGAAGAGAGATGCTGGTTGGCAGAATCCATGCAGAGCATGAGGTCAAGCCGACGCATGAGTTCCAGTTCCTGTTCTAGCGGCAGACAGCCTGCCACGCTCTCGGTGCGGGGAAAGACACTCGCCCACTGGCGAAGCATCTCGCACTCCACTTTTCCTGCACCGAATAGGAAAAGGCGGGTGTCCTCGCGTGCGGAGAGGGCTTGTATCACCTCTTTCATCACGCGGTAAGGTAGCATGTTCGATTTGGATTTGGCGAAAGGTGCAATGCCTATCCAGCGCCCAGTCTTGGTGCCGAAGCGTTGTTGCACGGCTTCGGCGGCTCGGGTATTGACGGACAAAGCGGCGAAGCGGTCATCGGTGTCGAATCCCGCGAGCCGAAACGTGTCGGCATAGCGTTGAAACTCCGTGGACAACGCCGCCCCTTTCTTCGCACCCCGAAGGGTGAGCATGCGCTTGGCGGCTCGGTCGTTGTCTATGGAGAAGACGGGTACCCCCTGCAAACGAAACAAACCGCAAAGGATGCGGGTGGCAAAGACGCCGTGCAGGTCGAAGACCATGTCCGGACGATACGCGGTCAACCCGCGATAGACCCGCGATAGACCCGCGATATTTTTCAGTTGGATTTCGTGGTAGTGTACGTTGGGCATGCCGTGGAACATCGCGGCAAGCGGTTTCTGCGACACCACCACCCACTGATGCTCCGGGTAGCGCGCGCTCAGCGAAGCAATGACGGGCACCGTCATCGCCACATTGCCGAGCGTGGCTAACCGAAGTATCAAACAGGTCATAATGGTAAGAGGTAAAAAAGTTTCAAGTTGCAGGTTTCAAGCACTTGCCACTTGAAACCTAAAACTTTATACTACTAAGGTTTACAGCGTCTTAGCAAACGCGCGGACGGCGTTGAACCAGTCTTCGTCGGTTGCCATCGTCTGCTCGCCGTTGCTCCACTCGCTCCAGCAGCCGCCGAAGTAGTAGGTGAGCGTGTCGCCCAACTGATACTCCTTAAGCGACAACAGAGAGCCGTCGATAATCTCCTGACGGGTGGCGTTCGGGGTGATGACTGCCACGTAGTTGCGCCCTTGCGAGGTGGAACCGTTGTAGTCGAAGTTCATCTTCGCAGCCCCCTTGTCGGAGAGCGCGTCCTCGGCGTATGCCACCGCGCCGCACTTGCACTGCATGATGTTGTCCACCGTGTCGTGCAGGTAGATACCGCCGCCCACATAGAGTTGCGGCAGGAGAATCTTCGTGCGGTTGGTGATGACGATGTCAGCACGGTTCAGCAGTTTGCCAGCCTCCGCGGTGATGGTGAGCGAAGCCTGCATCACTTGGTTGCAAACCAGCAGACTGTCGTATTGGAGCCGGAACGAGAAGCGGTCAGGCATCTGCTCCAGTATCTCCCAACGGCTATACGGACCGCCCACGTAGAGCATGTCCTCGGCCACCACGGCAAGACCGCCGCAACCTACGGTGTGCGCCACCTTGTAGCAGTCAAGCCCCTTGCCATAGTTGATATGGTAAGGCTCGCCCAACTCCAACTCATGGTAGTACATCGAGTCAATACGGAGTTCGGGGCTGCTTTTCAGCCACAGGTCCACGCCGTTGGAGGGGTTCTCGGGCAGCAGCGCCGGTCCGTAGAGACGGAAAGCCGCATACTCGTTCTCCCACGCGAAGTCGTCTTTGCGCTCGGGCACATAGCGACCATACACCTTCGCCGCCTGTTCGGCAGCGGGCTGGCACGCTATGAGCGCGAGAGCAAGAGAAGCAATGAAAAGTACTTTCTTCATGGCTTATTCGGGTTGTTTACCAATGTAAGCCAAGATACCGCCGTCCACGTAGAGGATGTGTCCGTTCACAGCGTCGGAAGCGTGCGAAGCCAAGAACACAGCGGGACCACCCAACTCCGATGGGTCGAGCCAGCGGCCGGCAGGAGTCTTCGCGCAGATGAACTGGTCGAACGGATGGCGGCTGCCGTCTGCCTGCAACTCACGCAGCGGAGCGGTTTGCGGGGTAGCGATGTAACCCGGACCAAGGCCGTTGCACTGGATGTTGTAAGCACCGTACTCGGAGCAGATGTTGCGGGTGAGCATCTTCAGACCGCCCTTGGCTGCTGCGTATGCGCTCACGGTCTCGCGACCCAACTCAGACATCATGGAGCAGATATTGATAATCTTACCCTCACGACGCCCCATCATCTCAGGCAGCACAGCGGAAGCCACGATGAACGGACCTACCAAGTCAATGTCAATAACCTGCTGGAACTCAGCGCGCTTCATTTCGTGCATCGGAATACGCTTGATGATACCTGCGTTGTTCACAAGGATGTCTATTTGACCTACCTCTTGGTGAATCTTCTCAACCATCGCTTTCACATCGTCTTCCTTCGTTACGTCGCATACATAGCCGTGTACATTGGTAATACCTGCATCTGCATAGTTCTTCAGACCGCGGGCAAGGAACTCCTCGTTGATGTCGTTGAAGATGATGTTCTTGATACCTGCTGCAACAAATGCTTTCGCAATGTTGAAGCCAATGCCGTAAGACGCACCGGTGATGAGGGCGTTCTTACCTTCCAAAGAAAAAGGATTCATGATAGTTAGTTATTAAATGGGTTGAAAATTGTTTTGTTTTAGGATGAAGGACACAGGATGAAAGACGTATAACTGGGGACGCGGGCGTCTCGCCCGCGGTAGGAACACCTACCTCCAAATACTCATAGTCGAAACTATTTAGTCTTTTATCCTTTATCTTTCAGCGAAGCTGTCCTTCAGCGCGGAGCGCGGTTGGACAGCCGCAGGCTGTCCTTACTTCAAGTCCGTAATCAAACTGAAGTCTTGGTCTCCGTAGTCGAGGTTCTCGCCACCCATACCCCAGATAAAGGTGTAGTTATGCGTAGCCGCTGCGCTGTGGATAGACCACTCCGGCGAGAGCACGGCTTGGTTGTTGTGCATCCAGATGTGGCGCGTCTCGTTCACCTCGCCCATGAAGTGGCAGATAGATTGGTCTTCGGGCAGTTCAAAGTAGAAATATGCCTCCATACGACGCGAGTGAACGTGTGCCGGCATGGTGTTCCATACGCTGCCGGGTGCCAACTCTGTCATACCCATCTGCAACTGGCAGGTAGGCAGCACTTGGTTGACAATCATCTTGTTGATATCACGCTCGTTGGACATCTCGAGGCTGCCCATGTGCGCTACCACAGCGTCAGCTTTCGTAACCTTCTTGTCGGGATAGGTGGTGTGCGCGTTCGCGGAGAGGAAGTAGAACAGCGCGGGGTGCTCTACATCGCACGACTCGAAGGTTACTTCGCGGTCGCCTTTACCCAAATAGAGCGCCTCTTTGTAGTCCAACTCAAAAGCCGTGCCGTCCACCTTCACGATACCCTTGCCGGCACCTACGTTGAAGATACCTATCTCGCGGCGGGTCAGGAAATGCGGAGCCTTCAGGGGGTCAATCGCCTCCAACGTGAGCACCTCGCCCACAGGCATCGCACCGCCCACAATCATGCGGTCGTACATCGAATACACCATATTCACCTCGTTAGGAGTGAACACCTTCTCAATCAGGAAATCGTTACGCAGACGAGTAGTGTCGTAACTCTTTGCGTCAACAGGGTTCGACGCATAGCGAATCTCATAATTCGTCTTCATGTCTATTAGTATTAGTTGATTATTGTTGTTATCGTTGTTTTCGTTGTAGAGAGTATCAATGCCCTCTTAATTCCTAATTACTTCTTAAACTCCCACAGCCATGCCAGATTGACTGACAACTCCATAGGGTTCGAGTTGCGGTAATGGGCTGTCAGAGAGTTGTCAAAAAGCGTGCCAAGACTATAATTGTAGCGCACTTCTAATTGGTACAGTCCCACACTACGGGTGCGGACATAAAAGCCCAAACCGCCCGCAATTCCCCAATCAAAAGGTTTCTCTATGGGGCTGTATTGATGCACCTCGCTCGTTTGTTTCGTGCCTATGCCGCCATTGTCGTACACGCAGTAGCCTATCTGCGGACCTAAATTGACAAAGCCACGAAATGTCGGACTGCCGAAATAGATATGCATCAGAAACGGCAACTCTATATAGTGTAGCGCGCGCGTGTAAGCACCCTCTTCGTTTGCCTCTCGCCAACCGCGTTGCAGGTAGTTGAGTTCCACTTGTACTGCGCAACATTTCTGCCCGCTCCAGCGAAAGACCAATCCACCGTTCCCCCCGAGGACCACCGCATCCGTAATCGGCGACATGTTAGGCACCGTAGGCGAGAATTGCACCATCGATGCGGTAACCCCGCCATGCACCCCAAAGTATATCTCCGGCTTGCGCAACCGAGGTTGCGCCGCCACACAGACAGCCGCCAACCAAAAGGCACAAAGGACAATATGACGATAAGAATGTTTGATGACTATTTACGGATTCGTGTGTATCACGTTTACGTTCGTATTGATATACCCTCCCTCGGGGTTCACTTGTTCGAACCGTATGTCCGACTGCAAACCGCTATACGTGGTATCTTTCAGGATAGCCGACATGGTGCGTGTCAGGTCGTAGCCGAGCAGGTCGTAGCGGGGTGTCGTGGAGACATGCTTATGCCCGAAGTAGCGCTCGTATTTTATCTCGTAGGCATCGCACTCCGTAGGTTGGTCGGTCGCAAAGATAGAGGTGTAGAGCAACGGCAGAGCGATGTCTTCGCGCGTCCACGAGTATTGAGCGCGGAGCGTAACGGCATGCGCACCCTTGCTATTGAGAATACGCGGGATGAGCACTTGCACATTGCTGTACTTCTCCGTGTTAAAAATCAAGATGTTCTCCACGCTGTCTCGCAGTGCCGACTGGATAGAATCATCCAATATCTGACGTATGGAAGTCGTGGTGCATGGTATCTGGCGTGCTTTGATTTCCTTGTGCAAAAGGCGGACGGACGAAGGAATATCCGCGTCTTTTGCCTCCACCAGCACGCAGTTGACGCTGTCGCGGTGCTCCTCTAACCACTGCCCCAGGGCACGCGCCTCTTGCTCAGCGGAGGAGTTGAAGAGGTACAGATACGGGTTGGTCTCTATGCCCTCCATATAATCGATGAAAGGTGCCAGCACGGGCACTTGGTTCTCCAACGACCACGGCATCACTTGCATCAGTTGCAACGGATATGCCAGACCGATCACCGCCTGCGTCCCGGCGAGGCTATTGCTGTCTATCAGTTGGCGAACAATCGCGGTGTTCTTCTCCGTGTCATACACGTCCAGCACCAATGGCTGTCCCTCTGCTTGCAGGTCGTAGGCTGCAAGCAGGCAACCTTCGTAGAACTCCATGAAGCGCTCCGCATGCTGGTCACGCTTGTCGTTGCGCGTTTGGAAAGGCAACATCAGCGAGAGATGTATGGCTGCCGAGTCATTCCACTCCCATAGCGCGGGAATAGAATCGGCTACTGCTGTCGTATCGACCACGCTCGGTAGGCTGTCTGCAACCGTCTCCACCTCGCGAGGTGCCTCTATGCGCGGGTCTTGCAGGCAGCGGGAGACGGTATCTATACACGGTAACTCGCGGGGTTGTGCAGGCTTGCGTTCATCAACCTTAGGCATCGGCTTTTGTGCGGCAATAGCGGCAGTCGCTGCCTTGACACTCCTACCCTCGGGCACGGGGATATAAATCACTTCCCCGAAACGCAGACCGCGAGTGCGCAACTCCGGATTAGCCTCTATGATCACGTCTTGCGACACGCCAAAATTCTTGCTCACGCGGTAGAGTCCCACGCTCTTCTCCACGGTGTAGCGGTACATCGGGCACCCCTGTATGGTATCTATCGGGCACCGCGCCACGATACTGTCAACAGCCGCCTCCTGCGCTACCATAGGGATTGTTGGAACAAGGATTAAAGAACAAAGAACAAAGATAAAATAGTATCGACTCAGAGAAATCAGAGACGAATAAAATCTTCTATTGTTCCGCGTGCCTTGGTCTTTGTTCAACAACGCCATATTTTTCATTCTTTGTTCTTGACTCATAGGTAATATGTCTTTGTTCCTGGTTCTTGGTTCCTTGCTCTTATTCTCTACTCAACTCTAATCCCGCAAGGATGAACGGTCCAATACCTTTCGGGTCGTTGTCGCGTATCTGTTCGTGGATATAGTAGTCATACTCGCCGCTCCGGTATGGATTGCCTCCCAACCCTGCCACGGCGCAACAGCGTGTCAGACTGACGGTGCCGTCTTCGTTCTCCACCACGGCGCTCTTCCATATCCCGTCGTAGGTCTCTCGGGCGATGGTGCGGAACTTTGCAGGCAGGTAGCCCATGCGTGCCCCTTTCGCCATCGCGTAGCAGAACATCGCCGAACAGGTGGATTCGGTGTAGTTTCCCTCGGCATCAGGCAGGTCGGGTACCTGATACCACATCTTGGTCTCTGCGTCTTGCAGAGGCAGCAACGCCTCGCATACGCGGTTGAGGATGGCTATCAGTTCTGCGCGCCCCTCATGTTCGGTAGGCAGGTAGTCCAGCACATCGCATATTGCCATCACGTACCAGCCCTCGGCGCGTCCCCATGTGTGCGGGCTGCAACCCGTCAGCGAGTCTGCCCAAGCCTGCTGGCGGCTCTCGTCCCAACCGTGGAAGTTGAGATTCGTCTCCACGTCCAGCGTGTGCTTGTCCACCACGCGGAACTGACGTACCACGTCATTGAAAATCGTGTCCTCGCCTGCCCATACGGCATAGTGCGCATAGAACGGTTCACCCATGTACAAGCCGTCGAGCCACATCTGCCACGGATAGACTTTCTTGTGCCAGAATCCGCCTTCCGAGGTGCGCGGCTGGGTCGCCAACTGCGAACGCAGCAGACGAATAGCCTCCTTGTACTGAGGCTGCGGATTGAGCGAGTCGAGCAGGAAGAGGAAGTTACCGCCGTTCACGCGGTCGATATTATAGGTATCCAGTTTATAGGTCTTGATACTGCCATCAGGCTGGATGAAGTAGTCTGCAAATGCCTGCACGTAGTTCAGATACGCGCTGTCGCCCGTAGCAAGATACGTCTCCAGCATAGCCTTGGCAATCAGCCCCTGCGTGTAATCCCATTTGGGGGTCTTCAGGAAGTCTGCCATCCACAACTCGGGGTTGTGCTGTATCTCCGACTGTGCTATACGCACCGTCTTAGCCAAATAATCCGTAGCCGTCGGCTCACTCGTCCGACCACAACCTGCTACCACCACCGCAGCAAAAAGTATAAAAATAGTCTTTTTCATAAAGTATTATTGTCTTTGTTCCTGGTTCTTGGCTCTTGGTTCTTGGCTACATGTATTTATATCTCCGTATCAAGAAAACAACCAGTCCAATAAGGGCAAGCAAGGCAACAGGAGTAATCGTGGAGAACAGTTGCATCTGCGTGCGTTGCTCGTGTGCTCGTCGGTCGTTGAGCAGACGCAGGGCGATGGTCTTCTGTCGAAGCGGAATCAGCCCCTGCTCGTCGGTGAGGTATAGCACTGCATTCACAAGGAAATCGCGGTTGGCAAACTGCATGCCCGAGTAGCGGTCATACCCCGCAGGCAATGCCTTTCCCTGTTGCATGTCATTGCGTATCACGCTGCCCGAAGCCACGACCACTTGTCGAGACACTTCCGAACTTTCCCCGACACCATTGCCTGCGGCGGAATCATCTATCCCCTCAGGCACCATACGGTGAGCGAACACCGAGGGGAAGCGTCCTTCCAGCGCCACCGCTACAGGCACGTACTGATAACGAAAAGTGCTCATGTCGGGGTTGAGGTCGCCGAGGTCCACCTCTGCGGGCGTAGGGATAAGGCGCGTAGCGGTGGAAGTTGCGAGCAGCACTTCCTTGCGGATACCGTCCTCGCCGCCCACTACATCCACGGGCGAAGCAAACGTACTGCTCACCTGCCCGATGTTGCGTGTGATGGGCGACGCTTGCGAGGTGAGCAACAGCGGCGCATAGTACCACGGCACGGGCTGCAAGTTGGGCTGCTGCGGGTCGGAAGACACGTTCACGGGCACAGGCAGGCACTGTACATCTTGCAACAGCGCAGGATTCACCCGCACGCCGTAGCGGAATAGCATATCCGTCAGATTGAGGTCTAGCGGCAACACAGGCGTGTAACCGGCTTGCGCCAGCACATCCTCCGAGAAGCGCACACCGTTCAGCACCCACAGGACACTACCGCCCTGCTGAATATAATGGTCAAGGATGTACTTGTCTGCCTCCGAGAAAGGCATCTGCGGGTCAGCGATGACCACTGCCTGATAACCATCCAACGCATACGGGTCGCTACCCAATGCGCCGCGGTCAATCTGAAAATACTTGCTCAATGCCAGACTGATATCATACACGTTCTGCTCCGGCAACTCGCCGTGCCCTTCCAGAAACGCCACTTTCGGCACTTCCGTCTGCTGCACTTGGTGTATAGCCTCCGCAAAAGCATACTCAAGGTTCTCAATGCTGGCGTTCAGGTTCTCCTCGCCCGACATCCCGCGGTTGTTTTGCAGCAGGCTGACCACCGCCGTGCGCCCCTTGTAGCGCACCAGCGCATAGGGATACACCGTCTGCTGCACCGTCGTCCCATTGTGCGCCCGCTCATGAATAACAATCGGCGTAAGCCCTTCTTTTGAGAACTCCCCATCCGAGGAGGGGTCCGCAAAGTCTCCCTTTAAGGGAGATCTAGAGGGTCTTAATTCTCCCATCTCCTCCAGCAACTCCGCCGTAGCGTTCTTCAACCGCTGAAACGACGGATTGAGGTCCCCCGTCAGATATACCGTTACCTCCACGGGCGCATCCAACTCGTCCAGCAACTGTTTGGTCGCCGCTGAGAGGCTGTATCGTTGGTCATCGGTCAGGTCAAGCCGCAAAACGCAGAAGTGTGTTGCCACATTCAGCAGCACCACTCCCACAATGGCTATGACCCACCAAAAACGCTTCATACTCAATCATTAGAAGTTAGTAAATCGTTTTCTGCAAATAGATTAGCAAGTTGTCTCTCTGCAATGACAAAGATTCCAACGGGATACAATTTCTTTTCCCTAAAAAAGTTCACATCATACCAAATGATTCTCTCTTCGTTTTTTATTACAACTACATCGTCAAGAAAGGCATAAATATTTTCCAAATCAAAGTTATTCGTTGACCAATAATAATTAAATCTACTTTGCCAATTAAATAACCCCGTCTGATAATCGTAATAACCAAAGTTATCGTAAAAATATGTAGTCTGTGTATTTTGATAAAATCGAGTTGCATTTATGCAAATCTTTCCATTTAATAAGCGTGCATTATGATGGCATACTTGTGAAATGGCTTGCAAATTTGTCAAAAGAAAATCCGCGTTATTCTTTATTATTAACTCATATTTCTCTTGCCCTGTCATGACTTAATATTTGTATCCATTTAGCAGAACTATCATTCTCCCTCCCTTTGTAGGGAGGGCGGGGAGGGTCATTTAATTTCTTTCATCACTTCCTCGTTCACCACTACCTCGTACTTCTTGCGCAGCGCCTCAATCCACAGTTTCTCCAAGTAGTCTTGGTAGTCGGTCGTTACCTTCCCGCGTTCGTCGGTGTACTCCTCCGGCGCCTTCAGCACCTTGCCCACGCAAACTACATTCGGCAGCAGGCTATCTACCTCAAACTCAGCGCCTTTCACCTTGAAGCCGTACTTGTCCACCGCCGCGTTCTGCCCTTTCTCCCACAGCCCGTGTTGGAACTTGATATAGGTCGTACTGTCGATATTCAGCCGTTGGTTGAGATACGAAGCCACAGAGTCGGGCTCGGCGTTCTTGATGATGGCTTTCGCGGCTTTCAGCGTCGCTTGGTCTTTGCATTGCAGCACCCATCCTTTGTAGCGCGGAGCATCCCACGGATAGTTCTTCTTGTTCGCAGCGAAGAACTGCGTCAGCCCCACGGTGTCTTTCGCCGCCTTGTCCCATACCTCGCGCAGCGACACCTCAAAAAGCAGGATACCGTCGTGGTACTCGCGCACGAGGTTACGCAGGTCTTCGTATTTCTCTTCCAAATGCGCGTCGGCATACTCCTTCACCTCGCGGTCGCTCATCGTTTCCGGCAGGTTGTACTCCGCGCGGGTCTTGCGAACGAACGAAGCGTCTGCCTCGCGCATACGCTCGTCGCGCTGCACCTGACGCAGTATCTGCTGACGCATGCTGTCTAAGGGCTGAATGCCGCGCTTGCCTTGCAGGTAGATGATATGCCAACCGAAGTTGCTCTCGAACGGCGCACTTATCTCGCCCACGTTCATGCCGAAAGCCGTGTCCTCAAAGGGCTTCACCATCATCCCTTTGCCGAACCAGCCGAGGTCGCCACCGCGCACGGCAGAGCCCTTATCATCAGACAGTTGGCGAGCCATATCGGCGAAGTTCTCCGGCGTCAGCAGCATCGCAATCGAGTCAATCACCGCTTTCTGTGCGGCTTTCTGCTCCTCGTTCCCGCGCTGCACCATCTTCATCACATGCGAAGCATGCACCTCCTCGTGAGCGCGCTCTTCCTCCACAAGGGCGATATGGAAGCCGTACGGCGTGCGGAACACCTCCGTTACCTCGCCCACGGGCGTGGTATATACCGCGTTCTCAAACGAGTAGATATAGCGGAAAGGCGTTATCCATCCCAGTTCCCCGCCGGTCTCTTGCACACCCGGGTCGGTTGATACCTCACGCGCCACAGCAAAGAAATCCTCCTTCGGCTGCTGCACCATCTTCTTCCCTTTCTTGATAGCCTTACCCGTGGTTACCCGCACGCGGGCGTCCTCGATAGCGACTTTCGCTGCCTCTACCACGCTGTCCGGCGCATTCATCGGACATTGTATCGCGATATGTGCCGCGCGGCGGTTCATCGCCATACGTCCGTAACTCATCTCCACAAGGCTGTCTATAGCGGCATCATCCCGCAGATACTTCGGCGTAGCCTGCGCGCGATAGCCCTTCAACTCCTTCTTGAAGGCTTCCGTCGTGTCAATACCTTGCGCCTCTGCCTCTGCCACTTTCAGTTTGAAGTTGATGAACAAGTCCAGATACTCCTCGATAGACTTTTGGTCTATCGTCGTCTCTTGGTTGTTCTTCTCGTAGATGTAGAGAAACTCCGAAGCCATCACGGGCTTACCGTCAATAGTCATCAGCACGGCGTCA
Source organism: Paludibacteraceae bacterium (assembly GCA_016297215.1). Taxonomy (GTDB): domain Bacteria; phylum Bacteroidota; class Bacteroidia; order Bacteroidales; family Paludibacteraceae; genus Colicola. Next base: position 12,196 of record JAEDGZ010000009.1, on the reverse strand, counting down.
TCGGCGGCATACGCGCCAAGGCTCATCACGCCCGCCATAATTGCTAAAAGTACTTTTTTCATAGCGAATATAATCTAATTTTCTATTTGTTTTCAATTTGCGTGCAAAGATACTACTTTTTTCTGAAATATGCAAATAAATCTTTGTTTTTTCGCGTAGCATACCCTGCAGGATGGTTACAAAGAACATTTTTCACCTTTCATCACTTTTGAAGGGTAATAACTGTGATTTCGGCAGGACAATTCAGCCGTAACGGAAGCGTACATCCAATACCGGAATTGACATAGAGTGCCTGATATGGACTTTCAAGGGTTTCGTACCATCCTTCTACTTCCTGAAAGAATAATCCCGCGAGGGGATGCCCAAAGAGGCGCAGTTGCCCCGAGTGGGTGTGCCCGCTCAAAGTGAGAGGAATATCGGTGTGCGTTTGTACCTCTGCCCGCCAGAGCGTAGGATCGTGTGATAATAGAATGCGAAAGCCGGAAGTATGCTTCATGGCAACGGATAGATTGCCATGATAGACAGAGCGAAAACCTTGCCCTTCACAAGAGCAGTTATCCACGCCAAGAATAGTCAAACTGTCAAGTATCACAGTATCATTCCTGTCAATACGAGGGCGAACAAGAATCAACGAAGTATCACGGAGCACAATCCAATTTAGCGAGTCCCGCTGAAAACGCACCAACCTATCAACTTGTTGAATGCGTTGAAGAGAAGTTATGTCCTTGTAAATCATCAAATCGTGGTTTCCTAACACCGAGAGAACACCATCCGTGGCGTGCAGTTGCTGCAAGATACCACAAAAAGGGAACGCCTCTTCAGTACCTATGCTCACGAGATCGCCGGTGAAACAAATCAAGTCGGCTGCTTGTGCATTGATTGTATCCACAATGGTTTGCAAAGCTGTGGGGCGGTCGAAAAAAGTAGATAGGTGCAAATCGCTGATATGCACGATCTTATATCCGTCGAAAGCTGCAGGGATACTTGGATTCTCATACACCGTAGGTCTTAACTCTACTTGAAAGCGCCCTATCCAATAGGCATACGCTATCAGCAACCAACTAACGAACACAACGACGGAAGCTGCGTAGCAGAAAGGACGTGCAAGTATACGCTTGCGAGCAAAGACATATACTAATAGCCTGACTATCAGATAGACAGCAAAAATCAGCAAGCACAAGATACAGCCTAAGATTAGTGCAAAGAGGGGAACAACAAGATGCAAATTCATAGCCGTGTTTAGAGTATTTGCGACGTATGATTCTTAGTATCAACTTTATCTATTATCCGTATAATGATACCCTGTTCGTCGATGACGAAAGTCTTTCGCAAAGTACCGAAACAGGTTTTGCCATACATCTTTTTCTCACCCCATGCTCCAAAAGCTTGGAGCATATCGGTGGTGGGGTCAGAAAGCAAAGGAAATGGGAGTTCATATTTGTTACGAAAATTACGATGCGAGTTCTGCGAATCTTTGCTAACACCAAACACTTTGTAGCCATTCGCCAAGAAAGACTGATAGTTATCGCGCAAGTTACACGCCTCCGCGGTACAGCCGGGAGTTGAGTCTTTTGGATAGAAATAGAGGACAGTCTTGCTGCCGAGGAAGGTCTCGTTGGTTACGAGGTTGCCGTCTTGGTCTTGAACGGCAAAAGCTGGAATAGGATCACCAATGTTCATAATATATCATTTTGAGGATTAGTATAAAAGTCATCAGCTCTAAAAGAGTTAGCGATTAGTTAGCGATTAGTTAGTGATTAGTTAGTGATTAGTTAGTGATTACCGAGCCAATCCGCTAACTAAAATCTTATTTCGAATGCATATTAAATAACAAAAAAAATGCGCAAAACACCGCTTAAAATTGGGTGCAAAGATACGGAAAAAATATGGAACTGCCAAAAAATATCTATTTGCATGGTTGGCTGACGATACTTTTTCACTATCAGCCCGACGAAAAACTTGGATATGTCAAAAAAATATCGTACCTTTGCACACCTTTTGAGGCTAACACCTTATTGAACTAAGGTAACCTTTTTATCGGATTTGAAAGGGAGCATAAGCACATCCTTTCTGCACTCAAAGTCTAATCGGGTTTTTGGTAATGAATTAATGATTAATTATACAAAAATTATATGTTAAAAAAGTAAATATTTAAATAATTTTTGGAAATTTTTGTTGAAATAACAATCAAACAATAATACGTTCAATCAATCAAACCATTACAAACCATGAAAAAACAAATTTTAGCATTGAGTTTAGTTTGTACCTTAGCGGGTTGCGGCGGGAAAGCGCCAGTGTATGAGTCGGTGGACGACTATCCTGTGCGCAGAGGTGCGCTGGACGAGATGGTGTATTCGCCTGAGAAGACGACCTTCTCGCTGTGGAGCCCTGCGGCAGACAGCGTGCGGCTGCGTCTGTACGCCGAAGGCTTGGGCGGCGAGGCATTAGAGGAAGCGGCTATGCGGCGCGGCAAAGACGGGACATGGACGTGCTGCGTGCGCGGCGACCTGCAAGGGAAGTTCTACACGTTCCAAGTGAACGATATGGAGGAGACACCGGGTATCTTCGCTAAGGCGGTGGGCGTGAACGGCAGGCGCGGCGCGGTGGTGGACCTCCGCTGCACCGACCCCGAAGGCTGGGCTGAGGATGTGCGACCCGCGTTGGCAGGCGCGAAAGACGCCATCGTCTATGAGATGCACTACCGCGACTACTCTATTCACCCGACCTCAGGCGTAGCACACAAAGGGAAGTTCCTTGCGCTGAAGGAGCCGAATACGACGGCGGAAAGCGGTAGTGCAACCGGCATTGACCACCTAAAAGAATTAGGCATCACCCACGTGCAAATACTGCCGTCGTATGACTACGGTTCGATAGACGAGACGCGACTGGAAGACAACAAGTACAACTGGGGATACGACCCCGTGAACTACAACGTGCCCGAGGGCGGGTACAGCACCGACCCGTATGAGCCTACGTGCCGTATTCGGGAGATGAAAGAGATGATTCAGGCGCTGCACAAAGCGGGTATTCGCGTGGTGATGGACGTGGTGTATAATCACACGTTCGACGTGGCGCACTCGAACTTCCACAACACCTGTCCGGGCTATTTCTACCGCTACAACGCCGATGGCAGTCTCGGCAATGCGTCGGGCTGCGGCAACGAGACCGCGAGCGAGCGCCCGATGATGCGCAAGTTCATCGTGGAGTCGTGCCGCTACTGGCTGACGGAGTATCATATCGACGGCTTCCGCTTCGACCTGATGGGTATTCACGACATCGAGACCATGCGCGAGGTGCGTGCGATGATGGACGAGATAGACCCGTCGCTGTTGCTCTACGGCGAGGGCTGGGCGGCAGGCACACCGCTGCTCCCGCAAGAGGAGTTGGCGATGAAAGCGAACATCCTACATATAGAGGGCGTGGGTGCGTTCTGCGACGACATGCGCGACGCGCTGCGCGGTCCGTTCTCGGACGACCACAAGGGGGCATTCCTCGCCGGAGAGAAAGGGCATGAGGAGAGTATCAAGTTCGGCATCGCCGGCTGCATTGAGCACCCCGATGTGGACATGAGCCGCGTGAACTACTCGAAAGCGGCGTGGGCAGCAGAGCCGACGCAGTGTATCAGTTACGTCTCCTGCCACGACGACATGATGCTGACAGACCGCCTAAAAGCCAGTATCTCACTGAAAAAGGGAGAGTTGGAGCGCTTGGACAAACTGGCGCAGACTGCCGTGCTGACCTCGCAGGGTATCCCCTTCCTCTGGAACGGCGAAGAGATTCTGCGCGACAAGAAAGGGGTGCACAACTCGTATTGCAGCCCCGACTCCATCAACGCGATTGACTGGTCGCTCAAGGCGCAGCATGAGGACGTGTTCCGCTACTATCAGGGGCTGATAGCGCTCCGTAAGGCGCACCCCGCTTTCCGTATGGGCGACGCGGAGTTGGTACGCAAGCACCTGCATTTCTTGGACGCGCCGGAGGGCGTGGTGGCGTATGCGCTGGACGGCGAGGCAGTGGGCGACGAGTGGAAGACCATCGTGGTGGTGCTGAACGCCAATAGAGAGGACGTGGCGGTCAACCTGCCCGCGGGGGCTTACCGATTGGCATGCGGAGACGGCGAGTGTCCGTACTCGGACATGCGCGTGGACGAAAAAATCACCCACGTAGGTGCACAATCGGCACTGATACTATACAGTATGGATTAAATGATCAGATACCGCAAGACAAACAGAGGCTGCCTAACTTGAGTTGTTAGACAGCCTTTATTTTGCTATTTGCCAATAAATTATTGAAGAATTACACGATAATTAACGTGAGTTCGATATAAGAAAACTATTTCATCAATCAAAGACTAATTTGGTTTTTGGTAACGAATTAATGGTTAATTACACGATAATTATATGTTAAAGAAAAACATATTTGAACAATCTTTGGAAATTTTTGGTGAAATAAAAATGGAGGTGCGGTCTCCAGACCGCACCATTGTGCTTGCTTTCGTTTATTAGAATCTTATTTCGAGTTCACGTTATTTACCCGAGAAGCAAAAGTACTTTTTTGCAGAAAAACTTGCACATATCCGAAAAAAAGTGTAACTTTGCGCGCTATCGTGAACGAAACGAAACAACAAAACATCCTTATTATTATGAAAGTAACTGAAAAATTGGCTGCGTTGCGCGGTTTGATGCGCGAGCAGGGGCTGAGTGCGTATGTCGTGCCCGGGGCTGACCCGCACGCATCGGAGTATATGGCGGCACACTGGATGGAGATGTCGTGGCTGTCGGGCTTCAAAGGAGAGACGGGCACCGTGGTGGTAACGATGGACAAGGCGCTGCTCTGGACAGACAGCCGCTACTACCTGCAAGCCGATATTGAATTGAAAGACAGCACCATAGGACTGATGCGTGAGTCGGATATTGACTGCCCGACCATCGCCGAGTGGCTGATAAGGGAGGGTGGTTCGCTCGTCGGTCTCAACCCCGAGATGTACAGCGTAAATGCCTTTCGTGCCCTCAAAGAGCAGTTGGGCGAGGCAGGTATCGGCGTGCACTCCGTTGACCTGATAAAGCCGCTGTGGACAGACGATCGCCCTGCTATCCCGCAGGCGCCGTTCTATGAGTATGAGGTCGCCTATGCGGGCGAAGACGTGGCGAGCAAGTTAGGTCGCGTGCGCGAAGCCATGCGGCAGAAAGGGGCCAATGCGATGGTCATCTCCGCGCTGGATGAGATAGCGTGGCTGCTGAACATCCGCGGTAAAGACGTAGAGTACAACCCGCTGGTAATCAGTTATGTAGTCTTGGAGCAAGACCGCTGTACGCTCTTCGTGGCACCGGAGAAAGTGCCGGCTGCCGCACACAGCCAATGGGGCACGCTGGTAGCCACGAGGGGCTACGACGAGGTCTTTGACTATATCCGACAGTTGCAGGGTACGGTGCTCTACGACGGTGCGCGCGTGAACGAGGCGCTCTTCGAGGCAATCCCTGCCGCCTGCCGCAAGGTGAACGCGCAGTCGCCTATCTTGGTGATGAAAGCAAGGAAGAACGCCGTGGAGTTGAAGGGCGAGCGTATCGCCATGCGAGAGGACGCCGTGGCGCTCACGCGCTTCTTCCGCTGGCTGGAAGAGGAGGCGTTCGTCGACGGGCAGACGCAGACGGAATGCACCCTCGCGGATAAGTTGCACGAGTTTCGCACCATGGGCAAGCATTTCACCGACGAGTCGTTCGGCACCATCGCCGGCTACAAGGGCAACGGCGCTATCGTCCACTACTCCGCCGAGCCTGCCACCTGCGCCACAGTCTATCCCGAAGGCATGCTCCTGCTCGACTCCGGTGGACAATACCTCGACGGCACCACCGACATCACGCGCACCGTATGGCTCGGCGGCGACATCCCCGCGCAAGCCAAACGCGACTACACCTATGTGCTCAAAGGGCATATCGCTTTGCAGCAGGTGCGTTTCCCGCGCGGCACTCGCGGCAACCAGTTGGACGCCCTCGCCAAGCAGTTTATGTGGGCGGCAGGCATCACCTACGGACACGGCACAGGGCACGGCGTGGGGCATTTCCTCGGCTGCCATGAGGGACCGCAGAACGTGCGCACGGATAACAACCCCACCGCGCTGGAGGTAGGGCATGTCATCTCCGATGAGCCGGGAATCTACCGCACGGGCGAGTGGGGCATACGCACGGAGAACCTCATCACTGTGGTGCCCGCTCCCGCCACCGAGGTTGCCACCACCAACGACCAATTCCTCACCTTCGAGCCGCTGACGCTCTGTTTCTACGACACGCAGTTGATTGATTTCTCGCTCATGACTGCCGACGAGATAGCATGGCTCAACGCCTACCACGCTCGCGTCCTTTCCGAGATAGCCCCGCTGCTCTCCGCAGAAGACGCCGCCTTCCTCGCCAAGAAATGCAAAGCACTAATCACTAATTAACAATTAACAATTAACATGCATTGAGATACAGAGCAGTGGCATGTTAATTGTTAATTGTTAATTGTTAATTATCACTAACCCATGTGGACTTTTCTTATCTCTTTAGTCGTTCTCGTGCTGGGCTACCTGCTCTATGGCACGCTGGTGGAGCGCGTGTTCGGTATTGACAAGACCGCGCAGACGCCTGCCATCACCAAGCAAGACGGCGTGGACTATGTGCCGATGGCGTCGTGGCGTATCTTCCTCGTGCAGTTTCTCAACATCGCGGGGCTCGGACCTATCTTCGGGGCTATCATGGGCATCTTCTTCGGTCCGGCGGCGTTCCTATGGATTGTGTTCGGTACTATCTTCGCCGGCGGCGTACACGACTACCTGAGCGGCATGATGTCCATCCGCAAGGGCGGCGCCTCGCTGCCGGAGATAGTGGGCGGCGAACTGGGCAAAGGCATACAGGTCTTTATCCGTGTACTCTCGCTGGTGTTGCTTATCCTGCTCACCACCACCTTCCTCTCCGGTCCTGCCACCCTGCTGCAAGGGCTCGCGCCGCTGCACAGCATGCCGTTTCGCGAGATGAGCATCCCTATCGTGTGGGTGCTGATTATCTTTGCCTACTACACGCTGGCAACCGTGGTGCCCGTGGATAAGATTATCGGGCGCTTCTATCCCGTTTTCGGCGGCATCCTGCTCTTTATGGGGCTGGGTATCATGGTCGTGATGCTGGGCGGACACAGCAGCGAGATACCCGAACTGACCGACGGGCTCTATAACCGTCAGACCAACGGTTTGCCCCTCTTCCCGATGATGTTCGTCAGCATTGCCTGCGGCGCCATTTCGGGCTTCCACGGCACCCAGTCACCGCTGATGGCGCGTTGTGTAACCAACGAGCGGCAAGGACGCTGGATATTCTACGGTGCGATGGTTGCCGAAGGCGCGTTGGCACTCATCTGGGCAGCCGCCGCCGGCACATTTTTCGCCGACCCCGAGCAGGGCTTGTATGGGATAGACGGCTTGCAGGCGTTTGCCGCGCAGCACAAGGGGGAGAACATCGCTGCCTTGGTGGTGGATAAGGTGTCGCGCTCGTGGCTCGGCACGGTGGGTGGTATCTTAGCAGTGCTGGGCGTTATCTTCGCTCCCATCACCTCGGGAGATACGGCACTGCGCTCCGCGCGACTCATCGTGGCAGATTTCTTGCACCTCGACCAACGCCCCATCGCCAAACGACTGATGATAGCCCTGCCGCTCTTCGCCTGCGTCTTCGGGATGGTGTTCGTGGACTTCAACATCGTGTGGCGCTACTTCTCTTGGACAAACCAGACCCTCGCCGCTTTCACCCTCTGGGCAGGCGCCGTGTTCCTGTATAAACAAGTTCCTTCAGGCTCCTCATCCCTTAGCAGGCAAAGACGAGGTGGCTCCTATGGCTTTCTTATCGCCCTGCTCCCTGCGCTCTTTATGACGATGGTCTCGGTGAGTTACATCTTCATTGCGCCCGAAGGCTTCCACCTTGTCCCTGCCTATTGGTGGATAGGCTACGCCGCAGCAGCCCTCACCACCCTCTCCTGCCTCATCGGCTTCATCCTGTGGGCACGCAAACGAGCAAAAGCAAATTTGTAGAAAACGAGCAAAAGCAGATTAGAAAAAATGGCAAGTCTTGTCTACCTCCGAACAAATCCTTCTCAATCTCTGCAAGGGCGTAGCCCGCAGCAAGGTGTTTTTATAATCCTGCTCGCAGACGCTCGCGAGAATTATAGGATTTTCGCGGAGAACGGTCAAAATCTATTCTCTTCTTTTGCAGATAGCAAGTCTCTAAACTCGCTTTTTGCTTAAAAGTACAAGTTACGAACTACTCAAACACACATGAAAGCATCATTTGTAATATCCAGTCCGGATGTGGCGAGTTGCCCTCGCAGCACGCTGCCGGAGTACGCCTTTATCGGGCGGTCGAATGTGGGGAAGTCGAGCCTCATCAATATGCTCACTCGCAACCCGAAGTTAGCAAAGACCAGTCAGAAGCCGGGTAAGACCCTGCTTATCAACCATTTCCTGATAGACGACAAGTGGCATCTGGTGGACCTGCCGGGCTACGGCTATGCGCAGGCAGGGCAGAAACAGCGCGAGAAACTGAGACTGATGATAGAGCGCTACTGCCTGTTGCGGCAGGAGTTATGCAGCCTGTTCGTGCTGGTGGACTGCCGCCACGAGCCGCAGCAGATTGACTTGGAGTTCATGGAGTGGTTGGGCGAGAACGAGGTGCCGTTTGCTATTGTCTTCACCAAGGGCGACAAGTTGGGTAAGGTGCGGCTGCGTGAGAACGTGGAGGCATACAAGCAGAAGATGCTGGAGACGTGGGTGGAGTTGCCGCCTGTCTTCGTTACCTCCGCCGAGACCGGCATGGGCGGCGATGAACTGCTACGCTACATCGAGAGCATCAACGAGAGTGTTGCGCGCAATTAACGTGTGGTACATTTTAACGTGTAATTATCATGTAATTATTCATTAATTTTTCTTTGCGAAATTATACGAATAATTATATGATAATTATATGTTAAAAGAAATACGATGATTAGATGTTATGAAACTCAGTATGGCATTGAAAAGAAAAAGCATCTTCTTTGTGATGGGGTGCTTGCTGTTGCTCGCGGGGTGCGGGAAACAGCAGGTGGTGCCGATAGAGGTGTCGGAGGCGGCGCAGTATTTCCGCCTGACAGATACCCTCGGCATGGTGCGGGCGGATGTACTTGACCCGCAGAACGAAGGCAAACTGCTGGCACGATACTACTTAGTAGATGAAAGATTAACGATAAAGGACGAAAGACTAAAAAGCAACGACTCTGAGGGTGCGGTCTGGAGACCTCACCTCCTTGATACTTTAGAGACGAAGGTAATAAGTCTTTCATCCTGTGTCCTTTATCCTTCATCCACAATCCCCATTCCGTTGCGGCGGGTGGCGACCACGTCGGCGACACATATCGGTTTCTTGTATGCGCTGGGGGTGCTGGATAGCGTGGTGGCGATGAGCAACCCCGAATGGGTGTACAACAAGCCGTCGCATGAGGTGGCGAACATCGGCGAGGATATCAACATCGCGATGGAGCCGCTGCTGCTTGCGAAGCCCGATGTGCTGTTCGCCAGCAGTTACGGGCAGAACAGTCAGCAGATAGAGCGTGTGGCTGAGGCGGGTATTCCTGTGGTGTACCTCGCCGAATGGCAGGAGCAGCACCCCCTTGCCCGCGCCGAGTGGCTACGCTTTGTGGCAGCATTCTTCGGCAAGACAGCCTTGGCAGACAGCATCCTCGGAGAGGTGAGGAGAGAGTACCAAGAAGTAGATAAAGGATTAAGGATAAAGGATGAAAGACCAAATAGTTCCGACTCTGGAAACTCGGAGACGAAGGTAATAAGTCCTTCATCCTGTGTCCTTCATCCTGTGTCCAAAAGGGCTTCCATCATGTCGGGGGCGTCGTATCGTGGTACGTGGTATGTGCCGAGCGGGACGACGTATATGGGTTGTCTGTTTCGCGATGCGGGGGCAGCGTATGCCTTTGTCGATGAGTGCACCAACGGGTCTATCCCGCTGACGATGGAGCAGGCGCTGCGCGCGTTCTCGGAGGCGGATGTGTGGGTGGGTGCGAACGCCCGCACGATGGACGAACTGCGCGCCATAGACGAACACCACACGTGGTTCAAGGCATACAAGACGGGGCGCGTTTATCATTTCTACCGCCGCACGAACAGCACGGGCGGCAATGACTTTTGGGAGACGGGTGTGGTGCATCCTGAGTTAATCCTGCGCGACCTGCAATGGGCACTCTATCCCGACCGCTATCCCGACCACGAGTCCTACTTCATCGGCAAGGTGGAGTGAACGTACATCCTAACATATAATCGCCGAGTACACGTTTTAATATATAATTATCGTGTAATTATTCATTAATTTTTTCATTGAAGAAATAGTCTTCAACGCAAATTATACGAATAATTACACGATAATTATATGTTCTAAGGAACACGAAATTATATGTTCAAAGAAACAATAATTAGTTGTTCAAGGACATGCCGAGGATATTGTAGCGCACGCCGTCGATATTGAGAATCAGTTGCCCGTTCTCGATGGTTTTGCTCACTTGACGGTTGATGATGGTCTCTCGGGAATCTGTACTTGTACCTTTCACCTTGGTGATGACCGGCAGGTTATAATTAAGTTCCGACTCAGTGCCAAAGAAATAGGCGATTGTTCCTTCAACTTTCATACAATGCAAATCTCCCGAATTTTCCGTATTTGTTATGGAAGCATGGTTTTCTTCGTCTTTCAATTCTACTCTCCATGTAGCACCTGTTTCCGGCAATGTCGCAGAAATACAGAAAACAGGAGCGAAATAGCCTCTTGGGGTATTCAGATAAAGGAATTTACCATTAGCGTCTTTGATATTAAAGCATGCTTCTTGTCCTTCAACGGCTATGAAATCGAACTTGTGCGCCTCAGCAAGGGTGTTCTCATCAACAAACAAGGTTACGGGGAGACTCTTCGCATTGGGGGTGGCAGTAGTGCTGAGCAGGTATTCATCCGTTCCTTCAACGAGCGTAGAAGAGATATAGTATTGTCCTGCTTCGATAGTCTTTACCGGTTCGTCATCTGCGCCACAGGTTGGAACAGAAGCAAAGGTGGTATCCACAAAAACGACATCTGAAAGGCGTACTGCTGCGCCAATCTCATCGTCCCATGCAACGACTGCTGCAAGAATTATCGACTTTCTGTTTGCCCACATACTCTGCCTATCTCCTGTCATCCAATCGGAAATGCAGATAGTTTGGTTACCTACGGGACAGAGGAGATCCACATCATCAGCACTTTCGAAAGACCACTCCAATTCCCCATCCATATATGCCGTTATGGCATCTGGTTCTGTCCCGTCTTCGAAGTAGACGTCCTCATCGAGTCCAAGGCAATAGACTTGTGCATCCGCAGGCGTTGGGGTTAGGATAACTTGTCCTTTTTCAATTGTCATCGTGATGGTTGCACTCGGGGTCTGTGCGAATGCCACCAATGCTACTATAAGAGTAGCAATAAGTGAAGAAAGTCTTTTCATGTTTAATGGTTGTTTAGTTAATAATTGTACCGGGGACGCAGACGTTTCTCTTGCGGTGGTTCGCCCGCGATACGTCGGGGCGTCCCCGGTAAATGTTGTTTAGTCTATTGTTTGCGACCTGTCAAATCATATACATCATCGTTGCGTATGATAAGGACGTGTCCGTCGCGCATCACTTTCTTGACAGATACGACTGAAGTCGTTTGGTCAAGCGTTGTCGGCTTTTCCTGCACGAAGATAGCAGTCAGCGAGAGGTCCTCTTCTACGGTTATTGTACGCGGATTGTCGGTGTTGCCATCGCTCCATTGGAAGAAACTAAATCCCTGTACCGCATTAGCAATGAGTTCGATATCAGTCCCTTCTTGGAAGGTACCTGCACCGCTGACGCTTCCCATTGCTGCATTCCACTCAACGGTTACCGTGAACATGATTGCTTCAAACTCGGCGGTGAAGGTTGTGTCTTCGGTTACTGTTACAGTACGTTCTGCAGTCTCTACACCGTCGCTCCATTGTACGAAGCGGAAGTGTTCATCAGCGGTAGCGGTGAGTGTGGCCGTTGTCCCGTAGTCAAATGTGCCGGTACCGGTTACCGTACCGTTCGTGCCGCTTGCCGTTACGGTGTGCTGGTCGATAGCGAACTCTGCGGTGAGGGTGATATTGCCGGTTACTTCGACATCAC
>JAEDGZ010000008.1 GCA_016297215.1 Paludibacteraceae bacterium | reverse complement strand
CCATGGTAACCTCGTGGTCGTTGCCCTCGGCATCGGTCAGCACGGCGATGGTGTCTTCTATCTTGTACTCTCCGACGGGCACGATGCTCTTCACCGTGTACTCGCCCTCGAAGACGAATGGCACCATGATTTTGTGGGGTTGGTGGTTCTCGTCCACCTCACCGAGCCATGCAGCAGCCTCCACCTTATCGCCGACCTTGGCGATAGGCGCGAACTGCCAGAGTTTCTCTTTGTCGAGCGGGAAGTTGTACTCACCGCGCTTCAAGAACACCCCCGTCAGTTTGTCCAAGTCGTTCTGCAGACCGTCGTAGTTACGGCTGAGCAGACCGGGACCGAGCGTTACCTCGAGCATGTGTCCCGTGAACTCAACCAAGTTGCCCACTTTCAGTCCGCGGGTGGACTCAAACACCTGCGCATATACATTGTCGCCGATGACCTTAATCACCTCTGCCATCAACTTGGTTTCTCCCACGGTGATGTAGCAGATTTCGTTTTGTGCGACAGGACCATCTACCGTAACTATCACCAAGTTGGAGATGATACCTTTAACTTTTCCTGTTGTCATATCTTTGTACGATTCGATTTTACTTTAACGTTAATTGCCGCCTACTTTTTTACTTTTTAACGTATAATTGCCGTGTAATTATTCATATAATTTTGCAAGGAATAATTAATGTTTAATTACATGATAATTATATGTTAAAACCCCTGACGGCAATTAATATGTTTAGTCTAATTTAATTCCTTTTTTCATGTCTGCGACGAGGGTGCGGAAGACTTGCTCGCCTTGCTCTACGGTCAGCAGCGACCAGCGGTTGAGCATCTCGGCTTGCAGGTAGTAGGCAAGGACGTTCTCAATAGAGAAGTCCACGAAGAGGGTCTTCTCCTCAAGCCATGTGAAGCGCAGTGCGTCCATGCGTTTCTCGCGCTCCATGAGGTTCTCCACCTCCACGAGCGACATCACCTCCGGCAGGTTGTCCATCACGCCGCCTAATCCGAAGTCCTTGGCGGGCAGGTTCTTGCGCAGTATCTCTGCCACCTGATTATGCCCCACCACCGACTTGCGCACATCGAAACCATGCTTGCGGCAGATGGTCGCCACCAGCACATTGCACATATCCTGATTGAAGGCAAACCATGCGCGAACAAAACGGTTGCGGCAGTGCAACCCGTGTTCGTAGAACAGTTGCGTGCGCAGGTCCGGTTCGGACAAGTGCTTGCGCGCGTCCTCCCACCAATCCGGCTGCCCGATGATGGTGTCATCGTACTGCTCCATCTGCTCGGTTATCAGCGCGTCGTCGCTCTTCATGCGCAGCAGCGCCAGCAGCGGTTTGTCTTTCTCGGCAAGCGTCTCATCCAGCAAAGCCAGCAGAGCGTCCATCGTCATAGGCGCTTCGCCACCCGCTTTCAAATCAGGCAAGCCTGCCAATAAACATTCGTAACCCATAACGGCTTAGAATAACAATTCAACCAATTGCGGACGGAGGAACTCCTTGAAATACTCCACGAACTCCTTGTCGCCGAAGTTCAACTTGTAGCCGCCCTCGGCAGGCACGATAGAGAAATCGGTCTTGATACCTTTCACCTCGTTGATTTTCACGCCCTTATCCAGCAGTCCTTTGGCGTTGGCTGCAAAGTACTTACGCAGCGCCTCGGCATCCTTGGTCTCGATAGTAACCTCGCCGGTCGTTGCCATCTGCTCTGCCAACTTGGCTATCACGCCCTGCATGAACTTCGCATCGGCGGTAGCGGCTTTCACGCTGCTTTGCGCCACTTGGTCGGTCAGCAGGTTGGTAACCTCGGTCTTGAGTGCGTTCACGCTCTGCTCAGCAAACAGGCGCAACTCCGCGCGGGTGTTCTTGTCGAGTTCTGCGGCTTTGGCAGCAGCCTGTGCTTGCAGTGCTTCGGCTTGTTTCTTTGCCTCGGCTACGATGCTCTCTGCCTCTGCTTGGGCTTTCGCGATAATCTGTTGTGCTTCGGCATTACCTTTCTCTACGCCTTCTGCGTAAATCTTGTCGGTTAATTCTGATAAGTTCATTGTATCTGTAAGTTTTATTATTTTCTGCTGTATGGAGTTGGATAACCGGTGTTCCTTATGTTATAGAACATATTTTCGCAAAGAAACCAAAACCGTCTGCAAAGATACAAAAAACATTCCACATATACAAATTTTTCGGAAAGAAAATGAAAAATACTACCATTTTGCACATTTGGAACGTATAATCCTTCCCAAAAACAAACAAGTTTGTAAAGGTTCTACTTTTTCTCACTTTAGCAAGGTTGTTTGTTTTTTCAAAAGGATTCTATACAAAACATTTGCATATTTCATTAAAAAGCAGTACTTTTGCACGCGGTTTTGCAAAGAAGCAACCACAATGCTACCATAAATCTATATTCATAATTGCTCCGTCGTGCTTTTTAATTCCATTGAGTTTGCGATATTTCTGCCGATAGTGTTTCTGCTGTATTGGTTTGTGTTCGACTACGCTTTGCGCAGGTGCAAGCGGCAGTTGTGGTGGCAGAACCTGTTTGTACTTGCAGCGAGTTATGTGTTCTACGGTTGGTGGGATTGGAAATTCCTGCTGCTGATTGCGCTCACCACGCTCTGTTCTTATGGTAGCGGGCTGCTGATTGCTCGCGAAGAGCCAAACCGCACGGGGGGGGGTAATTCTTCGCAAAGAAGTTACAAGAAGTTCTGGCTTTGGGCGAATGTACTGCTGAACCTTGGTATCTTAGGTGTTTTCAAGTATTACGATTTCTTTGTCGAGTCGTTTGCTCGGCTGTTGGGAGTGGATGCAGAGACGCATCTGCTACACTTGGTGTTGCCTGTGGGGATTAGTTTCTATACCTTTCAGGCGTTGTCGTATTCTATTGATGTGTATAAGGGAAAGATAGCGGCGACGCGGGACTTGGTGGCGTTTGCGGCGTTTTTGAGTTTCTTTCCGCAGTTGGTGGCAGGACCTATCGAGCGTGCGACGAACCTGCTGCCGCAGTTTCAGCAGCGGCGGGTGTTCGATTATCAGCAGGCGGTGGACGGTATGCGACAGATACTGTGGGGCTTGTTCAAGAAGATAGTGGTGGCGGATAACTGCGCGACGTATGTGGATACGGTCTTTGGCTCGATAGGTGAGCAGTCGGGCAGCACGCTGGCACTGGCGGCGGTGCTGTTCACGTTTCAGATTTACGGCGACTTCTCGGGGTATTCGGATATAGCCATCGGTACGGCGAAGTTGTTCGGTATCAGACTGATGCGCAACTTCAACGTGCCTTATTTCAGCAGGGACATAGCGGAGTTTTGGCGTCGTTGGCATATTTCGCTGACGACATGGTTCCGCGATTATGTGTATATTCCGTTGGGCGGAAGCCGCCCTGATATACCACTCCATGCTCGTCATCCCGAGGCGTACAAGAAAGCCATTGTGGTGCGGAATACGTTTGTGATATTCCTTCTGAGCGGGTTTTGGCATGGTGCGAATTGGACGTTTGTGCTGTGGGGCGCGTACCATGCGTTGCTGTTCCTGCCGCTTATTCTGACAGGTAAGAACCGCAAGTATATGGATGCCCCCACGTGGCGCGACCTGCCTAAGATACTACTGACCTTTTCGCTGGTCGTCTTTGGGTGGATTATCTTCCGCGCCGAGAGTATATCCCAATTTGCAGAATATGTGCAGGGGATATGCAATGCGAGCCTATTTTCATTGCCTATTAAAAAGAAACTCTTCCTCAAATGTATGGGAGTCACTATAGTAATGTTGGTGGTAGAATGGTTAAATAGAAAAGAAGTACATACCTTAGCCAAAGTACCCAAGAATAGTTTCTTGCGTTTTGCTTTGTACTATGTGATTTTTACTTTGATATTCTTTTTTACAGGTGAAAATCAAACGTTTATTTATTTCCAATTTTGATAGTATGAAGAAGTTTATTTGGAAAACATTGCTTTATAGTTTTCCCATTATTTTGCCTATTGTATTTTATGCGATGTGTATATCGCCTCATATACATGGCGACCTTGGGAAATTAGGACAATACACTTTTTCTGATGATTACATAGTAGAGACTTCGAAGAAGATAGGATATGTCCATAATATACACTACAAAGATACCACACTAGATGGCATCTTAGTGATAGGAGATTCTTTTTCACAGCCTAGCGGGCATAGTTATACAAGTTATTTGGCTTCTTGGTCAACAAAAAACATATACAATTTACATGCGGATTGGTACATTTCTCCGTTTAATCGTTGTCTATTTCTTGCTAATCAACAATTAATACCTAAAATTGTGATTTTAGAGTCGGTAGAAAGACACTTACCTGAGAGACTTTTGAGTGCTAAATTTGCATTTTCTCCACAAGAGATGATATGTAAATCTATTATTGACACAACACATTACGAAACAAAACATCGTGTCAAAAAGAGTAGTGAAACTTCGTTATTATTAGAGACATCTATGTGGGTAAAGAGGCGAATAGATTATTTCGGATATGCTAATCCAGTTCGGAAGACTACTTTACACACACCGATGTTTACTTGTGAGGGAGAGGAAACATCTTTGTATTTTTACCAAGATGATTTGGATTATTCGCATAGTAAAGACACGCTTTCGCTAATGGCTGCAAAGATGGATAGTCTTTTTGCTTTTGCAAATGCCAATGATATACACATTTATGTATTGATTGCAGAAGATAAGTATGACTTGTATCAAACATATATCGCAGATACTGCGCATTGGGAAAAGACATTGTTAGAGGATTTTTGTCCCTTAGTTCAAACACCTTATCTTATTAACTCAAAAGACACGTTGAGTGAGATGGCAGCCGCTGGTGTGAAAGATATTTATTATTGTAATGATACGCATTGGAGTCCGATAGGGGCAGAAGCTGTTGCTGTGCAAGTTGCTCAACGGATTATGGAGTTGGAGGGAGACACTACTCTTTTCCGATTACCGCGATGAGTGGCAAAGTATGACATAAAAAAGGCTTATTTGTTATTACATGACAAATAAGCCTTTTCTTGTATTACTTCTTCAGGTACTCTTCTAGTTCTTGCCAGCGGGTGGTGGCGTCGCGGAGGCCGATTTTGTAGATGGCTTTGATATGTAGCGGGTTGCGCTCGAGGCGGCGGATAGGGAGGATGGTCTGAGGCGAGAAGACGAAGATTTTGCCCTCTTTCTGCAAGGCGCGTATCTGCGCAAGGCGTTTGTGGTAGTTCTCTGTCCGCACCTTGAGGGCGGCTTGCAGGTTCTTTTCCCTGGGGTAGAAAATCTTGCTCGGCAGGTAGAGAGGCTCGTTCATGCGGAACTCCATCGGGCGCGTGAGCACCACGATGACCTTGTCGCAACCTTCCTCAAACGCCTTATCCAGCGGGATGTTATCCACGAGTCCGCCGTCCAAGTATTCCTCGCCGTCTATCTTGACGCGGTGGGAGATGAACGGCAGCGAGCCCGATGCCCGCAGCCAGTCAATCTGTTTGTAGCAGTTCTCAATGAGTTTGTATTCCGCCTTGCCCGTGCGCACGTTGGTTACCGTGGCAAACACCTTGGTCTTGGACTTCTCGTAGGTCTCTTCGTCGAAGGGGTCTAACTCGTTGGGTATGCGGTTGTAGGCAAAGTCCACATTGACCATGTTGCCCGTCTTGAGCAGGGAACGCACCGACACGTAGTTGGGGTCCACGCAGTGCTTGTAGTTGTAGCGGAAGCCGCGTCCTTTCTGCTTGGAGGGCAGGTTGATACCGAAGAGCGCCCCTGCAGACGTGCCGCAGAGGACATCGGGCTCCAGCCCTTTCTCCATCATCACGTCCAGCACGCCGCAGGTGTAGATGCCTCGCATGCCGCCGCCTTCTAATACTAATCCGAGTTTCATATTTGTAGGTTTTTTAACATATAATTATCGTGTCTATTTTAACATATAATTATCGTGTAATTAACCATTAATTTTGCATTGCATGACCCTTATCAATGCGACTTCTCGCCCGCGACCTGTTGGGGTGTCCCAATGGCTTTGCATTCTCTTAGATTCTATACCGCCCGCGACCTGTCGGGGCGTCCCCAGTTTCCCTGTCCCCAGTTCCCTTGTCCCGATTCCCTGCATTCCCGTGGTATTCCCTCGGGAGTCTCTCGGTATGGTCTGCTTTATTGTACGGGAATAGCACGGGAATAGTACGGGAATTGTACGGGAAGGTCTGCTGATTAGTTCTTGAAATGCAGTTCGCCGTCGCGGAGTTCCACAATGACTGGTCGCTTGCCGTCCACTTTGCCTGCGATAATCGACTTGGAGAGTTCGTTGAGCACCAACCTTTGCAGCGCACGCTTGACGGGGCGGGCACCAAACTGCGGGTCGTAGCCCTCGCGAGCGATATAGTCGATGGCGTCGTCCGTTACGCGGAGGTCTATGCCGTTGTCCATCAACATCTTATGCACACTGCTAATCTGCAAGCCGACGATGTCGCGTATCTGCTTCTGGTTGAGCGGCTGGAACATGATAATCTCGTCGATACGATTGAGGAACTCGGGTCGAATGGTCTGCCGCAACATCTCCATGACCTGCGTTTTGGTGGTCTCGGCGTCCACGCCTTTCTCCTCGTTCTCGCGGATGAGTTGGCTGCCGAGGTTGGAGGTGAAGATGATGAGGGTGTTCTTGAAGTTGACCGTCCGCCCTTTGTTGTCGGTCAGTCGTCCGTCGTCCAGCACCTGCAACAGCACGTTGAACACGTCGGGATGGGCTTTCTCTATCTCGTCGAAGAGCACCACGCTGTAGGGCTTGCGTCGGATGGCTTCTGTGAGTTGTCCGCCCTCGTCGTAGCCCACGTATCCCGGAGGGGCACCGATGAGTCGGGTCGCCGAGAACTTCTCTTGGTACTCCGACATGTCGATACGCGTCATCATGTTCTCATCGTCGAAGAGGTAGTCCGCGAGGGCTTTCGCCAACTCGGTCTTTCCCACGCCGGTGGTGCCGAGGAAGATAAAACTGCCGATGGGTCGCTTGGGGTCTTGCAAGCCCGCACGACTGCGGCGGATGGCGTCGCTCACGGCTTCTATCGCCTCGTCCTGCCCGACCACGCGCTTGTGGAGTTCCTCCTCCAAGTGGAGCAGTTTGTCGCGCTCGGATTGCATCATCTTGGTAACGGGGATACCCGTCCAGCGCGCTACCACCTCGGCAATGTCGTCCTCGTCCACCTCCTCTTTGATAAGGCTCTCGCCCTGCATGGCGTGGAGGGCATCTTGCGCGGCTTTGATGTTCGCCTCGGCTTGCTGAATCTTGCCGTAGCGTATCTCCGCCACCTTGCCGTAGTTGCCTTCGCGCTCGGCTATCTCCGCCTCGCGCTTCATCTGCTCGATGTTGGCTTTCTCGTTTTGGATGGTCGCCACGTAGCCTTTCTCCTTCGCCCAACGCGCGTCCATCTCGGCGGCTTGCGCCTTGAGGGTCTTGAGTTGCTCCTCGATGTTGGCGAGTTTGGCTTTGTCGTTCTCTCGTTTTATTGCCTCGCGCTCAATCTCCAACTGCTTAATCTGTCGGTCGAGGTTGTCCAACTCTTCAGGCTTGGAGTCCACCTCCAGCCGCAGTTTGGCAGCCGCCTCGTCCACGAGGTCGATGGCTTTGTCGGGCAGGAAACGGTCGGTGATGTAGCGTGTGGAGAGCGTAACGGCAGCAATGAGCGCGTCGTCTTTGATACGCACCTTGTGGTGGGTCTCGTAGCGCTCTTTCAGACCACGCAGGATAGAGATGGTCGCCGCCTCATCAGGCTCGTCCACCATCACCGTTTGGAATCGGCGCTCCAAGGCTTTGTCGCTCTCGAAGTACTTCTGATACTCGTCCAGCGTGGTGGCACCTATCGCGCGGAGGTCGCCTCTCGCCAGCGCAGGCTTGAGGATGTTCGCCGCGTCCATCGCGCCGCTGGTCTTGCCCGCGCCCACGAGGGTGTGAATCTCATCGATGAAGAGGATGATTTCGCCGGCGGCTTGCGTTACCTCGTTGATAACGCCTTTCAGCCGTTCCTCAAACTCGCCTTGGTACTTCGCACCGGCGATGAGGGCACCCATGTCGAGGGAGTAAATCTTCTTGTTCTTGAGGTTCTCGGGCACGTCGCCGCGGATGACACGGTGCGCCAAGCCCTCCACGATGGCGGTCTTGCCCACGCCGGGCTCGCCGATGAGGATGGGGTTGTTCTTGGTGCGGCGGCTGAGGATTTGCAGCACGCGACGAATCTCGTCGTCTCGCCCGATGACGGGGTCAAGTTTGCCTTGCTGCGCACGCTCGCAGAGGTTAATCGCGAACTTCTGCAAGTTCTCTGTTTGTTGTTGATTGTTCGTATTCATAGTTGGTTTTGTGTTAGTTACCTATTATATTTTTACCGCGGGTGAGACACCCGCGTCCCCAGTATTTTATAGTCCCGATGGGGGCGGGGCGTACCCGGGCTTCTCTTTTGGTGCGGCCTGGAGACCACACCTCCCTGATAGCAGGCGGGGACGCCTGCGCACCCGGGCAGGGCGTTGCATACTTTATTGATTGTTGTTCAATTTTTGTACCAAAGTGCAAACAATATGACAAATTGGCAGTAGATACATAAAAAACGGATATCTTTTCCGCCATATTGGCAGGCTTACGGGTGGAAACGTATATCCTTTATCGTCAGTACATATGTAGTAATAATTGGTCAAATTGAATACTTGCTCTTGCATATTTCCCCAAAAAGCAGTACCTTTGCTGCCGATTTCGCGTCTTGAAAGTACGAAACAAGCATGGCGAAATCGTATTTCTTTTATGTTCAAACCATTTCTTACAAACAAGCGTGCATTTCGCTTCCGTCGGTTCTGCCACAAGGCATACGCCGCCTTCTGTTCCCTCCACCGCGAGGTAACCATCGGGCGTGTGTCGGGCTACATGACCGACTTGGAGATGCTCAAACACGGCAAGAGTGCGGCATTGGTCGCTCTCATGCTCACGGCAGGAGCAGTCTCCATCGAGGCGGATGAGGGAGTTCCTAAGGACTCCGCGCTTACCGACAGCCGGCAACTTAGTCTTCAGGAGGTGCTGGTGATTTCTCAGAAAGCTGAAGTTAATTCGGATGCGTATCGACTCATTACGCAAGTCTCACACGACGAGATTCAGGCTTTGCCTATCCAGACCGTAGCAGATATTTTGCAATATCTGCCGGGCGTTGATGTCCGCACGCGAGGCGCCAATGGCGCACAAGCGGATATCAGCATGCGGGGCGGCACCTTCGACCAAGTGCTCGTCATGCTCAACGGTGTGAGTCTCAACGACTTCCACACGGGGCACTATGCGCTCAACCTGCCTATCTCGCCCTCGCTCATAGAGCGCGTGGAGGTCTTGCAGGGCACGTCCGCCAACCTCTTCGGAGCCTTCTCCGGAGCCGTCAACATCATCACCAAGACCACTCCCGAGATGGTGCTGAAACTCACGGCAGGCATGAACGGCTTGGTAAACCCCGAATTCGCAGGCTCGTGGCAGAAAGACGAGGTGCACATCAACGCCTCCGCCGAGTACTCGCGCGCCGAGGGCTACTACACTCCCGACCCCACCGAGAAAGAGCAGACGGCGCTCACCAACTCCGACTATCAGTTGGCGAACCTCTACTTGCAGACGCGTTGGCGCGGACTCGATGTCCAGATGGGCGCACAGTGGAAAGACGCAGGTGCCGGCATGTACTACGGCTTCGGCTCGCAAGACCAGTTCGACGCCACACGTACAGCCTTCGCCTCTGCCAAGTACGCACACCGTTGGGGCGCATGGCGACTGGAGGCGCAGGCTGCATACCGCGCCAACTACGACCGCTACGAGTGGCATCGAGGAAAACGCCTATACGGTAACTTCCACTTCGCACAGACCACGACGGCGGCGCTCTCCGCGCACTATGCTTCGCGCATAGGCACCACCTCCTTCGGTGTGAGTGTCCGCAACGAGAATATCCACTCCACCAACCTCGGCGACACCATCAACCCCAACGGGCAGATTCCCAACGTGGAGGGCTTCGACTTGGCGGACGTGCGGGTGTTGGACTTGGTGCGTGGCGGCAACCGCTTCCACCTCAACTACTTTGCAGAGCAAACCTTCTACTACGCAGGCTTGTCGGCTTCGCTGGGCGTGAACGGCACCTACAACACGCAGTTTGGCAACCACTTTGCAGGCGGTGCGAACATCGGATACGAATACGCGAAGAACAGCAGCGTCTATATCAACGCCAATCGTTCGCTTCGCATGCCTACCTTCACAGACCTCTACTACAACGCAGGCAACCAGTTGGGTAAAAAGGACTTGCAGCCCGAGGAAGCGTGGCTGCTCTCCGTGGGCACGAAGTACAATCCCACCTTTGGCAAGGCAGGCAGCCTCTCGCTGGCGGCAGATTGGTACTACCGTTGGGGCAAGAACATCATCGACTGGGTCTATACCCCCGAGGATACCAAGCGCCCCTACCATGCGCAGAACCAGCAGCAGGTGAATGCCACGGGCGTGGAACTATCGGTGGCATATCGCTGGAACGAATGGCTGCGCTGCTTGTCGGTGGACTACGCCTACACCTATCTGGACTTGGATTTGAAGGAAGCAGGCTCGCGCTATCTCGACTACCTGAGCCATAAACTCACTATCCACCTCGAGCACGGTATCTACAAGGGGTTGGGCGCTTCGTGGACGGTACGCTTCCAGCAGCGCGAAGGGCAGTACAACGACGCGCAAGGCGAGGTGCAAGACTACCAACCCGTGTGGCTCTTGGACGGCTCGCTTTTCTGGCAGAACAAGCACCTGCGCGTGAGTGTGGACTGCACCAACATGACCAACACCCGCTACTACGACTACGGCGGTATCCTACAGCCCGGTGCATGGGCGAAGATATCCATCAAAGCAATACCATAAACGATGTCCCTTTGCGAGGGTAAGAATATAAATTTTTCTGCCCCTACAAAGGGACATTATACATAGACAACCTCCTAATTATCTAACCTCAAATTTCACAATCAAAATTTGTTTAATTCAAAAAAAAGTAGTACCTTTGCGACCAATTTAATACGATAATACAATGAAAGCAAAACCCTTTGTCAAGCCTATTGATTTACACAAGAAAAGATACACTCAAGTGGCGCATATTCTGCCTCTTGGAGACTTTTTGAGTATAAAATAACACTCCTAACCTATGGACTTGCAGACTATTGTACATATAGCACCATCGGAGTGGCAGATAACCTACCAAGACCATGTGTTGCTTTTGGGCTCTTGTTTCTCGGACAGCATGGCGGACAAGATTGTGGCTTGCTATCTGCCTCACACGTCGAATCCGTATGGCACGCTCTACAACCCGCTGTCTATCGCGCAGGCGATGGATACTCGCGCAGATGAGGATTGGATAGTATATGATAAAGGTCTGTACCACAGTCTGTTGAGGCACGGTTCTTTCTCCAATACCAATGAGGAGAAAGTGCGTCGGGCGGTGGCGGAGAGCCGCGAGCAGATGGTGCAGGCGTTGGCGAAGGCGACCGTTATCATAATCACCTTCGGCACAGCGTGGGGGTATGAATACGAGGGGCGGGTGGTCGCCAACTGCCATAAGTTACCCGCCTCGGCATTCACCCGCAGACGGCTGACGGTCAATGAGATAGTGGCGGCATGGGAGCCAATCTTGGAGCAATACAAGGATAAGCATTTCATCTTCACCGTCTCACCGATACGTCATATCAAGGACGGTCTGCACGAGAACCAACTATCGAAGGGAATTTTGCTGGCAGCGGTGGAGGAACTGACAAGACAATTTGATGGTGCGGTCGGGAGACCGCACCCCCATGAGCAGACGATGTCGGCAGTGGAGTACTTCCCTTCCTACGAGATAGTGCTGGACGAGTTGCGCGACTACCGTTTCTACGCGGAGGACATGATGCACCCATCGGCGCAGGCGGTGCAGTATGTGTGGGAGCGGTTTGTCAGCACCTACATGAGCCCTCAGACGCAACAAGACATGCAGACGCTGCACCGTTTCTATCAGAAAAAACACCACCGTATCCTCCATCCCGACAGCGAAGAGAGCAAGCGCTTCTTGCAGCAACTGGCAGAAGAAGAAAATCGGCTAAAATCAAAATTTAATTTGTAATTATTTCCCCGCATGGCAATAGTCAAATTGTAAATTGTCAAATTGTCAAATTCCCTCATGTCTCCTTACGAATTAGCATACGATTATGTGTTGCGCACCAACCGCTGTATCTTCCTGACGGGGAAGGCGGGCACGGGTAAGACGACGCTGCTCAGGCGCTTGCAGGCGAAGTGCCCGAAGCAGACGGTAGTGGTCGCCCCCACGGGAGTCGCCGCCATCAACGCCGAGGGCGTAACCATCCACTCGCTCTTCCAACTGCCGCCGCAACTCTTCCTGCCTACGCCCGCTGCCCGCAAGCAACTCTTTGCCGAGATGCAACTGCGGCAAGCCAAACTGCGCATGCTGCGCAACATGGAGTTGCTGGTCATTGATGAGGTAAGTATGGTCAGATCCGATTTGCTCGATACGATGGATGCTGTATTGCGTCATGTGCGCCATCGCCAGAACTTGCCTTTCGGCGGTGTGCAGGTGCTCTTCATCGGCGACCTTTACCAACTGTCGCCCGTTGCGCGCGAGCCGGAATGGCAGATGCTGCGCGAATACTACGAAGGACCCTATTTCTTCCAAGCCCGCGTCTTCCAAGAGATACAGCCCGTCTATATCGAACTCGACCACGTCTATCGCCAGCAAGACATGCAGTTCATTGACTTGCTGAACGAGGTGCGCAACAACCGTCTCACTCCGCAGTCGCTGCAGATGCTCAACAGCCGCTACCAACCCGATTGGCAGCCGCGCGAGGTCGAACCGTTCCATATCACACTCTCCACGCACAACCACAAGGTGGACGAACGCAACGCCGTGGAGTTTGACAAACTCACCACCCCCGCGGAGGAGTATCATGCCACCATCAAGGGCACTTTCCCTGATTCGATGTACCCGCTTGAGCCGGTCTTGCGACTGAAAGTTGGCGCGCGGGTGATGTTCACGCGCAACGACTCCTCGCCCGAGAAGCAGTACTACAACGGCAAGTTGGGAATTGTGGCGGAATGCGATGACGAGCATATCCTCGTACAGAGCGACGAAGGCGAGGAGATAGCGGTGCATACCGAGACATGGGAAAACATCCGCTATTCCACGGTGCCTAACTCCGATGAGGTGAAGTCGGAGATAGCAGGTACGTTCACGCATATCCCTTTGCGTCTCGCGTGGGCAGTTACCATCCACAAGGCGCAGGGGCTGACCTTCGAGCACGTGGTGATAGACGCGGCGGACGCTTTTGCCGCAGGTCAAGTGTATGTGGCGTTGTCGCGTTGCCGCTCGCTGGAGGGTATCGTCTTGCTGAGTCGTATCCCCGAGAGCGCGCTCTCCAACGCCCGCGAAGTCTTGCAGTTCACCGCCGCGCAACCGACGCTCGATGCCGTCGCCGACGGACTGCAACGCTCGCAGCAGGACTACCTCTTGCTCCTGCTGTCTGACCTCTACGACTTCGGCGACCTGCTCTTCGCGCTCGAGGTGGTGCAGCGCGGTGTAGAGGGCACCAACTCGTTCAACCTCGAAGAGACCCGCGCCTACCTCACGCGCCTACACCAAGCCTTGCAGGCTGAGCAGCAGGTGGCAGAGACATTCCAGAAGCAGATAACCCGACTGGTCGGCATGCAGGATTGGGAGCGGCTGCAACAGCGCATGACGGCGGCGCATGGCTATTTCGCGCCGCGTATACAGCAACTCTGCGACATCATCAAGGCATCGCCCGCCTACACCGACAACAAGCTGGACGGCAAGGAGTACGAAGAGCGCATGACCGAACTACACACCGACCTCGCACGCAAGCAGTGGCTCATGCAGCAGGTAGCCGAGACGGATGGAAAATCTGCTTGTATGGAGCATTGGATAAACACGCTTTTCCAAACCCGCGCCCGCTTCCTGCCGCCGAAAATCCAACTGACTACCAAAGCGGAGAAGGAACTGCCGAAGATGGACTCCGAACACCCCCAACTGCTCAAACAACTGCACGCGCTCCGACGCAGAGTGGCAGAAGAGCAGGGCGTGGCTGACCAAATATACCGCGTCGTCGCTACCAAGACGCTGGTGGAAATCTCCAACCGTCTGCCCCGAACGAAGAAAGAGATGCTTGCCGTGAAAGGCATGGGTGCGAAGAAATATGCGCTCTACGGCGAACAGGCATTAGAGATTGTGAAGAAGTACTTGAAATAGTTAACCACCATGACCAATTTGGCTTTTCAACGCAAGAAGTTCCCTCATCTAACAGACGAGGAGTTTCGCTTCATGCTACAGCAAGAGGAGGGACGCGAGCGTCTGCGAGACAAACTGCCCACGCTGGTGGAGCAAGACGATTGGTGGTTCCCGCCGCGCCTCGCCTGCGAGCAATGCAGCAGCGAACAAACCGCCGCCTACAAAGCCGAACAGATTAGACCGCAGACCGGGTGCGCAGGCGTCCCCGCCTGCTATCCGACCTCAGATGCTGATAGACCGCTCTCAACCCTCAACTCTCAACTCTCAACCCTCATCGACCTCACGGGCGGCTACGGTATCGACAGTTTCTACCTCTCCGCATTCGCTAACGAGGCACATTATGTGGAGCAAGACCCCGAACTATGCCGTATCGCAGCGCATAACTTCGCCCTCACACGCCCGCACCTGCAAGTGCATAACACCACTGCCGAGGAGTTTTTATGCACCCTCCCTGAGGCAAACAACGTTCTAATCTACCTCGACCCTGCCCGTCGCGACACCCACGGAGGCAAGGTTTTTCGCATAGAAGACTGCACACCCAACATCATAGACCTCCTGCCGCTGTTGCAACAAAAAAGCACCGTCCTGATGATTAAACTCAGTCCGATGCTTGACATCACCGCCGCCCTGCGCTCACTGGGCGAAGGATGGCAGGTGCATGTGGTTGCCGTCCGCAACGAGGTGAAAGAACTGCTGTTTGTGCACCACTCTCAACCCTCAACTCTCAACCCTCAACTCTCTTTTATCACCGCCGCCAACTACACCCACGACCATTGGCAGACGCTGACTTTCACGCTCCAACAGGAGCAGAGTGCGCAAGTCGCTTATTGGAATCCGCAGGATACGCCGCGCTATCTCTACGAGCCTAATGCCGCTATCCTCAAAGCCACCGCTTTTCGTTTCGTGAGCGAGCACTTCCACCTTGCCAAACTCGCACCGAGCACCCACCTCTATGCCGCCGACAGCCTACAGCCCGACTTCCCCGGACGCGTATGGGAAGTGCTCTCGCCGCTCACAAGTAGCATGCTCAAGCACCTACCCGAAGACATCCGAGAGCAAGGAGCGTCCATCCTAACACGCAATTACCCCCTCACTGCCGATCAACTGCGCAAGAAACTCAAACTCAAAGACAGCACCACACAAACCATTATTGGAGCCCGAGTGGCAGAAAAGCCTACCCTATTTTGGGCAAGAAAGATTTAATAAGAAATACGAACAATAAAATTATTATCTAAGATATGAAACAGTATGGTATTTTTATCCTGTCGGCAATAGTGCTGCTGACGGGTTGCTCCAAAAGCGGGGGTCGCACCTTGACGAGTGCGGCAGGGTCTATCTACGAATGTTTGGTTGTGATGCCCAATAGGGCACTTTCACAAGAAGTATTGCGAAACATCCATCTATCGATAGCCGAAGGTAGTGCCTATCAGGCGGAGGTGGCTACCACCTACGACTTGGTGAAAGCAGTGATGGCTGCCGATATGCCCTGTATGCCACAGATGGAGCCTTACTTCACGCTCTCGCAGGTGCCTACCGCGGCATTTGACGACTACCTGAAGCCAACGCGCAACATTCTCTTTGTGGATATTGACCCAAATAAATACACGCAGACTAAGGCTAAAGTATCCACCAATGTGTGGTCAAAGCCGCAGGCAGTCTATCGTATTCAAGCCCCTTCTGATGAGGAGTTTGCAGCCTATTGGTTAGCTTACGGCGAGGAGGTGCGCGAGTGGTTTATTAGACAGGAGTTGAAGCGTCAAACCACTTTCTACCGAGGCTCCACCAACACGCAAGCACGAAAGGCATTGCAAAAAACAATCGGATGCGATATGTGGATACCCGAAGACTATATGCTGATTATGGACACTGTGATAGAATGCCCCTCCCCTACCCTCACTACACAGGTGGAAGATTCCCTATCCGTGCGGCTCGTATGGTGCTGCAACAACAAAGGTCCTATGCGCCGCGACCTTGTGGTATATGCCTACGACTACACCAGCGAACAGATGTTCTCCCTCGACCGACTCAATGCCATGCGCGATGGAGTGCTCGGCAAGGTCATCACAGCCTCCGTAGAGGGCTCCTATATGGGTACAGAATACAAAGTATTCCCGCCGCAGAGCAAGACAATTCCCTCATTGGAAAACAAGCCGAACGAAGGATTCTACGCCACGGAGGTACGCGGACTTTGGAAGATAAAGAATGGCGAGGCAATGGGGGGACCGTATGTCAGCCTATCGCGACTCGACCAAGCCAACGGACGAGTGGTTACAGCAGAGACCTTTATCTTCGCTGCGGGACAAAAGAAACGCAACGCCCTCCGACAGGCAGAAGCAATCCTATACACACTCAAGATGAGTTATGAAAAAGAAAATACTAAATAGCCACAAGTGATTGGCTATTTAGTATGTAGAAGATTCTTTCGGAGTTACTGCTATTCCGTATATTGGTAGCAGCCGGCATCGGGGCGCACATGCTCGCGGCTGATGCCATTGCGGTCGAAAGGATAAGACAAGGCAGTAATGGAGTCGCCTATGCCGCGGGCAGGCGAGAGAGAGTCGAGACGGAAATCATAGTAACGATACTCTTTGTATTTGTAGTAGGTATTGCGGAATACCTCCACGGTGTCTTCTTCTGACCAATAGACATTATCGTGCGCATGGGGAATGGTCAGCGAATCGGTCTTGAGGTAGTTGCCGTACCACGCTCCCGCATAGTACTGCGGAAGGGGAGTAGCCAACACCAGTTGGTTGCGTCGGCTGCCTGTGATAATCGAGTTGCGCACATTTACATGGGTAGCGGCGCCTGTCTTGCTCAGATTGTTGATATACACTCCCGCCACATCCTCCTTTTGAGTCGATTGGATATTCACGTTGGTAGCGCCGAAGTAGGAAGCGATAGTGGTATGCACGATGTCGAACTCGCCTCCGTCCAGATATAAGCAGTAGGAAGCACAATTGCTGATTTCGGTATTGGCAATGGTAGCATCGGTGTTTTGGAGCACAACGCCATAGAGCGCATGGTTATGGAGCCGACTGTTCGACAATGTGAGAGAGGGCAGGTCTTGTGTTCGCTCGCTGTAGCAATAGAGCCCGATGTTTCCTCCCTCGCAGTGGAGGTAATCAAAAGCGTAAGCAGCGCGGGGAGCGTCCTTGTAGTTGAGCAGGTAAAGTCCGTCCCACATACCTGCTGCGTAGCGATAGGGCACCGAATCAAAGAGCCTGTCTAATCGGTCTCCGCGCAGCGTAACGGGCTGACTCATAGTGCCTACTGCCTCCACATCGCCCAAAGCGAAAACCGCCGCCCCTTGGTGCATATAGAGCGTTGCCCCTGCCTCGATGGTCATCTTCCCGCCTACCAAGACGGAGTCGTAAATCAGGTACGGTTTGTCATGCTTGAAGACAAAGTCCCGCGCATACTCGGTGCGCTTCTTCACAGTACGAATCAGCACTACATCCTGCCCGTAGGCTTCGAGTATCACTTGCTGTATTCCCTGCGGCAAGCCAAAGAGCAGTGTATCGCGGATGAACACCGGCGAGTTGCTGTCCTGCGGGTCGATAGTGGCGCGGATAAAGACGAATATCGAATCCCCGCCCGCTATGGTAACAGCGGCTTCCTGCGAAGTGGAAGAATCCCCGTCCAATGGCTCTCCATTGACATTCACACGGAAATACCTGCCGTTTGCCAGCCCTATGCGCTCTATCCGCAGGGCGTTTTTGTTGGGATTGACGACCATAAGCGTCTGCGTGGAGGAGCCGATAGTGGTGAACACCGTATCGAACAAGACGGTATCTTTGGAGAACGCCAAACGGCATGTCGGGTCGTCGGTGATACGGTCGGCTTGGCAACCCGCCAGCAGCCCGAGGAAGCAAAGAAGCAATATGCCAATAGAATACTTGCGCATTTATTCAAAGTTAAAAGTGAGTACCAATGCCCTATTGAGCATCTTGCTAATGGGGGTAGTGAATACCTGCTGTTCAGGCAGAGGATTCGTATAGTTATCTATGGTTTTCAGTTGGTTAGCAAAGCCTACACGGTAGGTCAGTTGCGGACATAGCTTAAACCACGGGAAATAGAAATCGCAGCCAAAGCCGCCTTCCACAAAGCCGTCGAACATATTGGTTTGTACATAATCGTCCACCTTGCTCGGGTTCACATTGAACGACACACCGCCACCTAATAATATATAAGGTCGGAAGTTTCGCTCGCGGTTGGCAGACCACTTCAAATAGATAGGGACGGAGATGGGAATGCAGAGCAGGTTTTGCGTCCGTATCTTGTCTGCGCCCACCGCCCAGCCCTCGTAAGGACCTTCTTCGGTGGCATACGAAAGTGTACGTTGGGCAAACTCTAAGCCGGGGGTGATTCGCAGATTGAGGTGCTTCGATAGCCGCAAATCCATCACGAAGGCAACGCCAAACCCGGGTAGCATACTATTGACCCGCGCATACATCACCCTGTCGCCAAGCGGCGCAATAGGCAGATTAGAGTCGGTGATGCCATACGACATGAAGTTCAACCCCAATTGAAAACCCATGTGAAACAACTTATCGTCCACATAAGGGTTATTCTGCCCGCGGCAAGGCACAACCTGCCACCCTACTAACAGCAGGAGGATTAACAACAATCTGTTGAAATTTGAAAAACTACGAATCATTTTCAAATTTTCAAATTTACAAATTTTCAAATTGAGATACCAGCCATTTCACGGCTTCGGTGTAGCATTGGATGCCAATGCCCATGATAGTGTGTTGGCAGACGTCGGTCAGCAGGCTGATATGCCGAAAGGCTTCCCGTTGCCGAATATCCGATATATGCACCTCCACCACGGGGATGGGCACTATTGCCACTGCATCGCGCAGGGCTACGCTGGTGTGGGTATATCCTCCCGCGTTCAGCACTACGCCGTCATATCCGTTTACCGCATCGCCATTGCGAAAAGCACATTCCTGCAAGCGGTCTATCAAACAACCCTCGTGATTGCTCTGGTAGTAGTCCAGCGACACCTCGGGGAACTGCTGACGGAGGTTGTTCATCACATCCTCCATCGTCTCTCTGCCGTAGATATCGGGTTCGCGTCGCCCCAACATATTCAGGTTCGGTCCGTTGATAATCAAGATACGCATAATAATGTTTTTTTTGACCACTGTCAGGGGACGCCTGCGCACCCGGACAATGGTCTTTCCTTTATCTTGCGCCGGAGATGGAGAGCAGGAACTCATCGTTGTTCTCCGTCCGCTCCATCACGCCTTTCAGTCGCTCCATCGCCTCAATGCCGTTCATGTCGCTCAGTTGCTTGCGAATCATCCACATGCGCGAGAGCACATCGGGCGGCAGCAGCAAGTCGTCGCGGCGGGTGCTGGATGCGGGGATATCCACCGCGGGGAAGACCCGCTTATTCGCTAACTTGCGATCGAGTTGCAACTCCATGTTACCCGTACCCTTGAACTCCTCGAATATCACATCGTCCATCTTGCTTCCGGTCTCGGTCAGGGCGGTAGCGATAATGGTCAGGCTGCCGCCGTTCTCAATGTTTCGCGCTGCGCCGAAGAAGCGTTTGGGCTTGTGCAATGCCTGCGCCTCCACACCGCCGGAGAGCACTTTCCCGCTGGAGGGTGCCACGGTGTTGTAGGCGCGCGCCAAGCGCGTGATGGAATCGAGCAGAATCACCACGTCGTGTCCGCTTTCCACCAGTCGTTTGGCTTTCTCGTGTACGATGTTCGCTACCTTCACGTGGTTCTCCGCAGGCTCGTCAAAGGTAGAGGCAATCACCTCCGCATTCACGCTCCGCGCCATGTCCGTTACCTCCTCGGGACGCTCATCTATCAGTAGCACAATCATATACACCTCGGGGTGATTGGCGGAGATGGCGTTGGCTATCTGCTTCAGCAGCACGGTCTTACCCGTCTTCGGTTGCGCCACAATCAGTCCGCGTTGCCCTTTGCCGATGGGGGCGAAGAGGTCGATAATACGGATGGAAAGCGGGTCGTTCTTGCCGGTGCAGAGGTGGAACTTCTCGGTTGGGAAGTAGGCAGTCAGGTTCTCAAACGCAACGCGGCTCTTCGCCAACTCAGGTGCCAAGCCGTTGATACGAATCACCTTATCCATCGGGAAGAACTTATCGGGGTCTTTGTTGACGCGGATAGTGCACTCTACTGTGTCGCCCGGCTTCAGCCCGTACTGGCGAATCTGGTCTTTCGAAACATAGATATCGTCCGGCGAGGGCAGGTAGTCGTAGTCGGCAGAGCGCAGGAAGCCGTAGCCGTCGGGGGTATTCTCCAGCGTTCCCATCGCAATCACGTTCTCTTTGAGGTCAATAACGGGGCGTTGCTCCTGTTGGGGTTGGGGCTGCTGCTCTTGATTCTGCTTCTGCTGTTTCTTCGATTGCTGCGCTGTCTCTTGGGGGCGCTCTTCTTCGTCTTCTTCAGCGGGTATGTCCTCTATCTCCGCCACAACTGAGTCTATAGGAGTCTCGGGAATCTCTACCACGGAAAGATTCTCTTTTTCCTGCATCATGGTAGCCGCTTCTTCTTCCTCAGCCGCTTTCTTCTTGCGGCTGCGTTTCTTCTTCGTTCCCTCTTGCGCCGCGGCTTCGGCTACAGCAGCGATGGCAGCCGCGTCCTCCTCATTGATAGCAGCAGGCTCTGCTGCAGGTGCAATAGGTGCATCTATCTCACTCATCGCCTCTTCGGTCGCTTTGGGTTTCTGTACCGCTTGTCCGCGCATGGTCAGCACATCCCCGATGCTGGGCTTTTTCTTCTTGGCTTCGGCTATGGCCTCGTCCTCAGGCAGGGCAACGGGATTGATTTCCAGCACCGATGGCACCGCAATCACCGGCGCCTGTTCTTGCAGTTTGGGCAGCGGCTTGCGTGCTTCAATGGCGCGAACGGTCTTGTTCTGCTTGTGGTTGTTCTGCTTCAACTGCTCTTGCATCTCTTTCATCTGCTCCTGCTCGTTGCCGACCGTAGCGACCACCGTCTCGCTCTTCATGCCTTGGGTATCCACTTTCTTCGCCGTCTTGGTGCCGCGTGTGCGCACACGTTTCTCTGCTTTCGCATCTTCTTTGGCTTGCACCTCGCGGGCACGATTGTCCGCCTGCGCGTCCAAGATGGCATAACTAATCTCGCGCAACGATTGCGACCGACGAGGCTTCAGCCCCATCTGCTCTGCTATCGCACGCACTTCATCGAGCGTCATACGCTCCAATTTGTTCAATTCGTATTGCATATAAACTTTGTGTATTAACTCCGCTTCGCTCCGTGTTGGGAACTGCGTCCGGGTGCGCAGGCGTCCTCGCCTGCTTTCCGACCACTTCGTTGTCTGACCACTTCACTGTCCGACTTATTCACTATCCACTACTATATCAGTCTTTCAGCGCGAAACGCGGTCAAACAGCGTCTGCGGTCGTTCAGCCGATAGGCGGTCTTTTCAGCCCCGACGGGTCGGGGCGCACCAGGACAGCGCAACGAACAATAAAATATAAAACTTAGGGAAAGAAAGGCTATTAGCAAGACGCTAAATCATAGCCTACTGTGAAATTCGAGTGCAAAAGTACGAAAAAAAAATCATATATGCAAGCATTTTCGCCCACAAAAGCATAAAAAACGCAAAAAATTACACTTTTTCCGCATTATTGGCATGTTTTTTGTCGCTCTTTGGGCGTAACACAATGTTGTGTTGCCATTAAACCTATCAGCCTTATGTCTAAACATCCATTTCTTCTGCCCGACTTAGGGTATCAATTCACGGATTTGGCTCCGATGATGAGCCGCCAAACGCTCGAGTGCCATTACGGCAAACATTTCCGCACGTATGTGGACAATCTGAATCGCCTTGTGGAAGGCTCCGCTATGGAGGGTCTTCCGCTGGAGGATATCGTCCGCAAAGCGCCAGGGGGAGCCCTTGCCAACAACGCCGGTCAGGTGCTTAACCACCGTCTCTTCTTTGAGCAACTGCAGCCTTCCGAAGGTGCCAAGGAGCCATCCGGCGATTTGTTGTTTTTGATTGAGCAATCGTTTGGCTCTATGCTGCAGATGCACGACCAACTGGAGAAGGCGGCACTCACGCTCTTCGGCTCCGGCTGGGCGTGGCTGGCGATGGACGGGGAGGGGCGTCTGCAGGTCTTGGCGTTGCCCAATGGCGACAACCCGCTGCGCCACAACCTGCGCCCTATCTTAGCGATTGATGTGTGGGAGCATGCCTATTACCTCGATTACCAAAACCGTCGGGCAGACTATCTGAAGAACCTGTGGCTGTTGCTCAACTGGCGTGTGATCTCCGCACGGCTGGGGTAAACGCAACCTCCATAGGCGGCGAACCACCCACCCTACACCGTTGCACCTGCGCTCCTTCCCGCAGGTGCAACGATTGTTTATTTCCACATTCAATCAGAGCATACGCCCTCTTAATTCCTAATTCCTTAATTACCTTCTCGCTTTTTTGCGGTCGGTGAGGATAGGGTCGAGGTTGGCTTTCGCCCATGCTATCATCGGTACGCAGGCTTCGAGGAAAGAGTGCGCACGCGGGGTGAGGCAGTAGTCCACGCGCGGCGGCACCTCGGCGTAGACTGTGCGGATGACAAAACCGTCCTCCTCTAAGGCACGGAGCGTGGTGGTCAGCACTTTCTGCGAGATGTCGGGCAAGGCGCGCTGCAACGCATTGAAACGCACGGGCGCAGTCTCGCTTGCCAAAATGTTGAGTACTAACAACGACCACTTATCGCCCACCCGCGCAAGCACATTGCGGACGGGACAGTCGGGGAACAAAGCATCTTGCCATTCATCAGGTCTTAACATAATATGCAATAGGAGTTTTTCGTAGTTTTCGTAATTTTCGTAGTTTTCGTAACCAAACGATGATTGTGAAAGATACGATATTAGACCAATTCAAGTTTCAGGTTTTAGCAACCTGAAACTTGATTTTTTATGCTACAATTATTGTGCCAAATGGCCTCTACCTTTGCTCTCGGCGGAGCGCATGGCTATTAATATGCAGCCGTGAAGCGCATATAGTGGTGATTCTCTTGTTCCAACTCGTCTATCATCGCCACTGCATAATCTTCCACGGAGATGAAACTCTCTCCTTTCTCATCGAAGAGCATGTCATCCACGCCCAGACGATATTTACCTGTGCGCACGCCTTTGCCCATATTGCCCAAGTTGCCTGCAGGGGAGAAGAATACCCAGTCAATATCTCTCTCGTGGAGGAGCGTGTTGAGATAAAACTCGCCTAATGATTTCACACCGGGCAGCCATTCTGCAGGGAGCGTACCCGTGTCCACCAGACGCAGTCCGGGCTTGACAAACAACGTACCCGCTCCGCCGACAATGAGCAAGCGTTTGACTCCTGCACGCTTTGCCCCTTCTACAATCTTGGGATAGTTCTCCAGTGTCTCTTCGTATTGGCGCGGATTTCCCCAACCGGGGTTGTAGGCGCTGATGACGGCATCTTTCCCTTTCGCTATCTGTGCCAGAGTGTCAGGACAGGTGGCGTCTGCCTTCACTACCGTCAGGTTAGGAGCGCTGATGCTAATCTTTTCCGGATTTAAGACTACGGCTGTTACATTGTGCCCACGCTGCAAGGCTTCCTCCAACAGGGCTGAGCCCACGAAGCCGCTTGCTCCAATTAAAACGACATTTTTCATAATAGTAAGAAGTTAGAATGTGAATAATGCCGGAACGATTGTTGGCAGATGACCGCGAACAGTATCGTATCCGATTGCGAGTGCAAAGGTACTGCTTTTTGATGACATACACAAGAACGCACTTGATAATCAGTTAGTTACGTTTAGGTAACTAATGCAGATTATCAAGCCGTTAAGTCAGCAAAAAAAATGAAAAAAAATACGAATTACTATGCTCTCATAATTCCTCGTATTCGCTGCCGCCTCCGAGGGCGCGGTATAGGGTTACCACGGCTTGGAGGGTCTGCATGCGGTTGGCTATCTGCGTGAACTGCGCCTGCAGGAGGCTGTTCTGCGCGGTGAGCACCTCCAAGTAAGTTGTGCTACCGTACTGCATCTTGAGTTTCGTTGCCCTCGCGGCGCGCTGCAATGCCGTCTCCGCCTGACTGTCGTAGAGCGACTGTTTGTCGGTGAGCGTTTGGTAGTTATGCAGCGCGTTGTTCACCTCGTTGCCCGCCGTGAGCACCGTCTGCGAGAACGAGGCAGGGCTGGTCTCCATCGCCGACCTACTGCAGAACCAATCGCTACTCCTGCAAGCCCGCAACAACCTCACCGATGCCCGCATCCAACTCATCACCGCCACACATTACTATCAACGTCTGACGCAGATGTAACGATGACGGAGTTGCGTGTTGCGCCTAAAATTTAGAACGTCAAAATATAGTACAAAGCCGCACAAACCGCTACTTTCCTACTGAAAAATCACGAAAACACTTGTATAATCGAAAAAAAAGCAGTACCTTTGCAGGCTGATTTATTAAAAAACTTAAGATTTATACCAAATTCTTTTTCATAAAATGAACTTAGAAGACAGAGTGATTGCCGTGGTGGGGCTCGGATATGTGGGGCTGCCGCTGGCGATTGAGTACGGTAAGAAATACCGTGTGATTGGTTTTGATGTGAACAAAGCACGTGTGGCGGAGTTGGAAGCCGGCGAAGACCACACGCTGGAGGCTGACCTCGCCGGCATGGCGCAGGCGCGTGCCCTCTTCGCGGAGAGCAGCGGCGCGAAAGGTTTGTCTTTCTCTTCCAATGCGGACGACCTCGTGCAGGCGAACACCTATATCGTTACGGTGCCTACGCCCATTGACCGCTTCAACAACCCCGACCTGACACCCCTGCTGAAAGCCAGCGAGACCATCGGAAAGACCCTGCGCAAGGGCGACCTCGTCATCTACGAGTCCACCGTTTACCCCGGCTGCACCGAAGAAGACTGCGTGCCCGTATTGGAGCGCTTCAGCGGACTGACCTTCAACCAAGACTTCTTCTGCGGCTACTCGCCCGAGCGTATCAACCCGGGAGACAAAGTGAACACCCTCACGAAAATCAAGAAAATCACCTCCGGCTCCACGCCCGAGATAGCCGACCTCGTGGACGCGCTTTACAACAGCATTCTCGAGAACGGCACCTACCGCGCGCCGAACATGAAGGTAGCAGAGGCGGCGAAAGCCGTAGAGAACTCGCAGCGAGATGTGAACATCTCCTTTATGAACGAGTTGGCGCTTATCTGCGACCGCGTAGGCATTGATACCAACGACGTGATAGAGGCGGCAGGGACGAAGTGGAACTTCCTCAAATACCGCCCCGGACTGGTAGGCGGACACTGCATTTCCGTGGACCCCTATTACCTCGCCCACAAAGCCAAGTCCCTTGGCTACGACCCGCAGGTCATACTCTCCGGTCGTGCCGTGAACAACTCCATCGCGAAGTTCATCGCCGACAAGGTGCTGAAACTCATGATTCAGCATGACCAAAAGATAAAAGACGCCAACGTGCTGCTGCTCGGCGTTACCTTCAAGGAGAACTGCCCCGACTGCCGCAACACCAAGGTGGTGGACATCGCCACGGAGTTGGAGGAGTTCGGCTGCCATGTGGATATATGCGACCCATGGGCATCGCCCGAAGTAGTGCTGCACGAGTACGGCAAGGCACTCATACCCGCCGTGAACCCCGAGAAGCACTACGAGGCTATCATCGCCTGCGTGGCGCACAACGAGTTCAAATCCTTCCCCTTCGCACGCTACAAAGAGCAAGGTGCCGTCATCTTCGACGTAAAGAACTTCGTGGACAGAACGCTTGTAGACGGAAGACTATAAGATAATTATGAATTTTGAATTATGAATTATGAGCTCATTGCGTGCCAACTATTCAGAGCAGACCACTCATAATTTATAATTCAAAATTCATAATTAAAAAGAGCATGGGCGCTCATAATTCATTATTCATAATTGAAACATGACTATCGCAGTAGCAGGAACAGGTTATGTGGGATTGTCGATGGCAACCCTCTTGGCGCAACACCATAGGGTGTTGGCAGTGGATATCGTGCCCGAAAAGGTGGAGATGATTAACCGCCGACAGTCGCCCATTCAAGACGAATATATCGAGAAATTCTTCGCAGAGAAGACGCTCGACCTGACTGCCACATTAGACGCGCGTGCAGCCTACTCGCAGGCGGAGCTCGTGGTGATAGCCGCGCCCACCAACTACGACCCGCAGCGCAACTATTTCGACACCTCCGCGGTGGAGAGCGTGGTGCGCTTGGTCTTGGAGGTGAACCCCAACGCCATCATGGTCATCAAATCGACCATTCCTGTCGGTTTCACCGAGGGGCTAAGGCAGAAAACCGGCAGCCAAAACATCCTCTTCTCGCCCGAGTTCCTGCGCGAGAGCAAGGCGCTATACGACAACCTCTACCCCTCGCGTATCATCGTGGGCACCGACATGCAGGACGAGCGCCTGCTCGCCGCTGCCAAGACCTTTGCCGCACTGCTGCAAGAGGGCGCGATCAAGACCGACATCCCCACCCTCTACATGGGCTTCACTGAGGCGGAGGCGGTCAAACTCTTTGCCAACACCTACCTCGCGCTACGCGTGTCGTACTTCAACGAGTTGGATACCTACGCCGAGATGAAAGGGCTCAACACGCAAGACATCATCAACGGCGTCTGCCTCGACCCTCGTATCGGCACCCACTACAACAACCCCTCTTTCGGCTACGGCGGCTACTGCCTGCCCAAAGACACTAAGCAGTTGCTCGCCAACTACCAAGACGTGCCCGAGAACCTCATCGAAGCCATCGTGGAGAGCAACCGCACCCGCAAGGACTTCATCGCCGACCGCGTGCTTGCCAAAGCGGGTTACTACGACTATTTCCACAAAGGCTCGTACAGCGCCGCCGAGGAACATCCCTGCACCATCGGCGTCTTCCGACTGACCATGAAGTCCAACTCCGACAACTTCCGCCAGTCGAGCATACAGGGTATCATGAAGCGCGTGAAAGCCAAAGGGGCGCAGGTGATTATCTACGAGCCTACCCTGCCCGACGGCTCCACTTTCTTCGGTTCCATCGTGGTGAACGACCTCGCGCAGTTCAAAGCGCAGTCGCAGGCAATCATCGCCAACCGCTACGACGCTTGCCTCGACGATGTGCAAGACAAAGTCTATACCCGCGACCTCTTCCGTAGAGACTGATAGTGGGGAGTTTGCACGTTCAATATCCTGTGGTGACTTTTAACATTAATTATCGTGTAAGAAGTTTTTAACATTAATTACCGTGTAATTATTCATTAATTATTTGCAAAAAAGAACAGGGCTATCCTCGCGTGAGGGTAGCCCTGTTGATATGTGGTTGGAGAATGTGCTTATAAAAGGGCTATGCGCACCCTACGGGATGCACATAGCAAAGGTTAATCTTTTATAAATCTTGAACCAAACGGACGGCCTGCCCGTAGCAGCGACCGTAGTAGTACCAGCCGGCTCCATCCGAGTAGAAGCTCAGGCAGCTGGCGCCGTACGAGCCGCCGGGCGTAGCAGACCAGTAGCGGCCGCTGAGCTGCACAAAGTAGATACCCGACCCGAGGCGGAAACCCGAAGCAGGCAAGAAGACGGCACCCGCTGCCTCTAACTTTTCCCACTGCTCGAGGGTGAAAGTTTGGTAATCGGCGTAGGCTTGAACGGTCCATTCGCTTGAAAAACCCGACTTGAAGGTAACATCCTCAGGGCAAGTCCACGTGTCGGGCAAAAGGATTAGACCATTGGCATAAGTAGTACCCGCCTCATCAAGTTTGATACGCGCTACGCCTATCAAACTTGCGGCATTGGAACGAGTGCTGCACAGGTATGTCCACTCATCGTTGGTCAGTGTGCGCCATGTTTTGCCGTCGCCGATAGTCTGCCCCCAATCCGCAAAGTCGTCGGAATAGTGGCTATTGCTCGTGGATAGGCTGATACCCCACTTGGCAAAGCCCGTGCTGCCGCTCCAACCGAAGAGGTCGATTTTGTTTGCCAAGACACTATTTTTCACCTTGGCAGTTTCCAACATTTCATACTGCTGTGCAGCAAAAGACCAAGTGCCAGTGCTTTTGGTATATTGCAGGTTGCCTTGGGAGAACTTCACTTGTTTGTTGGCAGACACGGAAAAAGGTTTGCTGATGTAGTTGCTATTTAGACTTTGTTCATTTGAATCGCAACTAATACAACACCAGCCTAATACACTAACCAATGCAGCAAATAATAATGTGTTGTTTTTCATAAAATCTCCCTAATACGTGTCGGGCGCAACTTTCTATTATCAAACCTCGATGCTCGGCGTGTGCGACTTTCCGCTTGGTCGCTACTGGATGGTATCGGTTCGGCGTGCGCCCCACCCGCAACCCCATCTTCGGTTTCGAGGGCAAAGATACTGCTTTTCTTTGAATTGTGCAAGATTTGCGAACTAAAAAATGTATTTTATGCTACAAAACACATTTCCCTGTCCATATATTTAGCGGGTCTATCGCGGAACGGTAGTGGTTCAGTTGAGGTTCGTTATTCGCTAACTAATCACTAACTAATCACTAACTAATCACTAACTCTTGTCTCGGTACTGGCGGGCGGGAATACGTGTCTGTTATAGGCATGCGAGGGCGTTTGTTCGCGGTGGTAGCAAAATAAAATGATTTTTCGGGCATGGAATTTGCATAGTTGTGTTTTTTTTCGTACCTTTGCAGGCGGAAACGATTAGACTATATCCTATTTGAGTGTTGACCACGCGGAGAACCTTTACAACAAAAACACTCAAAAATAATAAGTTCAAAAACGAACCATAAACTTTATATTTCAACAAATATTTCCAAAAATTATTCAAATATTATCTATAGTTTGTTGTTCGATTATGGGTTTATTACCAAAAAATAAATTGACTACTATTTCGATTGTTTTATATGAACCTTAAACACATTCTATTGGCAATGGTTGCCTTGACTGCAGCGGGTTGCGGCTCGCACAATGAGCGTTCGGATAAGGCTTGCGGCTCGTCGGAAACCCCTATCAGCAAGCCTGAGATAACTCTTTCGGACAGCGTCTTCTCTCCCGAAGCCCTGTGGGCTATGGGGCGTATCGGGAGCGTGGTGCCCAACGAAGAACTGTCGATGGTGGCATACACGGTGTCGTACTACAGCGTGGCGGAGAACCGCTCGACCACGTGGGTGCGGGTATGCGAATATTGCCCGTCTTCTATTGGTAAGGATAGCCATTCAGGGTGCGGCCTGGAGACCGCACCTCCTTGTCAGCAGGCGGAAGAGGGGAAAGGGTGCGGCCTGGAGACCGCACCTCCTTGTGCGGGCAAACCTGCGTTGCGCATGGTCGATGAGTTCGTGGGGGGACAGCCCGCTTGGACGAACGACGGGAGGTTGCTCTATATGAAGGGCGGGAAGGTGTGTCTGACCGATTGGAAAGACCACAGCCGCGACCTGACGATGACGGGGTTTGAGCAGCCTATTGAGGGTTTCCTGCTCTCGCCCGACAACAAGCAGATTCTCTTGGTTTCAACGGTGAAAAGTCATCCCACGACGGCAGACCTCTACCCCGACCTGCCGCTGGCGAGCGGGCGCGTGGTGGACGACCTGATGTACAAGCATTGGGACGAGTGGGTGGACGAGGTGCCGCAGCCTTTCCTCTGCGCGCTGACGATGGACAAGCGGACGCTGGCGGTAGCGGGCAGTCGCAGCCTGCTGGAAGGGACGGTCTTCGAGAGCCCGATGCGCCCGTGGGGCGGTACGGAGCAGTGGGCATGGAGTCCCGACAGCAAGACCATCGCCTATACCTGCCGCAAGAAGACAGGGCTGGACTACGCCGTGTCCACCAACTCCGACATCTATCTGTACGACATCGAGACGGGCGAGACACGCAACATCACCGAGGACAACCTCGGCTACGACACCAACCCCGCCTACTCGCCCGACGGGCAATGGATAGCATGGCTCAGCATGGAGCATGACGGCTACGAGAGCGATGAGAACCGGCTCTTTGCTATGGACACCCGCAGCGGCGAGAAAGTGTTCCTCAGCAAGGGGCTGGACAGCAACGTGGATTCCTACTACTGGAAAGATAACAATACCCTCGTATTCAACGCTGTTTGGCATGGAACGGAGAGGATTTATCAGGTGGCGTTTGGGCATGACCAATCCCCTATCCTCAGCCAACTGACGCCCGACGGGCAGTATGACTACGAGTTGGGCGGACATATCGGCAGCGACCTCATCTGCCTGCGCCACTCTATGGAGCGCGCTAACGAGATTTATGCGATGGATACGGAGCAAATCATCACTCCGCTCACCGATGAGAACGGGAATATCTACTCACAGGCGGCGATGGGCAGCGTGCAGCCGCGTTGGCAACGGACCACCGACGGCAAGCAGATGCTGACATGGGTAGTTTATCCCCCGCATTTCGACCCCGCGAAGAAATACCCCACGCTGCTCTTCTGCGAGGGCGGACCGCAGTCGCCCGTAAGCCAGTTCTGGAGTTACCGCTGGAACTTCATGGCGATGGCGGCGCAAGGCTATATCGTGGTGGCACCCAACCGCCGCGGGCTGCCTGGCTTCGGCTATGAGTGGAATGCCGCCATCAGCGGCGACTACGGCGGGCAGTGCATGCGCGACTATCTGACTGCCATCGATGAGATATGCAACGAGCCCTATATCGACCGCGAGCACCTCGGCTGTGTGGGGGCTTCGTTCGGCGGATTCAGCGTCTATTGGCTCGCCGGACACCACGACAAACGCTTCAAAGCGTTCATCGCCCACGACGGGATTTTCAACATGGAGATGCAGTACCTCGAGACCGAGGAGAAATGGTTTGCCAACTGGGATATGGGCGGCGCGTACTGGGAGAAAGACAACGCGACGGCGCAACGCACCTTCGCCAACTCGCCCCACCGCTTCGTGGACAGATGGGACACCCCCATCCTCTGTATCCACGGCGAGAAAGACTACCGCATCCTTGCCAACCAAGCCATGGCAGCCTTCGACGCGGCGAAGATGCGAGGCATACCCGCGCAGTTGCTCATCTTCCCCGACGAGAACCACTGGGTGCTGCAGCCGCAGAACGGTATCCTCTGGCAACGCACGTACTTCGCATGGTTGGATAAATGGTTGAAACCTACTGGGGACGCGGGCGTCCGCCTGCGGTAAAATAAATCAATACCGCTATGCAACTAACTATCATCATATTCGCCGCCATACTGCCCGCCTTCCTGCTGGTGCTCTATATCTGGCTGCGCGATAAGTATCAGCGCGAGCCGATAACGCAGGTGCTGAAAGCCGTAGGATTGGGCATATTGTCCGCTTTCTTGGCGGCACTTATTGAGGGATTCCTCCAAGGGTTCGGCATTGTCTCAGAGGACCCGACCACGCTGCTGGGCGCGGCGTGGAACGCGTTTGTGGGCGCGGCTATTCCCGAAGAGAGCGTAAAACTGCTGGTCTTGGCGCTTTTCCTGCGGCGCAATC
This sequence comes from Paludibacteraceae bacterium, assembly GCA_016297215.1. Taxonomy (GTDB): domain Bacteria; phylum Bacteroidota; class Bacteroidia; order Bacteroidales; family Paludibacteraceae; genus Colicola. The sequence goes on along the minus strand of JAEDGZ010000008.1, from coordinate 40,869 downwards.
GCTATTTCGACGAGCGTTTCGACGGTATTGTCTATGCCTGCGCGGTGGGGATGGGCTTTGCGGGAACGGAGAACATCGTGTATCTGTTCAACAATATCAATGAGTGGGAGATGGTGGCTATTCAGCGGGCTATCTTTGCCGTGCCCGGGCACTTCATGTTCGCCGTTGCCATGGGCTATTTCTACTCGCTGGTCTATTTCGGCGATGTGAGTTGGCGCATGCAGGGACGCATTCTCTGGGTGCCCGTGTTGCTGCACGGCATCTATGACGCACTGCTGATGATGGCGAATGTTGGCACCGTGCTGAGCGGCATACTGATTGCGCTATTCTACGCCTTTTGCTTCATGATGTTCCGCTTCGGGCGCGACCATATCAAGAAACACATCCAACGCGACGAGAACGACCCTAACCAAGTAGCCTTTTGGAGAAAATGACCAACTACGAAACCTGCATACGAGACTTAAAACAAGGCAAATACGCGGGCGTGTATATGCTCTGCGGCGAGGAGCCTTACTATATCGACCAAGTGGCGGACTACATAGAGCAACACGTGTTGGACGAAGCCGCCAAAGCCTTCGACCAAATCGTACTCTACGGCAAGGAGATGCCCGGCGCGGACATCGCTCCCGCTATCTCAGCGGCGAGGGGGTTTGCTATGATGGGAGGCAGGAAAGTGGTCATCGTGAAAGAGGCGCAGAACATCAAGAAATGGGACGCGCTGGGCTTGTACCTCGATAACCCGCAGCCCGACACCGTGCTGGTCATCTGCTACAAATACGGCAACCCCGACAAGCGGCAGAGTTGGTGGAAGAAGTTGGAGAAAAGCGACGCGGTGGTCATGCAGAGCGACCCGCTGCGCGACTACCAAGTGGAGAAATGGATTTCCGGCTACCTGCAACAGAAGAACGCCGAACTGAAAGCGCAAGGCATAGAACTCGCCATCGACCCGCGCGTAGCCAAACTGCTGGCGGACAACCTCGGCACCAACCTGACCGCCATCGTGGGGGCATTGCAGAAACTGATAGACGGTCGCCCCGAGGGCTGCAAGCGTATCGACCCCGCGCTGGTGGAGCGCAACGTGGGTATCAGCAAGGACTTCAACGTGTTTGAACTGCAAACGGCACTCATCCAAGGCGACGTGGTGAAAGCCAACCGTATTACGCAGTATTTTGCCACCTCGAAAGACCACCCGATGATTAAGGAGTTGGGCGTGCTCTATAATTTCTTCGTCAACCTGATGATGTACCACTACCTGCCGGACAAGACCGAGCGCACCGCGGCGGCTGCGCTGGGCATAAACCCCTATTTCGTAAAGGATTACGCCACTGCCTCTAAGCGCTACTCCGCAGGCAAGACCTTCCGCATCGTCGGCTATTTCCGCGACACCGATGCCCGCCTGAAAGGTATCAACAACCCTTCCGCCACGGATGCAGACCTATGGAAGGAACTGATATACAAAATCATGCACTAAAAAAGCAAAAAGTTTGCATATCTCATTTTTTATTCGTAACTTTGCAGCGGATTTTGGAAATATAAACAAACAACAATAATAACAAAACTTTACGTACTATGAAACCGACTCATATTGAGCATCTGGGTATTGCAGTAACAAGTTTGGAGGAGGCTATGCCTTTCTTCGAGTTCTTAACCGGTGAGAAATGCTACGCCATCGAGGAAGTAGCCGACCAAAAAGTGAAGACCGCTTTCTTCAAAGTAGGTCAGACGAAGATTGAACTTCTGGAGCCTACCTGCCCCGAATCGACCATCGCCAAATTCATTGAGAAAAACGGTGGTCGCGGCGGTGTACACCACGTAGCTTTCAACGTAGAGAGCGTGGAAGAGGCGCTGAAAGAAGCTGAAGCAGCAGGCATCCAACTCATCGACAAGGCTCCCCGCAAAGGTGCAGAGAACCTGATGATTGCCTTCCTCCACCCCAAGAGCACCAAAGGCGTACTGACCGAACTTTGCCAGCAGCCGAAATAATTGCCAAATTGTAAATTGTCAAATTGTCAAATAGAAAATGGATCAGACTAAATTGCAGAAACTGATTGACAACCGCGTGAAGGCAGCAGCCGGCGGCGGGGAAGCAGCAGTAGAGAAACACCACGCCAAGGGTAGCTACACCGCCCGCGAGCGTATCAACATGCTCCTTGACGAGGGGTCGTTTGAGGAAGTGAACATGTTCCTTACCCATCGTTGCCACGACTTCGGGATGGAGAAGAAAGTATTCCTGGGCGACGGCGTTGCCGTTGGTTCGGGTACTATCGACGGCCGTCTCGTTTTTGTTTTCGCACAAGATGCCACCGTCATCGGCGGTTCTTTGAGCGAGACCATGGCGCAGAAGATTTGCAACGTGATGGACCAAGCCGTTAAACTCGGTGCTCCTATCATCGGTTTGAACGACTCGGGCGGCGCACGTATTCAGGAAGGCGCCTGCGCATTGGCAGGTTATGCCGAGATTTTCGAGCGTAACATCCTTGCCAGCGGCGTTGTACCCCAAATCAGCGTTATCTTCGGTCCCTGCGCCGGTGGTGCCGTATATAGCCCCGCGCTGACCGACTTCATCATGATGACCGAACAGAACTCCTACATGTTCATCACGGGTCCGAAGGTGGTTAAATCCGTTACCGGTGAGGACGTTACCGTTGAGCAACTGGGTGGTGCAAAAGTACACGCAACCAAGTCGGGTGTTACCCACTTCGTAGCCGCTACCGAGGAAGAGGCTCTGGCAGAAGTGCGCCGTCTCATCTCGTTCATCCCGCAGAACAACATGGAGGAGGCACCGCTGATGAAGTGCACCGACGACCCCATGCGCGTGGAGGAGAGCCTGAACGAAGTAGTGCCCGCAGACCCCAACAAGCCTTACGACATGAAGGATATCATCTACACCATCGTGGACAATGGCGACTTCATGGAGGTGCAGAAAGACTATGCGAAGAACATCATCTGCGGTTTCGCCCGCTTCAACGGTCGCTCCACGGGTATCATCGCCAACCAGCCTAACTGGATTGCCGGTGTGCTCGACTGCGATGCCAGCCGCAAAGCCGCTCGCTTCGTGCGTTTCTGCGATGCATTCAACATCCAGATTCTCACCCTCGTGGACGTACCGGGCTTCCTCTGCGGTACGGGTCAAGAGTACGCAGGTATCATCGACCACGGAGCAAAACTGATGTTCGCCTTCGGCGAGGCTACGGTGCCCAAGGTTACCGTAACTATCCGCAAATCGTATGGCGGTAGCCATATCGTGATGAGTTGCAAGCAGTTGCGCGGCGATGTATGCTACGCATGGCCTAACGCGGAGATTGCCGTGATGGGTGCCAGCGGTGCTGTAGGCGTGCTCCAAGCCAAAGCGATCAAAGCCATCGAAGACCCCGAAGAAAAGAAGAAATTCATTGCGGAGAAAGAGGAGGAATACAAAGAACTCTTTGCCAGCCCCTATCAGGCAGCCAATCGCGGATATATCGACGACATCATTGAGCCGCGCAACACGCGTAAGCGCATCATTCGTGCCTTCGAGAACCTGCAGACCAAGCGCCTGACCAACCCGCTGAAGAAGCACTCGAACATTCCTCTGTAAATCGTAATTTGTAAATCGTAATTTGTAAATTCAGCTATGTTATTGCTTGAAGTAACCCAACAAGTGGGCATAACCGGTCAAACCTGGTTCATCACGGGTGTCGGCTTCGGCATGGTGCTGTTGCTCCTATTTGTCTTCATATATATTATGAAGTTGATGGGATGGATTATGCGCCCGCGTGTCAAGGCTGTGAAGAAAGAGGTTGCCAACGAAGAGCATACCGAGTCGGTGGTGCACAAACAGCGTGAAGACCGCATCGTCCTCACGGGTGATGCCACCGCCGCCATCGCGCTCGCGCTGCACCTCTACTACAACGGCGTGCACGATGAAGAAGACACAAAAATCACTATCCAACCCCACCGTACACAATGGAACAACAAGATGTACGGCATGAATAACTTACATAGATAAACCACAATGAAAACATTTAAGTTTACGATTGCCGGTCAACCCTACGACACGACCGTCAACGAGATAGAACCCAATGTATGCGAGGTAACGGTGAACGGTACCGTTTTCCAAGTAGAGATTGAGAAACAAGAGACCGTCAAGAAGAAACCTGTTGTGGCTCCGCGTCCCGCTGCTGCGGGTGCTGCTGCACCGACTGCTAAGCCCGCTGCTGCCCCTGCTGCCGCAGGCACTACAGTAGTGAAATCGCCGCTACCCGGTAGCATCGTGAAGGTAATGGTACAAGCCGGTCAGGACATCAAGAAAGGCGATACCCTCCTCACCATGGAGAGCATGAAGATGGAGAACGTGATTGCCTCAGAGGTAACCGGCAAGGTGAAGAACGTGCTTGTTCAGCCTGGTCAGAACGTGATGCAAGACGACAAACTCGTGGAGATAGAGGTGGCAGCCGCTGCGGCTCCTGCTCCTGCACCTGAGGCTCCAAAGCCTGCTCCCGCAGCACCCAAAACAGAACCTGCTCCAGCACCTGCACCGAAAGCAGCGCCTGCTGCCGCTCCTGCCGGAGGGACAAAGATAACCTCTCCCCTGCCCGGCTCGGTTATCAAAGTGCTGGTAAGCGAGGGACAAGCCGTGAAGAAAGGTGACACGCTGCTCACATTAGAGAGTATGAAGATGGAGAACGCCATCATGGCAGAGTGCGATGGTACTGTTTCGAAAATCGCCGTTACCGCAGGACAAAACGTAATGCAGGACGACCTCCTGGTGATTCTTAATTAAGAATTAAGAATTATGAATTATGAGCGCATCGTCAGCCAATTTTCAGAGCATGAGAACTCAAAATTCATAATTCAAAATTCATAATTTTCACACATTATGCTTGAAGATTTGTTACGGTTCTTCCAAGAGATGGGATTTATGAATATGGACTGGCGTCAGTTGGTGATGCTGTTTGTATCGTTCTTCCTCCTCTTCTTGGCGATTAAGAAGCAGTACGAACCGCTGCTTTTGCTCCCTATTGCGTTCGGAATGTTGCTGACCAACCTCCCGGGTGCAGAGATGTACCATCCGGAGTTGTGGACACGTTTCCTCGACGCAAACGACCCTGCATACCACAGTTACGGCGCTATCTTGAAAGAAGCAGGTCTGCTGGATGTGCTCTATATTGGTGTTAAGACGGGTGTATATCCCTGCTTGATATTCATCGGCGTGGGCGCGATGACCGACTTTGGTCCGCTGATTGCCAACCCGAAATCGCTCATTCTCGGCGCTGCTGCCCAGATTGGTATCTTCATCACTTTCCTCTGCGCATCGGCGTTCTTCACCCCTGCAGAGGCAGGTTCTATCGGTATCATCGGCGGTGCTGACGGTCCTACGAGTATCTTCCTTACTTCAAAACTGGCTCCGCACTTGCTGGGTCCCATCGCCATCGCGGCATACTCGTACATGGCATTGGTGCCCGTTATTCAGCCGCCTATCATGCGACTACTGACCACCGAGAAAGAGCGCAAAATCAAGATGAAGCAACTCCGCTCGGTGAGCAAGACAGAGAAGATTGTCTTCCCCGTGATTATCACCGCCGTAGTGGCATTGGTATTGCCCGACGCAGCACCGCTGATTGGCTGCTTGATGTTGGGTAACCTGATGAAGGAGTGCGGTGTGGTGGACCGCTTGAGCAAGACTGCGCAAAACGAGTTGATGAACATCGTAGTTATCTTCCTCGGTTTGTCGGTAGGCGCAACGGCTACAGGTGCTACTTTCCTGAATGTGAAGACACTGCTTATCCTCGCCATGGGTATCATCGCCTTTGGTATGGGTAGCGCAGGCGGTGTGCTGCTAGTTAAGTTGATGAACCTCTTCACCAAAGAGAAGATGAACCCGCTGATTGGTTCTGCCGGCGTGAGTGCCGTGCCGATGGCAGCCCGCGTGAGCCAAGCGGAAGGTCAGAAAGCCGACCCGAGCAACTTCCTCCTCATGCATGCCATGGGTCCGAATGTAGCCGGTGTCATCGGCTCTGCCGTCGCCGCTGGCGTACTGCTTACCATGCTTGGATAAGAAGGTTAGTCATTATTTCAGAGAGACCGCTTACCTTAATGGGTTAAGCGGTCTCTTTTATTCTCACCTCTCCCTCGGCGGAAGCATCTGCCGGTGGCGGGTGGTGGCGGTTTGGAGGTGATAGAGGACGGCGATGCCTATGCCTACCTTATAGGCACCCTGCGGGTCGTCTGCCCCGAAGAAGAGGTTGGCGCATGGCGTTCCACCAGTGGGGAGAGGAATTGCCCGCCGTTGAGTGCGGCTGCGAGCAAGGGCATGACCGTGGTGGTGGACTCTTTGCCGCCCTTGATACTCGCGATGGTGTTCAGGTAGGGCACGCCCAAGCCCGTGGCGATACCTATCAGCACGCAGCCCGCTACGAGTGCCGCCACGTTGTCTGCGAATGCCAAGCACGCCATGCCCGCCAGCAGGCACGCGGGGGCCACGTACTTCATGCTCCTTGGCAGCCACGTCATCAGCCTGCCGAAGGCGAGCCCCGCGAGCGCGGCTATCAGGTCAAGTCCCACCATGAGGAGCGTCGTCATCTGCTGCGAAAGCCCCATGGAAAGCCCCGTCATGGCAAAATGCGTGGGGAAGATGAAGAAGATAAGCATGAGCAAGAGCATGCCCGCTACGGAGGGGTGGAACTTACGCAGCGTTGCCCACATGGATAGTTGCTTCGGTCGCTGCGGCAGCGTCTCGTTGGGCAAGAAGAGGAGCACCAGCACCATCGCCACCAGTCCGCCCAGATAGACGAGGAAGGCGCAGTTCCACGAGATGGTGCAGAGCAGCCCCGCCAGCAGGGTGGCGATGACGCCGCCCATCTGGTTCATGAACGCCGAGAGCCCCATGAGGTGCGCCATGCGCTTGGGCGGGAAATAGTACGCCAGCAGCCCCGTGGAGAGCGGCAGCAGCATACCCACCGCCACGCCGAGCAAGGCACGGAGCACTAGCAGCACGCCGATATGCGTGCAGAAGAACGCGCCGCTGCCCGCACAGACATAGAGCGCCAGCCCCAGCAGGGCGATGGTGCGGCTGCGCATGAGTCGGCAGAGTTGCGAGAAGAAGAGGTTCGTCAGGATGATGAACAATGCCGGCATCGAGACGATGAGTTGGATGAGGATGGGTTCCGTGTCGGCGAAATAGGCGCGCACAGCACCTAAGGCGGGTGCTACGGAAGCACCCGCCATCACGGTCAAGAGAGAAATACTGAGGATAGTCAGCGTAAGCCACCTGTGAGAAGGTTGGCACTGGGAAGAGTGTGTCATGACAATAAGTCCTTTTTTTAGTTAAACAATATCTGCTAAACCTTCGGACACTTATTGTTCACACGTCTGCACGACTGGTAGCCTACGGCTTGAGGAAATTAGGAATTAGGAATTAGGAATTAAGAGGACGCATGCTATTTTTAATTAAGAATTATGAGGGCATTGGAATTGAGTTTCATAGCATGCACACTCTTAATTCTTAATTATTAATTCAAAATTCCTACGCTTCCGGTTTCATGGTTGGGAAGAGGAGGACTTCTTGGATGGTGGGCTGACCGGTGAGGAAGATAGCGAGGCGGTCGATGCCTATGCCGATGCCCGAGGTGGGCGGCATGCCGTACTCCAGTGCGCGGACGAAGTCGTGGTCGATAACCATCGCCTCGTCGTCGCCTTTGTCGGCGAGTTTCATCTGCTCTACGAAGCGCTCGTACTGGTCGATGGGGTCGTTGAGCTCGGAGTAGGCGTTGGCTACCTCCTTGCCGTTGACCATCAGCTCGAAGCGCTCGGTGAGTCCGGCTTTGGAGCGGTGCATCTTCGTGAGCGGCGACATCTCCACGGGGTAGTCGGTGATGAAAGTGGGCTGTATGAAGGTGCCTTCGCAGGTCTCGCCGAAGATTTCGTCGATGAGTTTGCCCTTGCCCATCTTGTCGGTGTCCTCCACGCCGTATTTCTTCGCCACTTCGCGCACCTCGTCTTCGCTCATCGTGCTCAGGTCGTAGCCCGTCTTCTCCTTAATGGCATCGAGGATGGGCAGTCGGCGGTAGGGCGCCTTGAAGTCCACCTCGTGGTCGCCTATCTGCACCTTCGTGGTGCCGTTCACGGCGATGGCGATACGCTCCAGCAGTTGCTCGGTGAAGGTCATCATCCAGTTGTAGTCTTTGTAGGAGACATAGAGTTCCATGCAGGTGAACTCGGGGTTATGGCTGCGGTCCATGCCCTCGTTGCGGAAGTTGCGACCTATCTCATACACGCCCTCGAAGCCGCCTACGATAAGACGCTTGAGGTACAACTCGGTGGCAATACGCAGGTACATATCCACGTCGAGCGCGTTGTGGTGGGTGATGAAGGGACGCGCGGATGCGCCGCCGGCAATCTGTTGTAGGATAGGTGTCTCCACCTCGGTGTAGCCCGCCTCGTCGAACACTTGTCGCATGGTGCGTATGATGGTGGCACGCTTGAGGAAGACGCTCTTCACGCCCTCGTTGACCACGAGGTCCACATAGCGCTGGCGGTAACGCTGCTCGGGGTCGTTGAAGCCGTCGTATGCCACGCCGTCTTTGTACTTCACGATAGGCAGCGGGCGCAGGCTCTTGGCGAGCACGGTCAGTTGCTTGGCATGAACGGATATCTCGCCCATCTGGGTGCGGAAGACAAAGCCTTCGATACCGATGAAGTCGCCTATGTCGAGCAGTTTCTTGAAGACCACGTTGTACATCTGCTGCTCCACGGTGGTCGGCTGCTCGCCTTCGGGCACGGGCGCTTGGATATCATCGCGGCTGACATAGACCTGTATGCGCCCTTTCGAGTCTTGCAACTCAATGAACGATGCCTTGCCCATGATACGGCGCGACATCAGTCGTCCCGCGATACGCACGGGCGTACCGGTGTGCCACTGCGCCGTCTCGTCATCGTCTTGGAAGGCGGCTTTTATATCCGTAGAATAGCCTGTTACCACGTACTCCTCTGCCGGATAGGGGTTGATACCCATATCTCGCATTGTCTGCAGGCTCTGCCTGCGCACTTGTTCTTGCTCGCTTAATGCCATCGGTGAATTATGAATTATGAATTATAAATTATGAGCACCAATGCTCTTGGCTTCTTGCTCTTGGTTCTTTTCGCTAAAAATCGCGCAAAATTACAACTTTTTTCCGATATATGCAAATTTATTTTGCGTATCTGCTTAATTTTGAGTACTTTTGCCACCAAATTAAAAATTAAAAATTCCCCATGTCTTCCCATCCAGCCATTACCATCCCGTATATCCAACAGAAGTTCGACGACTTCAATCGTCAGTATTTCGGCAATCAGTTGCCGCCTATCCCCATCAAACTGAGTAATGCAAAGACTTTCCTCGGTAAGGTCTGCTACCGCAAGGAGCGCCGTCTGCTCAGCCGCAAGTGGCATTATTCCGATTTCGTTCTCCGTATCAACACGCGCATCGAATTGCCCGAGGAGGTAGTGGAGGACACGATTCTCCACGAGATGATTCATTATTATATCGCGGTGAACCAATGGCAGGACAGTTCTGCTCATGGTCGCCTGTTTCGCGCCGAGATGGCGCGTATGAATGCCGCAGGCAGGCATATCCGTATCTCGCATCGCCTCACGCCCGAGCAGGCAAAGCAGGCGCAGGGGGAACGTAAGACGCGGGTGGTCTGCGTGGCGTATTTCAAGGACGGCAGGATAGGCGTCAAGGTGGTGCCTAAGCAAGTAGCGCATGTATTGCGTTTCCATCGCGCCGCCTTCGCGCATTTCGCCATAGAGCGTCTCTGTTGGTATCTCTCCGACTCGCCTTTCTTCGCCCACTACCCCTCCTCCTCCGCCCTCCGTTTTTACCTCCTTTACGACACAAATCCATTGCAGGAAGCCCTGCAAAACGCTCTTTTACTCCACGATGACAGTACTCAACTGAAAAATATACAACTTGAAAAATACTTAAAATAGATTTATTTGTTTGCAAATATGAAAAATAAGCAGTATCTTTGCACTGTTTTTCAATAAAATAAGTGAGCTTATGGCATTCTTTGGTTTATTCGGTAAGGACAAGAAGGAGACTCTCAACAAAGGTCTTGAGAAAAGCAAGGAGTCGGTATTGGGAAAGATTGGTCGCGCCATTGTGGGCAAAAGCACAGTGGATGATGATGTGCTGGACAATTTGGAAGAAGCCCTTATCACATCAGACGTGGGTGTAGAAACTACGCTGCGAATCATCGAGAGGATACAAGAGCGCGTAAAACGGGATAAGTATTTGGGTACAAGCGAGTTAAACGATATCCTTGTAGAGGAAACGGCTTCGCTGCTTGCGGAGAACGACACAGCAGATATATTGGACTTTGATGCTCCGCTACCTGCCAAGCCCTATGTGATAATGGTAGTGGGTGTGAACGGCGTAGGCAAAACAACAACTATTGGAAAATTAGCATATCAGTATAAGAAAGCCGGCAAAAAGGTCTATTTAGGTGCTGCGGATACGTTCCGTGCAGCAGCAGTGGAGCAGTTGTGTATATGGGGCGAGCGCGTGGGCGTGCCGGTAGTGAAGCAACAACAAGGCTCCGACCCCGCGTCCGTGGCATACGATACGCTGGCAAGTGCGAAAGCGAACGATGCCGACGTAGTGCTGATAGACACTGCCGGGCGTCTGCACAACAAGGTCAACCTGATGAACGAGTTGACGAAGATAAAGAACGTGATGCGGAAGGTGGTGCCCGAGGCGCCGCATGATGTGATGCTGGTGCTGGACGGCAGCACGGGGCAGAATGCGTTTGAGCAGGCGCGGCAGTTCACAGCGGCTACGCAAGTCAGTTCACTGGCTATTACGAAGTTGGATGGAACAGCCAAAGGAGGTGTTGTGATAGGTATATCTGACCAATTCAAGATACCGGTACGCTATATTGGCTTAGGTGAGCAGATGACTGATTTGCAGCCGTTCAACCGCCAAGAGTTTGTGCAGTCTCTATTGGGAAGTTTATAATACCATGATTCAATAAACTTAATTTGTTGTATAGTATTTTACCCAAATAGACAATTTTGGAGTATAAGTCTATCAATCATTATCCATTTTTGGGTTTCTCTGTTCCTTTTCTATAATTTTCACGACAGGCACAGCCTTTGTTTGGTTTGTTGGTCGAAAAGTAGTATCTTTGCGCGTTTTTAGGCAAAGATACTTCTTTGTTTGTAATATAGAACTTACCTATTGATACTTTTTTACCATCATGGAGAATACTTATCGTATCATGAATCCTACGCGACACATGTTCTCGTATATCAATCAGTCGGTTCGAGACAACTGGAAGGAGCCGGCATTCAGTGATTTCCACAAAGACGTACACTACTCTTTCGGCGAGGCGGCGACCTTGATGGCGCGGCTTGGGTTGCTGTTTGAGCGGCTGGGCGTAGCGCCCGGCAGGAGTTCCGCGCACGCAGTTGCGGTCGGCTGGTGGATCGTATGGAGATACGTATTGACTCTGCTGACCCTGCGAACATCCCGGGCGAGATACTGCTGCGCGGCGACAACGTGATGATGGGCTACTACAAGAACGAAGAAGCTACCCGCGCGGCGTTCACCGATGACGGATGGATGCGCACGGGCGATATGAGTGTGCTGAACGAAGACGGGTTTATCTACCTGCGCGGACGCTGCAAGACACTGATTCTCAGCCCGAACAGACAGAACTACCCCGAAGAGATAGAGGCAATACTGAATGCAGAAGACATCGTGGAGGAGTCGCTCATTGTCAGCCGCGACAATAAACTGATAGCGCTCATCTACCCCAACACCGATGGTGTGGACCCGATGGCGTTGCGCGACCTCGTGGCGCTGGCGGTGGCAAACGTGAATAAGCGCTTGCCTAACTACTGCCAAATAAGTGGCTATGAAGTACAAAACGAGGAATTCGCAAAGACTCCGAAGAAGAGCATCAAACGATTTATGTATCAATAAATGTAGTGTGAGTCGCTTTTAATAAGTCTATAAATACTTTTTGACCTATCTTGTTTCCATACGAGACAGGTCTTTTTTGTAGTGTATATGATACAATAATGCACTACAAAGCGAAAAAATCAAGATTTGTCTATATGAAATATGCTGCAAAAGCCGTACTTTTGCAGCGGAATTGATGAAACACTGAGCAAAGCGGTGTACCATGCAGACCTACGGGGAATGGCGCTTTTTCACAGAAAAATGGTAAAACATTTGCGTATGTGGAAAAAATGTTGTAATTTTGCGGCGTTCTATAAGGATAGAACTCACATTTTACAACAGCAAACTGTCCGTTTTTCTCGGGTGAATCCGGTAAATTTACTTATAAGAGAAAAAACGACGGTTGAGCGCATCGTAGGGCATGAACCCGCTTTGCTTTTATTGTTTCTCAGGCACTTACCGGAGCCTTCCCGAGCATTAAAACAAAGTTGTGTTCAGGCTCTATTTGTTTTGTGGGGGTTAGAGTTTAGAGTGGAGTGTTTAGAGTTTAGAGTGGATAAGAATTAACGCAAAATGTAATACTATGGGATTCTTCACAAAAAGCCGCACCGACGGTCAGACCTACGATGGTCAAGGCGATGCCCGCAGGGGCATCGTGGATAACGTGTTTGTCAACTTGGAGAAAGGATGCTTGGTGCATCGTTACCCCTACGACAACCTCTCTACACACGCTAAAGTAACCGTTCAGGAAGGGCAGCAGATGGTCTTCTTGTCGGAGGGGATGTACTCCGACCTCTTCCTGCCCGGCGGGCATACCCTCTCTACTAACAACCTGCCTTTTTTGCAGCGTTTGGTGAACCTGCCCTACGGCGGCGACAGCGCCTTCAAGACTACACTCTTCGTGGTAAGCACCACCCGCCAGCGTCTTGCCGGCGATGACGCGGGTTGGGGCACAGGGCTGACCATTCGCGATTACACCATGGCGAACACGCCGCAGGGCATCACCATCGGCGTAGGCGCATACGGCACCTACGAGTTTCGCATCACCAATGCCATCGCTTTCATCCGCGAGTTTGTCGGTACGGAGCACGACCTCTATCTCACGGAGTTCACTGACCAATTCCGCTCGGTGGTGTCGCAGCGTATCACCTCCACGCTGAGCCAGTATTTCAGCCGTCAGCGCGTCAGCATCACGGAGATAAACAACTACCTCTTCGACATCGCGCAGTTTGCCAAGAAGAGCATGAACGAGTACTTCGAGGAGTACGGCATCGAACTGACGCAGTTTGATATCGAGGCCATCAATCCTCGTGAGGATGACCCGAACTATCAGATGGTGATTGCCTCGCAGGCGAAGGCGGCTGCTCGTAGCGTAGAGGGGTATAGTTACCAGCAGGAGCGTCAGTTTGACGTGATGGAGACCGCCGCAGGCAATCAGGGCGTTGGCGGTACGATGATGGGCGCCGGCATGGGACTCGGTATGGGTTTCGGCATGGGCGGCATGATGGGCAATGCGATGGGCAACATTGCCGGCAACACCATGGGCGGGCAGATGAATGCCCCCACCCCGCCGCCGATGCCGCAGGCGCTGCAGGTGTATGTCTATCTCAACAATGCGCAGGCGGGTCCCTACGACATGCCCGTCTTGCAGCAATTAGTGCAGCAGGGTGTCTTGCAGCCGGCTACCCTCGTATGGAAAGCGGGCATGCCCCAATGGGCAGCAGCAAGCACACTGCCCGAATTGGCAAGCCTGTTCGCGCCTGCGCCACCTACGCCGCCGATGCCCCCTACTATGGGGTAAAAGAAACCAAAAAATATACTCACAAAACACCATATCATCATGAAAAATCCGCTTTACACATGGTTAACCCCGTTGCTGACGGTGGGGATAACCGTCTTGGGGTTTGTGTTGCTCCGCCCGGAGGAGACGACCGCACTCTATTGGATAAACCTATCGTATCTCATCGTGCTGGAGGCATTGTTCTTCGGCTGGTTTGAGGTAGGACGCTGGAAAAACACGCAGACCAACTATTTCTCGGTCTTTTTGGGTGTGCATGCGTTGTACTATATCGCCGCCTCGCTGCTGTGGATGGGGCTGTATAGCCTGCTGCTCTACCGTTGGGCGAGCCTGACGGTATATGGCATCGGCATCGGCGTGCTGACGGTGGGCTGGCTCATCACCCTCTCTATCGTGGGGCGGCAGGATGCAGCGTACAACGACCAACAGACGCGCTTGGAAGAGAACACGCAGGATGTGCGCGACCTTGTAGCCACGCTCCGAGCGATGCACGAGCAAAATGCTACGGAGGCGACCGAACGGGAGTGGAAACGACTGATTAGAGAAGCCGAGTCGATACCCCCAAAGCAGATACCGCTGCAATACGACAGACTGATGCAGAAAGCACAGCAACTGGTTGAGAAACAATAAACAACAAAGCAGGCGGGGACGCCTGCGCACCCGGACATAAACAATAACTAACCCTCAAAATTATACTACTATGTCACTAAAAGACAAATTTAAGAAACGCCGTCAGACGCATGAGAACGGCTATGTATCTTTCACCGCAGAAGACCTCAAGCAAGAGGCGAAGAAAAATCCGCTGAACGAGGAAGCCTACGAGTTGCTCGATGCAGCGATGACCACCAGCAGCAACCTCACGGAGACCGACAAACAGGGGAACACCATTGATGTAGATGATGTATATCCCTGCACGGCTGCCGAGTGCGACGAGATGGAGAATTTGCTCCGCCAAGCCGACAAGGCAGTGAAAGACCCGAGCGACAGGTTCTATCGCGACCGCCGCGATGAGTTGCAAGGTATCATCGAATGGAGCCGCGACAAACACTGGAGTTTCAAGTGGTCGCTCATCGCCGGCTGTGTGCTCTCTATCTTCATCATGATGTATATCAGCATGGATGCCACGAGCGATAAACAGCGCGCGCAGGCGAAGTACAACCAAGTGGACAACTGGGCAAAAGCCGACACCACCATTGCTTTCGACCAATGCGATAGCGCGTATTACTCTACCAAGAACCTCTCCTCGCACAACCTCTACAAGGCGCAGACGCTTAGTACCAAGAAACACTATATCCTCCAAGAACAGAAGAGTGTGGTGTATTATCAGAACCAATTGGATACCGCCCAGACGCGCGAAGCCAAGAAGAAATATAAAGCCGGTCTGAAAGCCGCAGAGAAAAACTTGAAGCAACTAAGCGAGGAGTATGATGAAATCAACGAGATGAGTTTCAAGAAGTTCAAGAAGTACGCCCTCAAGGAGGTAGGCGAAGAACTGAGCGAAGCGAAGAGTTGGGCACGCTGGATGTGGCTTCTCTATATCTATGTGCTGCTGTTGATTCCGTTGTATATCTACAGCAGCCACCAGTACGGTTATAACCTGACCCGTTACCGCGCGGAGCGTGCGAGACTCGACAAGTTGCAGAA
Organism: Paludibacteraceae bacterium; assembly: GCA_016297215.1. Classification (GTDB taxonomy): domain Bacteria; phylum Bacteroidota; class Bacteroidia; order Bacteroidales; family Paludibacteraceae; genus Colicola. The sequence goes on along the minus strand of JAEDGZ010000008.1, from coordinate 25,504 downwards.
ATGGGGCTTCAGCATTGCTACATTCTTCTTTGGCGCAAGTGCAGCGATGGAGTTCTTCCCCGAGACGGAGGTTACCACCTACTATTCCGATGGAACGAAGACCAAGCATATCGAGAGCAATCCGATGGATATGGTGATTCTTGCCCTCAAACTTATCCTTTTGGTAGCTGCCGCGGTAGTCTTCTGCGTGGTATCCGTCTTCATCATGACCTACGTTACCGTGATGGCATTCAAGCGCGACCACGACTGGTCGAAAGTGGCAGCGGCAACGAAGACCATCGCCGGCAAGGGGCTGGATATAGCCACCCAAGTAGGCAAGAAAGCAAGCGAGATGGCATCGGACAAACTGACCGAGATACAAGCCAAACGCGAAGCAAAAGCACTCGAAGAGAACACTGACGAACCGAAAACGGAATAATAAATAACGTGGAGCAGAAACCTCCGACTATCCACGATAAAATCGGAACCAAAGTTCTTTTTATTTCAACAAATATTTTCAAATATTGAACAAATATTTTTCTTTTGTTAATGTCAAATGGTAAATTGTCAGATAGTGAAATATAATATTTGAGAAATATTTGAAAATATTTGTTCTATAAAAACACATTAGTATCAGTATTCGTCTATTTTAATAGTCAAATAGTAAATGGTCAAATAGTCAAATAATCGTATGGCTACCTTAAAAGTATTGCATTGTCAGCATTGTACAATGCCTTTGCCTCCGGGCACCACCGTCTGCCCTCGTTGCCACACCGCGCATGCGGTGGTGAGCGAGGTCAATCCGCTGCAACTGCCGGCAGACATGACCGACAACTACATTCAGTTCTTCCGCTCGCAAACCGAATCCAACCCGAAGGATACCAATGCCCTGTTCGGCATGGGACTTGTCTATTTGGGGCTGAAGAACTACGAGTTGGCGCAGCGCAACTTCAAGCAGGCGGTGGACCTATCGCCGCTGGAGCCTGATATGTACTACTATTTCGCGCTCTCGCTCTTTGAGGGGCATAACCCCAAGCACCTGAAGACCGATGTAACGGATCGCATCGAGGAGTGGTTGCGTACGGCGGTGAACCGTCAGGCGAAGCGCAAGTACCTCATCTTGCAGATGGTGCTCCGCCAAGGTGCGTTTGTCGCCAACGGCTTGCAGGTGCACGGCGAGCAACCCGCCGAACTCATGGAGCGCATCCGTCAGATGATGCCGGAGCCCGGGGAGGTGGGTGAGATAAAAGCGCATGTGCGCATCACCGACGAGCAGACCTTGGAATGGCTCAACGAACTATCCACGGGCAAGCGCGCACATAAGGAGGAGAAAGAGGCGCTGTTCGTAGGCGACCGTAGTATGGACGAGATGCTGGTGGAGCAGGTGCATTGCAATGTGGACTTCGCCGCGGATGCCACCGAGCGCGATGAGTATTTCTTCTACGATGGCTCGGAGACCAACACCGTCCACCATGTGGCACTGCTGCTGGACGAGCAGAAGCGCGATGAGTTCTTCCGCTATCAGTATCCGCCGCAGACGCCTCTCTACAACAAACTGCCATTCCCGCCCATCTTCCGCGCGCTGCTGATGACGGTGGGTTACTTCGTGCTATGGATCGTGATGATACTCGTGGTGGAGTTGGGGCATATAGGCTATGCGGAGATGAAAGTGCCGGAGCGGCCTGCCATCCTCCTCAAGGGGGAGAAGGCGCAGAAGCAGCAGCCCAAGACCTATCAGAAAGCGCTGAAAGAGCAGGAGCAGAACGACGAGGCAGTGCATGCCTTCTTCGCTGAGCATTGGGTATGCGGTTACAAGGAATATATCTCGGAGGATTGTCCGGGTGCGTCCCGACCCATCGGGGCTGATGCCACCACCGATGACCCCGAGGAGGTGGAGCATAGCGCAGTGCGCCTTATCCGCGAGCCATTGGACGCGAGCCGCGATGTGGCGGTCTATTACGCTTTTGAGAAGTCGGGCAAAGGCATTGCCGGCATCGCCCTGTTTCTGCTGCCGGTGTTGCTCTATATCATCCGTCTGCTGTGGGTGTTCATCGCCAATGCGCGCGACAGGAAGGATGTGCGCCGCTGCAACAAGGAGCTACGCGATGACTACGACCACTCGAAGCAGATGTGCGCTACGCGCGCCACGAAGTTGGAGTATATCGCTTTCTGTCGCAACTACCTCGCGCAGCGTTCTCGCTGCCTGCCCGAGACCGGCGACCCCGTCTCGCTGGCGCTCAAGCAGAACCACATAGACGAGGACGATATGAAGGGTAAGATACTCTTTGTCAACTACTTTGAGGACACCGACCACGAAGACTGCCCGACGGACAATCCGCTGATTGTGCTACGGCATATCTACTACGTGATAGCCGTGCCTCAGAAGGATAAGTTGGTGATGATGAAGAACTGCTGGGACACGCTCTACAACCGCTTCGACCGATGCGATGTGGAGTATATCCCGTATAAGAGTATCTGCTCGCTGGAACCTCGTCAGGACGAGATAGCCATCGTGCTGAACAACGGGGAGGAGAAAGGCATCGTGCTGTCGCCGGTGCAGGTAAGCATCTTCGAGTATCAGAACAACGATCCGAAGGAGACGGACACCTACTCCACTACCCGCACCTCCAACCCCGACGACTTCATCCAAGCGCTTAACGCCTTGCTATAATTAGGAATTAGGAGTGCTCATGCTCTGAATTGTTGGCAGGCGATGCATTCCTAATTCCTAATTCCTAATTCCTAATTTCTAATTCGATTTTACTTCACTTCTTCGAAGTCCACGTCTTCTGCGCCGCCGTCGTTCTTGCCGTTGTTGGCAGAACTGTTGCCTGCGTTGCCGTTGAATCCGCCGGAGAAGTCAGCGTTCTGTGCGCCTGCTTGCGCGCCTGCATTCTGCGCGTTGTACATCTCTGCACTGGCAGCCTGGAAGGCAGTCATGAGGGCTTGGTTAGCCGCTTCGCAAGCGTCGGCATCCTTCTTCTCGTATGCCTCTTTCAGGTTCTTGAGCGCCTCCTCGATGGGTGCTTTCTTGTCGGCAGGCAGTTTATCGCCTAGTTCGGCAAGTTGCTTCTCGGTCTGGAAGATGGTCGCGTCTGCGCGGTTCAGTTTGTCAATACGCTCTTTCTCGCGCTTGTCTGCCTCGGCGTTGGCTTCTGCCTCGGCTTTCATGCGCTTGATTTCCTCGTCGCTCAAGCCGCTGGAAGCCTCGATACGAATCTTCTGCTCTTTGCCGGTCGCCTTATCCTTGGCGGTAACGTTCAGGATACCGTTGGCGTCAATGTCGAAGGTAACCTCAATCTGCGGTTCGCCACGGCGTGCGGGCATGATACCGTCGAGGTGGAAGATACCGATTTGCTTGTTCTGCGCCGCCATAGGACGCTCGCCTTGCAGCACCTTGATTTCCACAGAGGGCTGGTTGTCCACGGCGGTGGTGAAGGTCTCGGTCTTCTTGGTGGGGATGGTGGTGTTGCTCTCAATCATCTTGGTCATCACGCCGCCCATGGTCTCGATACCGAGGCTCAGCGGGGTTACATCCAAGAGGAGCACATCCTTCACGTCGCCCGTCAGGACACCGCCTTGGATAGCCGCACCGACTGCCACTACCTCGTCGGGGTTCACACCCTTGTTCGGGGTCTTTCCGAAGAACTTCTGCACAGCGTCTTGGATAGCGGGGATACGGGTGGAGCCGCCTACCAGGATGACCTCGTCGATGTCGCTCGTGCTCATGCCGGCTTTCTGCAGGGCAGTGCGGCAGGGCGCGATGGTGCGCTGAATCAGGTCGTCAATCAGTTGCTCGAATTTCGCACGGGTCAAGGTCTTTACCAAGTGGGCGGGCACACCGTTCACCGGCATGATATACGGCAGGTTGATTTCGGTGGTCGTAGTGTTCGACAACTCGATTTTCGCCTTCTCGGCAGCCTCTTTCAGACGTTGCATAGCCATCGGGTCTTTCGAGAGGTCAGCGCCGCCGTTCTCGTTCTTGAACTCCTGTACGAGCCAGTCGATGATACGGTGGTCGAAGTCATCACCTCCGAGGTGGGTGTCGCCATCGGTGGCTTTCACCTCAAAGACTCCGTCGCCCAACTCCAAGACGCTGACATCGTGGGTACCGCCACCGCAGTCGAAGACCACAATCTTCATGTCTTTGTCCGCCTTGTCCAGACCGTAAGCCAGTGCGGCTGCGGTAGGCTCGTTGACGATACGGCGCACGGTCAGTCCGGCAATCTCGCCGGCTTCCTTGGTAGCCTGACGCTGCGAGTCGTTGAAGTAAGCAGGTACGGTGATAACGGCTTCCGTAACCTCTTGCCCGAGGTAGTCTTCCGCGGTCTTCTTCATCTTCTGGAGAATGATAGCGGAAATCTCCTGCGGGGTGTAGAGACGACCGTCTATATCCACGCGCGGGGTGTTGTTGTCGCCCTTCACCACTTTGTAAGGCACACGCGCAATCTCGTTGCTCAAGCGGTCGTAGGTCTCGCCCATGAAACGCTTGATGCTATATACGGTCTTCGTCGGGTTGGTGATAGCCTGACGCTTTGCGGGGTCGCCCACTTTGCGCTCGCCGCCATCCACAAATCCTACTACAGAAGGCGTAGTACGCTTGCCTTCGGAGTTTGCAATCACAATAGGTTCATTACCTTCCATCACTGCTACGCAGCTGTTGGTGGTTCCTAAGTCAATACCAATAATCTTGCTCATAATCGTTTATGCTTTGTTTAGTTAATATTCTTTGTTGGATGAAGGATAAAGGATGAAGGATGTAAGACGAATTAGTTTTGTATGGACGAAGGTAATAAGTCTTTTATCCTGTGTCCTTAATCCTGTTTCTAAACTTTCACTGATTTAGTATCAAACATTGTGCCAAAAAGCAAAATACGGTAAAATGGCAGACTTGGACTGACAAAATGGCAGACTCGAACTGACAATGTCCGAGTACGCAGACTTTACTCCCCCGCCTACCAAAGACACCCTCGCAGCATGAAACTACGAGGGTGTCTTATGGAATAGACTTAATTTCAACTACAATCTCTGTCCCATCATGTCATAGGTCTCGCCGTTGCGGAGGATGAGCACTTGCCCGTTGTGAATGATTTTGCGGGAAGGCTGCTGCTCTTGCGTTGTGGCGGGGAGAGCCGTTTCCTCAGAGGTGTCAAAGGAGCCGCTGTAGGTCTCTATCACCTCGCTGTCTGCGCCGTTGACGGTGAAGGTATAGGTGTAGTGGCTGTTCGCGTCTAAGTTCGTTACCACAAACGAGAAGCCGTAAGCGGTGGATTGTGCATCGGATTGGGTTGCCGAGGGTTTGCCATCGCGGGCGGGCGCAAATGCCATGCCTACCAACTGCCCCATGTTGTTGAATATCAGCGTGCAGAAGACTTCGCCGTCCTTGGTGATAGTCAGTGTGTAACTGCTTGCGGTGGGGTTGACGGGCCACGAGAAGGTGGCGTAGTTGCCCGTTACCGTTACGCCGACTTGGTCTGTGGGTGTACCATCCGGCAGTTCGGAGATTTCGTAGAAATGGTAGAAATCACGCCAACCTTCTGCCATTTGATATTCTCGGATGGTGCCTGCGGGTACATGGATATAGCAGTGTTTGCTGACACTATAGAAGGGGTTCTCATCTGGATCTTGTCTATCTTCATAGCATTCGGGCGGAGTGGTTGCATAGCAGTAGATATCTGCGAGGGCAGAGCAACCGCAGAACGCGTCGTCTCCAATATACTCCACACTATTGCCGATGATGATGGAGGTGAGGTGGGAGCAATTCCAGAACGCCTTGTCTCCAATGCTAGTTACGGAGTTGGGGATGGTGATGGAGGTGATGGAGGAGCAATACTCGAACGCATAGCCTCCAATGCTTGTTACGGAGTTGGGGATTATGGTTGATTGGCAACCAGCAATGAGTGTGTTACTTGCTGTCTCAATAATAGCATTGCAGTTATCGCGAGAATCGTATATTGTATTGCCACTTTCCACTACTATTGAGGTCAGACTATCGCAACCAGCGAGCACTTCCTCTCCAATGCTCGTTACGGAGTTGGGGATGGTGATGGAGGTGAGGGAGGACATACCATAGCATAAATACGAAGGAATGGTTTCTACTTCATCACCAAAAGTAAATGAAGTAATGTTAGAACAAATGTCGTAAAACGGCGCATAATCATACGAACCCCAACCACCACAGTTTTTAGCATTCCATACAATGGAGGTGAGGGCGGAGCAACCACTGAACGCAGAACTTCTAATGCTCGTTACGGAGTTGGGGATGGAGATGGAGGTGAGGGCGGAGCACCCTGAGAACGCACTACTTCCAATGCTTGTTACGGAGTTGGGGATGGTGATGGAAGTGAGGGCGGACATACCATAGCATAAATCCGAAGGAATCGTTTCTACTTCTTCACCAAAAGTAAATGAGGTAATATTTGAACGAATGTCATAGAATGGTGGTGCGTAATAGGAGGAACTCCAACCAGCACAATTTTTAGCATTCCATACAACAGAGGTGAGGGCGGAGCAACCACTGAACGCAGAACTTCCAATGCTCGTTACGGAGTTGGGGATGGAGATGGAGGTGAGGGAGGAGCACTTGTAGAACGCCTCGTATCCAATGCTTGTTACGGAGTTGGGGATGGTGATGGAAGTGAGGGCGGACATACCATAGCATAAATCCGAAGGAATCGTTTCTACTTCTTCACCAAAAGTAAATGAGGTAATATTTGAACGAATGTCATAGAATGGTAATCCGTCATAGGAGAAACTCCAAACAGCACAATTTTTAGCATTCCATACAACAGAGGTGAGGGAGGAGCAACCATAGAACGCACCGTACTCAATGCTCGTTACGGAGTTGGGGATGGTGAGGGAGGTGAGGGAGGAGCAATCGGCGAACGCAGCGCTTCCAATGCTCACTACGGAGTTGGGGATGGAGATGGAGGTGAGGGCGGAGCACCCTGAGAACGCATGGTCTCCAATGCTCGTTACGGAGTTGGGGATGGTGACGGAAGTGAGGGAGGAGCAATTGCCGAACGCCATGTATTCAATGCTTGTTACGGAGTTGGGGATGGTGATGGAGGTGAGGGAGGAGCAACCATAGAACGCCCTGGCTCCTATGCTCGTTACGGAGTTGGGGATGGTGATGGAGGTGAGGGAGGAGCAACCACTGAACGCCTGTTCTCCAATGCTTGTTACGGAGTTGGGGATGGTGATGGAGGTGAGGGAGGAGCAATTGCCGAACGCATAGTCTCCTATCCACTTTGTTCCTGCTTTAATAGTATAAGTACTAAGTGAATTATCCACGGCTTCCACCAAATAGGTATCTGCATAGCGTAAATTATCCACCATAGGGAGGGCGGAGCAACCAATGAACGCAGCGCTTCCAATGCTCGTTACGGAGTTGGGGATGGTGATGGATGTGAGGGAGGAGCAATAAACGAACGCAAAGTCTCCAATGCTTGTTACGGAGTAGGTAGTGCCATCGTTGGTAACGGTTGCGGGGATGGTGGCGGTGGTGAGACCTTGGTAGTTGGTTTCACTCGATTCTTGGTAGGTTACCTTCACGGTGGTGTCGCTCGTGATGTTGTAGTAGAGGTCGCCGGATTGGAAGTCGTAGTCGTAGGCGAAGGTGGTTGCTGCGGTGCAGAGCACGGACAGCAGAAGAATAGATAAGCGTTTCATATTGTTAGTTATTTTGTGGATTATTTATTATTTTCAGTGTTTCTACGTTGAGTTATGTCGCCCCGTTGGGGCTTGCTTTTGAGGGGGTGTTGCTTTACGTAGGGTTTCACCCTACGCTGTTTTATTTCGCCCCTTCGGGGCTGCATTAGGTAAACAATATAGGTCAACTCGTATATCATTACCTAAATAACGCGAACTCGAAATAAGATACATAACACATCAAACCGACGATGTTTTTTTAATTTCAACAAAAATTTCCAAAAACGACCCTCTAAATCTCCCTTGAAGGGAGACTTCGTTTTTCTTTAACATATAATTTTCGTATAATTCATCATTAATTCATTACCAAAAACCCAATTAGTCTTTGACTGCTGAAAATATTTGCTTATATCGAACTCACGTTAAATAAAAAGCGTGAATTTTCGGGTTGCTTCATTTGATATTCTGAGGTCTTCGACTACCCTTATACATTCAAATTTACGCACAGAAAACTCACGCAACGCGTGAGCGTGCATAACCCATGCTTGAATGTATAAATGACTTTTTGAAAGTGTCGAAGTTTCAAAATATCAAGGTTGGCTTATAACGCTACTAAATAAATATGTACTCCCCAAGTATCAACTGCGGTGCAAAGGTAGTGTTTTTCTTTGAATTGTGCAAATAAAATTTGCTTTTTTGTATTTTTTTTGGGGGTGGGAGGAGAGTGCTATAGAAATGTTGTTTATTTACGTAGAATGGGTGTGTGGCTTGTTAGATTATAGTGGTTATAGAGGTTATAGAGGTTGTAGAGGTTATAGTGGTTATAGAGGCTATAGAGGTTATAGAGGTTATAGAGGTTATAGAGGTTGTAGAGGTTGTAGTGGTTATAGAGGTTGTATTTTTTAGCAGGCGGGGACGCCTGCGCACCCGGACAGGCAGGCGGGGACGCCTGCGCACACCGGACAGGACATTGCATAATCAAACAGTTTGTTCCAAACTGACCGCAGGCGAGACGCCTGCGTCCCCAGATGTTTTTAGGGGATAAATTTGACTATGTCAGAAAAAAGCAGTACCTTTGCACGCTGAATTTGTTTACTGATTATACTCGGCATGCAGAACACCTGCGCACTCAACACTCAACACTTAACTCGTAACACTTAACTCTCAACACTTAACTCTCAACACTCAACTACATACGTATGAAAAAGTATATCCCTTACTATATTGCTAATCTGAAGTTGGCGCTGCCGATTGTGGTGGCGCAGTTAGGGCAGATACTGGTGCAGTTGGCGGACAACATCATGGTCGGTCGCTGGGGCGGCGAGGATGCGTTGCCGCTGGCAGCCGTGTCTTTCGGCGGACAGGTGGCGATGCTGTTCTTCCTCTTTGCACTCGGTATCTCTATGAGCCTGACCCCCATCGTAGGCGCGCTCGTAGGTCGCGGACAGCGGGAGAACACCCACACATGGCTCTTCAACGGGTTGATACTCTACCTCGTAGCGGGCGTGCTACTCATGCTCTTGCAGTTGGCCTTCCAGCCCCTACTCTACCACCTCGGGCAACCCCGCGAGGTGGTGGACGCATCGCTTACCTACTACCGAATCATGGCATACAGCATCCCCTTCGTGATGGTGTTTGCCACGTTCAAGCAGTTCTTGGAAGGCATAGGCAACACGTGGATTTCCATGGTGGTGCTGCTGGCTGCTAACCTGCTCAACGTCTTCTTCAACTGGCTGTTTATCTACGGCGCCTGCGGCTGCCCCGAGATGGGTATCGAGGGTGCCGCCCTCGCCACCTTTCTTGCCCGCGCCGTCGGACCGATAGCAATAGTGCTAATCTTCATCGGCACCCGTTGGCTACGCCCCTACATACAGGGCTGGCACCTTAGGATGTTCTCCATGCGCGAGATGAAGCGACTGATTTTCATCGGATTGCCTATCGCGGGGCAGATGTTTCTCGAGGCGTTTGCCTTCGTCTTCACGGGTATCATGATGGGCTGGTTCGGCACGATAGCCATCAGCGCTAATCAGATTATGAACACGATGGGCAACTGTGTATTCCAGATAGTGCTGGCGATGGGGGCGGCAACCACCATCCGCGTGTCGCACTGCTACGGCGCACGAGACTACCACAAGATGGTGATGAGTGCGAAAGCCGCACTGCACATGGTCATCGCGTGGAATATCCTTGCGGCGATCGGGTTTGTAGTCCTGCGCCATCAGATTCCTTTGCTCTTCACGAGCAATGCGGAGGTCGCGTCTTTGGCTGCCGTGTTGCTGGTCTGCGCCGCCACCTATCAGTTCTTTGACGGCATACAGAACGTGTCTATCGGCATCCTGCGCGGCATACAGGACGTGAAGATTATCCCCTACATCTCTTTCTTGGCGTACATCGTGCTGAACCTGCCCGTCGGCTACCTGCTGGCGTTCCCCTGCGGATTAGGTCCGGAGGGGCTGATTCTGGCATACGTGGTGGGCTTGGGTGCCACCGCCGTTCTCTGCCTGCTGCGCATCCGACACGATGTAAGGAAACTGCATAGCAATAAAGAGGAGGAGCGTTGCTGTTAATTTCTCCATTAAATGCCCTATAAAGAACCATTAAAGCATTGTTTTAATGAACTTTAATGGGCTAATGGAGGCATAAAATTAACGGCTTTTTTTTTCGTGTCGTTTTCGAGTCGTTTTCGAGTCGTTTTCGAGATTGACGGCTTATAACCCTTACTACACGCGAACTCGAAATAAGATACATAACACATCGAGCCAACGATGTTTTTTTAATTTCAACAAACATTTCCAAAAACGACCCTCTAAATCTCCCTTGAAGGGAGACTTCGCTTTTCTTTAACATATAATTTCCGTATAATTCATCATGAATTCATTACCAAAAACCAAATTAGTCTTTGACTGCTGAAAGTATTTGCTTATATCGAACTCACGTTTACTACCAAATCTCAAACTCCCAATAGGGTCTTATCATAAAATTGGTTAAAAAGCACATTATATAGGAAGTTTTGGCACAATGTTTGTTTGGTAGGCAGTGGCAAAGCGATATAATTATGAATTATGAATTATGAATTATGAGGGCGCATGCTAATTATGAATTATGAATTAGGAATTATGAGTGCTCATGCTCTGAAATTCAATTCCTGTGTTCTCTTAATTCTTAATTCAAAATTCTTAATTAAGAAAAAGGCTTTGCCTGTCAAGGGATGAAAAAGACGATTCTATTTATAGCATTGTGCCTCGGGGCATTGTCCGCGGCGGCGCAATATACAGTGAGCGGGAAGGTGGTGAGTGCCACGGACGGCAGCCTGCTGGAGATGAGTACCGTGCGGCTGTTTGCTTACCACAACGGAGACTCCACGATGGTGCAGGGCGCACAGACCGACTTCGACGGAGAGTATTACCTGACCAACGTGAAGAACGGACAGTACAAGTTGTTTGTCTCTAACATCGGCTTCAAAGAGCAAGTGGTGGCGGTTACGGTAGAGGGCAAAGACGTGAGCATGAAGACCATTCGCCTGCGCGAAGACGTGCAGCACTTGGCAGAAGTGCAGGTGCAAGGGCATGCCGCCGAGATGACCGTGAAAGGCGACACCATCGAGTACAACACCGCGGCATACAAAGTGAACGAGAACGCGATGGTGGAAGACCTGCTGAAGAAGATGAACGGCGTGCAGGTGGACCAGCAAGGTAACGTAACCGTCAACGGCGAGACCATCACCGCGGTGCGCATAGACGGGAAGAAATTCTTCGGCAACGACGTGCAGTCCGCCACGAAGAACATCCCCGCCGAGATGATAGAGAAGATACAGGTGATAGACGAGAAGTCAGAGACCGCCAAACTGACGGGATTCGAGGACGACGACACGGAGCATATCATCAACCTGACGCTCAAGAAAGACCGCAAGAAAGGCGTGTTTGGCAAATACGCGGGGTCGGTAGGCGCGGACATGGTAACGGAGAACGAGGGCTGGTTCAACTACGGCGACCCCGCCTACGGAAACACCTCCGCCGAGTTGGCAAAGCACTTCTTTGAGGACGACTTCCGCTACAACGCCAACCTCTTCACGAACCTGCTGCTGGGCGAGAGCCAGACGACCATCATCGGCTCGGCGAACAACACCAACGAGGTGCGTATGGCGCGCGGACGCGGCAACTTCGGGCAAAACGCCAACGCCGGCATCACCCGCAGCGAGAATCTCGGCGCGAACACCAACATCGACTTCAACGACCGTATCACCAAACGGGATGATAAGACAAGTCTGCTCATGGGCGGCGACTTGTCGTTCAGCCACTCGTACAACGACACCCGCTCTGAGACCAACAAAGAGCAATACGCGGGGGAGATTACCTACCTGAACAACGACTCTACGAATAAGTTTGCGCAGACATGGGATGTAAATCTTCGCTTGGAGTTTCAGTATCAGATAGACAGTATCAACAAGTTGATTCTGCAACCTACCCTATCCTACACCGGCACCTCTTCGGTGGGCAACGATGACTACACCTACTACCGCTCGGACAGCCTTGTGAACGACGGTTATCAAAATCAGCAAGACACGGTGAACGACGGTTATCAAAATCAGCAAGACACGAGCCGCACCATCACGGCGGGCATGCGACTGACCTACAACCATAAGTTTCAGCACCCCGGGCGGTCGCTGACGCTGACGGGACGAATCAACTACAGCAATACCGACGGCTACTCGGAGACGTTTGCCTTCGACCGGCTGCTCAACGCAAGCACGGTGGACCAGCATACCTTCAGCCGCAGCAACGACCTGCAATACAACATCCGCATGTCCTACGTGGAGCCTATCTACAAGACCAACCACCTGCTGGAGATTGCGCCCCGATTCTCAGGTTCTATTCGTAACTCCACGAAAGACCAATACAGCCGACCCCTACCCGACCCTACCTACGAAGGGAGGGAGTTGCTCGGGAGTGCAGTTTCATCGGAATATGCCTACGACTCCACCTACAGCAACGCGCTGAGCAACCTCTTCTACCAAGAGCAGTTGGAGGTGAACTACCGCTGGCTGACTGAGAAAAGCGACCTGACTGTAGGTGTACGCGGCATACTGACACAGACCCATTCCACCACCTACTATGGCGATGTGCTCAACAGAGACACCGTGGTCTGTTCGTGGAACGTGGCGCCGTCCATCAACTTCCGATACAAGTTCGGCAAGAAAGAGTTTGCGCGTGTCCGCTATCGCGGCAGAGTGTCGCAACCAACTATCACTCAGATGATTCCCGTGCGCAACAACTCCGACGCGATGAACGAGACCATCGGTAACCTCTCGCTGCGACCCGCCTTCCAACATTACTTCTTCGGTATGTACTCGCGCTTCAACGAGACACGATTCTCCTCGATAATGACAGGCATCCGCGGCTCTTTCACACAGAACGCATTAGTGAGCAACACGCTCTACGACGGCACGGGCAAGAAATACAGCCAGACGGTGAACGCCGATGCGCTGCCGTGGAACATCAGCGCAGACCTGATGTACAACACTCCTTTCTGCAACAAGATGTTCCAGTTCAACACCCGCACCATGGTCGGCTACAACCAGCGCGTGGCATACACATCGACCATCGAAGGCACGCTGGCGAGCGATGGCGACATCCGTTATATCCCCCTCGGCGAGCAGTCGCTCACGGGGAATTTCCAAGCCTCGGAAGACCTGACACTGCGCTTTACGCACGACATCGTGGACGTGGGTGTGCGGGGAAATGCCACGTATAGTTACACGCACAACAACATCACCGCCGCCAGCACCAGCAATGTGTTCAACTGGACGGTTACGGGCGACCTCGAGTTCCACCTGCCGAAGTCGTGGAATATATCGGCGGAGTGCAGCTACACCGACCGCTACGGCTACGAGTTGTCGGGCAAGGTGAACGAGGTGATTCTGAATGCGGAGATAGAGAAGAGTTGGGGCAACGCCACGCTCGCGCTGCAAGCCTACGACATCCTGCACCAGAAGAAGAACATCGTGCAGGTGGTGAGCGACAACGTGGTCAGTTATGCCAAATACAACACGCTGCCCACCTATTTCATGCTCACCTTCACCTACCGCCTCAACCGCATGGGCAACCTCAAAGCCACGGGGATGGGCGGGCGCATGCAAGAGATGATAGAGAGCGGCGGCAAACCCGGCATGCCGCCTATGGGTCCGCCACCGCACATGATGTGATGCCGAATTAAACAGTTTTGCCGCAGAGCAAGCGGAATGGGCAGTAGGACTTACATTGGTCTTCTGCAACCATCGGGAACTCGGTGTCGGACTTGATGTCCGACACTTTTTTTTGCAGTCGGGCAAGGAACTCGCTGCGGATGTCGAGGTAGTTTTCTACCGCTACCCCCTCTATCTTCACCATGCCGTCGGTTTGGTTGAGATTCTTCTGGGTAAAATAGAGATGGGGGGTCAACTGCGCGTTGGAAAGTCCTTGTAGTGCGGCTTCGCTGTAGATGAGCGTTTGGAGGATATAATGTGCATTGGGAGATTCTAATAGTTCATCCCACGTGGTAGCCAATCGCTCGGCGTGATAGGAGCCCGTCTTGTAGTCCACGATGCGTACCCTGTTGCCCAACTTATCCATGCGGTCGATGCTACCGCCTATCTTCACGCCATCCAACAAGAAAGAACGCTTTTGCTCCGTGAGGAGTATCGTCAGCCCGTGGTCTTGCGCGTCTTGCTTGTCGCGGCGCAAGATGTTCTTCACAAACTCAATAATCACGATGTTCTCCATCGGGTGTCGGTCGAAATGGTACTCCACTCCACTCTTCTCGCTCACCTCCTCGTAGGTTTGTCGAAGCGTCTCTGTCAGCAGTGCATTGTCGTTGGCAGTTTGTTCCAACCATCCGACGTCCAGCGGCGTGTTTAATCGAGGTTTGTATAGGTCTTCCATCACTTGGTGAACAAAGGTGCCGAGCGTATTGGAAGCGAAAATCAGAGTGTCGGGCTCCACCTGACGCAGGTGCTCCACATACTGCCAATAGAACTTGCGACGGCACTCGATGTAGGTGTTGATGGCAGAGGGGGAGAGAGATGTGAAGGATGAAGGATGAAGGACACAGGATGAAGTACTTATTAGATTCTTCTCTGAGTTATCGGAATAATCTGAGGTATAAGAATTGGCGTTTTTTGCTTCATTCAGTGAGCGTTTGCGGATGGTGAAATGTTTGGGATTGACCATCATCTGCATGATGAAGCGGGACATGGTCTTGCGCCCCATGGCGGTCTCGGCTTCGCTAAAGAGCAGCGTAACATGCTTCGCACGCGCCATGAGTCGGAAGAAGTTGTAGGCATAGACGGTCGCCCCCTCGTCCTTGGTAGGCATGTGGTAAGACTTGCGCAGGTAATAAGGAATAAAGGAGAGGTCAGCCTGCTGTTGAGGCACCACGCCTTCTTCCACATTGAGCAACAGCAAGTTATCGAAATCAAGCATACGGGTCTCCAGCACACCCATCACTTGAATATCCGTAATCGGCTCACCGTTGAAAGGCAGCGAGATGCCGCTCAGGAAATGCACCAGCAGGTTGCGCAACAGTGGCAGCGAGGTGATTGCCTCTCGCAAGAGCGGGTCGGAAGTGAGTTGGCGGAAACTGTTGATAGCACAGCGCAGTTGATAGACAGACTCGCGAAGAAGGAGCGTATGCCAATTGTTAAGCCCCTCACGCCCCTCTACATCTCCCTTAAAGGGAGACTTTTGGTTCTCATCAAGCGTTTGTAGCAGCAAGTCCAATATGGCTGATAGCTCATTGTAAGAAGTTCCCGCAGGCGAGACGCCTGCGTCCCCTGTATTCTTGATTGTCTGTTGCTCCAGCACTTGCAGCACTTGGGCATAGACCTTGGTGTTGGCGAGCGGAAAGCCCTTGGTGATATTGATAGGCGCGGGCTCATTTACTCCGCTTAAAACCAGCGCGGGCAGGGCGTAGATGACGGGCTCCAACATCCCTTCATCGCAAATCACCACCGCCGTCCGCTCGCCTTGCTTCGTATAGTGCGTTTGTAGCCACGGCGCGACATACTGCGCTTGCGCATTGCCTGTGGTGGTCGCGATGACCTCTATCGGTTTGGGTTGCGTCCACGGCATAGGCTCAGCGGCGTTGCCCAAATCACGAATATGCTGCTCTACGAACGCAAACGCCTTGGTATTCGTTTGGAAGTCCGCCACATAATCCCAATAGAAACGTCCGTTTCGGTGGTCTCTGAACCAACGCATCAACTCTTTCTCTACACGCAGCAAGTAGTTGAAACCGATGAAGCAGTAAGATTTTTGTTCGCCCACTTCCGCTATTCTCTCTTCGACATGCTCCAAGGCGGCTCGCATACGTGCACCTTCGTAACCTTTTCCCTCGCTTTGCAGTTGCTCATTGAGGCGGAGATAGATGGTGTAGAGATTGCGCCACAGGGCATCATACTTCGCCTGTACAGACTCTTCATTATAATCTTTGCGGGCGCCGGACTGTCGAAGCAGGTCTTTTAATCTTGCAGTAGTCTCTTCGTCTAACTTTACCTGCTCCAACTCGCGCGCGGCGATGGTGTTTTCGAAAAAGGCTTTCACCTCATTTTGGGGTACGGCTTTGTCGATATTGTTGAAGTCGGAGATGATTTGTCGCCCCCAGCCGTAGAACAAATCCAGCGTTATCTGCTCGCCGGTAACCTCTTTGTAGATACGGAATAGTCGGCAGATAAGTCTCAGTTCGTCCTCTTGCTGCAAAGGCGAGAGGGTGTCGAAGAGTTCGCTCAACGTGGTGATAGTGGGCAAGAAGACGGGGGCAGGATATTGCTCACGTTGCAGTTGCTTCAACTCGTTTTTCAGTACCAGCCCCGCGCGCCGCGAGGGGAATACCAGCGTTACATCACGTAGTCCCTCCCACGAGTAGTGGTTCACTATATCTTGGGCTGTTTGTTGTAGGAAACTATTCATGTTTGTTGGGATTAATGATTAAGGAAATAGGAGAAAGACGGATTACCTTTATGTGTTTATGCATGGTTTTTGGGTGCATTTTTTTTTGCGGCCGGATGCCGAGTGTACCATCCCGCCCCCGTACCCCCTCCCCTCCTTACAGGAGAGGCGGGGGAGTTGCTGCGCCTCTTAATTCTTAATTAGCAGTGGGGGAGTTAAAGTTACCTTTGACGGTAAAGGGCATTGTGCGACACCTATAGACCGCAACTCCATGATTTATCTTTCATCCATTAGCGCGTTCTAATTTTCCTTGTTGTGCATACCAGAGGTAGCCTTCCACTTCGCGGTAGCCGAGCAGGCGCATTACCTCCATATAGTCTGCCACCTGCTTGTGGTACTTCGGATTGGGAGCGCCGAACTTATAGTCCAGCACTATCGCTTTATCTCCTTTGAGCATCACGCGGTCGGGGCGTTTCTCCTCGCCGTTCACCATCATCGCCTGCTCGCGGAGCAGGTCCCACGAACCGTCAAACCACTCGCACATCTGCGGGTTCTCCCATGCGCGGTTCAGCAGCGACTCCACCTCACGGCGTTGCTCCTCCGACTCTATCACGCCGCGCTGCATATAACGCTCCACCACCGCCTGCTGCTCTTCACGCGTTACCATGTGCGCCAGTATATCGTGGCAGAGCGAGCCGATATTGATATGCGCTATCATCTGCTCCGCCTTCTCCTCGCCGAACAAGCCGTAGAGCATCGACTCCTGCGACTGGCGGAAACGCACTTGGTCGTCGTTGCTCTGCATGGCAGCCTGCACCTCCTCGGCGTTGCGGAACGAGAATAAGTCCGCTTTCTGCTCCTGCTTTGGGCAGTGGATGTAAGGCGCTTCGCCTAAGATATATTCTGCAAAGCAAGGCTTCGTCTCGTCTGAATAGTTCTCAAACGCCTCCAGCGCCGCCTCCTTGAGCCCATAGGCATTCATCAGCAGTGTCCCCACATGTGGGTCCACTTCGCCCTCCTTCTTCTGCACAAGCCAGTCGGTGTAGAGGTAGAGGTTGTCGGCAGCGCGGGTGAGCGCCACATAGAGCAGGTTGAGGTTATCCACGCGTTGCGCCTCCGCCTCCTGCCGATATGCCGCTTCATAGTCTGTGCCTTCCATCGCCTGTTTCCACGGGATAGGCACCTGCTTCAGCCGCTTCACATTGCCCTGCGGCTCCACGCAAGCCTCGCACCAGAGATTAGGATTATTCTTCTTGTCCACCACTGCCCAGTTGCAGAAGGGGATGAACAGCGTCTTGCTCTCCAAGCCCTTGGAGGAGTGGATAGACATGATACGCATGGCGTTGCTGTCCGGCGCGGAGATGGAGTCGGTGTGCATCATATCCGCCCAATACTGCAAGAACGCCTGCCGATTGGCGCCTTCGGTGGCGACATAGTTCATCAACTTGTCCATGAAGCAGTTGACATACGCGAGGTCGTCGCCCAAGAACAAGCCTTGCTCGTCGCAGAGCAGCAGGCGCACGATGGCTTGCACCTGCTCGTAAAGCGGCAAGTCGTTGGTCGCTGCAAGCCGCTCTTGCAGGTTCGCTTTCGCGGGGTGATGCTCGGACAGGTGCAAGTCCACATAACGAAGTGCGATATTCTGCGCGGGGTCGGTCGCCAAGAGGGCGTTGATAATCATCTGCACGGACTGCGATTGGTCGATATGGAAACTATCGGCGGAGACGATACGCACCTCGTTGTGCCATTCCACTTGCGCGTTGTAGAAGTCCACCACCTGCTGTGCTTGTTTGTTCGTGCGTACCAGTATCATGATGTCCGATGCGCGTTTGCCCTTGTCCAATAGTTGGCGGATGGTGGCGAACATATCCGTCAGTATGTCTTGCTGCACCCTCGCCGTCTGCAAGGTCTGCTCAGCAAGTGTCGCCGTCTCTTTCTTCGTGGCTCTGCACTTGGGATACACCCGCAGGCGCACAAAGCCGCCATCGTTCTTGCTATTGTAGAAATCGGAGAGGTTTTCAGCAGCGTTCTGACCACTGACCACTGACCACTGACCACTACCATACCCTTCATCATACAGCCCTTTTATCTTGCTATTCTCCTCATTGAGGTCGCACACGCGTATCATGGTTTGCAAGTTAAACTGCACCACATTTCGCCGCGAGCGGAAGTTCTTCACCAACGGCGCAAAGTCCTTGTTATAATAGGCTTGGAAGGGGTCGTTCTCCGTGCCGAGTTCCGCCATGATATGCCAGTCGCCGTTGCGCCAGCGGTAGATGCTCTGCTTGATGTCCCCCACGATGAGCAGCGTGTGCCCTTCGCCTGCCAGCACATCGGCTATCAGGGGCTGAAACACCTGCCATTGGAGCGTGCTGGTATCTTGGAACTCGTCTATCATGATGTGCTTGTAGCGGATACCAGCTTTCTCCAATACGAAGTCCGCATCGCCCTCTTTGAGCGCATTGCGCAGGGTGTCTGCCGTCTTAGCAAGCAGCATACGGTTCTCGTCTTGCAGACAGGTCTCTATCTCTTGCAGTAGACTTCGCATCAGCCGCATATCGTTCAGACACGACCGAGTAAGCATACACTCGCGGTACATCTTCCCGCAACGCTCCGCCTGCTCGTTGATACGCAGCAAGAGCGGGTCGGTGGTCTTCTCCAATTTCTTCTCCGTCAGCCAACGGAATTGGTCATCCACCTTCAGCTTCTTATCGCCAGCGAGCGAGCGTTCTATGCGCGTGATGGCATCCGCCACCTGTTTATCAGGCTTTGACAACGTCTCGTTGGCTGTCTTTGCTTGCGCCACCATGTTCTGCAAGTTCTGCATCTCGGGCAACTGCGCCCAGCGGTCCAGACTGCGTTTGTAGGCACTTATCGTCTTCTCATCCAACTCCACCTTGCCGTCCGATACCAGCATCTGCACCTGTTCGTTGTAGAGGTCCAGCGCCAAATTGATGAGCGTCTGCCGTATATCCCAACGCCCTTCCTGACGCAGTTGCTCCTGCAAATAGTCGCCCATTATCTGTTGTAAGGTCGGGCTCATATCGGTGGTAAGCAGTCGGTCAACTGCCTTGGTAATCACTTGTTTGAGGTTCAGTTCGACGCGAAAGCCTGCCGCCTTGCCCAACATCTTCGCCATGCCCGCCAGCAGCGTCTGCAAGAAGGAGTCAATAGTGCTAACCTGCACATTATCATAGTCCAGCAACATCTCGCGGAAGCATTGCTCTGCCCGCGCCCTCAAGGAGGTGCGGTTGGAAGTGTTATCCCGACAAGTCGGGAGCCGCACCATAGTTTCGCTTCGATTTCCCTCTTGGTGCGGCCAGGAGACTGCACCTCCACTATCCACTGAACCCTTCCCGCTCAACTCCAATGCTTTCTTCAAAAACGCCTCGTCGCCGGTGCCGGTGGCTATGCCGTATAGGTAGCCTAAGATACGCTCCTTCATCTCGGCGGTGGCTTTGTTGGTGAAGGTTACCGCAAGGATATTGCGATAACTCTCGCCGCTCAAGAGCAGCCCTACATAATAGGCTGCCAGCGTGAAAGTCTTACCTGTCCCCGCCGAAGCGCGGCACACATTCATAGGATGTTGATAATCTATTGCCATAAAACCTCTTGTTGATACATGAAACCTAAAAAAATGAACTTATTATCATGAATTCTCACATTCCATTTCGCAACAATAATGGATAATTCGGCGCAAAGATACTGCTTTTTTACGATATACGCAATAGGGGACTTTGAAACCGTTTTATTTTAACGTAACTCACAACACAGACATAGATTGCTTATGAGGGACATTACAAGAGGGCAGAAAAAGACAAAAATGGAGGTGCCGAGAAGCACCTCCACGATTTACTATTTCGAGTGGGGTATCTTTATTTGGTCAGGATGCAGACTTCCCAGGGTTTGAGGATTTTGGTCAGGCGAGTGCTATATTTCTTGGTCTCGCCTGTCTTGAAGGAGGTGTACTCGCCTTCCAAACCCGTGAGGTCGAAGTTAACAATGTACTCGCTCGGGGACATGTTGAGGAACGCAATCACCGTGTTCTTGCCGTCGGCAGAGGGGCGCGCGCAAGCGAAGACCTTCTCGCTATCGGCGGGGATACGCACCATCGGTGCGCCCAATTCGGGGCTCCACAGCGCCTTGTTGGCTTTGCGCAGGGCGTTGAGTTTCCTATACATCTCAAACTCTGCTGCATTGGGCACGCGGTCGATGCAGTCTTTCTCGAAGAACTCCAAACGATGGTGGTTGCCGCTGAGTTGTCCCGTGTAGATAAGCGGCATGCCGGGCACCACGTAGGTGAAGGCAGCGAAGAGGTGGGCGGCAGCGCCCATGCGCTCCTGCTCGGTGCCGTTCCATGAGTTCTCATCGTGGTTGGAGGTGAAGTTCATGCGGATGGCATTGGCGCGCACGGTGGTGTCGGCTTTGGCGAAGTATGCCCAGAGGTCTTCGACGGTGCTCTTACCCTGCGCCACATTGTTCATCAGGTGGTGCAACTCCCAGCCGTAGTACATATCGAACGCGGACTCGGTGAGTTCCTGCGCCTTGGCTTCATCCTCGGCAAGGGTGAACATGTCGGGATGGTCTTTGCGGATGTCCGCCATCGCCCAGTTCCAGAAGTCGGTGGGCACCTCTCCCGCTACGTCGCAACGGAAGCCGTCGATACCTATAGTATCCATCCACCAGCGCATGCTCTTGAGCATCTCTTGGCGCATGTCTTGGTTCTCGTAGTTGAGTTTGGAGATATCCGTCCAGTCGTACTGCACCATGAGGTTTCCTAACGAGTCGCGGTAATGCCAGCCGTCGTTTTTCGTCCACTCGCTATCGGGCGCGGTGTGGTTGGCTACCCAGTCGAGGATGACCTTAAAGCCCATCTCGTGCGCTTTGCCCAAGAAATGCTCGAAGTCAGCGCGCGTGCCGAACTCGGGGTTGATGGCACAGTAGTCGATGATAGAATAGTAACTGCCGAGCGTGCCTTTGCGCGTGATGACGCCGATAGGCTGGCAGGGCATTACCCAGATGATGTCGATACCCGCCTCTTTGAGTTCGGGCAACACGCCCTCGGCAGCAGCAAACGTGCCTTCGGGGGTCAGTTGACGGGTATTGAGTTCGTAGATAGTAGCATTGTACGCCCAATCTGTGTGGGTCTTGGGTTGCTCAGTTTTGCAACCGCAACTTGCCAGCACCATAGCGGCAAGGAAAAGAAGAGAAAAGCGTTTCATAGTGATTTGATTTAATTAAGAATTATGAATTAAGAGGGCTCATGCTCTGAATCATCGGAGTACTCGGAGTAATCAGAGTATTCTGAGCCTTGGTTATTCGATGGTGTAGGAGAGCGAGGGGAGGTCGATGGTTACTCGGACGCGGTCGCCGAGGTAGATACGGTCGAAGACCAAGCGGCTGTCGGTAGTCTCCACGGGGATGTAGTCGCCATAGAGGAGCGGCATAGAGGAGCGGCGCAGGCGGATGAGGTCTTGCACCTCTTGGCGGAATGCCTGCTCGCGTTCGGTCAGTCCGCCGAAGCGCATCATCTGTCGGTTGTCGGGGTCGTTGGCGCCCGCCTGTCCGTACTCATCGCCCTGGTAGATACAGGGCACGCCCGGGATGGTCAGGTTGATGACCTCGAGCAACATCGCGGCTTTGTAGGCAGCCTCTTCGCGAGCGCTTCTTTCCGCAGGCGAGACGCCTGCGTCCCCAGTAGCGGTAACGCCCACCTCGCGCGTCCAGCCGGCGCGCTTGTCGTTCTCATCCCAGCGGACAGCCCCGCCCGCCAAGGAGATGAAGCGGCACTTGTCGTGGTTGCCGGAGATATTGCCCATGGTATGGTGTGCGCCGTAACTTGCCAGCGACGCCTCGATGGTCTGCGCCATGCGGCACATAGACTGATTGGGCTTGCCCAGCACGTCGATAGCGGTATGGTAGATGTTGAAGTCGAACTGCGCGGGGAGCATACCCGTCTTCACGTAGGAGCCGATGAGTTGGTTATCGCCGTAGGTCTCGCCAATCATCCATATATGCCTGTCGGGGAAGCGCGCCGCCATCTTCTGTCCGAGCATGCGCCAGTAGTTCAAGGGGATATGCTTGCAGGCGTCGTGGCGGAAGCCGTCGAGGTCGTAGTTCGCCAGCCAGTAGAGGGCGGAGTCGGTCATGGGTTGGCATACCTCCTCGCGCTCAAGGTCAAGCGTCGGGATATGGACATCAAACCATGTGGTCAGTCGTGCCTCGTCCCACAACTCGAAGTTGCGGCGTCCGTCGGGCAGGATGGAGTCGGTGTGCCATGTGGGGTGCTCTTGCAGCGTGGGCGACTCGATGTGCATGTGGTTGGCTACATAGTCGAGCACCACGTTCATATTGTGCGCGTGCGCAGCGTCGAGCATAGCCTTGAACTCCGCCTCCGTGCCGAAGCGCTTCTCCAAGACGGTGATGTAGATAGGCCAGTAGCCGTGGTAGCCGGAGAACTTGGTATAGGGCTTCGTGGGGTCGAACTTGTTGTCGTAGGTGCCTTCGGGCTTTTGGTCGAAGGTGTATTTGCCCCATGCCGTCCACGGGTTCTGGGTGATAGGCGAAATCCAGAGGGTGGTGATACCCAGTTCATCGAACCAACCTTCGTTGATACGCTTGGTGATACCCGCGAAGTCGCCGCCTTGGTAGTCCACGATGTCGAGCACCTCGGGGGAGTTGAGTTTCCAATCGTTGGCGGTGTTGCCGTTCTCGAAGCGGTCCACCATCAGCGAGTAGAGCACCTGCGCGTTGTCGTCGTGGCGGTTGAGTTGCGCCACATCGGTTACGGGTACGCCGTCCTGCAAGGGGATGAGCAGGTCGTTGTAGAGATAGGCGTCGTCCTCGGCATAGACACGCAGGAACGCACGCCCCTTGTTGCATTTCTCCAACTCTCGGCTCTCGCTCAGGCGGAGCGTCCACGAGCCGTCGCTGTTCGCCGTCCAGAGGTCGTTATCCACATTGGTATTCTGCAGCAGCACCATGAACCGCGGGTCAGCCACCGGCTCCGTGAAGCGCACCGTGAGACAGCCGTCTTCGTACTTCTCCGACACCAGCGCGGGCTTCACGGGCTTGTTCGGCAACACGGGGACCACGATACCTTCCTTGCCGTCGAACACCAATAGCGCCTGCATGTTGTTGTCGTGGTTGACAAGCAGCATGCGCTCGGGCAGCGCGTTCTCGGCAAGGTCAGCAGTACCGTCCGGCAGAATCACTTCCAGCCGGTCGGAGGCTATCCAAAACAAGTCCGCTACCTGACCGTTCTGCGCCATCAAGAGCGGCAGATAGTCGGTAGTGTAGATTTCGGTGGTGTCCGCCACCATACGAATAGGTTTGATGGGCTCGCCCGTAGCAATCCGCTCTACGGGCGTCTTGCTATTGGCACACGCCGCCAACAACAGAGGTAGAGTAAGATAAAGAATGTGGTTTTTCATGTTAGTTGGTTATTGATTTCTGCTGCAAAGTTACACTTTATTTTTCACATGTGCAACACTAATGTGCTTTTTTTCGCAGAAAACAAGTCCAAAAACAGCAAATAATGTTATATAACATAAAATCCACAAGCAAACAGATAGGCTGTGAACCTAATAACTTATCGGGTGATTATCGGGTGATTACCGAGTGATTACCGAGTGATTAAAAATACTACAAACGACATAGTATTATGAGCAGAAGAAGATGATGAGTAGTTGGGCAGCCATGACGCGAAGAAAAGTGGTGAGAGGATAGACCGTGGCGTAGCAGACGGAGGCTTGGTCGTTGTCGTCGGCGAACGACTCGGCATACGCCAAAGCAGGCGCTGCCGTCATCGCGCCAGCCAACAATCCAACAACCTTGAAGTAATTCATTTTCAGCGCTTTATAGGCTATGCCGCCGACTATCAGGAGCGGCACGATGGTGATGATAAAGCCGTATAACACCCACATATAGCCGCCCGAGAGGATGGTGGGGACGAACTGTTCGCCTGCCTCCAGCCCCAACGCCGCGAGGAAGAGGGTGAGCCCTACCTGACGGAGCATCATGTTCGCCGAGGTGGTGGCGAAAGTAACCATGTTGTAGTAGGGTCCAAAGCGCCCGATGAGCAGGGCGACGATGAGCGCGCCGCCCGCCAACCCGAGGCGGAAAGTCTGGTGGAGGAATGGCAAAGGAACAGGCAGCAACCCCAAGCAGATACCCAACACGATGCCGAAAAAGACAGGCAGGAGGTTGGGCAGGTCCAAGCGTTTCAGTTCGTTGCCGAAGGTATCCGCCACGCGCTGCACATCGCTGCGGTCGCCCACGACGACGAGGCGGTCGCCCAACTGCAAGACCAACTCGGGCGTGGCGAGCAGGTCGATACCCGCACGGTTGACGCGCGTGATGGTGGCGTGGTACTGCTGCCGGAGGTTGAACGAGGCGATACGCTTGCCGTTGCACTCGGGGCGCGTTACCACGATACGACGCGAGACGAGGTGGTCGGAGTGTTCGCGCGAGCGAAAACTGTAGTTCTTGAGTGTGCCGAGCAGGCGGAGGGTGTCCACATGCTGTTTGTCGGTGAGCACGCGGATGGTGTCGCCGTTGCCGAAAGTGGTCTGCTCGTGGATGAGTTCATCCGAGCCGTCGGGTCGTATGACGCGGCTGACGACCATCTCGCGGATGGGGCAGAGGCGGCGCAGGTCGTGGATAGTCATGAGCGGCAGTTGGGGGTTGCGGAGCGTGATATCCACGCACACGGGCTCCTCGGAGCGCTCCTTGCCCTCGGCTTTCAGCCTCGCTTGCTCCTCGGGCAGGCGCACGCGAAAGAGCAGGCGGAGGAGTTCCATCGCGAGGATAGTGCCGACTATCGCCAAGGGGTACGCCACGGCATAACCCGTTGCTACAGAGGGCGATACGCTGCCTATCACGTCCTGACACGCCTGCTGCACCGCCGCCAGCGCGGGCGTGCTCGCCACGGCACCCGACAGGACGCCGTCCAG
>JAEDGZ010000007.1 GCA_016297215.1 Paludibacteraceae bacterium | reverse complement strand
TTTGTTGTCCAACCTGGAATCGAACCAAGATTTTCAGAACCAAAATCTGACGTAATAGCCTTTATACCATTGGACAAAACCATCCCGATTGTATCGGTTTTCGATTCCTATTACGAAATCGGTTGCAAAGGTACTGCTTTTTTTTGATATGTGCAAATTTTTGCGTTATTTTTTGCAAGAAAAGTGTAGTAAAGTGCTTTTTTTGCGTAGCAATGAAACTTTATGGATGCGAAATAACAGCAAGTTCTTCGTGGATCTCTTTTTGGAGGAGCGGGGTGCAGGGGACTAAGGGGAGGCGGAGGGTGTTGCTGATGAGACCTTTCTCCGCGAGGACGCACTTGATGCCGGCGGGGCTTCCTTCGGCAAAGAGCAGGTGCACTAGTTGCTTGTATTTGCGGGCAAGCGCCGCGTCTTTCTCATAGACGATGGTGCGGAAGTCCTCGGGGAAGGCGTTGCTTGCTACGGAGATAAGCCCTTTGGCTCCCGCTTCCATCAGTTCGCAAGCGTACTTATCATCGCCCGAAATCACCATAAATTCCTCGGGCATAATCTCCAGCAGGCGTTTTATCTGGTCGAGTTTCCCGCTCGCTTCTTTGATACCCACGATCTTCTCAGGCATGGCTTTGTAGAGCCTTGCCACCGTCTCCGGCAACAGGTTCACGCCTGTGCGCCCGGGTACATTGTAGAGGATGATAGGCAGAGGCGATGCCTCGGCGATGGCGCAGAAATGTTGGAACATGCCCTGCTGGTTGGGTTTGTTGTAGTATGGGCAGACGGAGAGGATAGCGCGGAAATGTTGCGTGAGGATGGGTGCCTGCTGTTTTATCTCGCAGATGACATGCTCTGTGCAGTTACCGCCCATGCCCAGCACCAACGGCACGCGACCCGCCACGCGGCGGACAATAAAATCGCGCACGGTGATACGCTCCAACTCGTTGAGCGTAACCATCTCGGAGGTAGTGCCGAAGACCACTATATAGCCCACTCCCGCTGCAATCTGGTGCTCTATCAGGGTGCCAAGGGCTTTGAAATCTACCGTTTTGTCGGGCAGGAAAGGCGTGATAAGTGCGGTACCTAAACCACACAAAGTGGGTAGCAAAGGTTGAGCGTTTAGCGTTGAATGTTGAGAGGGGTTAGTCATTGCTTTGTATATTGATTAAATAGTGAAGTATCTGTTGGAAGAGGAACTCGGGTGTCTCCTGCGGCTGCATGTTGATTTGCAGGTCGCGCGGCGAGGGTATGCCATCTTCAAATGCCATGCCGCTTTTGAAACCGGCATCCGCCAGCAGGCATAGGTAGCGCAAGGGTAGGGCATTGCTTTGGTTGAGGTCTATCACGAGGTCGTATCTTTGTTGCTGCAAATCCTGTACCAACTCCTTGCGGGGATAGCCGAAACAGTTAAAATCCTTCATGCCCACGATACGACTCTGCGGCAGCACTGCCGACTGCACCTCTTTCTTGGGCACATAGCCCCAGAAGACAGCATCGATATGGTGTTTCTGTAACTCGGTGCGGATGGCGCGTATCGCAGGGTTCTTCTCAACGAAGTCACTTTCGTAGAGCACCAGCACATGCTTCACGCTCTCCCAATGCGGCCACTTGGCATTGCGCTTCGGCTGCCTGCGAGCGAAAAAGGAATATATTTTTTCTTTGAGATTCATGTTGTTAGTGGTTTGCGATTAGTTCTAAGAACTCTTCTTCGGTCATGAGGGGGATGCCTAATGCTTCCGCTTTCTTCAGTTTCTCGGGTCCCATGTTCTCGCCGGCAAGGATGAACGAGGTCTTTTTGCTGACGGAGCCCACGTTCTTGCCTCCGTGCGCCTCTATCATCGCTTTGTACTCGTCGCGGCTATGCTGTGCGAACGTGCCCGAGATGACAATGCTCTGCCCTGCCAACGCTTGGGAAACCACCTCCACCTCCTGCCCCTGCATCTGCAAGCCTGCGTCCCGCAAACGGCGGATAATCTCTCTGTTACGCTCGTCGGCAAAGTAAGCGATGATATTATCCGCTATCTGCTCTCCCACGTCCTCCACGGCTATCAACTGCTCTCTGTCTGCGGCTTGCAGTTGCTCCAAAGAGGTGAAGCGGCGTGCCAGTTTCTTCGCTGTGGTCTCGCCCACCATGCGTATGCCGAGGGCGAAGAGCACGCGCTCCCACGGCACGAGCAGGCTGTTAGCGATACCGTTGAGGATGTTCTGCGCCGATTTCTCACCGAAGCGCTCTTGGGATGCAAGGTCGTTGAGAGTCAGCGTATAGATGTCGGCAATGTTATGGAGCAGTCCCTGTTCGTAGAGCAGGTCGATGGTCTCTTCGCCCAGCCCTTCGATGTTCATCGCGCGGCGGCTGACGAAATGTATCATCTTACCTTTTATCTGCGGCGGGCAGCCTTGCTCGTTCGGGCAACGCCATGCCGCCTCTCCCTCCACACGCACTAACGTTGCTCCGCATTCGGGGCATAGGGTGGGGAAATGGAAATCGTAGGGCATGGAGGTGCGGTCTCCTGGCCGCACCAAAGAAAAAGCAACGCCTGCGTCCTCGGTATCTGCTTTCCCCGTTATCTTCGGGATGATTTCGCCGCCTTTCTCCACAAAGACCATGTCTCCTGGGCGGATGTGTAGCGAGCGGATGAAATCTTCGTTGTGGAGGGTGGCGCGCTGGACGATGGTGCCGGAGAGGTGTACCGGCTCAAGGTTCGCCACGGGCGTTACCACCCCTGTGCGCCCCACTTGGTAGGTTATCTCGCGCAGGAGCGTCTTCTGCTTCTCGGCGGGGAACTTATAGGCGATTGCCCAGCGCGGTGTCTTGGCGGTGAAGCCCAGTTCCTCCTGTTGCGCCAAGTCGTTCACTTTCAGCACGATGCCGTCCGTGGCGATAGGGAGGTCTTTGCGTGCGCTGTCCCAGTAGGCGATGTATGCCATCACCTCGTCCAGCGTTCGGCATACGCGGATGTGTTCGCTGATTTGAAATCCCCAGCGGCGAGCCGTCTGCAGGCGGTCGAAATGGGTCTTGGCAGGCAGGTCCTCGCCCAACATATAATATAGGTAGGCATCCAGCCCTCGCCGCGCCACTTCGCGTGTGTCCTGCAACTTGAGCGTGCCCGAGGCGGCATTGCGCGGATTGGCGAACAGCGCCTCTTCCTGATTGGCGCGCTCCTGATTCAGTCGCTCGAAGTTCGCCCACGGCAGCAACACCTCGCCGCGCATCTCGAATCGTTCGGGGACATCGTCGCCCTCAACATGCCACGGGATGGAAGGGATGGTCTTGATGTTCTCCACCACGTTGTCGCCCTTCTGCCCATCGCCGCGGGTTACGGCTTTGGTGAGCGTCCCCTGCTCGTACCAGAGCGATATGCTCAGTCCGTCGAACTTCAACTCACACACTATCTCCACCCCCTCGGGCAGTTTGCGCAGCCAGTCCGCCACTTCCTCCCGCGAGTAGGTGTTCGCCAGCGAGAGCATGGGGTAGCGGTGCGCCACCTGCTCCCATTTGCCGCTCTGCTTCGGGCTGAGGTCGGAACCCACCTGCTGCGTAGGTGACTTGGGGTCGAACATATCGGGATAGCGCGCCTCCAAATCCTGCAAGCGGCGCATCTTGCGGTCGAACTCCACATCGGAGATAACGGGACTGCTGAGCACATAATAACGATAATTATGCTCCGTCAGTTCCTTGCGCAACTGCCGAATCTCCTCCCGCTCGGGAGCCTCTATGTCATCGAAGAGTGTCATCATATCCCTACTTTCAGTGTAGTTACCTTGCCGTCGTAATAGACCTGTATGATATACACGCCCGTGTTCGCAGGCACGCTTAGTTTGTGTGGACTGTCGGTAATCTCTGCCTGCTCTAAGAGCAAGCCTTGCAAGGTGTATATGCGATAGAACGACTTGTCGTCTCTGGAGCGCGCGTTGCTGATAATCAGCGTGTTGCCCTCGCGCGAGATGTTCATGTCGGGATTGTATTGCAAGGTCTTGTCGAGTGCCAAACCGACCAGTATCGGGTCGTGGTCAGAATAGCGGAACATCGTGCGGTCGTCCGACTTGTCGTAGGTGTATTCGTCCGACTCATCGGAGTTGAGGTGATACGCCGCCATGCCGGTAATCTGCGGGAAGAGGGTGCTGTTGCTGAGCGCGTGGTCAAGGTAGCCCGCCTTGCCGCCGAAGACATAACTATAACTCGAGTCGGCATGGAAAGCGCGATGGAGGTCAATCATGCCTGCATCCGTCAGCGTGGTGATAGGGTCTTCCATCGCATACGCATTCAGGTCGCCCATGATGAGTATGTCGGGCTCCTGCGTAGCCGACTGCACACTACTATACTGATTGATAACGGATAACGCCTCCTGCACGCGGGAGTAGTTGAAGATACCCTGCCCGTCGCCTTGGTTGGCATCCAAGCCCGTGCCCGTGCCCGACTTGGCTTTGAAATGGTTGAGCGAGAAGAGGAAATACTCATCGTTCTCATCGTCCGCATCGCCGTCCAACTCGCGGAAACACTGTATCTTCTTGCGGTTTTTTACAATTGAGTTGTTCTCAAAGAGCATATATGCGGGCTCCACCTTGTCGGTGCGATAGACATATCCCGACTTGGTGTAGGTGCCGCTGGCGGAGCCATGGTCGTCCACGTACTTATACAGATGCCCTGTGTTGGCGGTCAGGTCGGCGGCTATCTCTGCAATGGCGTTCTGCCCCTGCTGAATCTCCACCAGCCCATAGACGTCTGCGCCTATCTTCGCCAGCGCCTTGCTCACTTTCTCCCGCTGCTTCTGGTGCGCCACCGAATCGGCAGGTCCCATCGTGCCGCCTTGCCGGAACTGCTCTATGAGGTAATATTCCAAGTTGGCGGCGCATACTATCAGCCGCGGCTCGCCTTTCTGATTCAGCGGCGGCAGCGCGCGCTCCATGTCGGCGCGGGTGTTTCCGCGGAAGGTGCCGCTCACGTAGGTAACCGAAGAATACGACTGCACGCTGACCGTCAGCCCGTCTATCATCTCCCCGCAACGGTGGTAGCCCGGCAGGTTGCTGATACTCATCTGCCCGTAGGCGTTGAGTGTGTTGAGTGCTGTGTACTCCTCGCTCTTCGGCAACGCTTGGTTGGTGGGGCTGTACAAGCGCCGCGGCGACACGTAGTAGCTACCGTAGGCGTTGTTGGTGATATACATCGGGCAGTCGAACACCACCGTCTGCCCCACGTAGGCTTTTAGTTCCGTGTTTTTCCACTCCTTCGGGTCAGCGACATGCACCGTGGTTTGGGCGTAGCCAAACGCCACCCCAAACCACAGAAGCAATAATATCACGTGTTTACCTCGTCTAATCATACAAAAGCCTACTATTTAGGTTTCAGATTCTCCGTAATAATCCCTCTTAATCTCGCGAGCGTCAGCGAGTAGGCTTATCACAATCGCCTTGCTTCGGGCTCTCGCCCTTGCAGAGATTCAAAAGGATTTATTCGGAGTCTTCCACCCCGCAATGCCTTCTTAATTCTTAATTAACTTCTCACCATGCAAACAGCGGATGTTGCGTCATCTCGCGGTTCACCTCGGCGCGTACCGTGGCAATCACGCTCTCCGACTCCGGTGCTTGCAGCACGCGGTCGATGAGGTCCACTATCCACGGCATCTTGTCTTCTTTCAGTCCGCGCGTGGTGATGGCGGGAGTGCCGAAACGCAAGCCCGAGGTCTGGAAAGCCGAGCGGGTGTCGAACGGCACCATGTTCTTGTTGGTGGTGATGTCGGCTGCTACGAGCGCTTTCTCTGCCACCTTACCCGTCAGGTCGGGGTATTTCGTCCGCAGGTCCACCAGCATGCTGTGGTTGTCCGTACCGCCGGAGATAATCTTATACCCTTTGTCGATGAACGCCTGCGCCATGACCGCCGCGTTGGTCTTCACCTGCTCCTGATACGCCACAAACTCCGGCGTGAGCGCTTCGCCAAACGCTACGGCTTTCGCGGCTATCACGTGCTCCAGCGGACCGCCTTGCGTGCCGGGGAACACCGCGGAGTCGAGCAGCGCCGACATCATCTTCACCTCACCCTTCGGCGTGGTCTTGCCCCACGGGTTGGGGAAGTCCTTGCCCATCAGGATGATACCGCCGCGAGGTCCGCGCAGCGTCTTGTGCGTGGTCGAGGTAACGATATGCGCATGCTTCACGGGGTTATCCAGCAGCCCGGCGGCAATCAGTCCGGCAGGGTGCGCCATGTCCACCATGAAGATAGCGCCTATCTCGTCCGCCACCTTGCGGATACGCGCGTAGTCCCACTCGCGGCTGTATGCGCTCGCGCCGGCGATAATCAGTTTCGGACGCTCCGCACGCGCTTTCTGCTCCAACTCATCATAGTCCACGCGTCCCGTCTCCTCGCGCAGGCTGTAGTCTATCGCGTGGAACATCAGTCCCGAGAAGTTCACCGCCGAGCCGTGGCTCAGGTGCCCGCCGTGCGACAGGTTCAAGCCCATGAAGGTGTCGCCTGCCTTGAGACATGCCATGAAGACTGCCATGTTCGCTTGTGCGCCGGAGTGCGGCTGCACGTTCACGTACTCTGCGCCGTACAACTGTTTCAGACGGGTGCGTGCCAACTCCTCGCTCATGTCCACCACCTCGCAGCCGCCATAGTAGCGGTGCCCGGGGTAGCCCTCGGCGTACTTGTTCGTCATCACGCTACCCATTGCCTCCAGCACTTGGTCGCTAACGAAGTTCTCACTCGCAATCAGTTCGATGCCTTTCACTTGACGCTCACGCTCCTTGGCGATAAGGTCAAAAATAGCCGTGTCTCGTGTCATAGTATATTCGTAATTAACAATTAACAATTAACATGCCCCTTCTCTATTTTCGCGGGTCTATTGCGGGTCATTTTCCCCTCCCTTTGTAGGGAGGGTCGGGGAGGGTCTTCTCCACCGGCTTAAA
The DNA here is from genome assembly GCA_016297215.1 of Paludibacteraceae bacterium. Taxonomy (GTDB): domain Bacteria; phylum Bacteroidota; class Bacteroidia; order Bacteroidales; family Paludibacteraceae; genus Colicola. The sequence continues at coordinate 67,057 of JAEDGZ010000007.1, read as the reverse complement.
ATCTATCTGCCGCTTCTCCGCGTCTGCCCGAATAATCTTCACCCGCATCGGGTCGCCCAGCGTGAAGGTCTTGCCCGACTCCTCCGCTATCAGTCGATAGTTCTTCTCATCGTACACCATGTAGTCGCCCGGCACTAATCGGTTGATACGCACCAACCCCTCGCAGCGGCTGTCGTCCAACTGCACGAACACCCCGAAGTCCGTAACGCCCGAGATATGCCCGTCCGCCTCCTCACCGATATGCTGCTTCATCCATTTGGCTTGATACATCTTGTTCGAGTCGCGCTCCGCCTGCTGTGCGTCTATCTCGCGCTCCGAGCAGTGGATACACATGTCTTCCAGCACGTTGCGCGGCAGGCTCTCGCCTTTCCCCCGCAGGATATATTTCTCCAGCAGACGGTGCACCATCAGGTCGGGGTAACGACGGATGGGCGATGTGAAGTGGGTGTAGTGCTTGAATGCCAACCCGTAGTGCCCGATGTTATGGGTCGAGTACTTGGCTTTCGCCATCGCCCGAACGGTCAGCATATCAATCACTTGCGCGGGCACACGCTTGCCCATACGCTTCTGAAAGGCTTTCAGCTCGCGCAGTTTCTCTTTATCGGGTTTGTCGTGAATACGATACACAAACGGCTTCTTCCCTACGGCTTCCGCCACAGTCCTGTTCGCCAGCAGCATGAACTCCTCTATCAGGTGGTGCGCCTCGTTCGGGCGCTCGAAGTATATCTCCACGGGCTCGCCATGCTCATTCAGTCGAAACCGCATCTCGTCCTGCTCCAGCACCAGCGCCCCCGCCTCAAACCGCTTCCCCCGCAGTATCCTCGCCAGCCTATCCAACCCCTGTATCGCTTCTAAAAGACCGCTCTGCTGTCCGACCGCTTCGCTGTCCGACTGTTTCACTGGGGACGCAGGCGTCTCGCCTGCAGACAAGGCGTAAGCCTTGGTTGTATCTGCCTTGTCTACACGCGCAGTTCGTCTCGAACTGTCCGCAGGCGAGCCTCCCCTGCCTGACCACTGACCACTGACCACTGACCACTGCTCACTACCCCTCTCAATCATCTCTTGCGCCTCGTCGTAGTTCAGCCGTGCGTCCGAACGTATCACCGTCCGGCATATCTTATGCTTCACCACCTCCGCCTCTTGCGTCATCGTGAACACCACCGACATACACAACTTATCCTCGTGTGGTCGCAGCGAACACAGGTTGTTGCACAACTCCTCCGGCAACATCGGCAGCACCATATCCACCAGATACGTGCTCGTCCCCCGCTTATACGCCTCCTCGTCCACCGCATCCCCCGGCTGCACGTAGTGGCTCACATCCGCGATATGCACACCCACCTGCACCAGCCCGTCCGCCAGCACCTGATACGACAGCGCATCGTCAAAGTCCTTGGCGTCCGCAGGGTCTATCGTGAAGGTGAACACCTCCCGCATATCCCGTCTCCGCAATATCTCTTGTTCGTCTATCTGTGGCATGATAAATTCTCGTTTTTATCCAAAAAATCTTATCTTTATTCCGCGTCGATTCTTTCCCTCTAATTCCGCTGCAAAGATACAACTTTTTTCCGACATAAGCAAATAATATCCTCAAAAAAAATACAGTCTCCGAAAAATCCTTTTCTTACATAGACTTTTACCTATGTTCAACAAGATTTTCTTTCGAGCCTTATAGTTAATGATTAGTTAATGATTAGTTAGTGATTAGTTAGTGATTAGTTAGTGATTGAGCACTCAAAAAGATACCTTTTTTACATGCAAGACGGCAAGGAGAGAGATGACCTGTTTGATTATACACACCAAAGAGCAGAGAGGTAGCAATGCTATGCCCGGGTGCGTAGGCGTCCCCGCCTGCTAAAACAAAGTACCGGGGACGCAGACATCTCGCCTGCGGATGGTTTGACACAAACCACCCAAAACAATTTTTGTTGAGAAAAAACGCAGTCGTTTTCGTGTATTAGCACCTTACTTCCGAACTTACATTAAAAATCTTCTTGCATGTTCTCGAAGGGATTATCGGCGGTTTTTGTGGAAAAAGGCGATTTCCCACGCAAAAAATACATCTTCTATTGCATATATCAAAAACTTTTCGTAACTTTGCGCGGTTTTTCAAGTGGAAAGCAAGACGCGTCTGCCTTTATTTATGACAGACAGCGTCCCTTAATTCTTAATTCTTAATTCATATTTAACTATGTCATCCGTAAACAAAGTCATTCTCATTGGCAACGTAGGTTCCGACCCCGAAGTACGCTATCTTGACCGCGGCGTTGCCATCGCTAACTTCAATCTTGCCACCACCGAACGCGGCTATGTCATGCAGAACGGCACCCAAGTGCCAGACCGCACCGACTGGCACGCCATCGTCCTTTGGCGAAACCTCGCCGAGTGGGCGGAGAAATACGTCCGCAAGGGCATGAAACTATACATCGAGGGCAAACTCCAAACCCGCTCGTGGGAGAAGGACGGGCAAGTCCGCCGCAAGACTGAGGTCATTGCCGAGAACGTGCAGATCCTCTACCGCCCGCAGGAGTACCAGACCAAGCGCAACGATGAGCCCCTCCCCGAAGAGTCTCCCGCCACCGACAACCTCGACGCTCCCGAAGCAGACGTCTTCTAACAACCAAGGAGGTGCGGTCTCCAGGCTGCACCATAAGATAAAGCAGATAACGAACTACTGGGGACGCAGGCGTCTCGCCTGCGGAAAGTTAGAAACGTGATTATAGTTTGTTTTTGTGAGCAAAAAGTGTAATACGGCGGTGTTATTTGTCAAATAGTAAATTGTCAAATTTCCCCATGACCAACAAACAGCGATATACCGAGTGGGCTGCCGCCCAAGAATACCTCCCTCTCACCATGCAACCGTGGTGGATGGAGGCGGTATGCGCGGGCAAAGAGTGGGATGTCCTCTTGGCGGAGAACGACCAAGGCGAGATCATGGGTGCCATGCCCTATCTCATTCGCAAACGCCTGTGGATGCGCTATATCGTCATGCCGCAGCAGACGCAGATAGGCGGCATCTGGGTGGCGTCGCAATATACGGAAGACCAGTGGCAGGTGGCGGAGATCTGCCGTATGCTCGCCGAGCAGTTAGACAGCCTTCACCTTGCTTACTACTACCAGCAGTACGCCCCTAAGTCGCTCTGCGTGGAGCCTATGCAGGCGTTGGGATTCAAAGCACGCGAGCGTATCACCTACCGCATCAACGACCTCAGCGACCTCAACGCCCTCATCGGGCGCTTCTCCAAAAACAAGAAACGCCAACTCCAGAAAGCCCTCTCCCTGCATGCCGACTACAGCATGTCCCCCGAGGACTTCTACCGCTTCCACACCACATGCATGGCGGAGCAGCGCAAGGCGATTACCTATTCTCGCGAGTTCTTCCTCGTCCTCGAGCGCAAACTCCATCGACTTAACCAGTGCGCTATCATCGCCATCAAAGATGCCGACAACCACACCCACGCCGCCGCCTTCCTCGCATGGGACAACAAACTGATGTATTACCTCATCCCCTGCTACTCGTTGGAGTTTAAGAACTCCGGCGCCGGTGCACTGCTGGTATTGGAATCCATCAAACTTGCCCGCGAGAAACAAGTCCATTTTGATTTCGAAGGCTCCATGGTGCGCTCCATCGCCAACCATTATAAACAGTTCGGCTCAGAGCCTTATAAGTACTATAGCATAGAGAAGTACTACCACCCAATCTTCCGTCTTGCGCTATTCTTCAACCACCTCCGCAACCTAAGATACCGTATTTCTTAATTGTTTCTCAGCTAAACTTGTTGCAGGTATTCTCGCACTTTCATTAAATACCAATCTTTCATAATTTGATTGACACAAAGGACTTCTTTTTGCGTCCGATAGACTTTCTTATGCACCAATTCCTCTAATAGAGGTTGAGATAACTCTCTTTCCCCCAATGAATCTTGCAAATGTACGAAACAATGTGCAAGATTTGTTGGTAAAATGGATTTTATGCGTTTCTTTATTTTCATATGATAGTAGTAGAACGCAGAATGTGAAGGGGAGATATAGTCTACTTGCATTGGCTGAAATACTTGTGCTTGGACATAATCGGTATAGAAAGACTTGTTTTCCAGTCCTTGGTATGGCATCTTACGAAACATTTCAATAAATTCTCTATCCCAAAAAGGCAATGCTATTTCGTAGCCCATATATTCATATATTCGCGCAGAATTGAGTATATTGTGCGGCAAACGGTTTTGAAATATAAAAGCTTGGAAAAGCGACCAATCGGCAATATGAACTTTTTTATTTACAGAAAAATAGTTATATATTGTGGGGCGCACATATTCCTGCCCTTGATATTCAAAATTGTCATACAAAAGTCCTGATGTGAGATAGGAAATAGTATCCCGTTGGTGTATACAAGCTTTCCTTAAGTGTGAACCTGCATTAAAATCGGCAGCATGCCCGGGAATGAAAATGGCATCTTCTTTGAGAAGCCTTTGCTGCTGTAAATAGGTGATGGCAACATAATCAAAAAGCCATACAAAGTTACACAATCCCCCTAAAAACGTGTAGTAGTGTTGAAATGTTAAGGATGTCGGGTCTATAAGCCTTCGCAGACTTTCTTGGGTGCTATCTATATTGTACCATTTATAGCCTAATTGTAAAGCAACTTTTTGAGCAATATGACTTTCCTGATTACCTTCTCTGCCTACTGTATAGCATAACACATCTTGGCACCCCAACCGTTTCAACATACATAATATCAATCTTGAATCATATCCACCGCTTAATGGTATCACCACTTGATGATTACCTATTTTTTGATTTAGCCGTTGGAATACATTATCCAACATTGTTTCCATTTCGGTATAGGTGGGCATATGAATCTCACTAAGAGATGTTTTGTATGAATAGTATCCTTTCTGCTCTCCATTACATAGTAGATAATGATTGGGTCTGATCTGTAGTATGTTTTGTATTAGGGTCTTTCCCTCAAATGTCGCCCCTGACGTGGTATAGAAGCATACTGACTCGGAGTCTTCTGTATCTCCCTTCTGAATTAGGGTATAGGGACTATCCGTTAGCACTATATGTTCATTTAGTAATCGATAATATATTGGATGAAGACGAGTAGAATCTATTGCTGCTGCGCTGAAAAATTTATTATGACAAACGACTGCAAATATCCCATTGCATTCTTGCAATTTCTTTACCCATTCTGCCTCACTTGCAACATTAAAAAAGATAGTTAGTTCTTTTGCATTCAATAATTTATTACTGCCAACAAAGGCATATCCTGTTGCAGAAACAAACTCCGTATGAACCCAACTATTATTATAACAAGACAAGCAAAATTTACTATTTGATAGATTCTTCATATGTGTATATTATATGTGCAAACCAGATAAATTCAAGTAAAAGAATAATGCTGCTGACAATACAAAATAAACTGATGGATATATACATAGAATCATAGATTATTCCGATAATTAGTGCTGCTAAACGACTTAATACATAAATAATCTCAAAAATCATATATCCTCTTTGACGCTGAAATATGTCAGTTATGTAGCTTGTGGTAGAAACTAAAATGACCATCAATAACCAAGGCAACATGAGTTGAATATATTTGCTGGTAGTTAGCCATTCTTCGCCTAATAAGAAAGTTACTATGTCTGGTAATATAAAAAATAAGATCAGAAAAAACAATATAGAAATAGAACCTGTTCTGATAATATATTTGGCTAATAGTTTCCAAATACTATCCTTGTTTATCACCCTTTCTGCTAAACGTTGATACATTACTTGGTAGATAGAACTACAAAGCATATTAATAGGACGAAACCCAAGAGTGATACTCATACTAAAAAAACCGATTTCTGTTAAGCCAAAGAATGGCGTTAACAACAAGGTGGGCATGTTACTGCCCAACTGGTTTAACAAAGCTCGGGGAAAGGAGAATAAAGGAAAATTTTTGTACTGAGACATCAGTGTCCGATAATTCTTTTTAGGCTGTAAATGGCGTAGCAACTTATCTGCTGTTGCATGATATAGGTTAACGACCATTGGTAACAGCGGACCAAATAAACTTCCAATAATTAATCCACAATGGATATTCTTTATGCATCCCATTGCTATCTTCGTTAGAGACGATAATACCGACTGAGAAATCTGATAGCGAGATATGGCTCCAAATTGTTTCCGCCGTATATACCAGTAATTTAATATATTCCATAGCCCCATCACAAACACAAACAGCGGCATTAACCAATACCAGTTGGCTAATTCTGGCGTATTAAATAAGCGAGCAATAGGTTTGGAAAAGGGTACACTCAAGAGCACTATGCCCGTAGTGATGAGAAGCAGGAAACCGCATATATGCACCAATCCACGCGCTTCCTCATCTTTTTTCGGAAGAACGATGGCATACTGATACTCTGCGGTAGAAAGAAGCACCAGCACCCCGCCGATGCTTAGAAACAGGTTTAATAGTCCGAAATCTTCGGGGCTGTAGAGACGGGTCAGGATGGGATAGACCAAGAGCCCTATCGCTTGTGCAATTACATTTGCAGAAAGCAATTTAGCAGAGTTACGTACCAACTCCGAGCGGGCTATTTTCCGTATTCGTTCCTTCATTTCCGTTTGCAAAGGTAGTGCTTTTTTGCGGATTTTCCAACGAAAACAAGAAAAAATCACAAAAAAAGCATGAAATGTTTGTATTATTCAGAAAAAAGCAGTAAATTTGCATCCGATTTTGAGTTAGGCCTCCCCTAGCTTCGAGAATATGGGATGTAAGGTAAGAATGCTATTCGTTATGATGAACATTAATCAGAGCCGATGCTAATCCGTCTTTCATCTTTTATCCTTCAGCGAGCGGTCTTTCATCCAAAAGTAAAATCTAATAACTAACACAATATGCAACTCAAAAAGTCACAAAAAGCCAGTCTGGAAGACAAGAAAGTAGTCTATGTCTTGATGGGTTTTGTCTTCGTCTTGAGCCTTTGTTATGTAGCGTTGGAGTGGACGGAGAAAGAAGTAACGAAGTATGAGGTGGCAGATACGGAGTTCACTTTCGAGGAGGAAGTAGAAATCCAGCAGACCACTCAGGAAACCACTCCTCCGCCCCCACCGCCCCCCGTACAGGAGGTAGAGGTGCTCAACGTGGTGGAAGACGATGTGGAGACCGAGTCTATCGAAATCAATACGGAAGACGATAAAGACGTGGAGGTAGTGATTGCCGCACCGGTAGAGGCTCCCGTGGAGGAAGAAGAGGAAGAAGTGGTGTTCGTGGTCGTAGAGACGATGCCGGAGTTCCCGGGCGGGCAGCAAGCACTCTTCAAATACCTGAGCGAGAACGTGAAGTATCCTGTTATCGCACAAGAGAACGGTATCCAAGGTCGTGTTATCTGCCAGTTTGTGGTGAACAAGGACGGTTCGATTGTGGATGTAGAGGTTGTGCGCTCGGGTGGCGATGCTTCGCTTGACAAAGAGGCGGTGCGTGTCATCAAGTCCATGCCTAAATGGAAACCCGGTAAGCAGCGTGGTAAGGCTGTACGCGTGAAATACACCGTACCTGTTAACTTCCGTCTGCAATAATAAGGCTTAAATGAGATTGAGGCGGGCAGTTCCTAAATAAACAAGAACGATGGTCTCGTAGTTTATAGAACCACCAATGCCCTCTTAATTCTTAATTCATAATTCTTAATTAGCATTGTTGCTCTCTCAACGAGACATAGCATATTGCAAGGGTGTCGGTACGAATCGTGCCGACACTCTTCGTAAAGAGCTGGGGGTAACCACGGCGCTGGATATGTTGCGGCAGTATCCCTACAAGTATATTGACCGCAGCCGCTTCTACAAGATAGCCGAGATAGAAGATGAAGAAACCTATGTGCAGATAGTGGGAGAAGTAACCGAGTGGCACACCATCGGTACGGGGAAGGGAGCGCGTCTGAGCGCCACGTTCTCGGACGGGAGCCATATCATCGAGTTGGTTTGGTTCAAGGGTATTCAATATGTCAAACTGCAAAAGGGTGTGAAATACCTGCTCTTTGGCAAGCCCTCGCGCTTCAATCACCTGTTCAACTTTGTGCACCCCGAGTTGACTCCATGGGAGAAAGTTACGCCCGAGATGACGAAAGGCTTAGAGCCTTACTACAACACCTCGGAGACGATGAAGAAGAAGGGGCTGAACTCCAAGGCGATGCGCACCATCATCTCCCATCTCATCCCCGACCTTACCGCCGAGGGCGTGCAAGACACCATGGGCAGCGACCTCTTGCAGCAGTATCATCTCATGTCGCTGACCCAAGCCCTCCTCAACGTCCATTTCCCGAAGGATACCCAGTCTATGCAGCGGGCGCGCGAGCGGCTGAAGTTCGAGGAACTGTTCTATATCCAGTTGCAGATACTTAGGCAGATGAAGCGGCGGGAGCAGAACCAAGGTTATGCTATGCCTATCGTCGGCAAGACCTTCAATGCTCTCTACCGTTCCCTCCCCTTTGAACTAACTAATGCACAGAAGCGGGTTATCCGCGAGATTCAGAGCGACCTCAAATCCGGCAGGCAGATGAATCGTCTCTTGCAGGGCGATGTAGGGAGCGGGAAGACGCTCGTGGCGCTCTTGTGTTGCCTGCTCGCCGTGGACAACGGTTTCCAGACCTGTATCATGGCGCCTACGGAGATACTTGCCAATCAGCATTTTGCCACATTATCCTCCTTCCTTGCCGCCGTCCCTGAGGTGCGTATCGCGCTCCTTACCGGCTCCACGTCCAAGAAAGAGCGTGCCACGCTGCTCCCCTCCTTGCAGAACGGGGAGATAGATATCCTTATCGGTACGCATGCGTTGCTGGAGGATAATGTACAGTGGGGTAATTTAGGATTGGTAGTGGTGGATGAGCAACACCGTTTCGGAGTGGCACAGCGTGCCAAGCTATGGAGCAAGAACGTCTGTCCGCCGCATGTGCTGGTGATGACCGCTACGCCTATCCCCCGCACGCTGGCGATGACCGTCTATGGCGACCTGCGCGTGAGCGTGATAGACGAACTGCCCCCCGGACGCAAGCCTGTGCATACGCTGCACTATTCCATCCAACGCAAAGCGTCTGTCAATCAGTTTATCTCCAAACAGATAGAGGCAGGGCGGCAGGTCTATATCGTTTTCCCGCTCATCAAAGAGAACGAGAAACTGGATATGCAAGACTTGCAAAACGGCTACAACGAACTCTGCGATACGTTTCCTAATTACCGTCTCTCGATGGTACACGGGCAGATGAAGGCGAAGGACAAGGACGAACAGATGCAGCGTTTCGTCAAGGGGGAGACACAGATACTAGTAGCGACCACCGTCATTGAGGTGGGCGTGAATGTGCCGAATGCCACGGTGATGATTATCGAGAACGCAGAGCGATTCGGGCTGAGCCAACTCCACCAGTTGCGGGGTAGAGTTGGGCGAGGCGCAGAGCAGAGTTATTGCATCCTGCTTACGAAGGTAGAACTGACCAAAGAGACGCGGCAGCGGATGGATATCATGGTGGCTACCAACGATGGTTTCCGTATTGCGGAGGCAGACTTGCAACTGCGCGGTCCGGGCGATTTGGAGGGTACGCAACAGTCCGGATTGCCTTTTGACCTGCATATTGCTTCCCTCACATCCGACGGGCAACTGCTTGAATTGGCACGCCAAGCCGCATCCGACCTCCTCGACCAAGACCCCACGCTCACCGACCAACGCAACCAAATCTACAAAGACCAATTCAACCGCCTGCGTATCACCGCCCAAAACTGGTCGGATATATCCTAAAACAAAAATGCTGCCTAACTCATTGTTAAGCAGCATTTTTCTATACGTAATTTTTGAATTAGAATTTCAATTATTTATAGAGCATACGCCCTCATAATTCATAATTCTTAATTCATAATTAAATTACATATCATCGTGTGCGTGGAGCGATTGTACGTACTTAGCATGCGCCATTTTCACACGCTTTACCTCCGACGGCTTGTTGAACTGTTGACGACGGCGCAACTCCTTGATGACACCTGTCTTGTCGAATTTGCGTTTGAATTTCTTAATCGCGCGCTCAATGTTCTCGCCTTCTTTCACCGGTACTACGATCATTGCATACACCTCCTTTTCAGTTACTCTCTCCCGATTTACGAGATTTAGAGTTGGATAGCGTCATTTTTAAGTCTTCCGCTTGACCCTATTGTTAAACATTAGGGCGGTATGAACCGCCCTTGAGTACCCAGAGCCGGGGTCGAACCGGCACGGATTGCTCCACTGGTGTTTGAGACCAGCGCGTCTACCGATTCCGCCATCTGGGCCTGCTCTCATTGAAAGCGGGTGCAAAGGTACGGCTTTTTTTTTAAATAACCAAATTTTCTGGCATTTTTTTCAAAAAAAAACTACGTTCTGACATGTAATTTGCCATAATTGCAGTTATTGAGGAGCATCGGTGTGTAAATTATATGAATAATTAACGATAATTATATGTTTGTAGAGATAGTAGAGCCCTATTCGTGGTGGTAGGGTTCATGGCGGAGGATGGTCATGGCGCGGTATATCTGCTCTACAAAGAATAGGCGCACCATCTGATGGGAGAAGGTCATCTTGCTCAAGGAGATTTTGCTGTTGGCGCGTGCATAGACTGCCTCCGAGAAACCGTATGGACCGCCCACTACAAACACGATATCCCGCCCCGCAGACATCTTCTTCTGCAAATACTCGCTGAACTCCACTGACCGAAACTCCTTGCCGTGCTCATCCAGCAATATCATTTCTTCGGCAGCAGATACGGTTTTGAGAATCATCTCGCCCTCCGCCGTCTTCTGCTGCTCTTCGCTCAGCGACTTGGCATTTCGCAACTCCGGCAGCACCTCCAACGAGAAAGGCACATAGTGTCTTAGGCGATTTTGATAATCTTCTATCAGTGAAACGATGCGGCTATCGGTGGTTTTGCCAACGACTAATAACTTAATTCTCATGGTTTATTTGGCTGAATGTATCGGGTGGTCATCGGACGGTTAATTGCTCGGCGAAGCGCTCTGCGTCTTTCAGTTGGGCGGTTTTGCCTACGTCCATCATGCGGTAGTCGGCAGGGATATAAGCGCGCAGTACCTCTTCGGGATGGTGCTCGCAGATAGATAGATAAAGGTCGATAAGCGAAAACTTATCGCCCTTTTCTTTTGCTACCTCATCCATATAGGGTAACAGCCGCGGGGAGACGATCTGCATGCCGGAGAAAGCGAGTAGGGCGTATTGCACCGCAGTTTCGGAGGGGAGTGTTTGTGGGCGGAGTTCCCCCGTTGTGATGTTCGTCCATCCTTTGAGAAGTTGGTCGGCATCGAAGAGGAGGTAGCGCTGCGTCTGCCGTTGACTCACCACGAGCGTGGCAAGGTCTTTTGGACGATGGCTTTGGATAAACTGCGGCAGGCGGATGTTGCTCAGTATGTCCACGTTGCATACCAGCCACGGGGTGTCGTCCGTGTCTGCTGCGGCTTCGTGCATGGCTTTGCGCAAGCCGCCGCCGGTGTCGAGCAATGCAGCGCGCTCATCGCTGATACGGATATGGCAGCCGAAATCCTGCCTTTGCAGGTAGTCGATTATCTGCTCGGCATGGTGGTGCACATTGACCACGATGTCAGTGATGCCGGCAGCATGCAGTTGCTCTATCTGCCATTGGAGCAGGGTCTTGCATGCGAGGGGTAGGAGGGCTTTGGGATGGCTGTCGGTGAAGGGCTTGAGACGGGTGCCGAGCCCTGCGGCGAAAATCATGGCGTTCATAGGTGGGGTTGCTCGCGATGGAAGAGTTCGATATGGATGTTCGGAAATCGCTCACGCAGATGGCGCGCCGCGGCTTCGGCGGAATAGACGGAGCGGTGTTGCCCGCCTGTGCATCCGAAAGCGATTTGCAAGTGGGAAAACCCGCGCTCCAGAAAACGCTCTACATGGTGGTCAATGAGGCGATAGACGCTTTCCAAGAATGTCAGTATCTCGCCGTCCTGCTCCAAGAAATCTATCACGGGTTGGTCTTTGCCCGTCAGGTGTTTGTACTGCTCGTACTTGCCCGGGTTGTGGGTGGAGCGGCAGTCGAAGACATAGCCGCCGCCGTTGCCCGACTTATCCTCCGGGATGCCTTTCTTGAAGGAGAACGAGCAGACGGTAACGGTGAGCGGCGTGTTGCCCTCACTGGGGACGCAGGCGTCTCGCCTGCGGTCAAGCACCGACTCTCCCACTGCAAGCAGCACACGGCTTATCTCAGGATACGCACTCGCCAGCGCAGGCTGCTCGCGCAGCAACTCCGCGGCATTGCGCAGGGCAAAGGGGATAGACTGCAAGAAATGGGGCTTGCGCTCGAAATAGCCGCGGAAGCCGTAGGCTCCCAGCACCTGCAAAGTGCGGAAGAGGACGAATACCCCCACGTGTGCCTCCCCAATCGGCAGGGAGATATATCGCCCTGCCTCGGGTATGTGGTGCAGTTCGTCTTCGTATTCCGCTATTAGTTCTTGGCGGAGCGCGGCGGGGAAGTTCGCTTTGGCTTGCCAGAGGAAGGAGACAAGGTCATAGAGCAAGGGACCACGTCTTCCGCCTTGGAAATCAATGAGATAGGGCACTCTGTCGCGCACCATCACGTTGCGAGACTGGAAATCGCGGTACATGAATCCCGTGCATGGGAAGGCGAGCAACGTGTCCGCCAGCCGATTGAAGTCCGCCTCTAATGCAGGCTCGGAGAAGTCCTGCTGCGTGGCTTTCAGGTAGCAGTACTTGAAATAGTTCAAGTCCCAGAAGATGGACTGGCGGTCGAAAGCGGGGACAGGGTAACATACGCTCCAGTCAAGTCCCTCGGTGCCCTCTGTCTGTACATGCGGCAGCAGGCGAATGACGCGGCGGAGCATGCTTTTCTCCTCCTCGGAGAAACAGCCCGTCTCGCGCCCGTGGCGGATGTAGTCGAAGAGCAGGGTGTCGCCCAAGTCCTCTTGAGTATAGACCATCTCATCGTTGCTTACCTCATAGATTTCGGGCACGGGCAGCCCTTTGCTGCGGAAATGGCGGGCGAGGGTGATGAACGCATGATTCTCCTCGAGGCAGGTGCCTGCCACGCGGATATAGGTGCTGTCGTCTGCTCGCACCTCTCGAGTGTATTGTCTGTTGCTACCGGAACGCATGAAGCAATTTGAAAATTTGAAGATTGTCGGAGTAATCAGAATATTCGGAGCATTCAGAGCATGAGCGCTCATAATTCATAATTCATCATTCCCGATGTACCACGCTGCCGGAGGCTTGGTGGGTGGCGAGCACCAGCACCTCTGCCACTTGCACGTGTGCGGGTGCGCTTGCCGCATATAGCGCCACGTCGGCTATGTCCTCTCCCGTCAGCGGCTTGATGCCCTTATAGACATTGTCTGCCCGCTCTTTGTCGCCGTGGAAACGGGTAACGCTGAAGTTGGTCTCTACGAGCCCGGGTTTGATGTTCGTAACGCGCAGGGGCGTGGGCGCGAGGTCCATACGCAAGCCGTCCGACAGGGTCTTCACCGCTGCTTTGGTGGCGCAATAGACGGAGCCACCCGGGTAGGCAGCATCGCCAGCCACGGAGCCAATGTTGATGATATGCCCCTTGCCGCGCTTGACCATGGCGGGCACTACGAGCCGCGTCATCATCAAGAGGGCGGTGATGTTGGTCTCTATCATCGTGTCGTAGTCGGTTTCGTTGCCTTCGTACTCTTTGTCGAGCCCGAGCGCGAGCCCTGCGTTGTTGATGAGCACGTCTATATCCTGCCATTCCGTGGGCAGGTTATTGACCGCCATGCGCGCTGCCTGACGGTCGCGGACATCGAAGGGCAACAGCAACACCCGCCTGCCATAGGAGGTCTCTATCTCTTTTTGTAACGCTTCCAGCCGCTCCACGTTACGAGCGTTCAGAATCAGGTCATAGCCCCCTTGGGCGAACTTCTTTGCGCACGCCGCGCCTATGCCCGACGATGCACCTGTGATAAAAGTAATCATGGTTGTTTTTGAGTTGAGAGTTGAGTATTGAGAGTTGAGTGTTAAGAGTTTAATCATCGCTCAACTCTAAACTCTCCACACTAAACTCAATTGTAGTTTCTCTTTGCGAGTGCAAAGGTAGTAAAAAAATAATGGCTGACCAAATTTTAGGGAGGGTAAATCAAAAATAAAGGTAAAGAATTTGCATAAACCGAAAAAAAAGCGTAATTTTGCGCCGAAAATGAAAAAAAACGAACAAAACCCAAACGAAAATACGTTATGAAGCATTGCTTGATACTGATTTTGTTTTTTGTTGCGCCTTTCTTGGTGCAAGCGGATACACTCGATGATATTTTAGGCGGCAAGTACGACGCAGAGACCCTCTCCGAGGTGCAGATGGACAGCCTTCTTGGCAATGTTCCCGCAGGGCGCTACCGCCTCGAATACGCCAATCAGCAATCCCTCTTCCGCCGCTCTTTCTTGGCGGATTACACTATCCTTGATACACTTAAACAAACGCGTAAGCCGCTGACGGACTGTGCGGTACGCGATGCCGTCATGTCGCCCAACGGACGCTACGTCGCTTTCGCCAAGGGCAACAACCTCTATCTCCACAAGTTGGACTTCGGCACGGAGGTGGCGGTAACCAACGACGAGAACCCGAATATCATCAACGGCGTAGCCGATTGGCTCTACGAGGAGGAGTTCTCCACCACTTGTCTCTTCGCTTTCTCGCCCGACTCCAAGCAGTTGGCGTTCATCCGCTTGGACCAGTCGGCGGTGGATAGTTGCGTCTTGCCGGACCTTACTATACGCTATGCGCGCGCGGGCAAGACCATCCCCCGTGCCACGCTCTGCGTCTATGACATTGCTACCAAAGCCATACGCACCATTCCCACACATACCGGCGATGAAGAATGCTACCTGCCGCGCTTGCGCTGGACAAACATCGTCAAAGACCAGCCGGCGCAATTGCTGGTGTTGAAACTCAACCGCGACCAGAACAGGCAGGAACTGCTCTCCTGCAACCCCAAATCGACCGTGGTGAGCCCGCTCTACAAGGAGGAGTCGAAGGACTACCTCATTGATTTCCAACTCTTTGACGAGTGGCAATGGCTGTCGGACAACCGCTTCATCGTGCTCTCGGAGCGCAATGGTTGGCGCAGTGCTTATCTCTACTCTGCGCAGGGGAAGATGCTCCGCCAACTGACGGCAGACGGCATTGACCTGACCGAAATCTACGGCTACGACGAGCAGAACGGTATGCTCTACTATTGTCAAGCGACCACGCCGCTCACGCGACAGGGCATGGCGCTGAACCTGAAGAAAGGCACCACCACACCGCTCACACCCGACGACGGTATGCACAGCCTGCGTTTCTCGGCGGACTACCGCCGCATGTTGGACTGCTACCAATCGCTGACGACTCCTCCACAGTACACCTTATATACCGTCAACCCCAAGACGGCGGCGGTGCAGCGCAAGGAGGTGGTGAAAGACAACGCCGCGGTGGCTGCGGCTTGGCAGGCGGCAGGCTTGCCCGAGGCGGAGTTCGTGAAGACGGACGGCGGGCTCAACGGCTATATCATCAAGCCCGCGGGCTTCGACGCACAAAAGAAATACCCCGTGGTGATGGTGCAGTACAGCGGTCCTGCGAGCCAGATGGTGCTCAACCGTTGGCGCAAACGCTGGGAGTACTACCTCGCGGAGCAAGGCTACGTGGTGGCATGCTTCGACCCGCGCGGGACCGACTGCCGCGGACGCGCCTTCCGCAATGCGTCCTACATGCAGTTGGGCAAGGTGGAGGCAGAAGACCAGATAGCGGCGGCGCACTACATGCAGTCCCTCCCCTACGTGGACAAAGACAGGCTCTGCCTCTGGGGATGGAGTTACGGTGGCTACCAGACGCTGCGCACGATGTCTTGCGCAGACAGTCCGTTCAAGTGCGGCATCGCCGTGGCACCCGTAACCGACTGGCAACTGTACGACGCCGCTTACACCGAGCGCTATATGCGCCGCCCGCAGGTGAACGAGTTCGGCTATGTCGAGAGCAGCCTGCTGCCCCGCGCGAAAGACCTGAGAGGCAACCTCCTGCTGGTGCACGGCTTGGCGGACGACAACGTACACCCAGAGCACAGTATGCAGTATATCAACGCCTTAGTAGAAGCCGGCAAGCAGTTTGACCTGCAACTCTACCCCTACGACAACCACTTCCTGAAACGAGGCAACAACTACGCACATCTTCATCGGCGGTTTATGCGGTTTCTCCAAGAGCGACTGTGAGAAATCACTGGGGACGCAGGCGTCTCGCCTGCGGTGTTAGAAGTTTCATGTGTCAGGTCTCAGCAAGTGGGGAAGTTTGCGCCCTCCGATTACTCCGATTACTCCGATAAATCATTAACATTAAAATAACTAAATATCATGACAAAACAATCAACTAATCGCAACATCCTCCCCATCGCGGTGATGTTCCTCCTTTTCTTTATGATAGCCTTTGTTACGAACTTTGCGGGTTCGATGGGCGTCATTGTGAAAAATCAGTTTGGAGCCAGCAACGCCATGTCGCAACTGGGTACCTTGGCTAACTTCATTGCGTACGCCGTCTTGGGTGTGCCCGCGGGTGTCATCCTCAAACGCAAAGGCTATAAATTCACCTCCCTGCTGGCGGCAGCCGTAGGTTTTGTGGGCGTAGGTATCCAGTGGTTGAGCGGGCCTGCGGAGAGTTTCGGTGTGTATGTGTTGGGTGCTTTCATTGCCGGTATGAGTATGTGCTTGCTCAACGTGGTGGTGAACCCCATGCTCAATACCCTTGGCGGTGGCGGCAAGCGCGGTAACCAACTGGTGCAGTTCGGTGGGTCTATGAACTCCATCGGCGGCACTATCGCACCTATCCTCTTGGGTTACCTCATCGGTGGCGAGGCAGCGAAAGCCAGCGTAGGCGATGCGGCACCTGCGATGTTGATTGCTATGGCTATCTTCTTGGTGGCGTTTGTTATTATTGCCCTCACCAAGATTCCCGAGCCGCATATCGAAACTCCTGAGCAACGCAGGGCTGCCGCGCTTAAAGAGGATAAGAATGCGGATAAGTACAGTCCGCTGTCGTTCCGCCATTTCGTGCTGGGTGCGGTGGCTATCTTCTGCTATGTAGGTGTGGAGGTAGGTATTCCCAACACGGCTAACCTCTATATGTCCGGCACCCCTGCCGTAGGTCCTGCTATCGCGGGTACGGTGATTGGCTTCTACTGGCTGATGATGATGTGCGGTCGTCTCTTGGGTGGCGTTGTTGGCGGCAAGGTGAGCAGCAAGGCGATGCTGTCGGTGGCGGCAGGTGTAGGTATCGTGCTGTTGCTCTGCGTGATGTTCTTCCCCGAGACGTGGGTGATTACCTTCAAGGGTATGGAATTGCCTATTAGCATGATTATGATGTTCTGCTGCGGTCTGTGTACGAGCGTGATGTGGGGTAGTATCTTCAACCTCTCCGCCGAGGGCTTGGGTAAATACACGCCGGCAGCGAGCGGTATCTTCATGGCGCTGGTATGCGGCGGCGGTATCCTGCCTTTCTTCCAGAACCTTTTGGCAGACCACACTTCCTACCTGTTCTCGTATATCGTGCCGGTGGCAGGGCTTGCGTATATCCTCTGGTATGCACTGGTAGGCAGCAAGAACGTCAATAAAGACATCCCGACGGAATAATGGTAAGGTCTTTTGTCCGGGTGCGCGGGCGTCTCGCCCGCTTTGTAAAAAGTTTCAAGTTTCAAATGCTCTCAACCGCTAAACGAGTATATTTTTCTCTCCCCCTTGCGGGGTCCCCGAAAAATCTCTGTTTTTTTTGGTGCTCTCGTAGGGGGAGTTGGAGGGGGTCATGTAGGGCAGGGGTGGGTCTTCTTTGTGCCTGCCTCGTAGCATGCCTGATGGGGTGCTCTGCGCCGAAGCCGTCTCCGCAGTATATCATTGGCGTGAGCCAATGTTCGGATGACGCGTGGCGTATGCGTATGCACAAGGAGATGGAGCAGGAACTGATATTCCATCCCGACTTAACCCTGCATATTCGTCAGGCGAGCGACAACAGTGAGATTCAGTGTCAGCAAATCGACTCTTTCATAGCAGAGCGAGTCGATTTGCTCATTGTATCTCCCAATGAGGCGGAAGAGGTGAAGCCTGCCGTGAGCCGCGCCTACGACGCGGGGATTCCCGTGATAGTGGCGGACAGGCAGGTATCGGGCGAGAAATGGACGGCTTTCATCGGTGGGGACAACTACGCAGTGGGGCAACTCATGGCGCAGTGGTTGCTCTCTATCGTACCCGAAGGACGTCCCTTGCGCGTCTTGGAAATACAAGGCTTGCCCGGCTCCACGCCGATGGTGTGGCGGCACAAAGGCATGATGGACAGCCTGCAAGAACACCCCGAGGTGCAGATAGTGGGGGCTGCCTGCGGAGCATGGTTCCGCGAGAATGCCAGAGTGGTGACCGACTCGTTATTATCTCTCTACCCGCAAATAGACGCCATTATAGCGCAGAACGACCCGATGGCAATAGGTGCTTACGAAGCCTGCAAAAACCGCATGGGAAGGGGGAATATTTTAGCCTCTAACAGTAAGCAAACCGATGCCGCCACCTCTAAGTCTCCCTTTAAGGGAGATTTAGATGCCCCCAAAATAATGGGCGTGGACGGCATCGTCGGCAAGGGCGGTGGCGTGGAGGCGTTGCTCAAAGGCGAGATAGACATGACTGCTACCTATCCCAGTCGCGGCGATTTGGTGATACAGACGGCGGTGAAGATACTGCATGGCGAACCCTATGAGCGTATCGTGCGTCTGCCGACGCTGTTGATAGACCGCGATGCGGCACTCCCCTTGCAGCAGATTGCCGAGGAGATAGACCGACAGGTGGCAGTCTCCAATGAATTGGAAAGTCGTTTCAAACGCTTGTGGGATACAGCACGCGCCCAGCGTATTGCCCTAATCTTGTTAGTCTCTTTCTTGCTGCTGCTCGTGGTCTTGGCGGTGGTGCTCTTTCGGGTCTATCAGTACTCGTTGCGTGTGCAGCGCGAGCGGGAAGAGAGTGCGCGCATAGTGGCGCAGCAACAAAAGCAGTTGGAGGACATGACCGCGGCGCTGGAGCGCACGAAATCCGAACAGTCGGTGGACGAACGCTTCGTGGAGCAACTGCAGAATACGATAGAGCGCCACTTGGATGATTCCGAGTTCAATGTAGAAGCGCTGAGCGACGAGTTGAGCATGAGCCGCGCACAACTCTTCCGAAAAACCAAATCCTTGATGGGAGTCTCTCCCGTGGAGTTAATACGCCATATTCGTTTGCGTAAGGCAAAGCAGATGTTGCTCAATACCGACCTGACTATCCAGCAGGTCGCTTATTCCGTGGGTTTCACCTCTCCGTCTTATTTCTCGAAGTGCTACCGCGAGTTCTTCGGCACTACCCCCGCCACAAGAGGGAAGTAATTTTCGTTTGGCAAACGTAGTTTTCGTAGTTTACGTAGATTACGAAAAGTACGATAAAGTACGAAAACTACGAAGTACATACGAATCACAACAAATGTTGCAGACAGTACAAGAAACATTGCATCGTGCGATGTTTCTTTTTATTTTGAAGCAAATGTGCTATATGTTGCAACATTTGTTATAGTCTGTATGCAAAAAATGCACTACTTTTGCTGCCGAAAAACAGGATGGGAATAGAGTACTATCTATGCCCGAGAATGTAAAATAGAATTTCTAACACTTAAAATTTTAAAGTCATGAAAAAAGTATTCTTAATGCTTGCAACTGCTTTAATGAGTTGTGCAATGGTAACTGCCGAGACTATTTGGACTCCCGCAGAAGGTCAGACAGACACGGTCGTAACTTGGGCAAAAACTTTCACCATTTCCAAGGAGTATTTTGCATCCTGCCAACAGGGAAACTTGTTGAAACTAACGTTGAATAATGCTACGGATGTGATTGAGTTGAAATCGAATGGTCAAAAATTACCTGGCAGTCGATTTAGCAACATTGCTGGAGCAGAATCGTATGAGTGCTTTATGACGCAAGCCATGTTGGATACCTGCAAATTGTATGGTATGGAACTTTGCGGTGCGTCGTTCGGTATCAAAATGATAGAGATATTGGATGGCAAAGCAGGCAACATGAAAATGGGCGAGACTATCTGGACGGGCTATTTCTGGGTGGATACTTGGAATACGCTTGAACTTTTCAAAGAGGCTTTGACTGCAGAAGATTTGAGCAAATACGCTTCTATGCGTATTTTTCACGAAGGACCGGAGAATGGTTTTGTACTGAACTTGTTGGCAAACTGGAAAGAAGACGGTGTTATTGCTAAAATAGGTCCGATTGATCCGGCTGAAGATTATGCTTTGCAGTATAAGTCAGAGGGTGGTCAGAATTTCGTTGAATTGGACTTGACAAAGGTGAATCCGTTGACGGTTATCAACGATGTTAGTTCTGACCGCCTGATGATTCAAGGCAATAAAGAAGAGCAGGAAGCCTTTAACATGACCGACATTGTGCTTGTACAGAAGCAGAATACGGCTACTTCTTATCAAAGCCTGGATAAGGTATCTCCTTTGGTAGAAGGTATCTATGATTTGTTGGGTCGTCGTGTAGAGACGATAAATAGCAATGGGCTATATATTGTGAATGGTAAAAAAGTAATGGTTACCAATAAGTAATAGTCTTTGTAACAATCATTATCAATTTGTAACTTATGTAGTTGGCAAAGTTGGTTGTAAGTACCATGCTAACTGCATAAGTTATTAAAAACTCAAATTCTAATGCCGAAACATCGATTATTGACCGTTGCCGCGTTAATAGTTTGCTCTATATTAACGTTGTGCGCAGAGGTTATGACCATTCAAGGCAATGTGTCGGATGAAACCTCTCGCGAACCGCTCATCGGCGTTTCCATATTGGAGCAGGGCACGCAAAACGGTACGGTTACCGACTTTGACGGTAACTTCGTGCTGGAGGTACAAGAAAGTGCGACTCTGTTAGTTAGTTATATCGGTTACAAGGATTTAGCCTTGCCTGCCCAATCCAATATGGAAATACTGATGTCGGAGAACACGGAGCAGTTGGAGGAGTTGGTCGTTACTGGCTATACCGCGCAACGCAAGGCAGACTTGACGGGTGCGGTGAGCGTGGTGAGTGTGGGCGACCTGAAGAAGCAGAACGAGAACAACCCGATGAAAGCCATGCAGGGCAAGATTGCAGGTGTGAACATCTCTGCCGACGGGTCTCCTTCGGGTAGCGCCACCGTGCGTATTCGTGGTATCGGCACGCTCAACAACAACGATCCGCTCTATATCATTGACGGTGTGCCCACCAAAGGCGGCATGCACGAACTCAACGGCAACGACATAGAGTCTATCCAGGTGCTGAAAGATGCTGCCTCTGCCTCTATTTACGGTTCGCGTGCGGCAAATGGGGTTATCATCATCACCACGAAGAAAGGTGAGGAGGGTAAGGTGAAGGTAACCTTCGATGCCAGCGTAACGGCGAGCCAATATGTGAATCGAATGTCGGTGCTCAACAGCGAGCAGTTCGGACAATGCTTGTGGCAGGCGTATGTGAATGACGGGCTCGACCCGAACACCAACGGCTTGGGCTATGCTTACCAATGGGGCTATGACGCCAATGGCTACCCTGTGCTGAAAGGTATGCAGATGCGCAAGTATTTGGATGACGCAGGCACTACCCCTGCAGCGGACACCGATTGGTTCGACCAAATCACGCGCACGGGTATCGTGCAGCAGTATAACCTCTCCGTGAGCCAAGGCGGCAAGCACGGACGCAGTTTCTTCTCGGTGGACTACTACAAGAACATGGGTGTCATCAAGGAGTCGGATTTCGACCGATTCTCTGCGCGTGCTAATTCCGACTATTCTTTCCTCAACGACAGGGTAACCATCGGCGAGAACTTCACCTTGTCCCGCACCTCGGAGGTGCAGGCACCCGGGGGCATCTTGCAGAATGCCTTGCAGTTCAATCCCTCGCTGCCGGTCTATACCAAGGATGGCGAATACGCGGGTCCCGTGGGAGGTTACCCCGATAGAGAGAACCCCGTGGCGCGCTTGCAGCGCAATGCCGACAACCGCTACACCTATTGGCGTCTGTTCGGAAACGCGTTTGTGGATGTGGAGGCGTATAAGGGGCTGCATATCCGTACAACGGCAGGTATCGACTACTCGCAGAAGAAGCAGCGTATCTTCACCTATCCCGTTACGGAAGGCAACGTCGCTACCGAGACCAATGCGGTGGAAGCCAAGCAGGAGCACTGGATGCGCTGGATGTGGAATGCCGTAGCGACCTATAACTTCGATGTGAAGAAGCACCGCGGCGATGTGATGGTGGGCGTGGAGTTGAACCGCGAGCAGTCAGAGTATTTCTCGGGCTACAAACAAGACTATATCTTGCTCACACCCGATTATATGTGGCCCGATGCGGGTACGGGCAAGGCGCAGGCATACGGCTCCTCGGAGGGCTACTCGCTGCTGTCCTATTTCGCAAAAGCCAACTACTCTTATGACAATCGCTATATGGCGTCGCTCACGGTGCGCCGCGATGGCTCCAGCCGATTTGGTCGGAATAACCAGTTTGCTACTTTCCCTGCCGTCTCGCTGGGCTGGCGTCTGAGCGAAGAGCGTTGGATGCAGTCCACCAAGCACGTGCTCGATGACTTGAAGATTCGTGTCTCGTGGGGGCAGACGGGTAACCAAGAGATTTCCAACTTGGCGCGTTATACCATCTACGTCAGCGGCTATGGTGTGAACGAGAGCGGCGGACAGAGTTATGGTACGAGTTACGACATAGCCGGCACCAACGGTGGCAGCACCTTGCCATCGGGTATGAAACGCACGCAGATTGGCAACGACGACCTCAAGTGGGAGACCACCACACAGACCAATGCCGGTATCGACTTCTCGCTTTGGGGGCAGAAGTTGTATGGTAGTTTCGATTGGTTCTACAAGAATACAGATGATATATTGCTCTACATGGCGGGTATTGCCGCTATGGGTGAGGGGGCAAGCCAGTGGGTGAATGCCGGCTCTATGCGCAATATCGGTGAGGAACTGATGTTGGGTACCAGGGGCGAGACCAACGGCTTCCGATGGGATATCAACGCCAACCTGTCGCACTACGACAATATGATTACCAAACTGCCGGAGACGGTGGCTGCCAACGGTACGTTTGGTGGCAATGGCGTGAAGTCGGTAGTGGGGCATCCGATGGGCGCACAGGTGGGCTATGTGGCAGAAGGCATCTTCCGCTCGCAAGATGATATCGAAAACCATGCCGAGCAGACGGGAGCGGGATTGGGACGAATCATGTGGAAAGACCTGAACGGCGATGGCAAGATTACGGAGGCAGACCAAGATTGGATTTACAACCCCGTGCCCGCTATCTCCTACGGCTTGAATATCTATTTGCAGTATTTTAGCTTCGACCTGACGCTTTTCTTCCAAGGAGTGCAGGGCGTGGATATCATCTCCGACTTGAAGAAAGAGACCGACCTCTGGTCCGGTCTGAATATCAGCAATCTGAACAAAGGAACGCGCCTGCTGGATGCGTGGAGCCCCACCAATCCCGATTCGGATATTCCCGCGCTATCCATTGCCGATAACAACAACGAGAAGCGCGTATCTTCCTATTGGGTGGAAGACGGTAGTTATCTTAAACTAAAGAATATCCAGTTGGGCTACAACCTGCCGGAGAAAGCCTTGCAGAAACTGCACATGGAGCGTTGGCGCTTCTTCGTGTCGGCGCAAAACGTGTTCACTATCCATTCCCGCTCGTTCACGGGCGTTGACCCTGAAAACCCGAACTACGGCTATCCCAATGCACTGAATATCACCGTAGGCACATCGTTGAACTTCTGATTAAGTAATAGGTAATATGAAAAAGCATATCATTATATCTTTCATTGTGTTGGCGGGTCTGTCGCTGACAGGTTGCGACTTCCTCAATAGCCAAATGCCGCAAGGTACGCTTTCCGATACGCAGGTGAACGACCCCGAGCGCATCGACGAGTTGGTCATATCGGCTTATGCTAT
Organism: Paludibacteraceae bacterium; assembly: GCA_016297215.1. GTDB lineage: Bacteria > Bacteroidota > Bacteroidia > Bacteroidales > Paludibacteraceae > Colicola. Next base: position 43,037 of record JAEDGZ010000007.1, on the reverse strand, counting down.
CTTCATGTCCGCGGAGGACATCAACTCCTCTTTCTCTATGTGGAATTTCGATGTACGCTCCGACGACGCCTACAAAGGTGGTAACGGCACCTCCGATGGCGATGTATTTCACCAGTTGGAAATCCAGCAGGGAGTGCTGACCACCAACTGGAACATCAACGATATGTGGGTGCGCTTGTATAATTGTATCTCGCGTGTGAACACCGCTATTGCCGTATTGGAGCCTATGGATAGTACCTACACGCTGCGTGATACGCGCCTCGCCGAGATGTATTTCCTGCGTGCGTATGGTCATTTCCTGCTCAAACGCTTGTATAAGAACATACCGTTTGTGGTGGACGCGAACCTGTCTCCCGATGAATACAACGCGCTGAGCAACACTACCTATACCAATGACGAAGGGTGGGGGCTTATCATACGCGATTTGGAGTACGCTTTTGCCCATCTGCCTCAGGTGCAGCCCGAGCAAGGGCGTGCCAACAAAGCCGCTGCGGCTGCTTTTCTCACCAAGGTGTATCTCTACAAAGCCTACCGCCAAGACGACCCCATGTCCCATGCCGTTACGAGTACAGACAAGGAAGACCTCAAAAAGGTGCTCTATTATTCCGATGAACAATGGTACGCAGGCTATGGCTTGGAGCCGGACTTCCACAATAATTTCCGCCCTGAGCCGCAGTATGAGAACGGCGTAGAGAGTATCTGGGCTATCCAGTATTCGATGGACGATGGCACAACCTTTGGCAACCTCAATTGGAGTTACGGTCTTTGCGTGCCCAATATCCCGGGGGTTACCGACGGCGGCTGCGATTTCTACAAGCCCAGTCAAAACCTTGTGAATGCCTATCGCACCACTGCTGCCGGCTTGCCTGTTGCTCTGACGGGGAACACCAACACTACCAACTACGACATGACCACCGACTATGCTGACCCGCGACTCTTCCTCACGGTGGGCATGCCGGGGCTGCCCTACGAGTTCAATCCGAACTATATGATGGCGAAGACCAACGTATGGAGCCGCTCCAACGGACTCTATGGTTACAATATCTCGCTCAAGCACAATGTGGACCCCGACTCAGAGTACCTGATAAAAGGCTCGTGGTGGGGCAGCCCGATGAACCGTATCGTGTTCCGCTACGCGGATGTGTTGCTGGAGCGTGCGGAAGCGTTGGTACAATTGAACGAAGGCGGTGCCGCCGAGGCGGTGGGCTTGGTCAATCGTCTGCGCTCGCGTGCTTTGCAGAGTGCTCAGACGGGTATCCTCGCAGGGTATGAAACGGCTTATGGGGTGAAGATGAGTGTGGGGCAATACACAGGCACATACAGCCAAGAGGAAACCTTGGCTCTGGTGAAGACAGAGCGCCGCTTGGAGATGGGGATGGAGTCGGAGCGTTTCTTCGACCTCGTGCGCTGGGGAGAAGCAGACATTATCCTCAACAACTACTACGCTACCGAGGCTGCTAACTGCGCTATCTACGCCGGAGCGCATTTCACGAAAAACAAAGACGAGTACCTGCCCATACCCTATTCGCAGATTGCTGCATCCAACGGGCACTATACGCAAAACATCGGCGGATGGTGACACGCGACTATAAGCCGTCAAAAGTTAGTGATTAGTTAGCGATTAGTTAGTGATTAGTTAGTGATTAGTTAGTGATTCCTATATCAGATAACAAAGAAAAATATGAGAAATTGTAAATTGTCAAATTGTCAAGTTATAACGGTATGCTTGGTCTCTGTCCTGCTGTTCGCCGGCTGCAAAGGACATTTGGCGGGCAATCTGGATATCGTTGGCGACTGCCGGATAGAGTCGCTGGTGCTGGATGAACAATATGCGGGCACCATAGATGTTCCCGCCCGCACGGTAACGGTCTATGTGCCGGAGGGCTATGTGGTGTCCGCTATGGTGCTTTCCCAACTGTCTGTCAGCGCGGGCGCAACGGCAGATGTGAACGTTGGAGATAGTCTCAACCTGCTCACGAATAGGGCTATCGTGGTTACCAACGGAGATGTCTATCAGGAATGGACGCTCATGGTGCGTTTCGCAAAGGCACAGATTACCTCTTTCGTGCTGAATAGTCGATATGTGGGTGGTATCAACCAAGAGGACAAAACCATACGTGTCTATGTACCCTCTTCCGAGAATATCACAGCGATGACACCCGTTATCAAGGTGTCCGATGGTGCCGTAGTTTCGCCCGAGAGCGGTGTGCCGGCGGATTTCTCGAAACCGGTAACCTATACGGTATCCAACCAAACGCTCACCAATGTCTATACCGTACATGTGGATAAGATGGATGCACCCGCCGCACTGTTTGTGGGCACTGCCGCCACGATAGAGCAGTTGCTGCCCGAGGAGCGCCGTGCCTGCGATTGGATGCTCTCCGAGATAGAGCAAGCGCAGTATTGCTCTTTGACGGATTTTGCCGGCGGCAAGGTGGAACTATCCGCCTGCAAGGTTATTTGGTGGCATTTCCATCGAGATGGCGGCGTGGACGGCAAGGCGGCTTTCGAGAATGCTGCCCAGGAAGCCGTAGCAGCAGTGGCTGCGTTCCAAAAGTACATAGACAACGGAGGCACATTGCTCCTCTCGCGCTACGCTACCTATCTGCCGGGCTATCTCAGCCTCAACGGCAACAACCCCACCGACCGCTTCCCCAACAACTGCTGGGGAGGAAATGAAGACAAACCCGAGACCACCAACGAGCCGTGGAGTTTCTTCGCCGTGGACGCTAATCATCCGCTCTTTGTCGACTTAGCCAAAGGCACCGACCCTGCCACTATCTACACTTGCGACGCGGGCTACCGTATCACCAACTCCACTGCCCAGTGGCACATAGGCGACGACTGGGGAGGATATCCTACGCTTACCGACTTCGAGCAACTCGCACAAGCCAAGGCGATAGCCCGCGGAGGCGACGGTGCCGTTGTCGTATGGGAGTATGCTCACACCGCAGACAAGCCCGCCATCCTCTGTATTGGCTCCGGCTGCTTCGACTGGTATTCCATCGACGGAGTCTATACCGGTTACCATAGCAACATCGACCAAATGACCCTGAACGCCATCAACTATCTGACCACTAACCACCAACCACTGACCACTTATGAAAACCGCACAATTTCTAACTAATCTCTCCCTCCCTTTAGGGAGGGCTGGGGTAGGCTTTTTTGGTCCCTTTTTCCTCCTTCTCCTGCTTTCTGCATGCAGCGAGCAGCGTATCGTCCCCGTGCCCGAACGCGACTGGGAGCATACTACCTATCTCTTTGCTTCCTCCGATGAGCCGAAGTCAGATACCTATTACCGTCCCTATGCAGGCTATGTGGGGGATGTGATGCCGCTCTACGACCCTCAGAGCAAGACCTTTAAGATTGGCTACCTGCAAGATTTCCGTCCCAACCCCGTAGGCACTTACCATCCTATTTGGGGCGTGGAGACGGCAGACGTGGCGCACTATACCTCCCTGGACGAAATCATCCCTTGCGGCGGTATCAACGAGCAGGATGCTGCCGTGGGTACAGGCTGCTTCGTATATAGCGAGGAGCAGGGACTGTACTACTGTTTCTATACAGGTCATCGCTACGAATTGTTGCAAGCAGAGGATAGCCGCGAGATAGTACAGATGGCGGTTTCCTCCGATTTCAAGACTTGGACCAAGAGCCGCACCTTCCTTTTGCGTGGGCGCGACTACGGCTATTCGTCCAACGACTTCCGCGACCCCTGTATCTTCCGTACCGATGACGGCATTTACCATATGCTCGTCTCCACCACCGCCAATGGCAAAGGCGTGTTGGCGGAGTTCACATCGGCTAACCTCACCGACTGGACACACCAAGGGGTCTTCATGACCATGATGTGGGACCGTTTCTACGAGTGCCCCGATGTGTTCCAAATGGGCGAATGGTGGTATCTCGTCTATAGCGAGATCCACAGTGCGGTGCGTCGGGTGCAGTATTTCAAAGGGCGTACCCTCGAAGAACTCAAAGCAACCACGAAAAACGATGCAGGTATTTGGCCCGATGACCATGAGGGCTTCTTGGATAGCCGCGGCTTGTATGCAGGCAAGACGGCAAGCGATGGACAGAACCGCTATCTCTGGGGATGGTGTCCTACCCGTAGCGGAAAAGACAATGCCAATGTGGGTGAACAAGCACCCGAATGGGCAGGCAGCATGGTGGCGCACCGCGTGGTGCAGCATCCCGATGGTAGCCTATCGCTCGGAGAGGTGGACGCTATTCGGCAGAAATACGCCCAAGAGCAGAAGGTGGTGGTGATGCGTCGGCAAGGCGAGGTGCAAGAAACCGACGGCAAGTATGTCCTGCAAGAGGGCAGCAATCTCCTCTTCAATCGCTTGGGCTACCACAACCATATCCGCCTCACGGTGAGAACCGAAGGCGCGAGCGACAGGTTTGGTATCTCTCTTTGTCGCGGCACTTCCGCGGTATGCGAGGCTGACTCAGGCGTGTACTATTCTTTAGTGCTCAATCCGGAGAGCGAGACCCGCCGCAAAATCAACTTCGAGCAAGAGGGAGAAAACGGCAAAGGCTTTATTGCCAACATCGACGGCTACACTTTCCCAACCCCCTCTGACAACACGTACCGCATAGATATCTACACCGACAACTCCGTCTTGGTGATGTATGTAAACGATAATGTTTGCTACACCAACCGTGTCTATGGCATTGCCCGCAACTGTTGGAGTATCAACTGCTATTCGGGCACTCTGAGCGTGTCGGAAGTCGTTTCGTATCAACAATAAACAACGAACCGACTTGGAGACCATTTGGAAATGAGACGAAACATATGAGTCTTTCATCCTTAATCCTTTATCTAAAATCCTTTATGAAGAACGTAAAGAACTTTTTGATAGCTGCCTGCCTGCTTATCTGTGCGGTTGCTATGGCGGGCGAGGTGCAGTTCTCCCGCTCCGGCGTGCGCGACATGCTTATCCGTGTCAGCGGCGACGAACGCTACCTGTTGATTCCTATTGAGGAAGCAGCCCCCGAGTACCGCATGCAGGTGATTGAGAACGGGCAAATTGTCCGCACCAACATCTTGCGCTTGGCAGCCAAAGGCAAAGTGGATTACTTCGTGCCCATGGACTTGACCGAGTTTCGGCGCGACCAACTCCTTCTCGCTGTACATGTGTGGAACCAGCCGGACGGAGAGCGTCAGCGCGAACTATCGCCCATGGACTACATCGCATGGAGCGAGATAACGCTGTCCGACACTTTCGACACCGTCAACCGAGACCCCTATCGCCCCGAGTACCACCACACGCCCCTCTACGGCTGGATGAATGACCCCAACGGTATGTTCTACCGCGATGGCGTTTGGCACCTCTACTACCAGTACAATCCGTATTGCTCGCTGTGGCAGAACATGAGTTGGGGACACTCCACCTCCACCGACCTCATCCATTGGGAGCACCAACCGATGGCGCTGCAACCCGATGTGATAGGAACAATCTTCTCCGGCTCTTCCGTCATCGACCACGAGGGTACGGCGGGCTTCGGGAAAGGTGCGGTGGTGGCGATGTACACCTCCGCAGAACTGATGGGGCAATGCCAGTCCTTGGCGTATAGCACCGACAACGGGCAGACCTTCACCAAGTACAGCGGCAACCCTATCATCACCGAGGCAATACCCGACTTCCGCGACCCGAACTTCTTCTGGAACGAAGACACGCGGGAGTGGAACCTCGTGCTCGCCTGTGGGCAGGAGATGCGTTTCTATGCCTCCGATGACCTGAAGCACTGGCGCTATCTATCCTCCTTCGGCAGCGACTACGGATGCCACTCAGGAGTATGGGAATGTCCCGACCTCTTCCCCCTCAAAGACGAGCAGGGCAACACCTATTGGGTACTTATCTGCAACATCAACCCGGGCGGACCTGCGGGCGGCTCTGCGGCGCAGTACTTCGTCGGACAATGGGATGGCAAGACCTTCACCTGTCGCCACACCGACACGCGCTGGATGGACTATGGCAAAGACCATTATGCTACCGTCTCCTTCAGCGATGTCCCCGACGGACGACGTACCGTCATCGGATGGATGAGCAATTGGCAGTATGCCAACCAAGTGCCCACCCGCCAATTCCGTTCTGCGAACACCATCGCACGCGACCTCTTCCTCTATACCGTCAAGGGAGAACACTACCTCGGTTCGCGCCCTGCGCCGGAATACGACGGCAAGGGTCTCGACCAAGTGGTGAAAATCAAGTCGCAAAAGAAGCCCACAGTGGTTACCCTCAGCAACGAGCAGGGCGAAGAGTTCCTGATTACCTACGACCCCAAGGCGATGACCTTGACGGTGGACCGCTCAAAGAGTGGGGTAGTGGACTTCTCCGCAGACTTCCCCGTACCGGCTACGGCACCCGTGCAACGCAAACTAACCTCCCTGCGAATCTTTATCGACCGCTGCTCCGTGGAGGTCTTTGGCAATAACGGCGAGGTATGCCTCACCTCCCTCGTCTTCCCACAAAGTACATTAACATTAAATAAATAGTACCATGTCTTCTTCCAACAAAACTTCTTTCGGCGCACTCGCAGTAGTGATGCTCTGCTTCTTCACCATGGGCTTTGTCGATTTGGTCGGCATTGCCAGTAACTATGTGCAGCAAGACCTCGGGTTGACCGACTCGCAGGCGAACATCATGCCTTCGCTGGTCTTCTTCTGGTTCCTTATCTTCTCGGTGCCCACGGGCATGTTGATGAACAAAATCGGCAGAAAGCGCACCGTGCTGCTATCTATCGTTGTTACGGTGCTTTCGCTTATCCTGCCCATCTTCGGCAATTCTTATCCCCTGATGTTGGTAGCGTTCTCGCTCTTGGGTATCGGCAATGCCCTCATGCAGACTTCGCTCAATCCGCTGGTGTCGAATATCGTAACGGGCAACCTGTCGGCAACGCTCACGTTCGGTCAGTTCGTGAAAGCCATCGCCTCTTTCTTGGCGCCCTATATCGCCATGTGGGGTGCTACGCAGGTGCTGCCCTCCGCGGGCTTGGGATGGCGCGTGCTCTTCCCTGTCTATGGTATCATCGGCGTGGTGGCTATTGTATGCTTGTCGCTGACCACTATCCACGAAGAGCCTGTGGCAAAAGGTAGCAACGTGGTGGACTGTTTCCGCCTGCTCGGCAAACCCTTCATCCTGCTTTGCTTCTTGAGTATCATGTGCCACGTGGGTATCGATGTCGGCACCAACACCACTGCTCCCAAAATCCTTATCGAGCGCCTCGGGATGACGCTGGCTGAGGCGGGCTTCGCCACCTCGCTCTACTTCATCTTCCGTACCCTCGGCTGCCTCTCGGGCTCGGCTATCCTGCGCAAAGTGCCGGAGAAAGTGTTCTTCGCCATCTCGGTGGGGATGATTATTGCGGCGATGATTATCCTTGCGGTGGCAGATGTGAAGTGGTTGCTCTATGTGGGCATTGCGCTGGTGGGATTTGGCAACTCCAACATCTTCTCCATCACTTTTGCGCAGGCGCTCCAGCACGACCCCGACCACAAGAATGAGATTTCCGGCTTGATGATTATGGGTCTCTTCGGCGGCACCATCTTCCCGCTTGCCATGGGCTTCATGTCCGATGCAATGGGCACCCTCGGTGCCGTCCTCGTGATGGGTATAGGCGCCCTCTACCTCGCCGGCTTCACATTGAAAATCAAGAAATAACTAATTCACTATGCAATACATCATAGGTCTCGGAGAGGTACTTTTCGACTGCCTCCCCACAGGGCGCAAATTAGGTGGTGCGCCTGCAAACTTCGTTTTTCACGCTTCTCAGTTCTTCTCAAAGAACGGAGAATCCATCCAAGGTTGCGCTATCTCTGCCATCGGCAACGACGATTTGGGCAAAGAGGTAACCGACATCTTGGATAGCGTAGGCTTACACTATTGTCTGCCCAAGGTGGATTTCCCCACAGGTACGGTGCAGGTAACGCTCAACGAGCAGGGCGTGCCGCAATATGAGATTTGCTTGGGCGTAGCGTGGGACAACGTCCCCCTCACCGACGAGATTATGTCGGTTGCCCGTCAGGCGCGAGTCATCTGCTTCGGCTCGTTGGCACAACGCTCGGAGGTGAGCCGCAAGACCATACAGACTATCCTTGATGCCGCGCCTGCCGATTGCATGAAGGTGTTCGACATCAACCTCCGCCAACAGTGGTACAACCGCGAGGTGATTATCGGCTCGCTCAAACGCTGCAACATCCTCAAAATCAATGATGAGGAGTTGCAGATAGTGGCACCTATGTTGCTCGGTGTAGAGACGGAGACCAACCGTCTCATCGCAGAGGACAAAGAGCAGACTCTGCGCGTTTGCCGCGCGTTGATTGAGTTGTACGACCTGCAGATGTTGATTCTCACCTGCGGCACCAACGGCTCGTATGTCATCACGCTTGACGCATGTTCGTTCCAACCCACCCCGAAGGTAGAGGTGGCAGACACCGTAGGCGCAGGTGATAGTTTCACCGGCACCTTCGTTGCGCAACTCCTGCTCGGTCGCTCCATCCCCGAGGCGCACCAAAAAGCCGTGGCGGTCTCCGCCTTCGTCTGCACGCAGCACGGTTCCATGCCCGTCCTGCCCGAAGAACTGCAATAAGCAACCGGGTGCGCAGGCGTCCCCTGGGGACGCGGGCGTCTCGCCCGCGGTAGAAATGTCCGGGTACGTCCCGACCAGTCGGGGCTTCCAAGGAGGTGCGGTCTCCATGCCGCACCATATTCTGTCTGCCTGCTGATACCTGTCCGGATGCGCAGGCGTCCCCGCCTGCTATAGTTGAGTGTTGAGTGTCCGGTGTGTACAACCACACAGAGGGTGTGTCAAAATAGCATGACACACCCTCTGTGTGGCTCTTATGACCAAGGTGATAAATACACCTCCTTTCCGTTGAGCAGATAATCGTAGGAGATTAGTAGGTGATTAGTAGGAGATTAGTAGGTGATTAGTAGGTGATTTAGCTGCCTATATCGAACAAAATGAAGAAAACCTCCGCTGCAAAAAAGAGTGTCAAGCTCTTTTACCCCTCCCCATAGTTGAGGGTTCAGTTTTGAGAGTTGAGAGTTCGGTGTGCGCAGCCAAACTCCCCCGCCTCTCCTGAAAGGAGGGGTGAAGCGATGTCCGGTGGACATCGAGGACAGGGGGCGGGATGGTACGCTCGGCAACAGCCGCAAAGGTGATAAATTAACATCATTTAGTTATGTCGCCCCGTAAGTGTTTGGAGTCAAGTCCTATATAAATGCCCCAAAAATGTTGAAAAAAAAAACTTGTATATTTTTTGCATATTTGAAAGAAAAATTGTACCTTTGCAGCGCAAAATAAACAATAACAAAAATATATATATGACAATGAAAACTAAAAAACTAAGGTGGCTCGCTGCGATGCTTCTGCTCGTGGCGGCAATGGTGTTACCCTCTACGGCATGGGCACAAGAGGTAACTTACACCAACGGTTTCGGCAGTGATGGCTCCTATCAACCTGCAACAGATAGTGATGGTGACGCTGTTTACGAAATCGGCAACGCAGGACAGCTTTATTGGTTTGCCGCCCTTGTAAACGGCACACTAACCGACGGCACAGCACAAAAAACTACCGCAAAAGCAGTGCTTACTGCTGATATCTCCGTAAACACCGGCGTTTTGAATGCGGATGGTACGCTTGCAAGCGATGTAAGCAATTTCAGAAGCTGGACGCCTATCGGAAACACATCTGGTGTTTACACAGGAACATTTGACGGGCAAAACCATACCGTCAGCGGCTTGTATTTTAATGATTCAAAAACAAACTATGTCGGTCTCTTCGGATATGTAGGTAAAAACGGCAAAATTTCCAATGTGGGCGTTGTTGATTCTTATTTCAATGGAAATCAACATGTCGGCGGCGTGTGCGGATTTAGCGCCTACAGTGCCATAAGTAACTGTTACAATACAGGTGCGGTAAGCGGTAATGGATATTATGTCGGCGGCGTGTGCGGATTTAGCGCCTACGGTGCCATAAGTAACTGTTACAATACAGGTGCGGTAAGCACTAATGGAAATTATGTCGGCGGTGTGTGTGGATATAACGAATACGGTACCATAGGTAACTGTTACAATACAGGTGCGGTAAGCGGTAGTAATTATGTCGGCGGCGTGTGTGGATCTTGCTACGTCGCAGCCATAAGTAACTGTTACAATATAGGTGCAGTAAGCGGTAATAATAAATATGTCGGCGGCGTGTGCGGATACAACAGAAGCACCAAAATTTCAAACTGCTATTATGACAGCACTATTTATAGCGGAAATGCTGTAGGCTATAATGAAGATGGCACTGTTTCTGAAAATGTCCTCGGCAAAACTTCAGAGCAGTTCAAGAGCGGCGAGGTCTGCTATCTGCTGAACAAAGGCAAGACCGACGGCACACAGGCTTGGTATCAGGACCTTACGCCGGAAACAGGCGACAAATCTCCTGTCTTGAAGTCAAATGGCAGCAACACAGTGTATGCCGGCATACCTTGTATGAGCCAATTCTCCAACACAGGGGCAGTAAGTATTGAACACAGCTTCGACGAGCACGGCTTCTGCACAAAGTGCGGTGGTTATCAGCCCGCAATACTGACAACCGATAAATATGACATCAATGGTGACGGAACAAAAGATGAAGTTTACGAAATCGGTAACGCCGGACAACTTTATTGGTTTGCCGCCCTTGTAAACGGCATACTGATTGACGGTACAGCACAAAACCGTACCGCAAAAGCAGTGCTTACTGCTGATATCACCGTAAACACCGGCGTTTTGAATGCGGATGGTACGCTTGCAAGCGATGTAAGCAGTTTCAGAAGCTGGACGCCTATCGGAAACAGATCTGGTTATTACCAAGGAATATTTGACGGGCAAAACCATACGGTCAGAGGTTTGTATTTTAATGATTCACAAACAAATTATGTCGGTCTCTTCGGATATGTAGGTGAAAACGGCAAAATTTCCAATGCGGGCGTTGTTGATTCTTATTTCAAAGGTAAAGAAAATGTCGGTGGCGTGTGCGGATATGGCGTCCACGTTACCATAAGTAATTGTTACAATACAGGTGCGGTAAGTGGTAGTCGTTATGTCGGCGGCGTGTGCGGATTTAGCAACTCCGGTGCCATAAGTAACTGTTACAATACAGGTGCGGTAAGCGGTAGTAGTTCTGTCGGCGGCGTGTGCGGATATAGCAACTCCGGTACAATCACAAACTGCTATTTTGACAGTACAGTTTATAGCGGAAATGCTGTTGGCAGTAATAATAGCACTGTTTCTTCAAATGTCCTCGGCAAAACTTCAGAACAGTTCAAGAGCGGCGAGGTGGCTTACCTCCTTTCGCAGGGCTGCATAGTTGGTGAGGGTGAAAGTGCTGTAACCTATGACGGCTCAGTCTGGGGACAGACCCTTTCCAGTACAGGCAAGCAAGATTACCCTGTCCTTGGCGGCGAAAAGGTTTACCTGATTACTGTTTATGCAGGCTGTAAAGACAATCCGGGCGAATCGAAAACGGGTTACTCAAATACAGATAAAACGGTTTATGCTGAGCATGACTATAACGAAAACGGTTTCTGCACAAAGTGCAACGGCTATCAACCGGCAACAGATAGTGATGGGGACGCTGTTTACGAAATCGGCAACGTAGGCAACCTTTTGTGGTTTGCTGGGCTTGTAAACGGCACACTAACCGATGGCACAAAACAAAACATGGCTGCCAGCGCCAAACTCGTGAACGATATTGACTTCGGCACCACCAACTTTACGGCTATCGGTAAGAGTTCATCCATACTCTATGCCGGCACATTCGATGGCAATGGACATACCATCAAGGTGAACCAGACCGGTTCCAAAGAAGTGGCATTGTTCGGAAACATCGGCTCATGCACTATCAAGAACCTGACCGTGACGGGTACCATCAACACCTCAGAGAAGTATGCGGCTGGCTTTGCCATGCACAAATACGGGACAGGCACTGCGCACATCCAGAAATGTATATCGGATGTTATCATCAACTCTTCCATAGACGGCGACGGCACACATGGCGGCATCATTGGCGTGGTGGATAATGGAACGCTGAATATCAACAACTGCGCCTTCACGGGAGCCATCAATGGTAGCACGACCAACAAGTGCGGTGGCTTCATTGGATATACAAACAAAACGTCAATTATCAGCAACTCCTATGTGTCCGCCACCTTCGGCATTTCGTCTGCAGGCTGCAACATTGTAAGCCGAATGGGTGGAACGGTAACGGTAACAAACTGCTACTACCTCAACAACCTCGGCAATTACCTCGATGGCATCACCAAGATGACAGATGCTCAGTTTGCCAACGGCGAGGTGTGCTATCTGCTCAATAATGGCAAGACAGACGGCACGCAGACGTGGTATCAGAACCTCACACAGGAAACAGGCGACAAATATCCTGTGCTCAAGGCTGCGGAAGGAAACACCGTATATGGAGCCAACATTATATGTGCAGGCGTCATCGTGGGAAAAGTTTGTTCCAATACTGCTGTCACTGATGTGGTGCACGAAACGCACGACATGGATGAAAATGGGTTCTGCAGCCGTGGATGTTTTGAGGCAGCACATTATAACGAAACCAATGGTGTTTACGAAATCAGCAATGCCGGACAGTACAACTGGTTCGCTGGACTTGTCAATGGCACTCAAGCCGGCATAACGCAGAACAGACAAGCCAAGGCTGTGCTGACAAAAGACGTGGACTTCGGTAGCCACCAATTCATCTCTATCGGAGGACATTCTACAACCAATCTCTTTGAAGGCACATTTGACGGACAGGGACACACCCTGACAGTCAACCAAAGTGGTAGCGAAAACGCAACGCCGTTCGGATATATTGGCTCATGCACCATCGAGAATCTCACAGTGAAAGGTGTCATAAATACCGACTTGTCCTTTACAAGTGGTATTGCCGCATGCAAGTACGGTACAGGCTCCGCATACATAAAGAAATGTATATCGGATGTTACCATCAACTCTTCCGTAGTGGGCGACGGCACACACGGTGGCATCCTCGGAACATGTGAAGCCGGAACGATGTACATCCAAGACTGTGGATTTACAGGTGCCATAAAAGGAAAGAACACAAGCTGCTGCGGCGGATTTGTCGGCTACACCAGAACCACAACCAATGTAAGCGGCTCATACATCAGTGCCACGTTCGACATTCAAGATACCGACTGCGACATTGTCAGCCGCAAAGGCGGTACTGTTTCGACAACAGGATGTTATTTCGTCAACAAAATAGGTACCACTGTGACCTCCGGCATGACACAGGTAACACAGGCACAGGTGGAGAGCGGCGAGGTCTGCTATCTGCTGAACGACAGCGTAACCGACGGCACGCAGGCATGGTATCAAGACCTTACGCCTGAAACAGGAGACAAACACCCCGTGCTGACGAATCGAGGCACCGTGTATTGCAATGCAACATATCCCGGTTGTGTCGGTAATCCCGGCGAACCGACTTACACCTATGCCAACACGTACGCCGAAACCGTTTATGCCGAGCACGACTATAACGAAAACGGCTTCTGCACCAAGTGCAACGGCTATCAGCCTGCAGAACAAAAGACCACAAGCGGTATTTACGAAATCGCCAACGCAGGCAATCTTTATTGGTTTGCACAGCAGGTTAATAGCGGAAATTCTGGAATAAACGCAGAGCTTACAAAGAATATTACCGTAAACAGCAATCTTCTTACTTCACTCCAATTTGACAATGAAACAGGAGAAGTAGCAAATGGTGAAAACTTCAGAAACTGGACGCCTGTCGGTAATAGTTCAAATAGATATTCAGGTACATTCGACGGACAGAATCACATCGTAAGTGGATTGTATTTCAATGAAAATAATACAGATTTTGTCGGTTTGTTCGGCTCGAACAATGGTAAAATAAAGAATGTCGGCATTGTCGATTCCTATCTTAATGGAAATATGTTTGTCAGTGGTGTGTGCGGAAGTAATGTCGAAGGTTCAATCACAAACTGCTATAACACAGGTACAGTCAACGGTGCATCTTACGTCAGCGGTGTTTGTGCATCTAACGGTGCGTTTATTATCAATTGCTATAATAGAGGTTCTGTCAGCGGTAATTCTTTTGTAGGCGGTGTTTGTGCATCTAACGGTGCGTTAATTGCCAACAGCTATAATGCCGGCAAAGTCAACGGTGAATCTCATGCCGGCGGTATATGCGGAGCCAATGGCTATTTAATAGCAAATTGCTATTATGATAACACTGTTTATAATGGAAGTGCTGTTGATACTATTGTCAATGAAAACGCTGTTTCAGATAATGTCCTCGGCAAAACCACAGAGCAGTTCAAGAGCGGCGAGGTGGCTTACCTCCTTTCACAGGGCTATATATATAGCAATACCACTTATGACGGTTCAATCTGGGGGCAGAACATCGGCACAGACCTTTACCCTGTCCTTGGCGGATTGCCGGTATATTATAGAGATGCGGTTTATACCAATACGTATGGCATACTGGCAGTAGGTACTCAAACGATTACCGCATCAAATAATCCTATTACATGGTATGAGTTTACGCCCACCGAAACCGGTTCGTATCAATTCAGCAGCACGCAACTGACAGCGGGCAATCTGTATGTCAATACAACCAAGACCGAGAGCGACTACACGGACATTACAACTTCGCCGACCTACGATTTAGAGGCTGCAACTACCTATTATGTGGCAGTAAATTATGCTCCCGGAAGTTACGACTTGACGATTACACGACTTAATAATACCCCCACTGCGATGGAAGCGGTAACGGCATCGCAAATATATGCAGCTAATGGTCGCATCGTGTGCGACGGCGAGTTCCGCATCTACGACCTGCTCGGCCGCGACGTAACGCGCCTAAATGGCTCGCTGCAAGGGGTTTACGTTGTAATAACCTCGGATGCCGCACAAACAGTTATCGTTAAATAATTTGTAAGGACTTGCAATTAGTAATGAGGAGTGAGGAACGTTTTCCTCGCTCCTCATTTATTTTTACCCTCCCCCACACACCCACCACCTCCTCCCCTCTAAAAGGGAGGCGAGGGAGTTTGCAACACATACCAAGGCAGTTTGTTCCAAACTTTCCGCCCGCGATTGGTCGGGGCATCCCCGATAGCTCAATCGTTCAGCGAATCGGTCAAAAATATTTGCATATCTCGAAAAAAAGCAGTACTTTTGCAGCCGAATTTGAAACTTGAAACTACATTATGACAAAGGTTGCAATTATTGGTTACGGCAATATCGGCAAAGCCGTGGAGCAGGCGGTGCTTGCTGCCGAAGATATGACCCTCGCGGGAGTGTTTCACCATACCGATTCGATAATCATGGAGGTGCTGTCTCCAGGCAGCACCCGGCAATCCTCCGTTCAACAATTGTTGGATGCCGATGTGTGCGTGCTTTGTACGCCCACGCGCGAGGTGCCGGCGTTTGCCAAGCAGTTGGCTGCGAGAGGAATATGCACGGTCGATTCGTTTGATATACACGGGCAGATTTTGGACTACCGTGCGCAGTTGCTGCCGCTGACTCGCGAACAGCAGTCGGTGAGCATCATCGCCGCGGGATGGGACCCGGGGAGCGACTCCGTGGTACGCGCGTTGCTGCTGGCAATGGCGCCGCAGGGGCTGACCTACACCAACTTCGGTCCCGGGCGCTCCATGGGGCACACCGTGGCGGCGAAGAGTATCAAAGGAGTGAAGAACGCGCTGTCGATGACCATCCCGTTGGGCACGGGTATCCACCGCCGCATGGTGTATGTAGAGTTGGAGGACGGTGCGGACTTCCACACCGTGGAGCACAACCTGCTGCGCGATGATTACTTCGCCCACGACGAGACGCATGTGATAGAGGTGCCCTCGGTGGAGGCGCTCAACAACGTGGCGCATGGCGTGCACCTCGTGCGCAACGGCGTGTCGGCGAATATGCACAACCAGAATTTCGAGTTCAACATGACCATCAACAACCCCGCGCTCACCGGTCAGATTCTCGTGGCTTGTGCCCGCGCCGCAGTGCGCATGCAGCAACGCGGGCAGTGCGGTTGCTTCACGATGATAGAACTCGCGCCCATCGACCTCCTCCCCGGCACCACCGAAGAGAACATCAAGGCATTGGTGTAAGAAAGATTAATGCAACGACAATTACATGTTTCAAGAATGCTTGACACGATATGTGTTGAACTGCACCGACAGTTCAACACATTTTTTATGGTAATGATATACAAGTTGTACTACATTACGTGAGCTCGATATAAGCGAGTTACTTCAGCAGTCAAAGACTAATTTGATTTTTGGTAATGAATTGATGATTAATTATATGACAATTATATGTTATAGAAAACCTATTTGAACAATATTTGAAAATATTTGTTGAGTAAAAGAGTTTTTGTTCGTTTTTGTCAAGTATTATTGTTTATTTTTGTGTATAAATCTTATTTCGAGTTCACATTACAATAACATTCTGAAAGCATATACATAACAAAAAACAAACGCTACTTCCGCACTTTTGCACTTAAATAAAGCTTAATAATATGCAAAATCACACTTTTTTGCAAGATTTTTGCTCAAAAATTTGCGTATGTAAAAGAAAACAAATACCTTTGCCAAAAATTCAAGAAAATAACATTTTTATTAATCATTTAATTCCTATTATTATGAAAAAGGTATTTACTGTTTTGTGTGCCTTAATGGCATTCACCCTATCAAGTCATGCCGAGTTGAAGTTCCACGAAACATTCAATCGGAATGTTGGTACACTAAATGTTGGCACATCTGATGCTTCCACGAACAACACTAAAGATTGGTACTCTTTCAGTGGGACAGGCTACATTCAAGTAGCAGAGGGCAGTTTGTCGTATGCAGGATATGTAACCACCGGCACAGGCAACAAAGCCGAATTGGTAGGTAATGGTGCTGATGACCTCCGTCAGTTTGCAAGCACCGCTAATGGAGTACAAACCGGCAAAATATATGCCGCCGCTATCATCAATGTAGATTCGCTAAAGCGAAATACAAATGCTGATTATTTTATGGCATTTGGCGATGCAAGCAATTCCAATATGTATGCTCGTTTGAATATCCAGACTATCAAAACTGATGAGTCCTATACAGGTTACAAGTTAGGTATATCCAAGAATACCGAAACGACAGTATGGACAAATGCTGTTTTCTCACCCAAGACGAGCCATCTAATCGTATTGGAATACGAATTTGTAGAAGGTGCAACAAATGACGTAGTGCGATTGTATATTGACCCGACCAGCACCACTGCTACGCCGACCATATCCTGCGACCAAACAAAAGCCAACGCCAAAGCAGACATATCGTATATAGCCTCTGTAAACTTGCGCAAGGGTAGCAATACCCCGGGTAGAGTGTTTGTAGATGAGATTAAGGTGGCTACCGAGTGGGCGGATTTGTTTGAGACGAGCGAAGGCGGGGGCGATGACCCGAAGCCCGCAGAGCCTGTGATTGTTGCCGATGAGGAGATAACCTTCATGGATCCTACCTACTATTGCACTTTCACCGGCGAGACCTATACCGACACCCTTACCGTGATGGCAGAGAACCTCACCGAGGACATCACTTTAACCTGCACCTCTCCCGAACTGACCCTCTCTGCAACCACTATTGCAAAAGATGATGCCGACTTGGCAGATGGCAAGGAAATCATCGTTACCCTGACACCGACCACTGCTTCTCCCGAGGAGGGCAGTTCCGATACCATCAAACTGACCAGCGGCGACTTGACCGAAACGGTAACCGTCAACTGGGCAGCCAAGGTATTGACACGTTGCGCGGATGTGGCTACGATGAAAGCCAAAGGTGCAGAAGGATATGGTTGGGATGTAGTTGTAAAGTTCACCGGCGAGGCAGTCGTTACTTTCATTGAATCCAATATGGAGGAAGGCACCACCTTCTTTACCATAGAGGATGCTACGGGGGCTGTCAACATTGATGCACCATATTGGATTGGCGTTACATTAGGCGACAAAGTAAGCAACATCTTAGCATACAACGGAGAATTAGCATGGGGCATTCAACCTTTCTTGGCTATGGACAGCAAAGTAAAAGTCGTTAGCCGCGACAACACAGTAACACCACAAGAAGTTACCTTGGCGGAGTTGAAAGCCAATGCAGCAGACTATCTGCTGGAACTCGTGGTAGTGAAGGGTGTTGAACTTGACCGTACCGTAGAGAACTTTGCACAAGGCAGTAGCAAGATTACGCAAGGTGAAGCAACCGCCAACATCAACCTCTTGGCAGGCAACCCGCTGATTGGCACTGCGAAGCCCGAGGCGGCTAACGTAACGGGTATCTCTTCCTCCTCGTCAGGCACTGTGATTCGCCCGCGTAACGCAGAGGATATTGAGACGGTAGATATAGGCGCAGGCATGGAAGCCGTAGAGGCAAAAGAGTCTATGGAGGTTTACACCATCATGGGACAGCGTGTCAGCGGTCTGCAATCGGGTGTGAACATCATCCGCAAAGGCAATAGTACCTATAAGGTAATACGATAATAGCACCATCCATAGAAAGGCTGCCTAATTCCGCAAGGACTTAGACAGCCTTTTTAGACGAATAACCTATAATTAAACACCTATCATGAAACGCTTTTGGAGTATCTTGTGCGCCATCCTAACAGGTATGGGCACTGTGTTCGCCGAAGAGAACCTTATCGCGAACGGCGATTTTGAGAGTGCATCCACCAACTTCCTCTTTGGGACACAGTTTGATGACTGGTCTTTCGGCGCAGAGATTGCTATCGAGACCACCGATGTGTACGACGGAGTCCAAGCCCTCCGCACCGTCAATGTAACGCAGAAGCGGTCGCTGCAACAAGATGTGGACCTCCGCACAGATGTAATAGGGCAGGAGTTTGAATTGACCATCCACTACAAGGTGCTGGAAGCCCAAGCCGGCGATTTGGCACTCAACAGCGCATGGCTCTACGCCCGCCCGACGGAAGGGGTGCACGACAGCGCCGCACTCAATCAGGAACTGCCCATCGGCACAGGATGGCAAGAACTGAAAGTAAGCACCACCAAGCCGCAGGATGGTACCTACCTGAGCGTGAGCGTGATGGTGAAGAAAGGGGTCAAGGTGATTTTCGACGGGTTCAGCCTGAAGCGCACAGAGAACAGCACACCTTGGTTCACCGTCTTCCCCGAGAAGATAAACGCCGTTACCGCACAGGTGAACGAAGAGAAACTGATGGCGACGCTGACCATCCGTCAGGGCAACCTGACGCAGCCTATTTCGCTGAGTATCACGGGCGCCAACGCCGATATGTTCGTATTGGAGAAGACGCAGGTAACTGCTGCCGAGGAGCAGGTGAAACTATGGTACAAGCCCACTGCGGCAGGGGTGCACAAAGGCATGCTCTTGGTGGATAGTCCGGAGGCGACGCAAGACTTCGTCAGCCTGTCGCTCAGCGGCTCTGCCAGCGACCCGACGCAGCAACCCGAACTGACCATCAGCCCCACCAGCCTGCCCGCGTTCAGCACCACGGTAGGCGGATACGCAGTGGATAGCGTGATGGTGCATAGCCTCAACTGCACGGAAGACATCACCGTCACCATCCTCAACGATGACGAGTATCCTGCTTTCACCGTCTCCTCCACCCTGCTGCCGAAGAACATGGAGGCGCAGACCCGTATCACCTTCCACCCGACCAAAGCAGGCACCTATTCGGCAACCGTCTATTGGTCCAGCCCGGGCGTGCAGAAACAGCAGATGAGGCTCACGGGTACCACCACTGCCACGCCGACAGACCCTGCCGAGGAATGGAGCAAGGAGTTCAAATGGGACATGAGCAAGCCGTATGCCCTGCTGAACGAGCCTTTTGACAACATCACCCACAACAAACCGCTCACGCTGGCAGACTGGCAGAATGTGGTAAAGAAAGGCGACAGACCGTGGTGGGGCTATGAGGATAAGGAAGACGGGACGGTGGTAGAACGCTGCGCGAAAGCCACTGCGTATATCTACCAAGAGAAAGACTCGCTGCCGTGGGAGATGTGGCTCGTAACGCCTGCGCTCGACTATAAGAACGCCGCCGAGCAGATATTCACTTTCCGCGTGCGCGGAGACTACTTGTACGAGGGGCAATCGGCTGCCCTCAGCGTGTTCTTTATCGATGCGACCGTGCCTAAGGATGTGTTCTTCCAAGACTTGGAGATACCTATGCCGCAGACCGCGGACGAGGCAGGCGACTGGCAAGACATACATATCAACCTTGCCGGTCAGGCGTACATCCCCGATGTGTTCTTCATGGCATTCCGCTTCACGGGCAACAGCGGGCAGACGGGAAGCGCTACCTACCTGATAGACGAGGTGTCGTGGGGGCGCACGGACCTGCCTGCTATCACCGCCGACTCCACCCTCATCCGACTGACCACCCAACCGGAGCAGATAGAAGCCATTGCACTCAACGTGGAAGGAAAGAACCTGACAGAGCCGATTAGCATTGCCATAGGCGGCAGCAACCCGAGCAACTTCACCATCACGCCGAACTCTCTGCCCGTCGAAGGCGGCGTATTGGGTATAGGATTCCAATCGGAAGAGATAGGCGTGCACGAGGCTTATCTGCGCCTGCGCTCTCGCGGGGCTGCCGATGTGTATATTCCGATGGCGGTTTTGGTGCAGGAAGCGACCGCAATAGGCTCCACCGAGGCTGCGAGCGGCAACGCGCGTCTGCAACTGCAAGACGGGCATATCCTGATTGTAACCGAACAGGGAACTTATACCCTTTTGGGGCAAAAGCAACAATAGAAGTACATACGATAGGGTTTGTACACGATATGTGTTGAACTGTACCGGCAGTTCAACACATTTTTTATTCATAGTTTCAGGTTTCAGGTTCTTAGCAGGCGGGGGAATGGCTTACGAAACAGGGTCGAAAATAATTTCCCGTTTTCTTTGCTTATGTCAGAAAAAAGTTGTAACTTTGCGGCGGATTTAGAACTATACACTATTACAATATGAAAAAGGAGATTCAGTTTAGCCTTGTCTATCGCGACATGTGGCAGTCGAGCGGTAAGTATGTGCCGCGCAAAGACCAGTTAGCAAAGATTGCACCCGTGATCATCGACATGGGTTGCTTCGATCGCGTGGAGACGAACGGCGGCGCGAGCGAGCAGGTGAACCTGCTCTATGGCGAGAACCCCAACCAAGCCGTGCGCACCTTCACGAAGTTCTTCCACGAAGCCGGTATCAAGACGCACATGCTGGACCGCGGACTGAACGCACTGCGCATGAACCCCGTGCCCGCCGACGTGCGACAACTGATGTACAAAGTGAAGCACGCACAGGGAGTGGACATCACCCGTATCTTCTGCGGACTGAACGACCCGCGGAACATCATCCCCTCGATTAAATGGGCGAAAGAGGCAGGCATGACCGCGCAGGCGACGATGTGTATCACCTACTCGAAAGTGCATACGGCGGAGTACTACATCAACCTCGCCGAGCAGTTGATAGAAGGCGGCGCGCAGGAGATTTGCCTGAAAGACATGGCGGGCATCGGGCGCCCTGCGATGCTGGGCACGATAGTGGCAGCCATCAAGGAGAAACATCCCGACATCATCATCCAATACCACGGGCACACGGGTCCGGACTTCTCGGTGGCGTCGATGCTGGAGGTGGCGAAAGCCGGCGGCGACGTGCTGGACGTGGCGATGGAGCCGCTGAGTTGGGGCATGGTGCACCCCGACGTGATTACCATTCAGGCGATGCTCAAAGACGCGGGATTCCTCGTGAAGGATATCAACATGAAAGCCTATATGGAGGCGCGGAGCCTGACACAGTCGTTCATCGATGAGTTCTTGGGCTACTGGATAGACCCGCGTAACTCGAAGATGACGTCGTTGCTGGTGGGCTGCGGACTGCCGGGCGGCATGATGGGCTCGCTGATGGCTGACCTGAAAGGTATGCACGCGGCGATAAACGCCAACCTCGTGAAACGCGGGGAGAAAGCGCTGTCGGAAGACGAGTTGCTGGTGGAGTTGTTCGAGGAGGTGCAACGGATATGGCCGATGTTGGGCACGCCGTGCTTGGTAACGCCGTTCTCGCAATACGTGAAGAACGCTGCGCTGATGAACCTGTTCTCGAAATCTATGGGCGAGAAACCGTTCACGCGCATGGACCCCGCGATGTGGGGCATGATTTTAGGCAAGTCGGGTAAGTTGCCGGGCGAGTTGGCACCGGAGATAGTGGAGTTGGCGAAAGAGAAAGGCTTCGAGTTCTACACCGACGACCCGCAGGCGCTCTACCCCGATGAGTTGCCGCGCTTCATCGAAGAGATGGAGAAGAACGGCTGGGACCGCGGACAAGACGACGAGGAGTTGTTCGAGTTCGCGATGCACGAGAAACAATACCGCGAGTACAAGAGCGGGCAGGCGAAAGAGCAGTTCAACAAAGACCTGCTGGAGCGCATGGAGAAAGCGGCGAAAGGCGGTCAGCAGGTTACGTTCATCTCCGCTGCGGACAAGCGCGCTATCCTGCACCCGTCCGCCGAGCCCGTGGAGGCTACCCGGAACGGTAAAGTGCTGTGGGAGTTGGACTTCAACAGCGAGAGCCAAGCGCCCGTCTTCGGCACGTTCTTCCGCCGCGGCGAGGTGGTATGCTATCTGGAGACAGCGCACGGCATAGAGCCGCTGACGGCGCCTGACCACTGCCGACTGGTGGCGGTGGATAAGCAGCAGGGCGCGCGCGTGGCGAAAGGCGATGCGGTATGCTGGATGGAGCATGCCGACCTCGTGGAGACAGCAGTGAGCGCCGCCAAGACCGCGGTGAAGAAGGTGAAGAAAGCCGTGAAAGAAGCCGTGGCGCAAGCCGACAGCGAGGTGCTCCCGCCCACGAAGAGCAAGTGGAAAGACGGGATGGTGGCGAAGCGATAACGTTCTCCGTTAATTGCTGTTATCTTTTAACATATAATTATCGTGTAATTAACCATTAATTTTTCGTTGAGTTTTCTCCGTTAATTGCCATTATCTTTTAACATATAATTATCGTATAATTAACCATTAATTTTTCGTTGCAAAATTATACGAATAATTACACGATAATTATATGTTCCAGAGGGAAAGAGTAGTTCTTTTAACATATAATTATCATGTAATTAACCATTAATTTTTCGTTGCAAAATTGTACGAATAATTACACGATAATTATATGTTCCAGAGGGAAAGAGTAGTTATAACGTTCACAGACATGAAGTAATAACCTTTTCTAATACAAACACTCATTTATGAAAAAGTACAATTTTAATGCGGGACCGAGTATCCTGCCACAAGAAGTGATTAAGCAAACCGCAGAGGCGGTATTGGATTTTCAGGGAGAGGGGCTCTCTATCCTCGAAATCAGCCACCGCGCGAAGTATTTCCAGCCCGTAGTGGACGAGGCAGAGGCGCTCTTCAAAGAGTTGCTGGGCGTGCCCGAAGGGTATCGCGTACTCTTCCTCGGCGGCGGCGCCAGCCTGCAGTTCTGCATGATTCCGTATAACTTCCTCGAGAAGAAAGCAGCGTATCTGAACACGGGTGTATGGTCGAAGAAAGCCATCAAAGAAGCAAAGGGCTTCGGCGAGGTGGAGGTGGTAGGCGAGTCCACCAACTCCATCCCCAGCGGTTATGAGATTCCGCAGGATGCTGACTACTTCCATATCACCACCAACAACACCATCTTCGGTACGGAGATCTCGGAGCGCAAACTGCAAGAGATTTACGCCAAGAAAGGGAATGTGCCTTTGATTGCCGATATGTCTTCTGATATCCTCAGTCGCCCGATTGACGCGAGTCAGTTTGACGTGATTTACGGCGGTGCGCAGAAGAACATCGCTCCCGCGGGTGTAACGTTCGTGATTGTGAAAGAGTCTGCCTTAGGCAAGGTGTCGCGCTATATCCCGACGATGCTCAACTATCAGACGCATATCGATGGCGGCTCGATGTTCAACACGCCTCCTGTATTGCCTATCTACACCGCGCTGCTCAACCTCCGTTGGCTCAAAGCACACGGCGGCTTAGCATGGATAGACCAACGCAATCAGCAGAAAGCAGACCTGCTCTACGATTGCCTTGACCACTCGAAGATGTTTGTGCCCACCATCCTCGACAAAGAAGACCGCTCGCGCATGAATATCTGCTTCGTGCCCAAGCCCGAGTACGAAGAACTGAAAGACGACTTCTTTAAGTTCGCCAGCGAGCGCGGCATGGTAGGTATCAAGGGACACCGCTTGGTAGGCGGATTCCGCGCAAGTTGCTACAACGCAATGGACGTAGAAGGTGTGCAGGCATTGGTAGATTGTATCAAGGCATACGAGGCGAAGTTGTAAATGGAACGCTTCTATGAGAACCCCAAGCGGGAGGAAAAGAGAACAACCGTTTTTTACACAACATTAGTAAACAGTATGAAAGTATTAGTAGCAACCGAGAAACCCTTTGCGAAAGTGGCTGTGGACGGCATTCGCGAGGTAGTGGAGCAAGCAGGCTACAGCCTCGTATTGCTCGAGAAATATACAGAGAAACAGCAACTGCTGGACGCTGTGGCAGACGCCGATGCACTCATCATCCGCTCTGATGTGGTGGACGCGGAAGTGCTGGACGCTGCGAAGCAGTTGAAGATAGTAGTGCGCGCGGGCGCAGGCTACGACAATATCGACTTGGCAGCTGCAACGAGCCACGGCGTAGTGGCGATGAACACCCCCGGGCAGAACTCCAACGCCGTAGCCGAATTGGCACTCGGCATGATGGTGTATGCTGTGCGCAACTTCTACAACGGCACCAGCGGAAGCGAGTTGAAGGGCAAGAAATTGGGTATTCACGCCTTCGGCAACGTGGGTCGCAACGTGGCTCGTATCGCGCAAGGCTTCGGCATGGAGGTGTATGCCTATGATGCTTTCTGCCCCGATGAGGCGATGACGGCTGCCGGCGTAACGCCGCTGCACAGCGCAGAGGAACTCTACACCACCTGCCATATCGTGAGCCTGCACATCCCCGCCACGCCGGAGACCAAGCAGAGCATCAACCACGACCTCGTGAACCGTATGCCGAAGGGCGGTATCCTCGTGAACACCGCACGCAAAGAGGTGATTCACGAAGACGAGTTGATTCAACTCATGCAAGAGCGCACCGACCTGAAGTATATCACCGACATCATGCCCTCTGCCGACATGAAGTTCCGCACGCTATTCGAGGGACGCTATTTCGCTACCCCGAAGAAGATGGGCGCACAGACCGCAGAGGCGAATATCAACGCGGGTATTGCCGCCGCAAAGCAGATTGTGGACTTCATCGAAAACGGCAACACACGCTTCCAAGTGAACAAATGAGAAGAATCCTTATTAGCATACTGCTAACCCTTTGTTATAGCGCTACCTATGCACTCCATGTGAAGTGCGTAGGTAGCGCTACGCAAATAGTAAACCAAAAAACCGACACTATCTTCCTCTTTGCCGGCGAGGTACATCTTGCTACGGCTGACGGCTCGCCAACGGACTGGTATCGAATTGCCGACAATAGCGTCGTAGCCACCAACACGGACGAGATTTACCCCGATGACGGCGGCTACTACATCATTTATAACGGCGAGAAAGAGTATTTCTACGCCTTCTCCTATCCCACTTACCAACCTCGAGACCTCCTGCTCACGGTTACGCCCTCCTGCACCGCTACAGAACTGCGTGTGGAAGGCACATTGCCTGAGATTCAGTATATCACCCCCACGGGACAGACGCGCAGCCTTGCGCGCGAGTGCCAAATCACCTACACCGACCTTGCTTGGAACAGCGGCAGCCTGCAATGGGAGGACTCCGTTGCCGTCATGGACGAGCAGCCGCTCAAAATAGGCATCTACAGCCTGCCTGCTATCTGCAAGGCGACGGATATCGTGCTGACCTACGAGCCTATCGCGGAGCAGTTGGGCTTGCCTTTGGATTCGGCAATAGCCCATATAGATAATCCTGTTGCCGTACGCAGTATGCCCACCTCCGTCACCACCGTGCGCGGTACGGCGGGCGAGTTGTGCAACGAGGTGGAGCGACCGACCGATGCTTCGGTGCTCACGGGCTCCGCGCCGCTGGATATCCTCTTCAAAGCCAACCCCACGCCCACGGTGGAATATTACGAATGGCGCATCTACAAAGCCACCCGACTGATAGTCTCGCGCACCGACGAGCAGACACGCTACACCTTCACCGAGCCCGGCAACTACCGCGCAGTGAGTTACGTAAGCAATAACCACTGCCCTTGCGGCGACAATCCCGAAGACTGCCAGCGCGACAGCACGGAGATTAGTATTGCCGTGAGCGAGTCGATGTTGCTGGTGCCCAATGTGTTTACTCCCAACGGAGACGGAAAGAACGATGAGTTTCGCGTGCTCTACCGCTCCCTCAAGGAGTATCATATCTGGGTCTATAACCGCTGGGGCAAACTGGTCTATGAGTCGGAAGACCCTGCCAAGGGCTGGGACGGTACCATCAACAACCATCCTGCCGCCGAAGGAGCGTATTTCTACGTGATTCGTGCGCTCGGCACCGATGCGGCAGCCAATGCAGAATATCGCAGCAAAGCCGCCTACAAGCGAGCAAAGGACAAGGCTGACGAATCGATAATAGGTATTTATCAATTGTCAGGGGACATCAATCTGCTAAGAGGAAAATAGAAGAACTAGAAAAACTAGAAATCCTAGAAGTTATAAAATAAAAAGGAAAACGAAACGAATATGAAAAAACTGCTTATCACTATGGCACTTGCTGCTACTACGCTGGTTGCCGGTGCGGCTACCGACAACCCTTTCTTCCGCTATAAGGAGTGGAAGACCCCGCACGGGACCTATCCTTTCAACGAAATCAAAGCCGAGCACTACATGCCTGCTTTCGAGGAGGCGATGAAGCAAGGTCTGGCGGACATCGATGCCATCGTCAATAACCCCGCTGCGCCCACCTTCCAAAACACCATTGAGGCGTATGAAAAATCGGGCGAGATGCTGACCATCGTGGCAGGTTGCTTCTACAACCTGACCTCCAGCGAGACCAACGAACAGTTGCAACAGATTGAGATGGAACTCTCGCCGAAGTTGTCTGACTACTCGTCCACCATCCGCCTGAACGAAGGCTTGTTTCAGCGTATCAAGGTGGTGTACGACCAGCGCAGTCAACTGAAACTCAACAAAGAGCAACAGAAACTGCTGGACGACATCTACGAATCGTTTGCCAACAACGGCGCCAACCTCTCGCCGGAGGACAAGCAGACCTACCGCGAACTGACGGCGCGCCTAAGCCAACTGACGCTCACCTACGGGCAGAACGTGCTGAAAGCCACCAACGCATGGACGATGCTCCTCACCCGCGAGGAAGACCTCAGCGGACTGAACGAGGACACCAAGGCGTTGCTGCGCGCCAACGCAGAGAAGAAAGGACAGGAAGGCTGGTTGCTCGACCTGAAGCCCACAACCTATCGCCCCGTGATGGAAGACCTTGACAACCGCGATATTCGTCGTGAACTCTATACTGCCTACAACAGCCGTTGCATAGGCGGCGAGTTCGATAACACACAGATTATCATTGACATCGTCAATACCCGCCTCGCGCTGGCGAACCTCTTCGGCAAGCAGAACTACGCCGAGAAGTCGCTCCACAAGACCATGGCGGAGACGCCTGAGCAGGTGTATAAACTGCTTGACCAACTGCGCGAGAGTTACATGCCTGCTGCTAAGCAGGAGGTAGAGGAGTTGCAGCAGTTCGCCACCGCCAACGGGTTCTACGCTACCCTTCAGCCCTGGGACTGGTCGTACTACTCCAAGAAACTCAAGATAGAGAAATACAGCGTGTCGGACGATGATATCCGTCCTTACTTTGAGTTGGAGGCGGTGAAGCAGGGTGTGTTCGGCTTGGCAAAACGGCTCTACGGGCTGACCTTCAAAGAGAACAAGGCTATTCAGGTGTATAACCCCGAGGTAACCGCCTACGAGGTATTCGACGAGAAAGGCAAGTTCCTTGCGGTCTATTACGCTGACTTCCACCCGCGCGACGGCAAGCGCGGCGGCGCATGGATGAACGACTTCCAAGGGCAATGGATGGAGGGCAAGAAAGACCATCGTCCGCATATCGTGAACGTGATGAACTTCACTCGTCCTACCGCTGACAAGCCTGCGCTCTTCACCTACGACGAGGTAGAGACCTTCCTCCACGAGTTCGGGCACGCGCTCCATGGCATGCTCACCCGCTGCCAATACAGCGCCCTCTCGGGCACCAACGTGCCGCGCGACTTCGTGGAGCTACCCTCGCAGTTCAACGAGAACTTCCTCGGCGAGAAAGAATTCCTTGACACCTTTGCCAAGCACTACAAGACGGGCGAGCCGATGCCGCAGGAGTTGATAGACAAGATTAAGCGCGCGCAGACCTACCATGCCGCCTATGCTTGTGTCCGCCAACTCTCGTTCGGCTACCTCGACATGGCATGGCACACGCTCAGCGCACCTTTCGCAGTGCCTGCCGACCTCACCACCGAGGAGGCGGTTATCAAGTTCGGTAACGACGCCATGCGCCCTGTGCAGGTGCTGCCCGACGTACCCGGCACGCAGATGGAGACCGCTTTCACGCATATCTTCTCCGGTGGTTACGCCGCAGGCTACTACTCGTATAAGTGGTCGGAACTGCTGGACGCTGACGCTTTCTCCGTCTTCAAGGCAGCGCAGCAGAAGAGCGGCACTATCTTCGACAAGAAGGCGGCGGCTCTCTTCCGCAAGCATATCCTTGAGCGCGGGGGTACCGAGCCCGCAGCCGACCTCTACCGCAAGTTCCGCGGCGGCGAGCCGACCATCAACGCTCTGCTGGAGCGCGACGGCATCAAGGCAGTGGAAGTGAAGTAGGGAATAACTAATATCACATAGAAAATAGGCTGTCTAACAAGTCAAGTTAGATAGCCTATTTTTTTATGGAGTTCACTCTTTGCCTGTTAATTGTCCGGGCAGGTGTCCTCGCCTGCTATTCCGGAACTATGAACTGCTCATTACCACCGATTATAGCGGATATTCTCCTCGGTGTATTTCTCTTTCACGGCGGGAGACTCTGCGGGGATGCCTACGGGCACTACACAGAGGGGGACGATATGTTCGGGCAGTTGGAGAATCGCCTGCAACTGCGCCACGCGGTCGGGGTCGGGATGGATGCCCGTCCACACTGCTCCCAAGCCCATGGCATGTGCGGCGAGCAGCAGGTTCTCCGTGGCAGCCGACACGTCGTTAATCCAGAAGTCGGGTCGGCTCTCCAGCGCCTTGCCCAGGTCGCCGCAGGGGACGATGGCGCAGGCGGGGCGGTTCTGGCAACGGGTGCTGGGCATCTCGCTGCCGATACGCTGC
Organism: Paludibacteraceae bacterium; assembly: GCA_016297215.1. GTDB lineage: Bacteria > Bacteroidota > Bacteroidia > Bacteroidales > Paludibacteraceae > Colicola. The sequence continues at coordinate 13,663 of JAEDGZ010000007.1, read as the reverse complement.
AGCAGGGCGGGGTCAGTTACTACGATGAATGCCCACGGCTGTTTGTTCATTGCCGACGGGGCTGCCATGGCGCAGCGCAGCAGGGTCTCTATCTGCGCCTGGGAGATAGTGTCGCCGGTGAAATAGCGCACCGACTTGCGACTTAAGATGTTTTCGATAACGGTTTGTTCTTTCATTGTCGTGTCCTCCTTCTGAGGATTCGTGCAGCCGACCAGCACCATGCTCCCGAGGGCTGCCAATAGGGTTAATTTACGCATATTTGTGGGTTTTTGTTAGTAACTCGTGGAGAGGACGGTCGGAAGTTTATCCCGATACCGTCGGGAGCCGCACCATAGTATTCACTGTTTAGCCTGAGAATAACAAAAATCAAGCCAAACAATATCCGTAAGCATAATTATTCCCACTCCTTATTGCCTAATAGTTCAAAGGGGACAACGAGTACGGCTTTGGTGCGGGCGAGGCATTCCCGAATGAGGTTGCGCGTACGCCACCATAGGTTGTGCGTGTCCGCGGCGTTAAATGCTACTGGGGTCTCGCTGAACACCAAACTGCCGTAGAACACCGCCCGCTGATTGTGGAAACGTTGGGAGATGATGAGGTATGTGTTGTCGTAGCTGCAACTCTTGGCGGCATTGACCATCGAGGCGTAGGTGTCAACTCCTTGATAGTCATATATTAAAATGGCATCGGGAACGGCGGCAAGAATGTCTGCTGCCATCGAATCCACTTCGTTGTAGTCGGCGTATTGGTTCTCGCCGGAGATAATCAGCGTGTCTATCTTCTTGTTTCGCAGTAGTTCCGTTGCTGCTTGGACGCGTGCGGTGTAATAAGGGCTTGGAGCCGCAGACCGCCCCGTACCGAGCAGGATGCCACAACAGCAATGCGGCACATCCTCTACATGGGAATAGCATCGCCCGCCCGCTACCGCCAGCACCACAATGTTGCAAACCAACACAATGGCAACGAGCGATAGGACTCCCCATAGGCAAATGGTAGTGGGGCGAAAGCTATTGCAGACACTTCGTAGTTTCTTTAGCATGCTAAATCGTAAATTGTAAATCGTAAATCGTAAATTCTTAGGCGTGTTGGCGGATAATCTGATGGAAGGCTTGGTAGTTCTGCTGCGAGAAATAGGTGCAATACACGGCAAACTCGATGGTGTGGAAGTGATAGAGAAATTCCGTTAGTACCGTGTCATACGCCTTGGCAACGATGGTGGGGTTATTGCAGAACGCGCCGCAACCAAACGCCCCCAAGATAAGTATCTCTGCGTGGTGGTTAGCGGCGACAGTCATTATTCTGCGGGCACGCTGCACGTGCAAGCGATAAAGTTCTTCGTTAGAGATGGTGGCCTGTATCTTGCCGTCTGCGTTGTCTAAATTAGCAGGAATCGGGCGGAGATTAGGCGCGGCACAAGTAATCACATCCACTGCGAAAGGCTTGGGGAGCATGTGGTAATCATCATCTTTTAGCACCAGCACATTGGGTGTGTAGATGATGTCGTCGTTATGCAACGGATTCTTGGATAGCTGATGCGGCTTGTAGAAGCCATCCGACATAGCAGGTGCTGTCAGACAGGGATACAGCGTGGAGCACCGACAGATACACTCCTCTTGGGCGGATGCCCCATGCTCCACACCGCCGCCCGGGTTGGTGGCGGAAGCAAAATTGAGCACACAGACTTTAGGGGATGCAGATGCACGGGGTAGGGAGGCTTCTCTGCCGACTAAGTCGCCCGCGGTATTTTGCTCTATGTATTGTGCTGCTGCTTCCAGTGTGCGATTATGGGTAACGATTACCCGAGCAGGTCTGTCGAAGGTAGCGGACGGAACAGAAATAGGCTCACTCTCAAGCACTATGGTCTGTTTGCTTATCGCCTCCTCCACCGCTGCCCGATACCTCGCATTCCCCTGAATACAATCCCTCGTGTCGTTAAAGACGGATATTAAATGCGTGCGTTGAGTCATAGGTGTATGTTTTAGAGTAATACTTGCGTTATGCTATACCATCACACTCTAACCAAAAATTATGCCAAAAAAGCATCTAATGGTGGCTGTCAGCCAGGACGAAGAAGGTCATATAAATTAAAAAGAAAAAAACAAGTTGCCTAACTTAATATATTAGGCAACTTATTCTCGAAATTGTGAATATGATTCTTTATTTGCTGTTATGACTTATAATTCTATTCCCGTTACAGTGTAAGTCTTGTTATTTCCTTTTTGTATAAATATTTGTCCATTGTAGAGTACTTTTCGAATGGTGGTGCTGAAGGGTGAAGATACATGCGTCTCAGGCAACAAATTAGTAAAGTCTTCTTCAAAGATATGATAGAATTGTTTCCAACCATATTTAGTTTGGTAAGCAGTTTTAGTTCCCAAAGGGACATGAAGTTTGCAGTCTGTAGGAATGTAGTCGAAACAATAGGGAGCACATTCAGGAGGGGTCATTGCTTTGCAATATACATCTGATATTGCTTTGCACGAATAGAAAGCAGAACTCATAATTCTTGTTACAGAATGTGGGATGGTTATAGTTCTAAGGCTATAACAATTATAGAATGCATATTCACCAATCTTCTTAACAGAGTTGGGAATTTCTAAATCATTTATTTCTACATCTTTAATATACAAATTATGTGAATAATAGATAGGATTACTAATGTTATTTGAAAATTGTATCATACACCAATCTGCTATGTCGCCGGTGTAATTAGTTTTGGTAATTGCAAAACAACCGGCAAAAGCAAATGATCCAATGACTTTAATAGACTCACCGATGGTGACATCGGAAAGAGAAGAACAACCATCAAAAGCGTAATCTCCAATCCATGTTACAGAGTTACCAATGTTGATAGATGTGAGAGAATAACAACTACTAAAAGCATAATTTGCTATCCCTGTTACCGAATTTGGGATGTTAATGGAGTTCAGTTCTACGCAGTGCTCAAATGCTCCCGTTCCAATATATTTTATGGAATTAGGCAGTGTAATAGAAGTTAAACTCCGACAGTCATAAAAAGCATCATATCCGATATTTTTTACAGAGTTAGAAATTGTAACAGAAGTAAGGCTATCTAAACCGCAACAAAGACATGCAGGAATATCTTCTACATTGTTTCCAAAGACAAAAGAAGTAATTTGATCACGTATCTTATAGAAAGGAGAAAAATCTTTATAATTTTTATCATACACAGTACCTCCTGTAGTCCATCCTCCTTTATGGTTTTTGATATCCCATGTAATGGATGTTATGGCTTTGCAATAATCGAAAGCATAAGGACTAATATTCATCATAGAATCACCTCCGATTATTACAGAACTCAAATTTAAGCAGTTCTCAAATATACAACCTCCAATGTTTGTTACGGAGTTTGGCAAGGTGATGGATGTGAGCCCCGGGCAGTTTGTAAATGCGTAGTCGTCTATGTTTATTACAGAATTGGGAATAGTGATGGAAGTGATTGATGCACAATCATTGAATGCATATTTTCCAATGTTTGTTACGGAGTTGGCAATAGTTATGTTTCCTTTTGCTGCAGAACTACATGCCAATAATTGGGTTTTAGCTTCGCTTTCATATACGAAATACTTCTCAACATATCCATTTACACTTCTAGCTCCCCATGGCGTTCCAGTGGCTGTTCCACTATAAATGATATTCGGAACATTGTAAAACGCTTCGTCCCCAATACTGATTACGGAATTTGGAATTGTAGCAGAGGTGATAGAAGAGCAACCTTCGAACGCATAACGTTCAATGGTCATTACAGAGTTTGCAATGTTGACGGAGGAGAGAGATAAACAATTTACAAAAGCATACTGTTTAATGCATGTTGCAGGTGAAGGAATTATTAGAACATTAACCTCTACATCTTTAATATACAGATTTTGTGAATAGTAGATAGGATTAGAATCTCTCAAGCCAAATTGTATGGCACACCAGTTTGCTATGTCACCTATATAATTGGTTTTAGTGAGGGCCGTACAGCCCAAAAAAGCGTTACCTTCAATGCTTTTCACAGAACTACCAATGGTAATATGGGAAAGCGATGAGCAATCTCTAAATGCCTGGCTTCCGATGCGCGTTACTGAGTTGGAAATAAAAACGGAAGTGAGAGAACTGCATTTGCAGAAGGCGCATTCTTCAATGCATATTACTGAGTCAGGAATTACCAAATCTGTTATTTCAACATCGTTGATGTAAAGGTTATGCGAGTAGTAGATAGGATTAGATTTGTGTTCGCTTGCCGCATAGGAAGGCGTAAAATGTATGGTACACCAATCTGCTATATCGCCTGTAAAATTGGTTTTAGTGAGGTTAGTACAACCATTGAATGCACCATCTCCGATTGATTTTATAGTTTTTGGAATAGTGATGGATGTAAGGGAAGAGAAATCTTTGAATGCACCAGCTCCGATTGCAGTAACATTGTATTCTCTTCCATTATATGTAACTGTTTCTGGGATAGTTATAACAGAGCATTTTGTGTCTCCGTAAACTGTAACATACGTTTGCGTATTAGAAAGAGCTCTATATATTAGACCATCTAATTTGAATTCAAAAGCTAAAACATTGTTAACGATGCTGATGGACGCAAGCAAAAGAATAATTTTCGTTTTCATAATATTAAAATATTTATTGATTCATAATTTTTTGTATAGTGTGCTCGCAAACACTGCAATAACCGCCATTTTCGTATGCTTCATACATCTCTGTCCAAGGAATAGGAGCAGCACATTGTTTGCAATACTCAGTTGAATACTTGTTTATCATCCTATTAAAAACATTTTTTTGTTTTGGACTGAGTTTATTGTAACCATTATCCAACATACATTTTGCGATGCCACTCTCTATCTGCTCAAGATAAGATGAGTTGATTAATTGAGAAACAAAATTCTCAAAGCCATCTTCATTGTATCTAAGTTTATACATCATTGTTTACCCTATTTCGTGTCGGGCACAACTTTTGGCTGCTATGGGCACTCGCAATTAGTAATTAGTCTAAAACATTTGTCCACAATGTTTATGATATATACATACAAAAAAAGCGTGAACTTTCGTTTCGCTTCATCTGATTTTCTGAGGTTCTGGACTACCTAAATTGCTCAAATGTATGCACAAAAGCCCACGCCTTGCGGCGTGAGCGCATAGGCTTGTGCTTGAGCAATTTTCTAAAAGTGTCCAGTTTTCAGAAAATCAAGTTCGGCTTATAACGCTTTTATTAAAATATGTACTCCCAACTAATCAACTGCGGGGCAAAATTACTGCTTTTTCCCGATATGTGCAAATTATAGGACGAGAAAATGACATTTTGGGTTGAAAAACAGGTTTTGGGGGTGCTTTGTTTCTGTTTGATGAGGCGTGGTGGGGAATTACTGACGGAGAGGGGGTGGGTCTCGGCTTCTTCTCTGCTCTTTGTCTGCTCCTTGTCTGCTCTTTTCTTTGTCTGGTTTAGTTTCGCCTTCCTACTATGGTGGGGGAAGGTGTTTGTTGGAATGGTAGTTGGTATAGTTGCTATAGGCTCTATAGTTATTATAGTTGTTATAGAGGTTATAGTTGGTATAGCTGTTATAGTGGTTTTTAGGATTATTTAGCCCCGACGGGTTCCCGACTTGTCGGGATAAACTGGGGCGTACCCGGACAGAACCTGCGTACCCAGACACTTTACCGCGGAGGAGATGCCCGCGTGCCCTAGTAAATCTTAATAATCGTATATTTTTGGTGGTGGGGAGTTGGTGGGTAGTTCCTTGGTAGTTCTTAGGTAGTTCGTTGGTGATTTCTCGTTGAGAGTAGAGTGTTTAGTGTTGAGAGATAATCTTAATAATCATACTGTTTTTAAGTTGTTTTTTGGACTACTCTTTCGGTGAGGTCAGCGGGGCAGTGAGGTAGGGAGATTGGAGGGCGGCACCTACTACGTAGTTGCTGCCGCCGATGAAGATAAGGTCGTCGGGCGAGGCTTCCGCGAAGGCGGCGGCGAGGGCTTCGTCTATGGTGGGGAAAGAAGACCCACCCCGTCCCTCCCTGAAGCCACCCCACTGCGCGTTGCTTGTGGGGACCCCGAAAAGGGAGGGGGATAAATTAGTTACCTGCGTCTCGGAGGTTGCCCCGCCCCCTGCCCCCTCCCCGCAAGCGGGGCGGGGGAGTTCGTTTGCAGAACTATTTAGTCTTTCATCCTTTATCCTTAATCTTTCATCCGATATACTATTTTGTCTTTTATCCTGTGTCCTTAATCCTTCATCCTCAAACATCCTCTTCAGTTTCTCGGCGGGGAAGGCGCGGTGGTTGTTGGGTTGGGTGAAGTAGTAGATGGCATTGGCGGGGAGGAGTTTCACCACCTCGCTGATGTCCTTATCCGCCACCATGCCGAAGATGATACGCGTATTGCGGTAGTGCGGCATCATCTGCTCCAACTGCTCCGCCACGTACTTGATACCATGCGCGTTGTGCCCCGTGTCGCAGATGGTGAGCGGGTGCTCGCGCACCGTCTCCCAACGCCCGCGAAGACCCGTCAGCGTGCAGACTTGGGAGAAAGCGAGGGCAATGGACTTCGTGTTAAGAACTTTGTGTTGGGAACTTCGTGTTGGGAACTTCGTGTTAAGAACTCCGCTTCGCTCCGTGTTTATTACCGCCCGCGACACGGTCGGGGCGTCCCCAGTTAGGTTCTCCCCCTTGCGGGGTCCCCGAAAAATCTTTGATTTTTGGGGTGCTCTTAAGGGGGAGTTAGAGAGGGTCTGTTGCAATGCGCTAAGGGCTACGTAGGCGGTTTGGATGTTCTTCTCTTGGTAGATGCCGTGGAGTTGGCAGTCGGGGATGTCGCGTTGGCGCTTGCGGCGCAGGTAGCCGCATTGGTCGGCAAACCAGATACGGCAGTCGGTGGTCTCCAAACCCTCGCCCAAGATACCGCATTCCTTGGCTTTGGCGAGGAAGACGGGCATGGTCTCGGGGTCGGTCTCGCCGATGACGCAAGGCACGCCGGGCTTGATGATACCCGACTTCTCGTAGGCTATCTTCGCCAGCGTGTCGCCCAAGAACTCCGTGTGGTCGAAGCCGATGTTCGTGATGACCGACAGGATGGGCGTGATGATGTTCGTGGAGTCGAGCCTGCCGCCCAAACCGCATTCCACCACGGCGATGTCCACTTGCTCTTGGGCGAAATACCAGAACGCGAGCGCCATCGTGGTCTCGAAGAAAGAGGGTTTGACCTCCTCGAGGAACGCGCGGTTATCCTCCACAAAGCGCACCACCTCCTCCTTGGGAATCATCGCGCCGTTGATACGGATACGCTCGCGGTAGTCCACAAGGTGCGGACTGGTGTAGAGCCCGACGCGGTATCCCGCACATTGCAGGCTCGCGGCGATGAGGTGGGACGTGCTGCCTTTGCCGTTGGTGCCGGCGATATGAACAGAGGCAAACCGCTCATGCGGGTTGCCGAGGTGCGCCATCAGACGGCGCGTGTTCTCCAGCCCGGGCTTGTAGGCGCTACTGCCCACTATATGAAACGCCGGCTGTGAGGCGTAGAGGTATTGGAGGGTTTGTTCGTAAGACATAGTTCTCGCTTCGCAGAACGATGGAACTTGAACATATAACTATCGTGTTATACTTCTTAACATATAACTATCATTTGCTTTTTTAACATGTAATTGCCGTGTAATTATTCATTAATTTTTTCATTGTGATTTATAGTTAACGTGAGTTCGAAATAAGATACGACGTATAAGATATATTTTACCAAAAGATTTTCTATTTGATTTTATATGGATTTCTGAGCGAAGCGAAAGGGCATAAAATTATCACTCACTACTATTATCAGTAAAGATTTTTGCGTTATTTTTTGCAGTGATTTTAAGGAAACACATCAGAAAATATAGTCCATAATCTTACTAAAAATCCTTTCTAAAATAGGATGAGCGATTGTCTATTTGTTTCGCTACGCTCAGAAATCAAAAGAAAATCAAGACTAAAAATCTTATATCGAACTCATGTTAATTACATGAATAATTACACGATAATTATATGTTAGAGTAAGCCGCACAATTATATGTTTCAAGTCATCATCGTTTCTTATTCGTTCACTATTTGTATCTTTTCTTGCATCTGGAGCCAGCGGTAGAAGTCGGTGGTGATGCGGATGTAGCGGCTTTTGGAGGTCATGTGGATGAGGTAGTTGTGTATGGGGTCGGCTATCTGGATGTGGAGTTGCCCTTTGCCCGGGTGGGCTTTGCATTGGTCGTTCAGTTCCTCTATCAGCTCGTTGTCCAAGTTCGGCAGCGAGATACGGAGCGTCAGCCCCTTGCCATAGAGGTCTTGCACCTCATTGAGCAACTCTACGTTGGTGATATTCAGTTCAAACTCCGCCTGTTCGTCCGCCTGCTCTTTGAACCAGCGCATGCCCGCACCGCGCTGGGCGATGGTGCCCGTGATATACACATACACATTGGGTTGCAACATCGGCGAGAGTCGTTTGTAGTTCTCCCCGAAGAGGGTCATCCGGTAACTACCCGTGTAGTCTTCCACCACATAGCGCCCGTAGATATTCCCTTTCTTCGAAGTCGCCACCTCTGCGCTCGTTACGATACCGCCGAAGTGCAGCGTTTTGTTCTTGTACTTCGCGAGGAAGGCCTCGGGGGTGATACGGGGTTTCTCTTCGGAGTCATCGGAGAAATCGGAGTTATCGGAGTTCTCGGAATCTTCGGAGTTATCAGAGGTTTCGCTATTCTTGGCGGCAGCGGCGCGGGCTTCGGGCGTGCGCCAGCCGTCGAAGAGGGTCAGTTCGGCGGCGGTGATGTCGCACATCTCGCGCACCTCGTATTCGTACTCATCCAGCGGGTGGGCGGAGAGGAAGATGCCAATGAGCGATTTCTCGATGTTCAGCCGCTCGATAGCCGACCAGCGCGGAGACTGCGGTATCTCGGGGTGCTGCACCGCCACGCCCATGTCGCCCATGTCGCCGAAGAGCGAGTTCTGCTGCAACTGCTTATCTTGCTGGAAGAGGGTGCCGTAGCGCATCAGGGTCTCCAGCACGCTCTCGCCCTTGCTGTTCAGCCCGAGCAACTGCTCGCGGTAGAGCCCGTCGAAGCAGTCGAACGCCCCCGCCAGCGCGAGGTTCTCCACCGTCTTGCGGTTGCAGGCTTGCAGGTTCACACGCTCGAGGAAGTCGAAGATGTCTTTGAACTTACCGTTCTTCTCGCGCTCCGAGATGATGGCTTCCACGGCACCTTCGCCCACGCCCTTGATGCCGCCCAAGCCGAAGCGGATGTTGCCTTGGTCGTTGACGGTGAAGTTCATCTCCGACTCGTTCACATCGGGCTCCAGCACCTGTATGCGCATCTCCTTGCACTCGTCCATGAACTTCGTTACCTCCTTGATGTTGTCTTTCGATACGGTGAGGTTGGCGGCGAGGAACTCCGCGGGGTAGTGCGCTTTGAGGTATGCCGTCTGGTAGGCTACCCACGAGTAGCAGGCAGCGTGCGACTTGTTGAACGCATACGAGGCGAACTTCTCCCAGTCGCTCCAAATCTTCTCCAACACCTTCTCATCGTGTCCGTTGGCTTTGCCGCCTGCCATGAACTTGCCCTTCAACTCTTGCAGTATCGCCATCTGCTTCTTACCCATCGCCTTACGCAGTTTGTCGCTCTCGCCGCGGGTGAAGTTCGCCAGCAGACGCGAGAGGAGCATGACCTGTTCCTGATAGACCGTAACGCCGTAGGTGTCTTTCAGGTATTTCTCCATCACGGGGATGTCGTAGGTAACGGGCTCCAAGCCCTGCTTGCGGCGGATGAACTGCGGGATGTAGTCCATCGGTCCCGGGCGGTAGAGCGCGTTCATCGCGATGATGTCGCCTATGACCGTCGGCTGCAACTCCTTCATGTACTTGCGCATGCCTGCCGACTCAAACTGGAAGACGCCCGTCGTCTGCCCTTCTTGGAAGAGTTTGTAGGTCAGCGCGTCGTCGATGGGGATATGGTCAATGTCCACCACCTCGCCCGTGCGCTTCTTGACATTCTTGATACATTCCTTGATGATATTCAGCGTGATAAGCCCGAGGAAGTCCATCTTGATAAGCCCCACGCTCTCCACCACGTGCCCGTCGTATTGGGTTACGAGCACGCGCTTCTTCAACTTCGGGTCATACACGCTCGAGAGGGGTGCGAACTTCGTCAGGTCGTCCGCGCCGATGATGATGCCGCAGGCGTGGATACCTACCTGCCGATTGGTGTCCTCCAACTGCTTGGCGTACTCCAGCACCTCCCGCACATTCGGCTCGCCCATCTCGAACTCGTGCTTCAACTCGTCCACGTACTTGTAGCAGTTCTTCAAGTTCACTTTTGGGCTCTTGCCTTTCTCGTCCTTGATGTTGTCGGGAAAATTGCGGTCGGGGATATACGATTTCAGTTCTGCCACCTTCGCCAACGGCAGTCGCTGCACGCGCCCCACGTCGGCTATCGCGCTCTTGGTCGCCATCTTGCCGTAGGTTACGATATGCGCCACATGCGTCTTGCCGTAGCGCTCCGTCACCCAGTCGATGACCTTCGGACGCCCCACATCGTCGAAGTCGGTGTCTATATCCGGCAGCGAGATACGGTCGGGGTTGAGGAAACGCTCGAACAGCAGGTCGTACTTCAGCGGGTCAAGGTCGGTGATGTGCAGACAGTAGGCAACCACGCTGCCCGCCGCGCTACCGCGCCCGGGACCCACGCTCACGCCCAACTCCTCGCGCGCCGCGCGGATGAAGTCCATCACTATCAGGAAGTACCCGGGGAAACCCATCGTCTTCATGATATGCAACTCAAAGAGAATGCGCTCTTTCTGCTCCTCGGTCAACTCCTCGCCGTAGCGCTCGTGCGCCCCTTTGTAGGCAAGGTAGGCAAGGTAATCCGCCTCCAACTTGATTCGGTAGAGTTTGTCGTAGCCGCCTAATTTCTTCACCTTCTTCTCCGCCTCCTCTTGGCTCAACACCACCTCGCCGTGCTCGTTGCGCGTGAACTCGTTGAACAGGTCCTCGGGGGTGAACTTCTCGCGATAACTCTCCTCGGTGCCGAACTCCTCGGGGATGGGGAAGTTAGGCATGATAGGACCTGAGTCGATGTCGTAAATCTCCACCTTGTCCACTATCTCCTGCGTGTTCGTCAGCGCCTCGGGGATGTCGCCGAAGATGGCTTCCATCTCCTCGGGCGTCTTCACCCACTCCTGCTTGGTGTAGTGCATGCGGTCTTCTTCGTCCACGTAGTGGTTCGTGCTCAGACAAATCAGACGGTCGTGCGCCTCGCCGTTCTCTTCGTTCACGAAGTGCGCGTCGTTGGTCGCAATCACCTTCACACCGTGCTTCTTCGCCAAGTCTATCAGGATGGGGTTCACCTCTTTCTGCCGCTGATACACCACTTGGTCGGCTCGCGGCTTGTCGGTCTGATGACGCTGAATCTCAATGTAATAGTCCTCGCCGAACACGCCCTTGAACCACTCGATGGTCTCCTCCGCGCCTGCCATGTCGCCTGCCATGATTTTCTGCGGCAACTCCCCGCCGAGGCATGCCGACGAGCATATCAACCCCTCGTGGTATTTCTCCAGCAACTCGCGGTCAATACGCGCGGTGTAGTTGTAGGCATCGTCCATGAAACTCTCGCTCACGATGTGGCAGAGGTTGTGGTAGCCCACTTTGTTCTTCGCCAGCAGGATGAGGTGCCAGCCGGAGCGGTCGATGATATACTCGCGTCCCTCGCCGTTCATGGCTTTCTCATCGGTCATGGAGTGTCGCCCGCGCCGCGCGCAGTAACACTCGCAGCCCGCTATCGGCTTGAAGGGCACGAACGCGCCATCGCCCGCCGCCTCTTTCAGCCTGCCGTTCACTTTCTTGCAATAGTCCAGCAACTCCTTGATGCCGTACATGTTCCCGTGGTCGGTCAGCGCCACGGCGTTCATCCCGCAGCGGAGGCATTTCTCTACTATTTCCGGCACTTTCGACATACCGTCCAGCATCGAATAGTGCGAGTGTACATGCAAATGCGTAAAGTTCATAATCTATCTCTTTCCTAATTCGTTATTCTATTTTTTGCCCGTCTATGCGAAACACCCCCGCGGGGCTTACTATCCGCATCTCCCCGTCTATCAACCGTTTCTGCCACCCCTCACGAGGCAGCATAACCTCCCCTGCGCCGGTAGTTACGTCAATCACGCTTTGGGCATAATAGGCTACATATCCGTTATTTTTGCTGCCGATTGTGAGTTTCAGCGGACTGCTATTATATATAGTACATAGTTGGGTGCAGTCCAAGAACGCCTCAATGCCAATAAGGCTCAGTTGCGGAGGAAGCATAATCGAGGTCAACCCCGTGCTGCTGAATGCCCGCCGTTCTATCGTCTTCAGGCTCGCCGGCAGGTAAACCGACTCTAATGACGTACAGTGGTCGAATGCTCCGTCGTGAATCACCTCTATCCCATCCGGCAGTATCACGCCGACCAACGATTTGCAATACTGAAACTTGCTGCTTTCTATCTCCGTCATACCTTCCTTGATACAAATCTCCCCGCTCAGAGCATATGGGCAGTAGCGCACGCGCAGAGGGCTACGCTCGTAGAGCACACCGTCATACACCATGTATGTCTCGTTCTCTTCCGCCACGCTGATCTCCTTCATGGCATAGCAAAGTGAGAACGCGCTGACTCCTATCGAACGTATCCCCGCAGGCAGATGTAGGCTTATCAGCCACTTACATCCCGCAAACGCCGCATCGCCAATGCGCGTAACCGCATAGCGCACCGCCCCATACTCCACCGTATCGGGAATCACCAAGTGCCCTATATACAAATCCTCCGGCTGAAAGTGTATCCAACCTTCTTCCTCATCCTCATACGTCCCGTTGTAGTAAGGGCGGCAGGTAACAGCCGCTGTCTGCGTCTGCTGGTCGAGCAGGAAGTACATACCATTAATCTCTGTTACATTTCTACCGGCCACAGCACCTGCTCCCGACACCACTATAAACAATATAAATAGCCACTTTTTCATATACTTTGTCTTTTCAAATTCGTTTGCAAAGATAAGGTATTTTTAGCAGATATGCAAATTTTATCGCGCTTTTTTTGGGGCGACTACTCACTCTCTCCTTTTCGCTGCGCTGGTCATCTATCAGAATTGTCCATTTTTCTAATAATTACCCTCCCTTTTTAATAGAAACGACAACGCATTTTGATGGCAATTTTATAGGATTTGAGTAAGGGTTAAGTAAGGGTTAAGTAAGGTTCATATAAGGTCTATATCGAACCCGCCTTCTGTCTCTGCTACGATAATCAAAATTGTCCAAAACACGCATTCTATCCTCTATAAATCACATTCACCTACATATATTTACACATGCCCTTTTCTGTTTAATGGAGTGGGGGAGTAAGAAACGTGAGTTCGATATAAGCAAATACTTTCAGCAGTCAAAGCCTAATTAGGTTTTTGGTAATGAATTAATGATTAAATATGTTAAAGAAAAAATATTTGAATAATTTTTGGCAATTTTTGTTGAAATTAAAGAATCGTCGTTATTTCTGTGTCCGGTGTGCGCAGGCGTCCTCGCCTGCTATACAGGATATACTGAAAAAACCGCCTCTGACCACCCAAAAAATTGGGTACTGAAAATCAGCGAGTTACGAAGATAATTCAAAATTTCTTCCAAAAAATTTG
>JAEDGZ010000006.1 GCA_016297215.1 Paludibacteraceae bacterium | reverse complement strand
CAGGGCGAATGCTTCGTCTTCGATACCGTACAGGTCTGCCACAGAGGCAAAGACCGACTGTGAGCAGTTGAACCCCTGCCGAAATAACGCCATTGCCCGCTCCACGCGAGCCTCTATTTGTTCTTTAGTTAGCCGTTGCATCATTTAGATTGCTTATTGAAAAAAACTGTGCAAAGATACTACTTTATTTTGAAATGTACAAGTATTTGCAACTTTCTTTGGGAAATTTGGGGTTTTGTTTTTTTCTAATCTTTTGCCGTCCTTTTGCAATAATGAATGTGCTTTTGCATTTGACATTGTCATAAGCCACTGCCATTTTCAACAATGACAAGCAACATAAGTAGATTTTTTAAGCAAATAACTTGCGTATGCAAAAAAGTTTTCGTATCTTTGCCCTCAGATTTTCAATTATGAAATAGAAAAGCCCTGTAACCCTCCATTTTAACTCCCCACTATGACTGTATTGTACGAAGATAATCACATCATTGCCGTCAACAAGACCTGCCGCGAGATAGTGCAGGGCGACAAGACGGGCGACACCCCGCTGAGCGAGGTGGTGAAGGCGTATATCAAAGAGAAATACCACAAGCCCGGCGAGGTCTTTCTCGGTGTTACCCATCGGCTCGACCGTCCGACCAGCGGCGTGGTGCTGTTTGCCCGCACGAGCAAAGCCCTCACGCGGCTGAATGAGATATTCAAGAGCCACGAGCAGATACAGAAGACCTACTGGGCAATCGTGGAGCACGCGCCCGTGCCCGCGGAGGGACGGCTGGTGCATAGGCTGGTGCGCAACGAGAAGTTGAACAAGTCGTTCGTGGCGAAGGAGGGTGCGCGCGATGCGAAAGAGGCGCGGTTGAGTTACCGCACGCTGGCGCGAGGGGAGCGCTACACGCTGGTGGAGGTGCAGTTGGAGACAGGACGCCACCACCAGATACGCTGCCAACTGGCGGCGATAGGCTGCCCGATAAAAGGGGACTTGAAGTACGGCGCCAAGCGCAGCAACCCCGATGGCGGCATCTCGCTCCACGCGCGGCAAGTAGCGTTCATCCACCCCGTGAGCAAACAGCCAACCACCATCACCGCTCCCGTCCCCGACGAACGGATATGGCAGGAACTGTCCGCAGGGCTGATTTGATTCTCCGTTAATGACCGTGTAATGAATCATTAATCGATTATCTGTACATCGACAACACTAATTTGTCTTTAATCCTTAATCTTTTATCCTTAATCCATAAAACCATGAAACACTTACTTTTAGGCGATGAGGCGATTGCCCAAGGCGCTATTGATGCCGGACTGAGCGGCGTGTATGCCTACCCCGGCACTCCCTCTACGGAGGTAACCGAGTACATCCAACTCCACGAAGCCAAACGCACGACGACGGAGCCCATCTTCTGCCGCTGGGCGACCAACGAGAAGACCGCCATGGAAGGCGCGCTCGGCATGTCGTACATGAGCAAACGCGCACTGGTCTGCATGAAGCATGTGGGCATGAACGTGTGCGCTGACGCCTTTATGAACGCGGCTATCACGGGCGTGAACGGAGGGCTGGTGGTGCTCGCTGCCGATGACCCGAGCATGCACTCCTCACAGAACGAGCAGGACTCGCGCTTCTATGCGAAGTTCGCTATGATTCCATGTTTCGAGCCCTCTAACCAACAGGAGGCTTACGAGATGACCCGCCATGCTTTCGCGCTGAGCGAGGAACTGCGCACACCCATCCTGCTGCGCGTTACCACCCGTATGGCGCACTCCCGCGCCGTGGTGGAGACCACCGATGAACTACCGCGGCAAAACAAACTGTCGCTGCCGGAGAACGTGCAGCACTTCATTCTGCTGCCCGCTTTCGCGAAGAAGAACTACGCCGAACTGGTGGCGGCGCAGCCTGTCTTCACCGCAAGGAGCGAAGAGTCGCCCTACAATACCTACACGCGCGGGGCAAACCCGAAACGTGCCATCGTGGCAACGGGTATTGCATACAACTACCTGATGGAGCAAGGCGAGCCCGACTGCACAGTGCTCAAGATTGCACAGTATCCGCTGCCCGTGCGCCTCATCGAGCGGATGGTGGCAGACGGCGCGGAGGAAGTGCTGGTGATGGAAGAGGGGCAGCCCGTAGTGGAAGAGCTGCTGCGCGGCATGGTGCCTTCGACGGTGGCGGTGAAAGGACGCCTCACGGGCGACCTGCCGCGTATGGGCGAACTGACCCCCGATGCCGTGCGCAAGGCGCTGGGCATGGAACCGCTGCCCGTGCGGGAAGCCGACACGCTGGTGGTGAGCCGTCCGCCCGCACTATGCCAAGGCTGCGGACACCGCGACATGTACGCTGCGCTCAACGAAGTGGCACGTGAGTACCCCTCGCCGCGTATCTTCGGCGACATAGGTTGCTACACCCTCGGCGCACTCTCGCCCTTCCATGCTATCCACGCCTGCGTGGAGATGGGTGCTTCGGTAACGATGGCGAAAGGCGCTGCCGACGCAGGACAACACCCGTCTATCGCTGTCATTGGCGACTCTACTTTCACCCACAGCGGCATGACAGGACTGCTCGACTGCGTCAACTCGAATGCCAACGTGGTAGTGCTCATCTCCGACAACCTGGCCACGGGTATGACGGGCGGACAAGACTCCGCAGGCACAGGACGCTTGGAGCAGATATGTACGGGACTGGGCGTAGCACCCGAGCATGTGCATGTGGTAGTGCCCCTGCCGAAGAACATGGAGGAGATAAAGCAAGTACTGCGTGAGGAAATCAACTACGCAGGCACCTCCGTTGTCATCGCCCGCCGCGAGTGTATCCAAACCCTGAAACGACACTTGAAGCAGAAAGCGACGAGCAATTAACTATTTATCTTTTATCCTTAATCCTTAATCTTTCATCCAAAATGAAACGTGATATTATATTAGCAGGCGTGGGAGGACAAGGTATCCTCTCTATCGCTACCGTGATAGGCGAGGCGGCACTCGCCGAGGGACTCTACCTGAAGCAAGCCGAGGTGCACGGCATGTCGCAGCGCGGCGGCGATGTACAGTCGAACCTGCGTATCTCCACCAAGCCTATCCATTCCGACCTGATACCCCGCGGCGGAGCCGACTTGGTCATCTCGCTGGAGCCGATGGAGGCATTGCGGTATGTGGAGTATCTGAAACCCGACGGGTGGATAGTAACCTCCTCGGTGCCGTTTGTGAATATCCCCAACTACCCCGACTTAGAGGAAGTGCTGGCGCATATCAAGGCGTTCCCCAACCATGTGTTGCTGGATGTGGAGGCGCTGGCAAAGAGCGTGGGCGCACCCGCGCAGGCAGCGAACATGGTGCTGCTCGGTGCCGCTATCCCCATGCTCGGCATTGAGCACGACAAGATGATTGCAGGCGTGGAGCGCGTCTTTGCCCGCAAAGGTGAAGCCGTTGTCGCCACCAACGTGAAAGCCGTAGAGGCAGGGTTTAACCAATTAACAATTAACAATTAACAATTAACATGCCACTGCTATGTATCTCAATGCATGTTAATTGTTAATTTTTAATTTACGAAGCAATGTTTCCCTTAGATAAACGACTAGTGGACCAGACGTGTATCGACTTTGGTTTGCGTAATGCCCATGAGTTGGGCAATGCGAGCATCCGCCAGTTGGTGGGTGTAGTGAAGGACATTGAGCGTGCTACGGGCGAGGAGTTTATCCACATGGAGTTGGGAGAGCCGGGTTTGCCCGCCGAGGCGATAGGTATCGCTACGGAGCACAAAGCGCTGAAAGAGGGTTGCGGCTCCCACTATCCGCTCATCACGGGTATTCCCGAGGTGAAGCACTGGGGCAGCGAGTTCGTGCGGGCGTTCATCGGATTGGATATCCCGCCCGATTGTATCGTGCCCACGGTGGGCTCCATGCAGGCGGCTTTTGCACTCAACCTGACCATCTCGCAGTTCGACAAAGAGCGCGATACGGTGCTGTTCATCGACCCCTGTTTCCCTGTGCAGAAACAGCAGTGCGCGGTGATTGGCGTGCGCGTGGACGCTTTCGACGTAGCGGACTTCCGAGGCGAAGCGTTCGGCGAAGAGTTGGAGCGCCATTTCCAGACGGGGCGTATCGCCGCCGTCTTGTTCAGCAACCCGAACAACCCCTCGTGGATGTGCCTGACGGAGCGCGAATTAGAGATACTCGGGCGGCTGGCTACCCGCTACAACGTGATGGTGATAGAGGACCTTGCGTACCTCAACATGGACTTCCGCGAGCAGCGCGGAACGCCCTACGAGCCGCCTTTCCAACCCACCGTGGGACGCTACACCAACAACTGCGTGCACATGATTTCCTGTTCCAAGATGTTCTCCTACGCGGGGCAGCGCGCCGCCATCGTAGCGATGAATCCCTATCTCGCACACCGCCCCTATCCGGCATTGGCAGAGCGGTATCACAACGACGGCGAGTTCCTGCGCAACTTCGTCTATATCGTGCTCTACAGCCTCTCTTCGGGCGTTGCCCACTCGGTGCAACACGCCATGGCGGCGATGTTCAAAGCGGCGTGCCAAGGCAAGTTGCACTTCGTGGAGAACACCCGCGAGTATGCTCGCCGCGCCCGCCGTATCAAGGAAATCATGGAGAAGAACGGTTTCCGTATCGTCTATGATAAGGATGCCGACGGACAGCCCGTGGGCGATGGTTTCTTCTTCACCTTCGGCTACCGTGATTGGACGGGTGAGCAGTTGCTTAACAAACTGATTTACTATGGTGTATCTGCCATCACGCTTACCAATACGGGTGCACAGCGCGAGGGTATGCGCGGCTGCGCAAGCGCCATCCGTGAAGACCAATACGATGAACTCGACCGCCGCTTAGCCCTATTTAATAAGGAGTATGAACATATGTGATGGCGTAAAATGGTCTATTGAACCGATAACGGACTGCTCGTGGGAGGCAGTCCAAGAGATGTTGCCGCAGGTGTCGGAGCAGCGGCGGGCGCAGGCGTTGCAGTACAAGCACGCCTTCGGGCAGTATGCCTGCTTGAAGGCGTATCTGATGTTGCAGGACTTGCTCCGTGAGCACTACGGCATAGAGGGCGATTTGCTCTTTACCTACAACGAGTACGGGAAACCGATGCTTTCAAGGAGAGGAAGCCAAAACGATATGAATGATGTTGCATCACGACCTTACTTCTCTATATCTCATTGTAAAAAAGCAATAGCCGTAGCAGTGGACACGATACCAATAGGTATAGATATAGAAACCATCCGCCATCCTTCAAAGTCGCTGATAGAAAAGACTATGAACACACAAGAACAGCAGCAAATTGCCACATCCGAAAATCCCGATAAAGAATTTACTGCACTTTGGACACGCAAAGAGGCAGTATTAAAACGCTACGGTACCGGAATCATTGACGATTTGCATGAAGTGCTTTCTAACTTAGAAAATCTGCAGATTCACACTTTCCGTTCCACCGCCGACACGATCTGCACTATTTGCACTCATCAAAAAAAATAAGACGAAATACGCGAAAGACAGCCGAATGAATCACTCTTAATTCGGATAAATAAGTTTTTGGGCATGAAAAATAATTTTTCTGCCCTTTTTATTTGCGTATTCCAATTATCATTCGTACCTTTGCGAACGATTTTCAAAAAACGATATACAAAAGCGATAATCAGATGCAGAATTATACCCTCAAACAAGAGCAGTTGGCGCAGTTTGCCAAAGCCCTCGGGCATCCCGCGCGGATAGCCGTCATGCAGTTTCTCTCGCAACGCAGCGAGTGCTATTTCGGACATATAGAAGAGGAATTGCCCATCGCCAAAGCCACCGTCAGTCAGCACCTCTCCGCCCTCAAAGAAGCGGGACTGATACAGGGGACTATCGAAGGAAACAAGGTGAAATACTGTATCAATCGACAAAACTGGTTGCTCTGCCAAATGCTCTTCGAGGAGTTCCTCGGACAGCCGCTTGTGGCAAAGTCGGCAGACGGTTGCTGCTCGTAGATTTGTAACACGAATTATCGTGCGAGTGTTTTTTAACATTAATCATCGTGTAATTATTCATTAATTTTTTCGTCTGCGTGATGGCTTGATGGTGAGTGCTTCTTTCGCATTCATCATCAGGAAAAGCAGACGCCACAAAAGTTATTCGTATAAAAACAAATAACATACTATATTTTATGAAAGAGATTATTATTTTAGGCACGGGTTGTGCGGGGTGCAAGGCATTGTTCGCCACCGTGGAGAAAGTGGTTCGCGAGAGCGGCTTGGATGCAAACGTCAGCAAGCAGGAAGACATCATGGAAATCATGCGCTACAATGTGCTCTCCCTGCCCGCAGTAGTGATAGACGGACAAGTGGCTGCCACCGGCAGACTATCCGAAACGGAGGTAAAGAAACTGCTCGGAGCATAAGAATTTGACAATTTCACAATTTACTATTTTACAATTATGCATCGTATAGTAATGCGTATAGGTTTTGCCCTATCCCTTATATGTCTATTATCTGCCTGCGGCGGCGCAGGGAATAGTTCACAAACTAACGAACAATCACAAACAACCGTATCAGATACCGCCCGGGCACCGATAGAGATACTCTATTTCTACGGCAAGCAGCGTTGCACCACCTGCCGCGCTATTGAGCAGGCGGTGGTAGAACTGACGAAGAACGAGTTGCGCGAAGCGATAGCAAGCGGGCAGGTGCATTACCGCGCGGTAGATTGGACGCATGAGACGGCGCTGGCAGAACGCTACGAGGTGGCGTGGTCATCGCTTATCATCGACTGCAACGGCGAAATTACGAACCTAACGGAGCAGGCATTTGCCTATGCCCGCCAACAACCTGACAAACTCAAAGAGGAGGTGATGAAGGTATGCAATGGCTGCAAACGATATTAGACAATAGCACCACGCCCGCACTGACAGCATGTGTGCTGGGCTTGCTGACTGCCATCAGCCCTTGCCCGCTGGCGACGAACATCGCCGCGATAGGCTATATCGGCAAGCATGTGGACACGCCGCGGCGCACCTTCGTGAGCGGCTTGCTCTATGCTGCGGGGCGCGTGGTCTCCTACGGTGTTCTCGGCGCAGTGCTCATCTCCGTGCTTCGCGCGGGCGAGAGCGTTTTTCAGATACAACGGCTGTTAAGCGGCAGAGGCGGGTTGGTAGTAGGAATCGTCCTGATGCTCGTGGGGACGTTCATGCTGGTGAGCGAGCAACTGAACTTGCGAGGCTTCGGCTATTCGGGCGGTAACGGACAGCGACTTGCTGCCAAAGGTGCATGGGGCTCTTTCCTGCTGGGAATACTATTTGCATTGGCATTCTGCCCGACGAGTGCAGTGTTCTATTTCGGCATGCTCATCCCGATGTCCGCCCATGCGGCATACGGCTATTGGCTGCCCGTACTTTTTGCCCTCGCCACTGCCCTACCCGTCTTGATAGTGGCATGGATACTGGCGTTCTCGGTGGGCAGCATCAGCCGATTCTACCAAACGACCGCCATCGTCCAACGATGGCTCAACCGCATCGTCGCCATCCTATTCATCGGAATAGGGGTGTATTATGTATGGTAGGAAACCAAAAATCGTAAATCGTAAATCGTAAATCCAGAGATGTTACAACAATTCGCCGATTGGCTTATATATGATATGTGCGGCTTGAGTGCGGAGACGCACTTGGGTCAGGCACTGAATTTCTTTATTTATGACACCACCAAGATTCTGCTGTTGCTCTTTCTCATCAGCAGCCTTATGGGTATTATCAATGCGTATATGCCTGTGGAGCGTCTGCGCGGGTTTCTTTCGTCCAAACGCCTGTTCGGCATGCAATACCTGCAGGCAGCGTTGTTTGGCGCGATAACGCCGTTCTGCTCCTGCTCGAGTATCCCGCTCTTTATCGGGTTTGTGCGCGGGGGCATACCATTGGGCGTAACCTTGTCGTTTCTCATCACCTCTCCGCTGATAAACGAGGTGGCGGTGGCGATGTTCGCCGCCACATTCGGCTGGCGTATCACGCTTATCTATATCGCATCGGGGCTCGTGCTCGGCACCGTGCTGGGCATCGTGCTAGGGCAGTTGCGGCTGGAGCGCTATCTCTCGCCGTGGATTCAACAGTTGTTGCAGTCCCCGCCCCTCTCTTCCGACACTACTGCCGACGCCGCCTCGCTGCCTTTCCTTAAACGCTTGCCCGCTATCCTGCTCGACGCTTGGCGCATCGTGCGAGGAGTGTTGGTCTATGTGCTGATAGGTATTGCCATCGGAGCGGCTATCCACGGCTATGTGCCTGAGGATTTCTTTGCCGACCACCTCTCGACAGATAGTTGGTATGCCGTGCCGCTGGCAGTGGTCTTGGCAGTGCCGATGTACGCCAATGCCGCCGGCGTGGTGCCTATCGTGCAAGTGCTGGTCAGCAAGGGGGTAGCACTCGGAACAGCCATGGCGTTTATGATGGCGGTGGTCGGACTGTCGTTGCCCGAAGCCACTATGCTCAAGAAAGTGATGAGTTGGCGACTGATAGGTATCTTCTTCGGAAGCGTTACGCTCGCCATCCTCCTACTCGGATATTTCTTCAATCTCGTGCTATAGCCGACAAAGCGTTTAGCGTGAGGCGGGAAAAGGCATAGTCGTCCAAGCGCGACCACTCCACGACCATCGCGCCCGCAATCTTCGGCAACGTATCCACAGGGAGATAGAAGAAGCGAGCATGGAGGCGCTGATGAGAGAGAACATGCATAAAGTCGCGATAGACCACGCCTTTCTCGGGCGGCAATAATTCATCCTGTGTCTCGCGCAAAGGGAACTCATACAGATGCTGCCATATATCCTTGCCCGTCCGCTGCTGAATCAGCGTCTGCGGCTCCTCGCCCTCGTGCGCGCGTGAAACATATATGTAATAGTTCAGGTAGCGGTCGCGCAGTTGGGGGCGCGGTTTGCGCACAGGCAGCAGTTCCGCCGTATGGTGTTGAAAGCCAAGGCAATGCACCTGCAATGGACAGAGGGTGCAACGGCTCACCTCATCTTCGGATAGATACAACGACGGCGTGCAGTAGAGGGCACCGAACTCCATCACTGCGGAGTTGAATAGTCGCGCCTTCGACTTGTCTAATATCTGCTCTATCAGTTGGTGGAAATGCTTCTTCCCCTGCGTGGTGTCGAAAGGTATATCGCAATCGAACAGCCGCGCCACAACGCGATAGACATTGCCGTCCATAGCGGGATAAGGCAGGTTGTAGGCAAAAGACGCTATCGCCCCTGCCGTGTAGTCGCCCACGCCCGGGAGGAGGCGTATCTGCTCGAAGGTCTGAGGGAAAGGCAACCAGCCCTGCTCCACTATCATCTTCGCCGCCTTATGCAGATTGCGGGCGCGAGAGTAGTAGCCGAGCCCCTGCCAATAGCGAAGCACCTCATCTTCGTTCGCTTCTGCCAACGTTCGCACATCAGGAAAACGCTGTATAAACCGCAGGAAATAGTCCATTCCCTGCGCCACGCGTGTCTGCTGCAAGATAATCTCGGAAATCCAGATGGCATAGGGGTCATCCGAATCACGCCATGGCAGTACGCGGTGATTTTGGTCGTACCAACGATAAAGAGCAGTATGAATTTGCATAGAGCGTTGTTGCGTTTTTAAGTTGTTTACTATACAATAACTCGCAGGCGAGACGCCTGCGTCCCCGATGGTTAAGAGCCTCATTTTCCCCTTTTCAGGGCGCAAAATTACAAAAAAATGCACAAAAATGCAATTTTTTTTGCAAAAAACTTTTGTATTTCAATAATTTATAGTAACTTTGCACCGATTTTCGCGGAAAGAAGAACGGCTACGGGGAAATACCGCTACAAACTATACTCACTACAAAAATAACAAGACCAAAGCAACTAACGTAATAAACGTAATAAAATCATTAAACTGTTATGACAAAAGCAGAACTTATCACGGAAATTTCGATCAAGACCGGTTATGACAAGAAATCGATAGGTCATATACTGGAGTCGGCGATGAGCAACATCAAGAAAACAGTAGCAAACGGCGAGAACGTATATCTCCGCGGTTTCGGCACATTCACCACGAAGACCCGCGCTGCCAAGATAGCACGCAACATCCTTGCTAATACGAGCGTAGAGGTGCCCGAGCATAAGATTCCTGCCTTCAAGGCTTCCCGCGATTTCGCAAAGGAAGTGCGTTAAAAACGCAAAATTTATTTACCCGCAGGCGAGATGCCTGCATCCCATAGTGGAAAACAACATAATAATTAACCATTTAATAACTAACAATTATGCCAAACGGAAAGAAGCATAAGAGACATAAGATGTCTACTCACAAGCGTAAAAAACGTTTGCGTAAGAATCGTCATAAGCATAAGTAAGACGATTTAGCGTGTATGTTCAATATTGTTCAGGGTAGTTGCTGACTTGTAGGAATTTGAAAAATAAGAATTTGAAAATTGAAAATTATTTCCGCCGCATGGCAATTTTCACATTTACAAATTTACACATTTTCAAATTAAAAAAGGGGCGCTACCATTGAACTCTATTGAACTAATTTTATTTATCTATGTAGTATGAAAAGCGAATTGATTGTGGATGTACAGCCACAAGAGATTGCTATCGCGCTAACAGAGGATGACCGCCTGCAAGAGGTGAACCGCGAGAAGCGGAATCAAGATAACTTCGCAGTGGGGAATATCTACTACGGGCGAGTGAAGAAAGTGATGCCCGCGCTGAATGCAGTCTTTGTGGATGTAGGCTATGAGAAAGAAGCTTTTCTCCATTACTTGGATTTGGGTGCACAGTTCCGCACATTGCGTTCGTATGTTACGAAGGCGGTGTCGGACAGAAGAAAAGTGCCGGCAACGGACAAAATCAAACGCGAGCCCGAGGTGGGCAAAGAAGGGCAGATAGCCGATGTGCTGAAAGTGGGCGACCCCATTCTCGTACAGGTAACCAAAGAGCCCATCAACACCAAAGGACCGCGCCTGACGGCAGAAATCAGCATTGCAGGACGCAACATGGTGCTCATACCGTTTGCGGACGGCGTGATGGTGAGCCAGAAAATCAAACGGGAGGCGGAGCGTTCGCGACTCAAGCAGTTGCTACTCTCCATCAAACCCCAAGGTTTCGGTATCATCGTGCGCACCGTGGCGGAGGACAAACGTGCCGCGGAGTTGGACAACGAGTTGCGGCTGCTCGTGCAACGCTGGGAAGACACCGTCAAATCCCTCCAGAAGAAAGAACCCGTCAGCCTCGTCAGCGAGGAGATAGGGCGCACCATCGGAATCATTCGCGATGTGTTGTCGCCCGACTTCACCTCCATTCAGGTCAACGACCAAGGCGTTTACGATGAGGTGCGCCAGTATCTGGAACTCGTTGCGCCGGAGAGCGCAAAAATTGTGAAATTCTACGAAGGGACACAACCGATCTTTGACAAGTTCGACATCACTCGACAGATGAAAACAGGCTTAGGGCGCGTGGTTGGATTCAAGCACGGCGGCTACCTGATCATCGACCGCACCGAGGCACTCTTCTCTATCGACGTTAACTCTGGAAGCAAAAAGATTTTTGAGGACCAAGAGGAGAACGCCTACCAGTTTAACATGCTGGCAGCCGAGGAGTTGGCGCACCAGTTGCGGCTGCGCGATATAGGCGGCATCATCATTGTGGACTTTATCGACATGGACTCGAAGGAGCACCAACAGCAACTCTACGACTACATGCGCAAACTGATGGAGCGCGACCGAGCACGCCACAACGTGCTGCCGCTCAGCAAGTTCGGACTGATGCAGATCACACGCCAGCGCGTACGCCCGGCGGTAGAGATGGAGGTGATGGAGGTATGCCCGACCTGTATGGGAAAAGGCAAAGTGCAACCTACCCTACTCTTTACCGACCAAGTGCAGGAAGAGATAGAGCATTTCACCGAGCATTTCGGCAAGCGACTTCGACTGCATCTGCACCCCTTCGTCTATTCTTACGCCACACGCGGACTCTTCAGCAGTTTAGCCAACCGGTGGCGGCGTAAGTTCGGCGTCAGAGTGATTGAGAACCAGAGTCTCGGCATGCTCGAAACTCGTTTCTTCGATGCGCAGGGCAACCCATTACAACTGCCCAAAGAGGAGAAAAAAGACGAGAAGAAAGCTGACAAGCAGGAGGAGAAGCAAACGGCTCCCGCAGAGGAGCAGAAAGAGCCGCCAAAAGCCGCTCCCGCTGCTCCCAAAAAGGAAGCAACAAAGAAAGCCGCTCCTGCCACCACCTCAAAAAAGGAGACGACAAAAGCCGCTCCCAAAGAGCCAAAGAAGGCAGAGAAAGCCGAACCTGCTGAACCAAAGAAAGCCGAAAAAAAAACGAACAAAGCAAAACAACCCAATCCTCAAAACGGAGAAAAGTAACCTGACAAAAGCAACCGCCTAACTTGTGGTTAGACGGTTGTTTTTTATGTGTTGTTTCGTACGCGATACTATCAAAAAAAATAAGTTTTTACAACTTTATTTGCGTATCTCGCTTTTTTTTTGTATCTTTGCGGCGAATTTGTGATGGATTTATACAAAACTTTTTCCTCCCAATAACAAACAATAGTCTGAACTTTCTTTTTCTACAAATTATTATCAAGAATTGTTCAAGTATTTTTTTACAATAATGCTGACCATTATGAAAAAACAAATTATTCTCTCTATTCTTTGTGCTTTTATGCTTGTCCTGCCGCTCTATGCGCAGCAGGATAGTGCCGTTGTGGCGGCAGACTCAGTGCCGGAAGGCTTTGTGTTCACCACGGTGGACAGCCTTGGCATTACGCCCGTGAAGAACCAACACCGCAGCAGCACTTGCTGGAGTTTCTCGGCCATCGGATTCCTCGAGAGCGAGTTGCTGCGCATGGGTAAAGGTGAGTACGACCTGAGCGAGATGTTCGTGGTGCACCACACGATGATGGACCGCGCCGAGTACGTGGTGCGCATGTACGGCTCCACAGAGTTCGCCCCGGGCGGGTCGGCATACGATGTCATCTACTGCCTGAAGAACTACGGGCTGGTGCCGCAAGAGGCGATGCCGGGCATACAATACGGAGCAACGGCAGGCGACACGCTGCCCGTGCACAACGAGTTGGACGCGCTGGCGGAAGGCTATGTGCGTGCACTCACCAACGGGCGGCTGAAGAAACTGACGCCCGTGTGGAAGAAAGGGCTGCAAGCCATCTACGACACCTATTTGGGCGAGTGCCCCGAGACCTTTACCTACGAAGGCAAGGAGTACACGCCGCAGAGTTTTGCCGCGTCGCTCGGGCTGAATGCCGATGATTATGTGAGCATTACCTCCTACACCCACCATCCTTTCTACACGCAGTTTGCCCTTGAGGTGCCGGACAACTGGCGCATGGACCAGATGTACAACGTGCCGGTGGAGGACATGATGCGTATCATCGACCACGCGCTGGCGCAGGGTTACACGCTGGCTTGGGGCGCGGATGTGTCGGAGGTGGGCTTCACCCGCAAAGGTATCGGCGTGATGCCCGATGCCGATAAGGGAGCCGACCTCACGGGCTCGGATATGGCGCACTGGCTCGGGCTGTCGGAGGCAGACAAGCGCGATGAGTTGACCAAGAAACCGCTACCGGAGATGACCATCACGCAGGAGATGCGCCAACAGGCGTTCGACAGTTGGGAGACCACCGACGACCACGGCATGCAGATTTTCGGCGTGGCGAAAGACCAGAACGGCAAACGCTACTACATGGTGAAGAACTCGTGGGGCACGCAGAAGAGCGACTACAAAGGTATCTGGTACGTATCGGAGGCGTTCATGCAATACAAGACCAACGATGTCCTTCTCCACAAAGACGCCCTGCCGAAGGATATACGGAAGAAACTGGGGATAAAATAGGACCCACCCCTGCCCTTGACATAGACTCTCATGAGGTTGCTTCGATAGGCTCCGTAATAATCCTTGATAATCTCGCGAGCGACAGCGAGCAGGCAAATAATAAAACACCTTGCACGGCTACGCCGCGCAGAGATTCGGAAGGATTTTGACGGAAGTGCAGAGGGAAAGAGACTAAATAGTAACCACATTTCTAATCTTTCTTATTACGAATCTTTTTAATAACTCATAATTGACATGATTATCAACACTCCCAACGCGCCGGCAGCAATAGGCGCATACAGCCAAGCAGTAGTGGCTAACGGCATGCTCTTTGCGAGCGGACAACTCGGTATTGACCCCAAGACAGGCGACTTTGCAGGCACGGACTTCCGCAGCCAAGCAGAGCAATCGGTGAAGAACGTAGCCGCGATATTGGAGGCGGCAGGCACGGACGCAAGCCATGTAGTGAAGACCACAGTATTCCTCACCGATATGGCGAACTTTGCCACGCTGAATGAGGTGTACTCCACCCTCTTCAAAGCCCCGTTCCCCGCCCGCTCCGCCGTAGCCGTAGCCCAACTCCCCAAAGGCGGACTGGTAGAGATTGAAGTAATTGCGGTATTGTAGGGCTATCGAGTGTCAAAGAAGCATTATCAAAATGGAGAATAAAATAGGATATGTTTATATCTTGACCAATCCTTCCTTTCGCGAAGATTGGGTAAAGATAGGAAAATCAAGCCGTCCGGTGGATGTACGCGCTAAAGAGTTAGATAATACAGCGGTACCTTTGCCTTACAATATATACGCTATTTTGCGGACTACCAAATTCAACGAAGTAGAGCGGTTGGTCCACAAGACCATTGACAGTTTGACAAACTTGCGTATTCGTCCGGGACGTGAGTTCTTTAATATCAAACCGGCACAGGCATTGGATATATTACGGAATATTTCTATCACTTTGGATGATGCTGTGATTCTTCGCCCTGATGAGCAAGGAAAACTTATCCCAGAGCAAGAGTGTAAACCGGAAAAGACAGAGAATGAGAATGAGAAAGTTCGCCACACTGCGCGTGCAAGTTTTCGTTTTTCTATGATTGGGGTTCAGGAAGGGGAAGAAATAGAATTTATCCCCACGAAAATAAAAGTACGGGTTGCAGACGACAACCACATAGAATATCAAGACCGAATCTTTACATTGTCTGCTTTCACAGGAACGTATATGCCGGAGGAAAAGCGCACACCATCCGCAGCTTATCAGGGACCTGCTTACTTTACCTATAAAGGAAAGAAACTTACCGACTTACGCAAAGAAAAAGAATCATTAGAATAAACATGCTCTCAACAAACGAACAACAGGAAATACTTAGGCGGCGGACGTTCGCCATTATCTCACACCCCGATGCGGGTAAGACTACTCTGACCGAGAAACTGCTCCTCTACGGAGGCGCTATTCATGTGGCGGGTGCCGTCAAGTCAAACAAGATACGCAAGACCGCTACCTCCGACTGGATGGAGATAGAGAAACAGCGCGGTATATCTGTGGCAACCTCCGTCATGGGATTTGATTACAAACCTGCTAACCAAACGATTAACGGTTCATTAACGGACATTAACGGAGAACAGCAAGGCGAGACGGTCTATCATATCAATATCCTTGACACCCCCGGACACCAAGACTTTGCGGAGGACACCTTCCGCACGCTGACTGCCGTGGACTCGGTGATTATTGTGATAGACGCTGCGAAAGGTGTGGAGACACAGACACGCCGACTGATGCAGGTATGTCGCATGCGCAAGACCCCCGTGATGGTCTTTATCAACAAGATGGACCGCGAGGGTAAAGACCCGTTCGACTTGCTGGATGAGGTAGAACAGGAGTTGGGTATTCATGTGCGCCCGCTCAGTTGGCCCATAAATAGCGGTCCGCGCTTCAAGGGCGTGTACAACATCTTCCAATCTACGCTCGACCTCTACCAGCCCGACAAGACGCATGTTACCGAGTCGCTGCGTTTTGACGATGTGAACGACCCGCAGATAGCCGAGTTGGTAGGCGAGCAAGATGCCGCAAAACTGCAAGAAGACTTGGAGATGATAGAGGGTGTGTATAACCCCTTCTCCCACGCAGACTACCTCGCGGGCGAGTTGGCACCTGTATTCTTCGGCTCGGCGCTCAACACCTTCGGCGTGAAGGAGTTGCTGGAATGCTTCGTGCGTATTGCCCCCTCCCCGCTTCCCGTGGATGCCGTGGAGCGGAAAGTGGAGCCTATGGAAGACAAGTTCACGGGCTTCTGCTTTAAGATTCACGCGAATATGGACCCCAACCACCGTTCCTGCATTGCGTTCTTCAAGATATGCAGCGGTAAGTTCGAACGCAACACCTATTATAAACACGTGCGCAAGGGGCAGCAGATGCGTTTCTCGTCGCCGACATGCTTCATGGCGCAGCGCAAGGAGACGGTGGACGAAGCCTTTGCGGGCGACATCATCGGTCTGCCCGATACCGGAAACTTCAAGATAGGCGACACGCTGACGGCGGGCGAGGACTTGCACTTCAAGGGACTGCCGTCGTTCTCGCCGGAGATGTTCAAATACATAGAGAACGCCGACCCGATGAAGCAGAAACAACTCGACAAGGGGGTGAGCCAACTCATGGACGAAGGTGTGGCGCAACTCTTTGTCAGCCAGATGAACGGGCGCAAGATTATCGGCACCGTCGGGCAGTTGCAGTTTGAGGTGATACAGTATCGCTTGGAGCATGAGTACAACGCCAAATGCCGCTGGGAGCCGCTGCAGATGTACAAAGCCTGCTGGATAGAGAGCGACGACGCGGCGGAGTTGGAGATGTTCAAGAAACGCAAAGCGCAGTATATGGCATTCGACAAAGACGGTCGCGATGTCTTCATGGCGGACAGCGCCTACGTCCTGCAAATGGCGCAGAACGACTACAAACATATCAAGTTCCACTTCACCAGCGAGTTCTGATGCAACAAAAATAACGTAAACTACGAAAAATACATACACTATGAAACACATGAAACTACGGCTAATGCTAATGAACTTCCTCGAGTTTGCCGTTTGGGGAGCGTACTTAACCTCTATGGGACGCTATTTAGGAGTTCATGGTTTTGGTAGTCAAATAGGCTGGTTCTACTCTGTTCAGGGTATTGTCAGTCTTTTTATGCCTGCCCTTATGGGTATTGTTGCAGACCGTTGGCTTCAGGCTCAGAAAGCATTAAGTCTCTGTCATGGTTTGGCAGGTCTCTTCATGGTTGCAGCAGGAGTCTATGCCTTCTCAGCTGGCTCAGATGTGGTTTTTGCGCCGCTCTTTACCCTCTACACCATTTCTGTTGCATTCTTCATGCCGACTATTGCGCTGACGAACTCGGTGGCATTCAACGCCCTCGTTAAAGCAGGTTTGGACACTGTCAAAGACTTCCCTCCGATTCGTGTATTCGGTACAGTAGGTTTTATTGCTACCATGTGGGGGGTAGACCTCGTAGGTGCGATGGACACTCCGGCACAATTCATTATCAGTGGAGGCTTAAGTTTAGTGCTTGCCGTTTATTCGCTGACACTGCCGAATTGCGAAATCAAGAAAGTGGAGGGTAATGTAGACATGGTTGAAGCACTTGGTTTAAAGGCATTCGCGCTCTTCAAGCAAAAGAAGATGGCGCTGTTCTTTGTATTCTCTATGTTGTTAGGAATGTGTCTTCAAGTTACTAATGGTTTTGCTAACCCATTCCTCGGTAGTTTCGAATATTTCAGGAACTGGACGAATACCTTTGGTGTACAGCACTCGGGAATCCTTATTTCTATCAGTCAGATTTGCGAAGCACTCTGTATTCTTGCAATTCCTTTCTTCCTGAAGCATTTTGGAATCAAGAATGTGATGCTTATGGCGATGTTCGCTTGGGTGTTCCGTTTTGGTCTCTTCGGTGCTGGAAACCCTGGATTCCCGGGTGTATTACTCTTCGTACTTAGTTGCATTGTCTATGGCTTTGCCTTTGACTTCTTTAATATCTCTGGAGCACTTTACGTAGATCAGGAGACCAATGAAGCACAGCGCTCATCAGCACAAGGTCTATTCATGGTAATGACAAATGGTTTAGGAGCAACCATCGGTACACTGGCTGCACAGAAGATTGTAAACATGACTGTTCCAATGATTCAAAAGAACGGTGATGCAGCAGACCCATTATTGGAGTCAAATCTCGGTGTTATCCGCGATGCTGAGGGGCAAATAGATTGGACTAATATTTCATCTGAAGCATTGCTTAAGATTCAAGAAGCAGCAGAACAAATGTGGGCTGGTTGGCAAGAAGCATGGTATATCTTTGCGGCTTTTGCATTACTAGTAACTATCGCTTTCTGGATTTTCTTCCCGAAGACGGAGAAATAGGACCCCCTCCGACTCCCCCTATAAGGGGGAGAGCAAATAAAGGACTCTAACCACTATTCCATCGTGTTTCGCAAAGAATTAGCATATTATTTCTCTACGCCGATAGCGTATATCGTTATCGGGCTGTATCTGCTGGCGATTAGTTTGTTTCTATGGGTCATTCCCGGGGAGTGGAACATCGTAGAATCAGGCTATGCGCAGGTGGATGGACTGTTTCAGTTGTCGCCATGGCTACTGATGTTGCTTTGCCCCGCGCTGACTATGCGGCTGTTTGCCGAGGAGCGCAACTCCGGCATGTGGGACTTGCTCCGCAGCAAGCGGGTGCCTGTTTGGCGGCTGGTATGCGGGAAGTTCTTCGCCGCATGGTTGCTCATGCTGATTGCTTTGCTGCCTTGCGTGGTGCACTACTTTGCCGTAGCGTATATGGCAGAGCCGATGGGGAACCTCGACGCAGGGGCGTTTGCAGGGGCGTTTATCGGACTGATATTGCTTAGTGCAGCCTTCCTCGGAATAGGCTTGCTGGCTGCCACACTCAGCCGCAGTCAAATAGTCTGCTTCATCCTCGGCGCTTTGGGGTGCTTCGTGCTCTATTGGGTGCTTTTGCAAGACCACTACCGCAGCCTTGCCCGCGGCGTGATAGACCTGCGCGATGTGCTGCTCATGCTCTCCACTGCCGCCATCGGGGTTTTGCTAAGCATTGGCACACTACATACTAACCAATGACCACTAATCATTAAATACTTACATACCATGTATTCAGACTTTCAAGCCCACTTGCAGGCTACTTTGCAAGACATCAAAGACGCCGGTCTGTACAAGAACGAGCGCGTGATTATCACTCCGCAGTCGTCTGCTATCAAGGTGGAAGGCAACAAGGATGTGATTAACTTCTGTGCGAACAACTACCTCGGTCTTGCCGACAATGCCGAACTCATTCAGGCAGCCAAAGAGCGCATGGACGCTCGCGGCTACGGCATGGCATCCGTGCGCTTCATCTGCGGCACGCAGGACACCCACAAGCAGTTGGAGCAAGCCATCTCCGACTTCTTCGGCACCGAGGACACCATCCTCTATGCGGCTTGTTTCGATGCCAATGGCGGTTTGTTTGAGCCTCTCTTGACCGACCAAGACGCCATCATCTCCGACGCCCTCAACCACGCGTCTATCATCGACGGCGTGCGCCTATGCAAGGCAGTGCGCTACCGCTATGCCAACGGCGATATGGCTGACCTTGAGGAGCAACTGAAGAAAGCACAGGCACAGCGCTTCCGTATCATCGCCACCGACGGCGTGTTCTCCATGGACGGCAACGTCTGCCCGCTGGATAAGATTTACGAACTCGCACAGAAATACAACGCCCTCGTGATGGTGGACGAGAGCCACTCCGCGGGTGTTGTCGGCAAGACGGGACACGGCGTAACCGAACAATACGACCTGCGCGGGAAGATAGAGATTATCACGGGCACGCTCGGCAAGGCGTTCGGCGGCTCGGTAGGCGGCTTCACCACGGGTAAGAAGGAGATTATCGACCTGCTGCGCCAGCGCAGTCGCCCGTATCTGTTCAGCAACTCCATCCCTCCGATGATTGCTGCCGCGGGTATCAAGACCTTCGAGATACTGACTCGCAGCAACGAGTTGCAAGACCGCCTGCATGCTAACACCGACTATTTCGTGGCACGCATGAAAGAAGCAGGTTTCGACATCAAGCCCACGCAATCGGCCATCTGCGCCGTGATGCTCTACGACGCTCGTCTGAGCCAAGAGTTTGCAGCCGCTCTGCAAGAAGAAGGCATCTATGTTACTGGCTTCTACTACCCCGTAGTGCCGCAGGGACAAGCGCGTATCCGCGTGCAACTCTCCGCCGCTCATACCCGCGAGCAATTGGACAAGGGCGTGGCAGCGTTCGTCAAGGTGGGCAAAGCCCTCGGCGTGCTGAATAAGTAAATCCGGCATAGAACAACATGTCTCCGAAAGAGGTTCTTCGGACATATTGGCATTACGATGATTTCCGCCCATTACAGGCGGAAATCATTGATAGTGTACTCGCGGGCAAAGACACCCTTGCTCTGATGCCTACGGGCGGGGGGAAGAGCCTGTGTTTTCAGGTACCGACGATGGTCAAAGGCAGGCTGTGCTTGGTCGTTACGCCGCTGATTGCGCTGATGAAAGACCAAGTGGAGAACCTCAGGCAACGGGATATCCTCGCCGCCGCCATATACACGGGCATGAGCCGCGACCAACAGCGGGTGGCACTGGACAACTGCCAGTTCGGTCCGTATCATTTCCTCTACGTGTCTCCGGAGCGGTTGGAGAGCGAGGCATTTCGCAAACGGCTGACAGAACTGCCGATATGTCTGATTGCCGTGGACGAAGCACACTGTATCTCGCAATGGGGCTACGACTTCCGCCCGTCGTATCTGCATATCGCCGACATCCGCGAGAGTCTGCCCGAGGTGGCAGTGCTGGCGCTGACCGCCACCGCCACGCCCGCCGTGGCAAACGACATACAGGAGCGGCTGCATTTTCGGGAAAATAACCTGCTGAAGAAGAGTTTTCGGAGGGAGAATTTGCAGTATGTGGTGAGGGAAGTGGTTAGTGGGCAGTGTTCAGTGGTTAATGGGCAGGCTGCTGCGTCGCCAACAGGCGACGGGCGAGAGGAGAAGTTAGCGCAGATAGTTCATATCTTGAGCCGCGTGGCGGGTAGCGCGATAGTGTATGTGCGCAACCGCAAGCGGGCGCAGGAAGTGGCGGAGATACTCGTAACGAACCGTATCTCAGCAGATTTCTATCATGCGGGGCTGTCGCCCAAAGAGCGTCATACGAAGCAGGAACAATGGAAGACAGGGCAGACGCGGGTGATGGTATGCACCAACGCTTTCGGCATGGGTATCGACAAGCCCGACGTGCGGGTGGTGATTCACCACGATTTGCCCGACAGCCTCGAAGCCTACTATCAAGAGGCAGGGCGTGCAGGACGCGACGGGAAGACCGCGTATGCCGTGCTGCTCTATCATCCCGCAGACCGCGCGAAAGCGAAGAGGCGGGTGTCTGCGAACTATCCGCCCAAGGAGTATGTGGAGCGGGTGTATCATTGCACGTGCGATTTCTACCAAGTGGGGCTCGGCAGCGGGTTAGACCACTCGTTTGCACTACATATAGACGAACTCTGCCAGCGTATGCGCCTGCCTATTTTGCAGACCTACTCCGCGTTGCACCTGCTCGACCAAGCGGGGTATATCCGCTTTGAGGAGGAGCACGAGACCCCGCCGCGGGTGCTCATCAATGTCCCCGCGCAAGCGTTGGGGCAATACAGTTTGAGCCGCGAGCAGATACGCTTGCTGGACCAATTGATGCGGCAGTATAGCGGGATTTTCACGGATTTTCAGTATATTGACGACACGGAGCATGAGTTACTTGTGAGCCTTGCACAACGGCATATCATCACCTATAT
The DNA here is from genome assembly GCA_016297215.1 of Paludibacteraceae bacterium. GTDB lineage: Bacteria > Bacteroidota > Bacteroidia > Bacteroidales > Paludibacteraceae > Colicola. The sequence continues at coordinate 52,890 of JAEDGZ010000006.1, read as the reverse complement.
CCCACGCAGCGTTGCCTGCACATTCACATTAATACAAGAACGGCAGGCAGAAATCTACCTGCCGCCGCGCGTGTATGAAGAGCGACAAACGCAATATGCGGAACGATTGCGAGCGATGGTGGAGTACGCCAAACAAAAACAATTCTGCCGCGAGCAACTGCTGTTGGGGTATTTCGGGGAGTTGTCCGCCCCACCCTGCGGACATTGCGATGTATGTCGCAGCAAAAATAAATCCACCTAATCAGCGTATTCTGTCTGCCGCCCGTACCAAAGCCTCGTCTTTTAATATCCGCCGAGTAGCCATCATACTCAGCACGATGCAAACCAGCGGCAGTCCCGCCCAAACATTAAGATACCAATCTGCACCAGCCAACAGGACATCACCTATTGGCTCGTAGCCTTTCACGACGAAAGCAATATACAATGTCAATAAGGCATAGTAACCCAAACACAACACCACGTTTACTACGTTCAAACGCGCTTGTACAAGTCTATGTTTGAAAAGAAAGATATCTACCAAAGCGACCAAAGGTATTGCTATGCTGATTACCGCCAAGGGCCACTTGGTATAAGGCATAAGCGAGATATATTCCACTCCTTCCGTAGGTAGGAATTGTACCGGAGCAAAGCAACATTGCAATACTCCAAGGATTACGACAAGCAATAGATAAAGTGTTTGAACTCGTTGTATCATATCATCATTTTTCCATTTTATTCATTTTTAGAAGCCGAAGGAGAAGCCTATTTGGGCGGTAAAGTTCTTGCCTTGGAAATAGACGGGGGCGTAGGTATTCAGGTACTCTTGGGCGGTGGCGAGGTATTCGCCAGCCACTTCGGATTCGAGATTATCAAACGCACGGGCGTTGTTGTAAAGCAACGACAGACGCAGGTACATCGACGGATGCACCTCATAGATGCCGTTGAAGGCTATCTCGTCGTTGCGGTAGATAGCCTTGTCGAAAGGCTTCTGCGAGATGGCTTCGATGATGCCGCGGCGGAGATAGGAATAGGCGTTGTACTTGGTGTCGTTGGTGTAGGAAAGGGCTAGGCGCAGTCCGCGGACAGGACGGTAGGCTAACTCGAGATGGATAGACTGCGCGTTGTCGCCCATGTAGTGCCCCATCTGGTAGGTGTTGCTGGTGTAATCCAAGACATCGATGGACTGGGTGTAGCAAGCGATGTAGGAGCGCATGAACTCGCCGCGGAGGGAGAGCCCTTTGAGAGGCCAGCCGCTCCAGTTGAAGCCCACGAGATAGGAAACGGGGTTCTTCGCCGCAGAGGACTTCTTCAAGCGCGAGAGTTTGAACTCATCAAGGAAGAAAGAGCCGTACAACTGTATGTGGTCCCACGGGCGGACGGAGATAGAGGCGAACGCCTGCGAGTTCTGATTCTGCGTGGCAGTGCCTTTGGTCATGAGGTGGTCGAGCGACTTGAAGAAGGCGATGGGGATGAAATAGAGCGCCTGCACATTCGGCTCGGCATAGACAATGGAGTTACCGAAGGAGAAAGAGAGGTACTTGACAGGCGTGAAGGTGAACATATTCGCCGCCATGAACTTGTTGTGGGGGCGGTATTGCTTCACGTCGGTGCCTTCGGCTACGTGTTCGATGTAGTAGTTGGTGGAGTCTAAGACGTTGGAGATGAGCCACGCATGGAAATAGTCGAACTGAAACCATGAGCAGGGGGTGAGTTGCAGGGAGAGCATGGGCACTGCGGGGTTGCGCCCGGAGAGGATGTTGGAGCAATGGTAGGAGTCGCCCCAACGGATGTTCTCGCGCTCCAAGGCGATGCGTCCCCACCACGAATAGAGGGCGATACCTCCGCGGGAGTCGGAGAAGTCGCCGCCGTAGTCCGCCTCTTTGTACTGCACGCCGGCGAGGTTGTTGAGGAAAAGGGGCTTGGTGAGTTTGGCGCCGTCTATCTTGGCATCGTCGTTGGCGTAGTAGTTGTCTGATAATAAGGCTGTTCCGTTCCATGAGATGTCTCGGAGAGAGCCCCATATAGAGAGGTGGCGGGCGATGTCCATGCGCAGTTCGGCGCCATACCAGCGTTTGAGGATAGCCCCTTTCTTGGCGCCGTAGATGTCCATGCCCAAGATAGGCTCAAGCGTGAACTTGAACATCTTTTTCTTGGACATGTAGGAGAACTGGGGATTGGCGAGGGAGAGCGAAAAGGTCTGATGGTCAGTGTATTGCACGTAGCGGCTGACCATGGTATCGCGCTCGAGGGCGAAGACGTCGAGGTAGTAGTTGAGGGCTTTGCGCTGGCGGTTGTTCATCAGGGAGTCCCCCATCTGCGCTTCCACCAACATATTGGCGATTTGGGTGCGGGTGTAGGGCTTGACCGCTGTTTGGTGGACGATATAACCGTCGGTGATGAGTTCGTCGATGAAGTCGTACACCTCGGTGTATTCCATCGAGACGGGGATGGCTTGGGCGCGCGCCGTCTGCGTTGCAAAGACGGCGCAACATACCAAACCTATCGTAAACAATACTTTTCGCATACGCTTTTCTATCGGAATAGTCTGCTTAATCACCCGTTAATCACTCGGTAATCACTCGGTAATCACCCGATAATAACCTAATAATAACCTAATAATAACCTATTATCGTCTGCTAATTTACCGCAGGCGAGACGCCTGCGTCCCCAGTGGTTATTTCTTCTTGGGGGTGTAGCGGGCATTCAGGGCTTCGATGACTTCTGCGGTAATATCGTAGGAATCAGCGGCTTGGAGGATGTTATCCTTGCCCGTGTTGGCGAAAATCATGTGGTAGCGACCATCAGCATTGAACTCGCGAAGGAAACTGTTGAGCGTGTCTGCCAACTGCATATTGAGTTGCTGGTTCTCAAGCATGATTTCGTTGGTGAGTTTGGCTTCCAATGCTTCGAGGTCTTGCTGCTTTTGGATAAGTTGCTGTTGCTTCTGCTCGGCGCGCTCACGGCTCATGAAAGCACCATTCTGCAACTTGTTTTGGAAATCCGCCATCTCGCTCTGGAGAGTGCGCGCCTTAGAGTTGAGTTTGAGGCGTGCGTCCTCTTGCTTGGTCATCAAACGGTCGCTTGCCTCAATGGCGAAGGTGTAGTAAGTCAAGACAGAGTCAAGATTGAGGTATGCCACGGGCATGTTCCCTTCTGCTACGGGAGCCGCCTCTTCGGCGCCCTGCTGCCCGCAAGAGGGCTTCACCGTAAAGAAAATGACAAACAGCGCAACCACAGCGGTTGCAAGAATTGCGTCAATGGTAATTTGAATCTTGTTCATGATGATATTGTTTGTTAATGATTTTACTTATAGTTGTTTAGGGTCTAAGCGCGTCGGGGCTTTGCGGCGGGCTTCGCGGTCTTGGGAGGTAGCGCAATGGATACCTCGCTCGCGCATGGTCTTGCTCTGGGAGATATGCTGGCTGGAGAAACGCCCGTTGCGCTTCAAGATAACCCGCACCGACAAGAGGATGAAGGCGGCGGCAAGCAGGAGTATGACAATCAGCAGTTTCATATCGTTTCGTGTTGTTTGGTGCGCGATAGTACGCAATAGGGCGCAAAGGTACGCTTTTTTTCTGAAATAAACAAAGAAAGGGGAGAGATTTTTTGCTTTTTCCATGAAAAAAGAAGATTTTTTGCCCTACGTACAGCTTATTATTTGCATATACAAAAAAAAAAAGGTATCTTTGCACGCTGAAAATATGTACATTTCAAAAGTTATATCTTATGGCAACACAACAACAGACAGGAACTTTATACAACGCCTTGACGGCAGGTAGCAAAATCATCGGCACCATCATCGCCGATTCGGATATCCGCATAGACGGAACGATAGAGGGCGATTTGCAATGCTCGGGCAAAGTGGTGATAGGCGAGAAAGGCAAACTGAAAGGCACTATCGACTGCCAAAACGCCGAGATAATGGGGGCAATGGAAGGCAAGATAGCCGTTCACCACACGCTGGCACTGCGCGCAACGGGCAAGATTCAAGGCGAAGTGAAGACACAGACGCTGATTGTGGAGCCAAATGCCGTCTTCAACGGATCTTGCTCTATGTCGCCGGAGCCGAAGGTAGCGGGAAAGTAACACCTTAAATCTATATATTACCATGATTATCAAACCATTTCGTGGCATTCGTCCACCCAAACAGTTAGTAGAGCAAGTGAGCAGTCGTCCTTACGATGTGCTGAACTCAGAGGAGGCGCGCCGTGAGGCGGCAGGCAACGAGAAATCGCTGTATCACATCATCAAGCCGGAGATAAACTTCGAGGACGGTACAGATGAGCATGACCCGAAAGTGTATCAAAGTGCGCGCGAACATTTCGACCTCTTTCAGAAAGAGGGCTGGTTGGTGCAAGACGAGCAGGAGAAATACTATGTGTATGCCCAGACGATGGACGGCAGGACACAGTACGGACTGGTGGTTGCTGCGTGGGTGGATGATTATATGGATGGGCGCATCAAGAAGCACGAACTAACCCGCCGCGACAAAGAGGAAGACCGCATGAAACATGTGCGGGTGAACAACGCCAACATGGAGCCTGTGTTCTTCGCTTACCCCCACCGCGACGACTTGGACGCTATCATTGCACAGATTACCGCCGGCGAGCCGGAGTACGACTTTGTGGCACCGCCGGAGGGGTTCCACCACACGTTTTGGCTCATAAACGACCCCGTAACTATCTGCCATATCACGCAGATATTCAAAGAGATCCCCGCCATGTACATCGCCGACGGGCACCATCGTTCCGCCGCCGCTGCGCTGGTAGGCAATGAGAAGAAACTGCAAAATCCGAACCATACGGGCAAGGAGGAGTATAACTATTTCCTCGCGGTATGCTTCCCCGATAACCAACTGAATATCATTGACTACAACCGCGTGGTGCGCGACCTGAACGGGCTGACGGAAGAGGCATTCTTGCAGGCGCTGGAGGCAGATTTCGTGGTGGAGAAGAAAGGGGCTGACATTTACAAGCCGCAGGCTTTGCATAACTTCTCGCTCTACCTTGGCGGCGAATGGTACAGCCTGACAGCAAAGGAAGGACGCTATGATGATAACGACCCCATCGGCGTGCTAGACGTTACGATTTCGAGCAATCTGATATTGGATAAGATACTCGGTATCAAGGACTTGCGCTCGGACAAGCGTATCGACTTCGTGGGCGGAATCCGCGGTTTAGGCGAACTGAAACGCCGTGTGGATTCGGGGGAGATGAAAGTGGCGCTGGCACTCTACCCCGTTACCATGCAACAGATTATTGACATTGCCGACTCAGGGAACATCATGCCGCCGAAGACGACGTGGTTTGAGCCGAAACTGCGCAGCGGGCTGGTGATTCACTCGCTGGAATAAAGTGTATTAACCCATTAAAGACTGCGTTTATGAGAACACATTATTCATTTTTTCATTGGATGCCATTGGCTTTCGCAATGATGGGGGTATTTGCAGCCGTTTCCTGCAAGAACGAAAATCCCATAGATTCAGATGTTGTTGCAAAGAATCCGAGTGTGTATATTACGGATGCAGACAAACTGGCAATGATTCACTCCATGAAAGACTTGGATGGCGCGGGGCGGTTGTATGAGATTGACTACACCGCCGACTACAAATTAGACCAAGTGCTTAAATCCAATATAACTGAAACGAATGCTTTATTTCAGTATATTGCATACTTACTCTACGACACAATTCCCGCAAAATCCCCAAAAGTAGCATTTGGTGCAGGTTGTAGTGCTTTCGCTGTACCCGATGACGAGCGCATTGATTACCTGATGGGGCGCAACTATGATTTTCGGCATTTTGATAAGACCGGCACAAGTTACGTACCCACTTCCGCTATTCTCGTGCATACGGCTCCTGCCAATGGAAAGAAATCTATTTCTATGGTAGATGGCTTGAATATGGGATTCCAACAAGGATTCTATACAGATGGTAACACCGACTTATCACTTATGATGGGATTACCATACGCAGCGCTTGATGGCATCAATGAAGATGGGTTTGCTATAGGCGTGCTTGCCCTGAATGAGAAGCAAACTTGCCAAGAAACAGGATTACCGCGCATCAGCACTACTGTCGCTATCCGTATGCTACTGGATCATGCCTCCACGGTGAAAGAAGCCGTTGCAATGCTTAAGAGATACGATATGGATATGCGCGGCAACGGTCGCAGCAATTACCATTTCTTTATGGCAGATGCCACAGGCGATTATGCTATCGTAGAATACACTATTCCGAAAGGGGACTCCATACCACGAGTGATGGAAGTGCTTACCGGAAATGATACACTGCGGTGCGTAACGAATTTCTACATATCGCCCACCATGATAGGCACTACGGACGGATGGGGTTCAGAACATGGTAAAGGTCGCTATGAGACTATGCGAAAGACCTTGCATGAAAATAACTATACCTTGGGCGAAGCCAAAGCAATGGTGCTGCTTGATTCTGTTTCCCAGCCGCCTACGGAGGAACTCACCTCGCAGACCCAATGGTCGTCGCTCTATAACCTGACTGAGAAAACCTTAAGACTTACCATCTTGCGGGAATACGGGAAGGAGTATAATTTTAAGGTGGAATAATGTCTTAAAACCATAAATAATCATTGAAGAGCAAAGTTTCTTACATATATATGTGTGCGATGATAGTCCTCTCGGTGGGGCTATCATCTTGCAGTATTAAGCAACGCGTGAAGAAAGCCGACCGCATGTACGCCATAGGCGAATACTATGATGCCGCCGACTTGTACAAACAGTGTTACAGCCGTATCTCGCCGCAGAAAGAGCGTGCGATGAAGGCACATGTAGCATTCAACCAAGGCGAGTGTTATCGTATCTTGAACAACAACAAGGCGGTGAACGCCTACAAGAACGCCATTCGCAACAAGTATCAGGACTCGATAGTGTATCTGCGTTACGCGCAGGTGCTGCAATACCAAGGCAAGTACAAGGAAGCCGACCAGCAATACCTGCTCTACCTGCAATCCTATCCCACTGATTATCAGGCGCAGGCAGGGCATTATGCTTGTCAGCAGATTGCGGAATGGAAGAAGCAGACCTCGCGCTACAAGGTGTCGCTCTCCAAGGACTTCAACGCCAAGCGCAGCAGCAATTTTGCCCCGCAGTTTATCGGTGAAGATGCGGACGCACTGATGTTCACCAGCAACCGACAGGCATCGGGTTCATCGGGCAACAAGAAGAAAAACCTGAAGCGCCCGAGCCCCGTAACGGGTGCGCAGTTGTTCAGTCTCTACTCCGCGCGCAAGAATGCAGCGGGCGAATGGGAGGACATTGCGTTGGCGGAAGGGCTCTACGGCGATGAGCAAGAGGAGCAGGAGAATGACTCCACAAGCGGCGGAGGCGGCGCAAAGACCACAGCGGAATTGGGTGTTTGCTGCTTCTCCGCCGACGGACGCACGATGTATTTCACCTACTCGAAGCCCGTCAACGGGCAAGACCTCGGGGCGAAAATCTACCGCTCTTCCCGCGCCAGCGGCGAATGGGGCGAGGCACAAGAGGTGAAACTCTTTGCGGACAGCAGTATCACCGTGGGACATCCCTCGCTCTCCGCATCGGGCGACACGCTCTATTTCGTTTCGGATGCGCCCGGGGGCTTCGGCGGGAAAGACCTCTATATGGCGGAATTAGAAGGCGAAGAATGGGTGAACGTGCAGAATATGGGCGCACAAATCAACTCGGCAGGCGATGAGATGTACCCCTGCATTCACCCCAACGGGACACTCTATTTTGCCTCAAACGGGCACCCCGGCTATGGCGGGCTGGACATCTTTATGGCGCAACGCGACACCACGGTGCATGACTCTGCCGCTTGGTTTATCTTTAACATAGGCGCGCCTTTCAATTCCAACAACGATGATTTCGGGATTACCTTTGCGGGCAACACACAAAACGGCTTTTTCTCGTCCAACCGAGGGCAGAAGAAAGGGTTTGACCAGATATACGAGTTTGTGCTGCCGGAGATGGTGTTCCTCGTGGAAGGCAAGTTGACGGACAACCAAGGCGAGCCTATCTCCAACGCTACTATCCGCCTTGTGGGCGATGACGGTACCAACACAAAGGTACAGGCGCGGCGGGATGGCACCTATAAGATAAAGGTGAATAAAGACGCGCGATACATCATGCTCGCCACCGCCCGCGGATACCTCAACGCACGCGAGGGATTCAACACGCTGAACCTTGCCGACAGCAAGACCTATCAGCAGGATTTCACGCTTTCGCCCGTCAGCAAGCCCGTTACGATGGATAACATCTTCTACGAGTTCGGCAAATGGGACTTGACTCCCGCCTCGGAAGAGGGGCTGCAATCGCTCGTCAAACTGCTGAACGACAACCCGAATATCACTATCGAACTGTCGGCGCACACCGATATGAAAGGCGACTCTGTCTTCAACGTGCGGCTGTCGGAGAAACGCGCAGAGGCGGTATGCAACTACCTGATAAGCAAAGGAATAGAGCGCGAGCGACTGACCCCCGTAGGCTACGGCAAGCAGAAACCCGTTACTGCCGACAAAGCAATTCACGCGCAGTATCCGTTTATTCCGCAGGAGCAGGTGCTAGACGAAGCGTTTATCCTCAGTCTGCCGACAGAGCAGCAGGAGATTTGCAACCAAATCAACCGCCGCACAGAGTTCAAAGTGCTGAGGACAACGTATAAGTTGTATTAAGATTACAAGAAGTATGAACAAACCGAACCCCATCGTAAAAGAATATAATCATCCAGAATTTGCTGAGGTGATTGATTTAATTCGCGCTGCTCGTAATAGGGTGTTACATGTGGCAAACTCCGCTATGATAGACCTCTATTGGCAATTAGGAGAATTTATATCTAACAAATTATCTACTGCTCAGTGGGGGGACGGTGTTGTAGAACAATTAGCGTTACACATTGAGCAAAATGCGCCAGATCTTAAAGGTTTCTCAAAGAAGAATCTTTGGCGTATGAAACAGTTTTATGAGACATATGCTCCTAAAGCACAATTTGTCTCGGCACTGCTGAGACAAATAAGTTGGACGAATAACTTGCTGATTATCAGTCGTTGTCATACAGAGGAGGAACGTGAGTTTTATTTACAAAAATCTATTGATGAGCACTTTTCTTCCCGTGAGTTAGAAAGGCAAATTAATAGTGCGTTATATGAACGCACTATGCTCAATAAGCCAAAAGTCTCAGCAGTGATGAGACAAACTACACCCACTGCGGAACAACTTTTCCGAGACCAATACATATTAGAATTTATCGGTGCACATGGAGACCATATAGAAAATACCTTCCGTCTGTCTCTTATTCAACAAATGAAAAAAGTCATTCTTGAATTGGGTAAAGATTTTATATTTATTGACCAAGAATACCGTTTGCAGGTAGGTAATAGTGATTTTAGAATTGACTTATTGTTTTACCATCGCGAGTTGCAATGTTTGGTAGCTTTTGAATTAAAAAATGAACCATTCAAACCAGAACATTTAGGGCAATTAAATTTCTATCTGGAAGCACTTGACCGAGATGTGAAAAAGACACATGAAAACCCGAGTATCGGTGTCTTGCTATGTAAGGATAAAGACGATGAAGTTGTGGAATATGCACTCAGTCGTTGCTTATCGCCTACGATGGTTGCAGAATATAAACTCTGTCTGCCCAATAAGCAACTTCTTCAACAAAAAATGCGAGAAATATATGAATCTGCACACAACGATGTCAGTCTGTAATTGTCAAATAGTCAAATAAAATATGCGTCAGTATTTAGATTTATGTGAGCGGGTGCTTCGGGAAGGCGTGCGCAAAGAAGACAGAACGGGAACGGGCACAATGTCGGTGTTCGGGCATCAGATGCGCTTCAACTTAGAAAACGGATTCCCGCTTCTCACCACCAAGAAACTGCACTTGAAGTCCATCATCTACGAACTGCTATGGTTTCTGCAAGGCAACACGAATGTACATTACCTGCAAGAGCATGGTGTACGTATATGGAACGAATGGGCAGACGAGAACGGCGAGCTGGGTCCCGTCTATGGGCATCAATGGCGTTCGTGGCCAGACTACAAAGGCGACACGATAGACCAAATAGCGCAAGTGGTGGAGCAGATAAAGCACAACCCCGACTCGCGGCGTATGATTGTCAGCGCGTGGAATGTGGCAGAAGTGAACGACATGGCGCTCCCCCCTTGCCACACACTATTCCAGTTCTACGTAGCCAACGGCAGGCTGTCGCTCCAACTCTACCAACGCTCGGCAGACATCTTCCTCGGCGTACCGTTTAACATCGCTTCGTATGCCCTCCTGCTGCAGATGATGGCGCAGGTAACGGGGCTGAAAGCCGGCGACTTCGTTCACACCTTGGGCGATGCGCATATCTACCTCAATCACCTTGAGCAAGTGCACCTGCAACTCACCCGCGAGCCGCGTCCGCTACCGCAGATGGTGCTCAACCCCGAGGTGAAGGACATCTTCTCTTTCCAATACGAGGATTTCCAACTGCAAAACTACGACCCGCATCCGCATATTGCAGGCGTGGTGGCGGTGTAAATGACTAATTGGCGGTGTAAAGTGATATTTTCCACACCTACTTGGCGGTGTAAAGAGTCGCCCACAAACACCTCATTACGACTTATTCTCATCTATACCTTTTCTGCGCAGATATTATTCAGTCTTTCATCTTTCATCCTTCATCCTTTATCCTAAAACACTATGCTTTCTATTATTTCCGCTGTGGCGGAGAACAATGCGCTGGGGAAAGGCGGCGACCTGCTTTGCCACCTGCCGAACGACCTCAAACACTTCAAGGCGACCACGTTGGGAGCCCCCGTCATCATGGGCTCGCACACCTACTTCTCTCTGCCGCGGCGACCGTTGCCCAAGCGGCGGAATATCGTCATCACCTCGCGCGATGCCGCGCTGTTTGAGGGTGCCGAAGTGGCGCGCTCGCTGGAAGAGGCATTGCGCATGACGGAAGACACGCCGGAGGTGTTTATCATCGGCGGCGGCATGGTCTATCGCGAGGCGTTGCCACTGGCGGACAAACTCTACCTCACCCATATCCACCATGCGTGGGAGGACGCCGACACGTTCTTCCCTACCCTCTCCGCGTCCGACTGGCAGGAGGTCTCCCGCGAAGAGCAGCCCGCCGACGAGCAACATGCGTATCCGTATGCGTTCGCTACCTATGTGAGGAAATAATTAACAATTAACAATTAACATGCGTTGCGGGGGTGTGTTTTAACATATAATTATCGTATAATTTACCATTAATTTACGTTGCAAAATTATATGAATAATTACATGATAATTATATGTTAAACAAAAGTCCCATTCAAAGGATTAAAAATGAATCGCCAATTATGAACTACGAATCGCTCATATCGCCCATCGTGGGCATTAGTGCCAGGCAGGTGGCGGCAACCATCGCGCTGCTTGACGAGAAGGCTACTATCCCGTTCATCGCCCGTTACCGCAAGGAGAAGACAGGCTCATTAGACGAGGTGCAAATAGCCGGCATACAACAGGAATACACCCGTCTGCAAGACTTAGCCGACCGCAAGCAGACCGTGCTCTCCACCATCGAGAGCCAAGGCAAACTGACCGACGACCTGCGCCGCCGCATAGAAGACTGCTGGAACAGCACCGAGTTGGAGGATATCTACCTGCCCTATAAGCCTCGCCGCAAGACCCGCGCGGACATCGCCGCCGAGAAAGGGCTGACACCGCTGGCGGAGGAATTGCTCAAGCAACCCGCAGGCAATCCCGAGCAGATGGCAAAGCGTTATCTCAATGAAAACGTGCGAGATACCGCCGAGGCGCTGCAAGGTGCACGCGACATCATCGCCCAGCGTATCGCCGAAGATGAGCGCTCGCGCAACGCCATCCGCCGCGAGTTCTCCTACACCGCCATCCTCACAACCAAGGTGGTGAAGGGCAAGGAGAACGAGCCCGAGGCGCAAAACTACAAAGACTATTTCGCAGTGTCCGAGCCGCTGAAACGCATATCGAGCCACCGCCTGCTCGCCATCCGCCGCGCGGAGAAAGAGGGCTTCCTCCGCGTGGACATTTCGCCTGACACGGAAAAGAGCCTTGACAAACTGGCAAATCTCTACCTGCGGTCGAGCAACGACGCCGCGTACCAAGTGGAACTCGCGATGGAAGACAGCTACAAACGGCTGCTGAAGCCCGCCATAGAGACGGAGTTCGCCGCGCAGAGCAAGGAGAAAGCCGACGCGGAGGCGATACGCGTGTTCGCCAACAACCTGCGCCAACTGCTATTAGATGCGCCCCTCGGGCAGAAACGCGTGCTGGCGCTCGACCCGGGCTTCCGCACGGGCTGCAAGGTGGTAGTGCTCTCCGCGCAAGGCGACCTGCTCATGCACACCGTGGTCTATCTCCACCAGCCCGATGCCACCAAGACCGTTGCCACACTCGTGCAGCAGTATGCCATTCAGGCGATTGCTATCGGCAACGGTACTGCGAGCCGCGAGACGGAGCAGATGGTGCAAGTCGCCCTCAAAAACATAAGTGAGCCGCAGAAACCGCAGGTGTTCGTCGTCAGTGAGAACGGCGCCTCGGTCTATTCCGCGAGCAAGTTAGCCCGCGAGGAGTTCCCCGACGAAGACGTAACCGTCCGCGGCGCGGTGAGCATAGGCAGGCGACTGATGGACCCGCTCGCCGAACTCGTGAAAATAGACCCGAAGTCCATCGGCGTGGGGCAATACCAGCACGATGTGGACCAGACGCGGCTGAAAGAGAGCCTCGAGCAGACCGTGGAGAGCGTGGTGAACCACGTGGGTGTGGATGTGAACACCGCCAGCAAGCACCTGCTCACCTATATCTCCGGCTTGGGTCCGACCCTCGCGCAGAACATCGTGGACTACCGCGCTGCCAACGGCGCATTCCCCAACCGCAAGGCGCTGCTGAAAGTGCCGAAGATGGGTGCCAAGACCTTCGAGCAATCGGCGGGTTTCCTGCGCGTTACCGACTCCGACATGCCGCTGGACAACTCCGCCGTCCACCCCGAGGCGTACCCCGTAGTGGAGCGAATGGCGCGCGACTTAGGCTGCACAGTGGCAGACCTGATGAAAGATAAAGCCCTTCGCAGCCAAATCAACCCAAACAAATATATTACGGAGCAGATAGGACTACCCACGCTGATGGACATCCTCCGCGAGTTAGAGAAGCCGAGCCGCGACCCCAGAGAGCAGTTGGAGGAGTTCCATTTTGCGGAGAACGTGCACACCATCGACGACCTGCAAGTGGGCATGGTGCTGCCGGGGATAGTAACCAACATCTCCAACTTCGGCGCGTTTGTGGATTTGGGTGTGCACAAAGACGGACTGATACACATCTCCGAGATGGCCAACCGCCGTATCTCCGACCCCGCGCAGGTGGTGAGCCTGCACCAACACGTACAGGTGCGCGTCATCGCCATTGACCGCGGCAGGCAGCGCATCCAACTATCGCTAAAGCAAGTGTAGTGCGCTGCGGAGCAATACAAAAAAGGGCTGTCTAACCACTTTCGGTAGACAGCCTCTTTGTATGCCATTAGGTTCACTTACAAGAAGAAGAGTATCATCATCTGTCCTGTGAGCACGCGGAGGAACATGGTCAATGGGTAAACGGTGGAGTATGCCACGGCGGCGCGGTCGTTGACCGAGGACTGGGCGGTGGCATACGCCAATGCCGGCGGGTCGGTGGTGCTGCCTGCAATCAAGCCCATGAGGGTGAAATAGTCGAGTTTGAGCCAAAGACGCCCCACCAATGCCGCAATGAGAAGCGGCAGCAAGGTGATGATAACACCATACCCTATCCACATGTAGCCGCCCGCGAGCAAGGTCGGCACAAAGGTCTTACCTGCGCCGAAGCCCACTGCCGCAAGGAACATAGCGATACCTATCTCGCGAATCATCAGGTTGGCACTGCTGGTGGTATAGGTAACGATATGCCACTTGGGTCCGAAATAGCCCAGCAGAATAGCGATAATGAGCGTACCGCCTGCGAGTCCGAGTTTGAAAGGCTGAGAGAGCCCGGGCAGCACGATAGGCAACATGCCCAGTGCTACGCCGATACCAATACCGCAGAAGATGGCGGCAAGGTTCGGCATATCAAGGCGTTTGGTGGAGTTGCCCACGTACTTTGCCACTTTCTCCACGTCTTTTTCTTCGCCCACAACGGTCAGTCGGTCGCCCAACTGCAGGTACAGGTCGCGGGTAGCCAAGAGTTCAATACCCGCACGGCGGATGCGTGTAATGCTGACATGGTAGATAGCGCGGATATTGAGTTCGCCGATACGCTTGCCGTTGAGTTCGGAGCGCGTAACGGTGATGTGTTTTGACACGAGGTGCGCCGTCTGTTTGTCTTGCTCCGGCAGCGTGGTCTGCTCTCCCAAGAGGAGCACACTCTTCTCATGGTCGGCGTCTGTAACCACCCGCACGCGGTCGCCACAATGCAAGACGGTATTCACATCGGGCATCTCATCCTCGCCGTTGGGGTGCACCAAACGGCTGACAATCAGTTTCATATTGCATAGGTGCCCGAGGTCTTTGATGAGCGTGCCTTCCACCTGCGGGTTGGTCAGCGTGATGTCGATGAACTCTATCTCTTTCTGCGTGCCCTTCTCCGCCTCTACACGGGCTTCCTCCTTGTCGAGTTTGATACGGAACACCCAACGCATGAGCATCAATACGAAGATGATACCCACCACGCCGAGGGGATACGCCATCGCATAGCCACTGGCGATGTCGGGGTTAGCGACGCCGCGCATGTCGGCATACGCCTGCTGCGCCGCACCGAGACCGGGCGTGTTGGTAACCGCACCAAAGAGGACACCGGTCATAGTAGCGATGTCCACACCACTGATAAGGTGAATCACATAGGCGGTAACGCAGCCCAAGAGGACGATGCCCATCGCCAATATGTTCAGTTTGAGTCCGCCCTTACCGAAAGAGGAGAAGAACGACGGACCGACCTGCAAACCAATAGAATAGACAAAGAGGATGAGTCCGAAATCCTTGGCAAACGACTCCACCTGCGGGTCGAGATGCATACCGAAATGGGAGAAGGCAATCGCTACGAAGAGAATCCACGTAACGCCCAAGGTAATACCCTTGAACTTCAACTGATTACCTAAGAATACACCGGCGGCAATGGCTAAGGTAAGCACGAAGATGGAGTGTGCAATGCCCGCACCAAAGAACAAATCATGAAACCAAGACAACATATGATTTACGAATTACGATTTACGATTTACGATTTACGATTTACGAATTACGATTTACGAATTACGATTTACGACTTTGTACCTTTTTCTAAAACGGAGTGCAAAGGTACTGCTTTTTTCTGAGATACGCAAGATATTCGCCGTTTTTCTATCCGTATTTGCATAATCCCTCTATCGGAAACGGGAAGTCAGGTCGGCGAGGATGATGCCTGTGGCGCGGTCTATGCGATAGAAACGCTGGTTCGTTTGCTTGCTTTTCAAGCCTCCTAAGGCTTCGATATAGGGACCGACCTTGATATAGTCGAAGGCTTGGCGCAGGGAGGCAGGCAGTTGTTGCCACGTGAAGCCCGTGTACCACGCCGTGCGCAGACTGTGGCAAGCATGGACGTGGGCGGCAAGCAAGTGCAACACGTCTGTATCGGCATCGCCTCCCATGAACGCTACGCAGGTGATGTAGGGATAACGCGCGATGAGCGTATCCAGTACCTGCGCAGTCAGCACCTCGCCTTGGTCAAGCCATAGTTGGGGGCTATGACATCCAGGGCAACGGTGCGGACAGCGGCTTATATTGAGCGCCAAGGTTGTCTCGTCCGGTACCTCCTGAAAGACAATATCGTAATCGAGGAAACGCATGGAAATTATGAATTATGAATTATGAATTATGAGCGCGTATGCTCTACCCTACTTGCAAGCATCAGAGGGAGACACCTTTCGCATAGTAGCGGCGGGCGGCTTCCTGCTGGCGAGGCTCGGAGAAATTGCTGATTCGCTTCAGGTAGCCGATGATACGCGTGAGATAATCCACATTCTGACTGCCGCAGACGGGGCATTGGTGCAGGTAGCGTTTGTCTATGTGCCCGCAATCGTTGCAAGCCGTATTGGGGATGTTGAAAGTGAAGTAGTTGGTGCCTTCCTGCGCTGCCACGCGGAGGAGGTTGCGATATTGGGGCTGCGAGAGGTGCTCCTCTAAGTTGCAATGCAGCGCAGAGCCGCCCGTGAGATGCTCTACATACTTTCTGCCGTGTAGGCGGAACTTGTCAAGCACGTTGAGGGAGGTGTCTTCCACGATGTAGAAATAACTGTTGTAGCAGTCTCGCGGCACGACATAGCCGTCTTCCCTGTCCCACTTGGCATGCTTCACTCCTACATTCTCTGCGGGAATCATCTCGCAGTTGAAGAGAATCTCCTTGGAGCGATACGCCTTGTTGAGGCGCTCTATCGTTCCGAGCACCGTCTGCACGAAGGTCTCGTAGCGGGGATTATCGTTGATGGGTATGCCTAAGAACTCCGCCGCCTCGACCATGCCGTTCACTCCGATGGTCAGATACTGGCGGCTGAGGTTGATAAAGCCCGAGTCGAAAAGGGGCAGCATGCCCTGTTGCTGCAGTTGCTTGAGGTTCTCGTTGTAGGCAAGTTGCACCTTGTGCATGAGGTCAACCACCTCCTCTATATATTGTTGGTAAGGGATATGGTTGCGCACGGCGTATTGTACGGCACGATTAAGGTTGATGGTAAGCACACTCTTTGAGCCCGTGCTGACTCCTCCCGCGCCGAGGGTGTAGGAGAAGCCGTTGTCGGTGATTTCGTTGCGCAGGCGACAGCAGGAGGCAAGCGAGTCGGCATTGTCGCTCAGGTAGGTGAAGAAAGAGTGCCCCTCGGCGTACATCTGCGCGGTGAAGTCGGCATACTCCTTGTCTTTCACATCGCCGTCCTCGCTGAGCAGCGCCATCGTCTCCACGGGGAACGTGAGCACGGCGCGGGTACGCTCGGCATTGAACCAGCGCATGAAACGCTTCTGCAACCAGTCGAGCGAGTCCCAATGCGGGCGGTCGCCGTTCGGGAAACGGAACTCGCCGAAGATACTCTCGAAATAGTAGCGGTCGTAGTAACTGATATTCCAGAAGACGGACTGGAAGTTGCGGGCACCCGAAGGCTGGTTGATGGAATAGACTACCTGCTGGAAACAGTCGGTGATGACCTTGTCTATCGTGCGCTTTTTCTTCGACAAGTCCACCACTTCGTCCGCACGCAGGTAGTAGTCTTCGCCGTACTCCTGCTCGATAAAGTAGTTCATGTACATGAGGAACTCGGGCGTAGCGCAGGCGCCGGACAACATGGAGGAGACCATGAAGACCATGTTGATGAACCCGCCGCAGAAGGACTTGAGGTTGGTGGGTGCGGTAGCATTGCCGCCGATGGGCTTCGTGCCTTCGAGCAGCCAAGGATACATGGTAATGCTGGCGCAATAGTTGGCAAGCGAGGTCTCATCGTTCTTGTAGATAAAGTGCTGCTTGAGCAGGGTGATGTATTTGTCCGCCAACTCCTTGCCGTACATCTTCTCTATGCGGTCGCATAGCATGCGGCGATTGAGGCGGATGTAGTTGCTCTTGGGCAGTTCACCGATGAGCGTGGCGATGTTCTTCTTCTCCACATTGGCGTTGGCATCGTACTTGCTGCCCGTGGCGGCGTTGGTGGCGGAGCAGTAGTGGATGAGGAAGTCGAGTTTCTCCAAGGTCTCGCGGTCTTTGGTATGGCGGTAGCGGTAAATCATATAGTTCTTCGCCACCGTGTAGTAGTGCTCCGCCATGAGCGCTACTTCCACTTGGTTCTGGATTTCCTCAACGCTTATGCCGCTGTGAATACGAAGGCGCGAGAGCAAAGCGGAAAGGGTTTCTTCCGTGGCAAACGTGCCTGATGCGATGAATGCCTTCGAGATGGCATTCTTAATTTTGTCGATAGAGAAAGGCTCCTGCTTTCCGTCTCGTTTGATGATGTAAGTGTCCATGATTTGACTATTTGACTGTTTAACATATTCTCGCTACGCTCGGTAATAAGTAATCCGCCCTCCGGGCTGTAATTAAATAATATCCCGATAGCGCATTTTTTACTTACTTTAATTGGTGCGGCCTGGAGACCGCACCTCCTTTACCCATTACAAAAATACGTTCCGCCTACTCTTTCGAGTAAGCGGAACGTATATGCCTATGCGCTGACTTTGGAACAACGGGAAACACTCAACTCTCTCCTCTGAGCCCTAAACTCTCCACTCTCTATTCGCAAGGGTTCCCTACCCTAAAGGCTATTCGTTCACGCTTCATTCCTCGAAAGCGGTTGCTGAACGGAACAATAGGCAGGTCTTCTGACTTATCCTGTTTCGCCTCCTTCCCAATATGGTTGCCCCATATCAGTGGATTTTTGCGAATGACACACAAGAGAGTGTGCGGACTTACAGCAGCGGGTCTGTTACGGACTTTCACCGTATTCCCTTTTCAATCAGGGCGTTAATCCTGATACCTACTATTCGTTTCTAAAAACACGGTGCAAAAGTACTGCTTTTTTCTGAAATATGCAAATGAATACTAAATTTTATTGCAACAAATGCAACAAATAAAACGTTATCGTTTGTTGCATTTGTTGCATTTGTCGCATTAACTTTTTATGCTTGTATAGGTCTCGGTAAGGTCTCGGCAAAGACCTTACGATGGTGTGTTGCAAAATAAGTGGGGTTGAAAATGGGGTAGTTGGAGGTAAAAACGGGGTACTTTTCGCCAAAAGTACCCCTCTTTTCTGGTGAAAAAAGATTAAAATTGGGGAGTTAGAGGGGTTATTCTAATTATTATATATTATATATATAATAATTTAATATATGTGGGAGGGGTTGCTCATTTCTTATGCGACAAATGCAAATTTTGCAACAAGTGTATTTTGTTTGATAAAAGATAAAGGATAAAAGACTTATTACCTTCGTCTATGAATTTCAGAGTCGAATGTAACTCCAACTCCCCCGCCTCCCTCACAGAGAGAGAGGGGGAGGGCTGAGCCTCTTAATTCTTAATTAGCAGGCGAGGACGCCTGCGCACCCGGACACCATCCCGCCCCCTGCCCTCCTTTTAGGAGAGGCGGGGGAGGCGGAATAATTGCACAGCGAACACAATGGAAAAAATTAATGGTTAATTACACGAGAATGCTTGCATCCCGATTAGTCGGGATTACATGTTAAAGAAAAAAAAAAAACAATCATTACATGTTAAGAAAAACGGTAAGTACACGTAAAAAGTTCTACGGCAATTACATGTTAAAACAAAAAATCACGAAAAAATTTGCATATTCGAAAAAAAAGTTGTATCTTTGCACGGTATTTGAAACAAACGAAAATTATTTAGCATTATGAAAACAATAAAAACCCTATTTTTGGCAGTAGCCATGCTGTTTGGCGCAGCAGTGAGCGCTCGCGCCGAGTTACCGAACGTTCGTCTGCAAGACATCAACGGCAAGACCGTGCAGACCGGCACCATCAGCAACGGCGGTAAGCCCGTAATCATCTCCTTCTGGGCAACGTGGTGCAAGCCTTGTCTACGCGAGTTGAAAGCGATTCACGAGGTCTATGCCGACTGGCAGGACGAGACGGGCGTGAAGATGATTATCGTCTCCATTGACCAAGCCCAAGACGCCAACAAGGTGAAACCCCTTGTGGACGGCTTTGGTTGGGAGTACGAGGTGCTGCTCGACCCCAACGGCGACTTCAAACGTGCGATGAACGTGCAGAACGTGCCGCACCTCTTCATCCTTGACGGCAAAGGCAAAATCGTCTATAACCACACAGGCTATACCGACGGCGGAGAGACGGAAATCTACGAAATCATCAGCAAGTTGTAGGCTAATTAAGAATTCAGAATTATGAGGGTATTGCCAATGCGTTTTTCAACCTACCTATTTGCTCTTATCGGGCTGCTGGTGCTGCCGATGGGCATCTATGCGCAGAAAGACACCGTGTATGTTACGGGCGGTCTGCAGCATGAGAGCCTGTTCCCAACCATAAGCACTCCGAAACCCGATTGGGCGAAGATAAGCCACCTAAGCAATACCTACCTTGACCTCGGCGTGCGCTACGAGCACAACAGCGACAACAAAGCAGGCTTCCAGGGCGTGGAGGTGATGCTCCGCGGCGAGTTGACAAAATGGCCGCTGCAGGGCTACGACCCCGACTTCGCCGGCTACGGGCTGAGCCATCTCCATGTGGCGCTGCCTTTCAAATGGGGACGAGTTACAGTGGGCGATGTGTATGGGCAGTTTGGCTCTGGCTTTGTACTGCGGCTCTACGAAGACCGACCGCTCGGCATAGACAACGCACTACGAGGCGGGAAGATAGAGTTTACGCCTTACAAAGGCATTTACGCCACCGTCATCGGCGGCAAGCAGCGGCGCTATTGGAACTGCTACACCGACGGCGCAGGAGGATGGAACTATACGCAAGATGCCACCATCGGCGGCAATCTCGAACTCGGCATCCATGAGTGGTCGCAAACCATGCAAGACGCAGGTGCGAACCTCACCATCGGCGCAAGTTATGTCAGCAAGTACCAGCAAAAAGACTCCTTAGGAAAAGTGCAGGAGACTGTTACTTTTGTGGATTCGCTCGGAACGCATATCTTCAACTATTTCTACAATGTTCCCGCATGGGTCGGAGCAGCAGACATACGCGCGCAGTTCCAAATGAAAGGCTGGAACGCACTCATCGAATACGCCTACAAAGCCAACGACCCCGTTGCCTATCCTAAACCCCAACACCCCTATTACTACAATTACAAACACGGAGAAGCACTCCTGCTCTCCCTAAGTTATTCCCAAAAAGGAATGTCCGTTATTCTCCAAGCCAAACGCTCGGAGAATATGCTGTTTTTATCCGACCGAAACATCCTCAGAAGCCAAAGCAACGCCTGCGGAAGGCTCAACCACCTGCCCCCATTCGCCAACCAACACACCTACGCACTCGCATCACTCTATCCCTACGGAACAGAGAAGATGGGCAACGAATGGGCATTCCAAGGCGAGATACGCTACACGTGGAGACGAGGCACACCCATGGGCGGCAAATACGGCACCACCCTCAAACTCAACGCCTCACATATCCGCGGACTCAGCGACGAGCGTATTAAATCGGACAAAGCATCGTGGTGGGGAATCGGCAAAGAAACACGATATACCGATGTCAACCTCGAACTCAACAAGAAAATCAACAAGCAGTGGTATCTCGGCGCCATGCTGATGTACCAAGGCTACAACAAGAAACTCATCGAGGAAGAAGGCGACATGATTCATGCCGGCATCGCCGTGGTGGAAGCCAAATACGCGCTGAACAACAACATCCAAATGCGGGCGGAGGTGCAATACCTATACACTCCCCATGATCTCGGACAGTGGTTCTTCGCGCTCTATGAAATCAGCCTCTGGAAGCAACTCATGCTCTCCGCGCAATACCAATACAACATCGGCTATGGCAACGTAGAGCCCGAAGACCGCCATTTCTACACTGTGGCAGCCACATGGCAACACAAAGCCCATCGCCTCATGGCAGGCTACACCAAGACCCGCGAGGGTTATAATTGCTCAGGAGGCGTCTGCCGCTTAGTACCCAAACAAGAAGGCGTGAACATCACCTACAACTTCTCATGGTAATGTTCGGGTGCGCAGGCGTCCACGCCTGCTTAAGATAACTCCGATAACTCCAATTACTCCGAATAACTCTGAATACTATGCCAACTCTCAACCACATATTCCTCTCCCGCTTAGCACTCTGCATAGTGCTCTGCATTGCCGCGGTCGCTTGCGAGGTCATCAACCCCGATAACACGATCGTTTTTGATAGCGAAACCATCATCCCACCCAAAGACACCACAAACATAGAGCCTACAAAACCCTCCAACATCCGTACTGCTTTGCTCGTTGACTTCTCCGGATGGAAATGTGTCAACTGCCCCGATGCCGCTGAACATGCACACGAGTTGCTCTCTAACTATGGGCAACAACTCGTGGTCTTGGAAGCACACCCCGCGGCAAACAAACTCACCGCATCGAATAAACCGGAGTATGACTACACTTGCCCCGCGGCGGACACCCTTTATAAAGCAATGGGAGGTACAAACGTAACTCCACTGCCCATAGGAACGGTGAACATGAAAGCAAACAATGACGGGGCTTTCCTAATGAATGTGGTCGATTGGGCAAGTGCCGTACAAACGGCTGTCAAGCAATACCATTCGGCGGATATACACTTGCGAATCGGTGAGCAAGATTCTATCATCTGCAACATCTACAACTGGTCTGTGCAGACTTTGGCATGCTCTTTGTATGTATGGCTCACGGAGGATAGCATCGTCAGCGCACAGTACTTCCCCGATAGTCTCTCTATCAACTATATGCGTAACCACCTCCTGCGCGATGCCGTCTCTTCCCCCTGCGGCGACCCGCTGACCTTACCTGCAGGAGAAAAGGTATCCCGCACTTTCCTATACAACCTACCCGACAAGGTAGTGCCCGAGAACTGCCATATCGTTGCAGCCCTATACGCTAACGGCGAAATCATACAAGCCAAACAAACAAAGTGGATTATTCACTAATTATTACAAATAAAGACATGAAAAAGTTTTTCTTATTTATCACTACCCTTATGCTTTCCGCTGCTACCCAAGCAGCATTACATGTGTATGTTTTCCCCATTGACTCCACGCTGACCGAAGACACCTACATGCAATTTGACAAGTTTGAAGTAGACAAAGCGGGAGAAGCAAGCGGCGAACTAACCCTCCGCGTTTACTCCGACGATACGACACATATCACCGTTTCTATCAAACGTTCCGCTCTCCTTTTCTTGGACAATTTCTGCGCAGGGCAAAATTGTATGGGCTCCAATGAGGAACTCGAACAAGTACTGGAATACGATATTGCCAACGTAAACCAAAGAGATGTTTATATCCACTGCTATCCCTACGAGGAGGGGACGGAAACCATCACCTATACTTTCTCTGATGGTAAGAATCCGGAAATTACCCTCACTGTTGAGTTCGTTTATCAAGCCACAGCGCTCGAACAGACCGAGGTCAATCCGACTGCCAAAGGTATCTACACCGTCCTCGGGCAGCGCGTGGTAGCAACAAGCATCGACGAACTACCCAAAGGTATCTATATCGTAAACGGCAAAAAAGTGGTTAAACAATAATCCCATTCATAGTATGAAAAAGACCATTCTTCCCATCTTGATGCTTGTTAGCATCTCGTTATCTTCATTCGCTGAGGACTCCATTCCGGCTTCTTTCCCGCGCAAGTTCTTGATGGAGCAGTTCACAGGAAAAACCTGCGGCAACTGCCCCAACGGCATACTCGCCATCAACGAGGTCTTTCGGCTCAATCCCGACAAATACATTTGGGTCGCTCACCACACGTATATTCCGGATCCCCTTCTTATCAGCGAAAGCCGAAATATAGCCAACGCATTAGGGCTCTCCGGCGCTCCTTTTGTTTCCATCAATCGTAACTATCAACTATTAGGCTCACAGAAAAAACGCTATTTTCACCCTGCCTATATGTTAGAAGAGTCTTTCCAGTTATTGGATTCTGCCACCTCGCCGGTCTCCGTCTTAATCGATCGTGAGTACAATCCTGAGACGCGCGAACTAAGCATCACCGTTCACGGGCAAGTGGCAGATACCACCATCACTAAAATCAACCTCTCTGCCCTTATTAAGGAAAACGCATTAGCCGGCCAACAAGCAGACTTATATTTCTCATGGGATGGGGTATGGAAAGAGTATCTCCACATGGCATCTCCCCGTGCCTTCTTTAGTGCGGCACTCGGCGATGAGGTTGCTGTTACCAACCAAGCCTATTCCAAAACATACAAAGCAGAAGTGGATAGCACATGGCTGGAAAATAATTGCACCATCGTGGCTTTTGCCGCTAATATCAATGCAGATGGCAAAGATGTATACAACGCAGAGGAAGTGCCCCTTGTAGAAGGCACCACCGGTGGCAATGACTGTATCTCCTACGGCATCACGCAAAATGCAGTGCCCAACACCACCCTCGTCTTCCCGCAAATTTTAGTACAACAACATGCAACGGATAGTATCCTCCAACTGATGTTGCTTTCCAATCAAAATATGCGAGCCACTGCCCAGAATTTCGCGTATGGCTCTTGCCGCCCTGTTCTGTTACTCAATGTAGTAACTACCGACAGACAACTCCAACCCGGCACCTATCCCATCCTCGACGATCTGTCCTACGGCTCTACCATCGCCGGATTCCGTGCAGATACAGCAGGTACGTTGGGAGGGTCGCTACTGATTTATGCTTCCGCACAGTATCTGCAAAGTTATCATATAGTCCCTGGAGCAATGTGGCGCCTGCAATCAGGTACAGTAACAGTGGACAAAGATGGTCTCATGTCCGTCAGCGCTACTACTTACAACGGCTCAAAGATAGAATGTACCTGCACCGCATCCACGCTAACTGCCCTTGAGCAAGTGAAACCGGAAGTAGAGAACAACACCATCTACAACATCCTCGGGCAGCCCTTCGACCAAGACCCCACCCAACTGCCACAAGGCGTCTATATCCAAAATGGCAGAAAGTTTATCAAACAATAAACTAACAAATAAACAAATAAACTTATCAACTAATAAACTAAAAATTTAGGGTATGAAAAAGTTATTTACTTCTGTGCTGCTGCTCGCAGCCGTATTCACAGCCGCAATGGCAGAGGGGACTACGTATCCGCGTAAGTTCTTGATTGAGCACTTCACCACCGAGAAGTGCGGCTTTTGCCCCTATGGTATGTACTCTATCGTTGAGGGTATCAAAGGGCAAGAAGACCAATATATCTGGGTGAGCCATCACCACGGATACGGTACTGACCCCTACACTATCACGGAAAATGGTACTATCGGCAACAAATTAGGCGTCAGCGGAGCACCCAGCATGTGCATCAACCGCACCATACAAAACGGGCAAGCGGCATTGTGCTTCCACCCCGCATACCTGCCTGAGATGACTATCACCGACTCGAAAGAGGCCATCGCTTCTGTGAATATCGACCGCACCTACGACCCCGAGACGCGCGCACTCAAAGTGAAAGTGAGCGGCGAGGTAGGTACCACCGAATTAACTGAAGTGCGCCTCTCTATCCTTATCAAGGAGAACGGGCTTGTAGGACCACAAGCCGACTACTATTGGACATGGACAGGAGAGTGGTCTGAGTTCATGCACACTCGCGTGGTACGTTGTATGCTCACTGCAGCATTGGGCGACAAAGTAACGGTAACAGACCAAGCATACTCCTTGGTGAAAGAGTATACCGTACCTGCTGAGTGGGTGGATACCAACTGCGTGGTAGTAGCCTACATCACCAACAAGAACTACAAGCCTATCATCAATGCTGAGCAAGTAGTATTGGTAGAAGGTACTACCGGCGGCGAGGAGATAGAGCCTCATGGTATCAAGGAAAATGTGGCTGATTCATATCCCGAGTCCGGAGCACCTATCAAGGACATCACCTTCTCTTCCGTGGCAACGCAGACCATCGGCGACACGCTCTGCGTGCAGATGATAGGCGAGAACTCTGTCTCTGCAGGTGGCAAGAAGTGCAAACCTGTACTCCTACTGTACATCGTTGGTACAAACCAACTCACAGCAAACACCACTTACAAAGTTGAAGAAAATGGCGGCAATGGCACTATCATCCCCGGAGCGCACGATGATGAGAATATGGCGCTCGTCGGCTCGCTGCTGACCTATTGCACCAGCACATCTATCAATATCGGCAACCTCCAACCGCAGAAGTATTGGATGCTCAAGTCGGGTACCCTGACGGTGGACGCGGAAGGTAACATCACGCTGGATGCAGTCTCGGCAAACGGCTCTGCATTGACCGGCACCTACAACATCGCAACCGCTATCGATGAAGTGTCGCTCGTAAAGAAGGCGATGAAGCAGATAAGAGACGGACAAGTTATCTTGGTTAATCCCGCAGGCGAAGAGTACAATATCCTCGGTACACGCATTAACTAATCGTTTCATTCAATAATCTTCCAAGAATGTCTGACAAAGCAGTTATATCATCCAATGACGCTTTGTTAGACATTCTTTCCTTTTTTGAGCCACTTTTCCACTGATAAACTAAACCACCTAACTACTTATGGCAAACCAGATTCTTATCGTGGACGACGAAGAAGATATCTGTCAGATTCTCTCATATAGTCTCCAAGCAGCCGGCTACCAGACTTCCGTAGCCCACTCCGCCGAGGAGGCGCTTGCCCTCATTGAGCAATCTGCTCCCGACCTGCTCCTGCTTGATATCATGATGGACGGCTTATCGGGTACCGACTTGGCAAAACTGCTCCAAGAGCGCGGTTTGCTCACCTTCCCTATCATCTTCCTCACGGCTCTTACAAGCGAGTCGGATGTGCTCAAAGGCTTCCAACTCGGTGCAGATGATTATATCACAAAACCTTTTCACCTCACTGAGGTACTTGCCCGCGTGAAAGCCATCTTGCGCCGCACCAATAAAGAACATCTCCACAACGCTACCCCACTCCCAAACACCTCTTCCCTCATCACCTACGAGGAAATCACTATCAACCTCACTGACAAGACACTCACCATCCACGGCGAAAACATCCCCACCACGCGCAAAGAACTCGAACTGCTTTCGTTCTTGCTTCAGCACCCCATGCAGATGTTCAGCCGCCAAGAACTCCTTGACGCTGTTTGGAAAGGCGAGAGTTATGTCTTAGAGCGCACTGTGGATGTGCATATCACCCACCTCCGCAAGAAACTCGGCAACTATGCTGACCGCTTGCAGACAAAATCCGGCTATGGCTACATCTGGCGAGCATAAAAAAACTTGATACTTGAAACTTGATACTTGAAACTATATAAGATATGACAACCATCCTTATTACCATTGCCGTTGCTTTGGCGTTAGGTATTCTTCTCTTCATCGTCTATCGCCAATGGACAGAGCATCGCGTGATGAAAGCGCGTGAACAACAGCGCTTGGAACTGACGCAGAACATCTCCCATGAGTTGAAAACGCCTGTGGCAAGCATCCTCGGTGCGTTGGAGACTATTCTTCTGCATCCCGAAATGAAGCCTGCAGAGCAACATGAGTTTCTGGAGCGCGCCTATCAGCAGGCAGGGCGCTTGAGCAACCTTGTGGAGGACATTGCCATGCTCAACAAACTGGAACTCAAAGAGCAACTCTACGACCGTTTGGAGGTAGAACTCTCATCGGTGGTCAAGAATGTGGTAGAGGACGTGGCTTCGCGAGTACAAGAACTCAACGCAACTATCTCCTACGATGTACCCGCACATATCATCATCTCCGGCAACTACACCCTGCTCTACTCCATCTTCCGTAATATCGTGGATAACTCGCTCACACACGTCGGCAAAGGTGTACATATCAATATCGAATGCACAAGCCAAGCCCCCAGTTACATCTACTTCTCGATTTACGATGACGGTCCCGGAGTGCCTTCCGAGACCCTTCCGCACCTCTTTGAGCGCTTCTACCGCGTGGACAAAGGACGTAGTCGCAAGTTAGGGGGCACCGGCTTAGGACTCTCAATCGTGAAGCATGCCGTACAATTCCATGGCGGCACCATCACTGCCCTCAATCGCCCCAACGGCGGCATGGAGTTCCAATTCTCCCTCGCCCGCCACATCGGAGAGAAGTTATAAAAGAATACTACGCTTCAGCTCCATATACTTCGCGGTGAATAATCGTCATTACACGCCGGAAATCATTTGCCGGCGAGAGATTGCCTCGCACCATGAGCAATAAAGGCAAAGGCTCATCTCCCAAACGATAAGGAGGTTGCACATAGGCACAATCACGCCATAAAGTGAAACCATTTCGTTCATAGAAAGCAATGCGACGTCGAGAGAGGTCATCGGTGGGTAACTCCACTTCTAAGACGAAAGGCATAGGAGCTGAAAGTTTAGAGTTGAAGTTTGATAGTTGATTATTGAGAGCAGAAAGTATCTGTGCCCCATATCCTTTATTACGGCAAATTGGATCGATCGCCAAATGCTCTCCATAGCTGAAATCGCCGAAATGCCAATAGGTGATAAAACCTACCGCTTTCCCGTCGTCCTCTGCCAGCATACAATGGAAATTGGCAAGCGCGTCCGTATTGTAGCGCTGCGCCTCGATGTCGCGTCGCTCGTTGCGGGGAAAAGAAGCAAGCCATAACTGCTCCACCCACGAATAAGCCGCATCGGATGTGTGTATTTCTCGAAGTGTAAACATAATAATATCAGGTATTAGAGAAAATTTTGCATATTTCAGAAAAAAGCAGTACTTTTGCAGCCGTTGTCAAAGCATTTGGTACGAAAAAAGGGTAAGCAATCTACATCGCACCGCTACAACCTCTTACCCTTGCTTCGGTCAAGACCTGGGGGAATTGGGAGGGAGCTGGTCGTGTAGGACTTACCCTAAATTGAGCGCAAAGGTACTGCTTTTTTTTGACATGACCAAATAAATCGAGAAAAAAGTGAACATAAATTAGCATTTACGAAGTATAATTTACGATTTACGAAGTGCGAAAAATATATTCATTGCATGTTAGAGGACTTTATCATACAGCGTATCCGTGCCGAGTTGCCGTTCGTACCCAATGAGGAGAAAGAGGGGCTGTTTCGGTTGTTGGGGGCTTTCTTGGTGTCGCCTTGCCGCGAAAAATGCTTTCTGCTCAAAGGCTATGCGGGCACCGGCAAGACCAGCGTGGTGAGTGCGCTAGTGCGGGCGCTGGAGGGCTTGCGTCAGCCTTGCGTACTGCTCGCTCCCACAGGTAGAGCAGCGAAAGTGCTGGCACGCTATTCCGGCAAACCGGCTTTCACGATACACAAATGTATCTATCGCCAACAGCAGTTGGGCGTAGAAGCCTTCTCGCTTGCCGACAACCGCCACAAACAGACGCTTTTTATCGTGGATGAGGCATCCATGCTCTCCGCCACGCGCGACAACGGTGTCTTCGGTAGCGGAAGCCTGCTGGACGACCTCATCAAATACGTCTATTCGGGCGAGGGTTGCTCACTACTTTTGTTGGGCGATGACGCACAGTTGCCGCCGGTGGGAAGCCTCAATAGTCCGGCTTTGGACGCAGACCGCTTGCGCGGATACGGACTGGACGTGTCGGATTTCTCACTCACGCAGGTAGCCCGCCAAGCCTTAGATTCCGGCATCTTAGCCAACGCCACACACATACGAGAGCAACTACCGGGTGCGCAGGCGTCCCCGCCTGCTGAAAAAGCGTACTTCCCCACACACGACTCCGACATTCCCTTCCCCCCCCCCGCCCCCGATGTACAGCCACTGTCGAGCGATGAGTTTATGGAAACTTTGGAGCAAGCCTATCGCGAGGTAGGCGAAGAGGAGACGCTTATCATCACGCGCAGCAACAAGCGCACCAACCTCTTCAACCAAGGGGTGCGCGCACGCATACTTTGGAAAGAAGACGAACTATCTGCCGGCGACCGACTAATGGTAAGCAAAAACAACTATTTCTGGACACAAGACTACGATAACCTGCCTTTCATCGCCAATGGTGATATGTTTGAAGTAGTACGCCTGCGCAACGAGCGAGTGATGTATGGTTTCCGCTTTGTCGATGCATCATTGCGGGCAATGGACTACGATTTTGAAATTGACTGTATGCTGTGGATTGACAGCCTATTAGCGGATTCTCCCGCCGACACCGCGGCACTGCAAAAGCAACTCTTCTCCCGCATCGCCGAAGACTATCCCGAGATGCGCAACCGCAAGGAGATGACGAAAAAGATTTTCGAATCGCCCTACTACAATGCACTGCAAGTGCGTTTCGCCTATGCCGTAACTTGTCATAAGGCGCAAGGCGGGCAATGGAAACGGGTTTTTCTTGACCTACCTTTGTCAACAAACGCTACCAACGCAGAACATGGACACCCGATGCAGCAGCAAGAATATCTCCGCTGGCTTTATACAGCCGTCACCCGCGCCACCGAGATGCTATACATATTGCAATAACCCCCAAAAGCGTACTTCCACATTCAATAATGCAAGAAAAAAGAACTGCTGGACCACGGCAGTTCTTTTTTATAAATCAAGGTGTAATTATCGAATTATTGCTTCCTTTATACACTGAACGATATAACGGACATCATCGTCGGAGACGTATGGACCTGCGGGGAGGCACATGCCTACCTTGAAGATACTCTCGCTCACGCCGTTCACATACGCGGGGGCATTGCGATAGACAGGCTGCTTGTGCATGGGTTTCCACACAGGGCGGGCTTCCACCTTCTTGTCCAACATAAAGAGCCGCAACGCCTCCACATTGTCGTTCGGTTGGCAGTCGGTTGTCGCACTGTCCACCGCGCGAATCACACCGGCAGCTCCGCCCACAGCGGAGGTAATCACCTCTTTGTAGGCATTCTCCTGCCCCTGTATGCGCAAGGCGGGGTCAAGACAGATGGTGCAGAGCCAGTAGTTGGAATCGTAGTCCGGCGAAGGCGCACTATGCACCGTAACGCCTTCTACATCGCGGAGCAGATCCTCATACATCTTCTGTACATGCTTATGGTGGGCAATGTGGTCATTCACTATCTTCATCTGCCCGCGACCGATGCCGGCGCAGATATTCGACATGCGGTAGTTGTAGCCTATAGCCTCGTGCTGATAGTAGGGATACGCCTCGCGGGCTTGGGTAGCATACCAAAGGATTTTGTTCTTCAACTCGGCATTATCGCACACCAAGGCGCCGCCGCCGGAGGTGGTAATCATCTTGTTGCCGTTGAAGGACAGCACACCATAGCGTCCGAAGGTGCCGAGCACTTGCCCTTTGTAGCGCGAGCCGAAGCCCTCCGCCGCGTCTTCCAGTACGGGAATGCCGTATTTGTTGGCAATCGCCATGATTCGGTCGCAGTTGTAGGGCATGCCATAGAGCGCAACGGGGACAATGGCTTTGGGGTATTTGCCGGTCTTCTCCTTGCGGTCGAGAATCGCTTTCTCCAACAGGTCGGGATCCATGTTCCACGTCGTGGGCTCGGAGTCGATGAAGACGGGCGTCGCCCCGAGGTAGGTGATTGGATGGGACGATGCGCAGAACGTGAACGACTGCACACACACCTCATCACCCTGCCCTACTCCGCAAGCGAGCAAGCCCAAATGTACCGCCGCCGTACCGGCAGAGAGCGCTACCACCTCTTTGTTGAGCGGCGACAAGGTTGGCATATCACCGCTTGCCAACGAAGCAACCCTCTGATTGACAAACGCTTTCAAGTCTTCCTCAAACCCATACACGTTAGGTCCAAGGGGTACCACCCAGTTGGTATCGAATGCCTCTTTGACATACTTCTGTTCCCATCCCTCATCCGACATATGCGCTAGACAGAGATATATCATCTTTCTATCAGTCATATTGATATTGTATTATTCGTCTACTATCTTTCCTTAGTTATGCCCGTTGAATGTGGGGGCGGTGGCTTCGCCAACGGCGGAGATGTCTTTTCTACGGAGGACATTCACTGTTGTCATCCATAATATCTTCACATCTAATACAAAAGACAAGTGGTCCACATACCACACATCGTACTCAAACTTCTTGGTATGCGTAATGGCATTGCGTCCATTCACTTGTGCCCATCCTGTGATACCCGGGCGCACTTCATGACGACGCATCTGTTCTTTTGTATATAGGGGAAGATACTTGACGAGCAAGGGTCTCGGACCGATAAGTGCCATATCCCCTTTCAGCACATTGAACAACTGCGGCAACTCATCCAAAGACAAAGAACGTACCACCTTGCCCACTCTCGTCAGCCGTTGCACATCGGGCAACAAGTTTCCATCTGCATCGCGTTCATCTGTCATGGTCTTGAACTTGATGACACGGAATATCTTTGCATCTTTCCCCGGTCGTTCTTGCGTAAAAAATGCCCCCGCACCTTTATTCGCAAAATGCAACCATATCGTAACGATAAGCAATATCGGACTAAGCACAATGATTGCCACCAATGAGATACAAAAATCAAAAAAGCGTTTCAAGAAATGTGCATACATAAAAGCTTATTTGTTTAGAATTTTTCCGTTATATACAGAAACATTCGTTTTAATCACTTTCGCAGGATTACCCACCGCAATACTATGACTCGGCACATCTTTTGTTACCACAGAACCACTTCCAATCACCACCTCATCACCTATCTTGACACCAGGCATGACTATTGCGTTTACGCCAATCACACAATCTCGCCCGATATAGGTGTCTATACACAAACTACGACAATGGTCGTGAGCCATAATAAAAGCCCCATTCAGTATCCATGTTCTATCTCCAATGTGGACACCTTTTGGGTTGATGCTTTTATCTAAATGCGCCTTTTGCGCTATTCGAACACCCCCCCCCAACGGTATTTTGTACACTATTCGCAAATAGGCAGGATATAGATTTGATAAAAGATTCCACAACTTTGAGCGTAATTTATTCATACTCATATCTCGATTAATTCCGGTACAATGATGTTGTTGGCAGTAAGGAGCATGGTGCCCCAACTTAAGCCGAGACCAAATGAAGAACAGAGCATCTTCGTGGGGGTATTCGAACGAAGTGCTTCGGCAATACGTGTTACCATGAGCGATGGTATGCTGGCTCCACCAAGATTGCCAAACTCTTCCAAATCATAAGGCACTTTCTCGACCGGTAAATGGAGTTTCTTCACCACCCTATCCACAATCAACTTATTGGCTTGGTGAATCAAGAAATAATCAATATCCGTATTCACATCAATATGGTAGTCATCAATCAATTGCTGGATTGACTTAGGCGGACGAGAAATAGCAAACGTAAGCACTGCCATACCATCTATCAAAGTATCTTTTGGTGCACGTACAATACCATTACCAAAATCCTCTTGCAAGAAAGAGTCGGGCGTAATAGGATGGCGGAAACCGCCATGAGGTGTCATCAACGCCTTGTAGCCGCTACCTAAGGTATGGAAATCTATGACAATATCTTCTGCTGTGGTGTCGTACTCCAAAGCCATTGCCGTACCACAGTCTCCAAACAACGGGATACGGCTCTTGTCTTGCATTGAGCCCATTCGGAGGGCTGTATCACCTACCAAAAGCAACGCCCGCTTGATATTGCCGGCAGAGAGCATATTTCCCGCCACATTGATGGCATACATCGTGCCACAACAACCCATAGGCAGGTCTATGCAGAAGCAATCGGTAGAAAGCCCTAAACGATCTTGCAGGACACAGGACGTGGGGGGCGTAGGATGAAAATCGGCTGTAACTGATTCAAAGACCAGCATATCTATACTACTTTTATCCCAGCCTAATTCCTCCAATAGTTTCTCAGCCGCGGCTTGGCACATATCGGATGCACATAGGGAATCAGGACCAAGGCGACGCTCTTTGATACCAACGGTATTGTCAAAGACAGCCGCTTCCTCCTCGCTAAAAAGAGGGAGGTCGGTCGTTTTCACTACGTGCTTGGGCATACAAGCACTCACACCGGCGAACCGTACATTTTTAATAGTCCAACGTGCCATAGTTTATAGTTCTATTCCATTCTTAACAAGAATATCCTTACCGGCATTATAACTTGTGCATGCCATAATGTCTTCGGGGTCGAGCATAAGGTCGAAGTTTTCTTCCATAAGTGCAATCACATTCAGTTGGTGCACAGAATCCCACTCGCTTACCGTTTCTTTGGAGTAATTATCTCCTAACTGATTAACACTTGCGCCAAACACTTCCTGAAAAATGGCATTATACTTTTCTAAGTTAGTCATATCCTTTTATTGATTATTTAGTTTGCTATACAATTTCTTTCCGGCTTCATTCTTCGGAATCTCGGGAATAATCCTAATGACAAAAGAAGTTGCCACTATATGCGTCTTGTTGACCAGAATCTCTTTTACTTTGTCCTGCAAGTTCTCGTTGACGATATAAACAATCATTTTCTCATCCGTCCCTACGCAGGCGCACTCTGCCCCACACTCAGACTGGATAATCTGCTCGCATTCGTCCAATCCGACTCGCATACCAAACAGTTTGAGGAAACGCCCCATGCGCCCAACAATGTAATAACATCCATCTTCGTCGAAATAGGCGAGGTCTCCCGTTCGGATGAACCCGTGTCGTTCATCTCCAAGGGATAAGTCAGACTGCTGACGTGCATAACCCATCGTTACATTCCTTCCACGATAGCACATCTCCCCTTCGGTATGGGGTGTTGTAACAGGCTGTCCATTCTCATCTTGCAAGGATAATTCCCCATTAGGGACTGCTATACCGATACTACCCATTTTGTCCTTTGCCCATTTCGCCGGCAGATATGCCATGCGTGCCGTACACTCCGACTGTCCATACGTAGCAATCCATCGTTTACCATGCTCCATACAATAGGAAACGAACTTCTCATTAAGGTCAGTGGGCATCTTTCCACCTCCCTGCGTGAGTAACTCTAAGTCCGGCAAATCCATGCGGAAGAAACGCATTAGGTTGAGAATCTGGAAACTATACGGGACCCCCGTGAACGAAGAGGCACGCTGTTCCTTTAAGAACTTCCAAAATACAGGGTCGGTCATATTTCGCCCTGTAATGAGTATGGTTGCTCCCACTCGGAGATGACTGAAAACCATAGAAAGCCCCATCGTATAATACAACGGTAAGACCATTAACGGACGGTCAGCGGCTTTCAATTCAAAGAAAGTGGATATATTCAGTCCTGCGGCTTCGATATTGCTGTACATATGGCGCACCAACTTAGGGCTACCTGTGCTGCCGGATGTTGGCAAGAGATGGCTTAAGTCGGGATGTAATGCGCACAACGGTTTTCCCGTTTCATACAAGGTATATCCCCACGCATTCTCACAAGCAGTTGCCTGATGAACAGCAACCCCATCGGGAGCACATATATATGCCGGTTGGTAGGTATCCAGCAGTTGGTGCAAAAGAGTTTCTTCGGTCTTCACATTCAACACTAACGGCACCAATTTACGCCCTGCTAACATGCTCATCACCCATGCAATACCACCCACATTGTTCTCCACGAGCAGGAAACACAATGCACGCTCCATTATTCGTTCTCGCAGACGAACAGACAAGTCAGAAATAACTTGGTAATGCAATACGCCGCCTTCCGAATCAATAGCGGCAATGCGAGATGGGTCAATATGTTCTAAACCTAATAACACCCTATTTAATTTGACAATTTGACAATTTACTATTTAACAATTAGCAGGCAGGGATGCCTTCGTACCCAATAATTATTAGACTTTGTGCACTTGTGCCTTATATAGAGGCACATCCGTCCACGCCTAAGATTTGTCCGGATATATATGCTGCTCTATCTGAGGCTAAGAACGCACAAGCATAGGCTATGTCCTCAGGGGTACCAAGCCGACCTAAGGCAATACGATGTATGCGCTCATCTATTTTCTCCCCGTTGGCTTCGTATAGTTCTGCGAATCGTTCTGTTTTGACAATCCCGGGTGCTACGGCGTTGACACGAATGCCCTGCGGCGCCAGTTCCTTGGCAGCAGACTTCGTCAGGGAGATGACTGCCCCTTTCGTAGCCGAATATGCCACCTGCCCCGGAGAGCCTAAAACAGCGGTAACCGATGCTATATTGACAATGCTACCACCGCCACAACGCGCCATCAGGCGACTTACCATTTGTATTAACTCCAATACGGCAATCACATTCACCAAAAACATGCGCTCGGTTTCTTCACGCATAATCATACCAATCTTGCGATTGTACACGATTCCGGCATTGTTGACGAGACAATCAATATGCCCCTCTACCTTGAAAATTTGCATCAGTGCCGTCTTCACGGCAGTAGCATCGGTAATATCCAGTTCAATGGGATGGATTTGCGGATTATCCGTTGTGAAAGCCTGCCTATCGCAAGCATATACGACCGCCCCGTCAGCCGCAAATTGCTCGGCAATCTGCCTGCCAATACCCTGCGCCGCACCGGTGATGATACATACTTTATTTTCTAATAATTGTGCCATGCTGATTATTATATCAAAGACCGTCCTCCGTCAATCGTTAAACTTGTACCCGTTACCCAATTAGCCGCATCGGAAAGCAGATATATAATGCCTTGCGCCACTTCGTGAGGTTGTGCATAACGTTTCAAAGGATATTTCGCAATATCTTGTTGCACTTCTTCCTCATTCAATGTTTGGTTTTGCAGGAGTGCGGTCTCCACTCTGCCAGGAAGGACAGCATTGCATCGTATTTTCTTACCTGCCAACTCCAATGCCGCATATCGCACAAAAGACATCAACGCACTCTTAGATGCTCCATAGGTAGAGAGTGCTGTTGCTACATTGCTGATACCCGATATGCTCCCGACAAATACCATAGAGGCACCTGTTGCCATGCGTTTGTGCTTCAGCAGATAGCGAGTGAGGAGCATAGGTGCAAAACAATTGGTACGGAAGACCGTTTGCAAAGCCTCTCCATTGATAGCAGCAACGGGTCGCAACATGCTAATTCCTGCGCACAACACTACACCATTGAGAATAGGAAGTTCCTTGGCAAAACGGTTTATAGCCTCCTCTTCTGTCAAATCACATGGCAAAACGGCATGCCCTTGCCCCTCCAACAAAGCGAGTGTCTCCTGCAGTCGTTCCTCATTGCGACCGGTCAGCACCAATACAGCCCCCATCTTCGAGCATTCAATAGCCGTAGCACGACCAATGCCCGAAGAAGCACCTGTTACTAAGATGGTTTTACCTGATAACGAGAAAGGATTGTACATTATTGTTTGCTAACTACCAAATCAAACAACTCTTGGATGGTATTAGTCTTGCGCATTTCTTCCGGCGGGAGCACGATACCATACTCATCGTCCACCATCGTGATAACCAACAAGGCTACTAACGAAGTCCATCCTTCTACTTTGCGAAACTCCGTTGCAGGAGTTAACTCTACTTGCAAATCATCAAACTGCTCAGCCACATTGGCTATAAATTCTTGAATATCCATAATAAAGTATTTTTTGTATTCTACATTAATCTCTTGGCGGGATTGCCCATGACTGTTGTGCCCGTCTTTACCCGCCGTATGACGAAACTACATGCAGCCACGCGCGACCGGCTCTCCACGACTACATTGTGGCTAATCATAGCACCGGTATGTATATCCGTTTCTTCTTCCACAATAGTTCCGCCAACAAGTGTAACGTGCGTATCTATGCGGTTCCAATCTCCTATACGGGAGTCGTGCCCTACCACGGTATATGACTGGATAAGATTGTATTTTCCTACATGAGCGTCAGCGCCTATGGTTGTGAAAGCACCTAAAATAGTTCCTTCTCCGATGCTAACATTCGTCCCCAACCGTACTGTCTTGTGAATCATTGTCAAGAAACGTCCCCCGCGGGCTATAATCTCCTCCATACATTTTCGCCGCGCACCGCCCCCGATAGAGCAAACAAAGATATCGTCAGATTGAGGCTGATAGGTAGTGATGGAAGACAGCAGAGGAGGATAATTCGGGAAACCGTCTAAGGCAGAAAGGTTATCATCAATAAAACCCTTGATGTCGTATTCTTCGCCATATCCTATGCTCTCTCGCGCCATGTCGTACATAGTACGCCCCATACCGCCTGCACCTATGATTATCAAATGGTTCATGATATACTATTATTGGGTTGCATATTCTGCAAGTACTTTTTCAAATATATCGGTTAGTTGTTTCGCAATTACCTCCGGCGAGAAACGTGCTTGGCAATCTGCCGCAATGGCTTGGCGGTCATAGTCTGACAAATGGGTTGTCATATGGAGTATTGCGTTTGCAAGTGCGTCAGTGTCATCCATCGGGATCAATACTCCATTCTGAGGTGTAACAATCTCCTTCGGTCCACCACAATCCGTTGCTATGATAGGTAGCCCACACGCAGTTGCCTCTATATATACAACTCCAAATGTCTCACTGCGAGAAGGCAACACAAATATATCACTCTGCTGCAATAGTTGCACTATCTCTTGTTTATTCTTCTGTCCTACGAGATGGATTTGATTGTTGAGTTGTGCTTCGTCTATTTGTTGCTGCAACTCCGCCATTTTCTCTCCACCACCAATGATATTGCACTGCCATCCCTTCGGCAATTGATTATTAATCCGATGTAATGCCTCTATGAGCAAATCGAAACCTTTACGATAGATGAGACTTCCCGTAGTAACAAATGTAAGAGGATGAGGGGTATTATTCGGTTGACACGTAAACTCTTTGCCTATCATGTTATGCACAACAAGCGCATCGTTACCCACCCATTTCTTTATGTTATTTCGAAGTGAGTCTGACACCGTTATCAACTGATTCACATACGGATATGTGTTCTCTGCGAGTTTTACTACAGATGGTAGCACGATCTCTTTTCCCATCTCGCTCCAGTGCTCAATGCCAACAAGGGGCAAATGATACTGTTTATTCACTTGCACCCCGTATTTGATATTCCACATATAATGAGCATATATCAAATCCGGTCTTCCTTGTTCTTCATATGCACATCGAAAAACTCGTTTCCACTGCCACTCTTTCCAACGATTATTGATGGCATCATTGAAGAACAACTGAACAAAACGTCCCGGAATAAAGAATTGATTATACACTACTACACCATTTACGCGTTTACGCGTTATTCCTATGGACCTCCAAAAAGTACGAAAGCGAGTATCCATACAAACCATAACCACTTCGTGCCCAACTTTTTGCAAAGCCTCAGCCTGGTCTTTCTCAAAACACCCCCACTGAGGCTCTCTTAGTGAAGGATAACCTCTCGCAATCATAAATATTTTCATACTCAACAAGTATTGTGTTAGTCTCCCAATAGTTTTTCTCTCAGCATATCCAAATAACCGTGACCGTAGCGTAGGTCGGGCTCTACATAGTTGCCTTCTGCCCACTCATTCCAAGAACGTAAAAAAATTATCTTATGCTCGTCTTTCTTATTTTTTATCAAATCAAGCACAGTATCTATTTGTTCGCCAAACACTTCCGGAGTGCTATTTACATAAATCCGTGCCTTCCTTCCACTTCGCGGGCTTCTATCCCAGTTTGGCAATATCGTTGGGTAAACATTTTCACGTCGTTCTTCATCACTATAAAGGAATTTGTTTATTTCTCGCTGATCACATTTAGAAATTGGGAAGCACTTGAAAAGACGAACTGCCACCCCTCTAAAAAAGATATCCTTTAATGAGCGTACATAATGCTCTGCACGCATATCTCCTCTTGGATTTACAGCATCAAAACCCGCATCAAATACCTGTTGATATAGCATACCAGCAACATTCGGAATATTACGCAAGATACCATTAGTTAAAGTTCTATCATGCGGACGGATAGTATGCTGACGCCCTACAAAATGAATTCCATTTAAACCATTTTCTTTTGCTAGTTTTTGCCACAAAGATGTAAAAGCAACAGAATCAGGTATCTCCAATGGCGCCCATACTAAAAATAGGGGTTTACCATCTACTGTGATGTATCTTTTGTCTTTGAAGGCAGGCAAGACATCGTAGAAATGCTTGATATATTCTTCTTCGGAATAAACCATCTCCATCAAAGTCATCTCTTTTTGTTTGCGCGTACCCGCTTCCCAACTTTTGTTAGTCCAACTATGGTTCGCCCAGCCGAGGCAGAAAGGGAAGTCGGGTTTGCCGCAGGAAAGAACCTCGTTGAAAGGACGCTCGAGGAGTTGTTTGCCGTTACCGAACCAATAGTGCCAATAGCAGAAACCCTCAATGCCGACCTCGCGGGCGAGTTGGGCTTGCTGCTCACGCACCTCCGGCAAGCGAAGGTCATAAAATCCTAAATCAGCAGGAATACGGGGTTGATAATGACCGCGAAATAATGGTTTTGCCTTTGCTACGTTCGTCCATTCGGTGAAGCCTTTGCCCCACCATTTGTCATTCTCAGGTATTGGATGGAATTGGGGAAGGTAGAATGCTATGACTCTGACTTTTGGTTTTTTCGTTTCGGTATTCATTTACTTCTTTTGGAAATTAAATATAACTGGAATCGGTTAATTCTATGCGAAAACAATTTTTCATTGCAACTCGCAAAGGTACTGCTTTTTTTTTACATATGCAAAGGGGCGTAAAAAATAATTTATTTTTATAGTTTTTTGTATCAACAAAAGACATAGTCACATTTCCATGCACGCCTCATATCATCATCTAAACTTGTGCGCAAAACCAATAGAAAGCAGTTCCTTAAACTGCATTTTAGCTTTCTCTTGCCCATCCAAGATGACAGTATTGTCGTATCGCGGATGGAGCATAAGGCGAGCAGAGAAAAAACGATTGATAATAAAGTCGCAGTTGACTTCCAAGTCCAATTCCACCTTCTTGTAGTTGGTGTACATATAGAGTTTCGTCTCCAGCACCACCTCGCGCA
Organism: Paludibacteraceae bacterium; assembly: GCA_016297215.1. Classification (GTDB taxonomy): domain Bacteria; phylum Bacteroidota; class Bacteroidia; order Bacteroidales; family Paludibacteraceae; genus Colicola. Next base: position 12,446 of record JAEDGZ010000006.1, on the reverse strand, counting down.
CCGGGTTCCATACATACTCAAAACGTATCGAACTACCCACATCATTCAGCGTCTTCTTGCCAGCCTCAATACCATAATCCGCCTTGTTCATATTCACCGTGTCTGCCACGTGAATCAGCTTGTATGCCAGCGGAGAGAAAGAAATAGACATTCCCTCTATCGGTTTATAGTCAATACCCAATGCTAAATTCAACCGCACAGGCGAGAAGGGGGCAGACTTAAGTGTCGTTGTATTGGTCTTGTAGGTACGAAAGAAACGTGTCTCAAACTCGGCAGAGAAAGAATAGTAGAGTTTATTCACTGCCTTATAGTTAGCTTTCGAATATAGTCTAAACAAATCGTCAGTGCATGCCACATAACGGAGCGTATCTTCTTTCGCCGTAGAGCCACCTGCCCGCCATTCCCCGGTATTCTCCCACGTGAATCTGTCTCCATAATAGCCTATCTGTCCTTTGACTATGCTCAATATCGCAAAACTTGAGACACCACCCTGATACCAGTTGGGCGAAACGTAGTTCTGCGTCATCTGTGCTATGATTGTCGCCTCTTTGCGCCACGGTGTGTGCATATTGCGAATAGCACGCATTACATCACGCTGATCTTCTTCTACATCTTTTACCAAAGAACGTTGCACTGCAATTACCGGCACCTCATGCTCCTGTTCCTCCAGTTGCGCATTCATCAACTTGAGCGAATCCATCATTGCTATCTCACGACGTATGGAGTCGCGTTTCTGCACTTGTGCCACCGTCCATAGCGTATCTCCTGATAGGGTATCTACCATAATAAAGCCAAGTGTATCTAAGCCAACTAGCAAATCCGCACTATCCGTATTCCCCGAAACCCGTGCGCTCTGAATCATATCCAGCAACCACGTATCGGACACGGTCGAAGGCTCATCCTGCAACCGAGCGGTATCCAACCAAGAGACCGGGATAGTATCAGTTTGTGCCACCAAGATATTGGCAGCACAAACAAAGGAGAGTATGGTAAGAATGCGTTTTATAGTCAATGGGAAATGATTAAAGTGCATTATCCATCTTGCCGTGGCATTGCTTGTATTTCTTGCCGCTACCGCACGGACACGGGTCATTCGGGCGCGGCTTCTTATCCACATGAATAGGCATCTGCTTCTGCGGCTCGCGCGTGTCGCGCCCTGCGGCAGCCGCCTGCCCGCTATGTTGCGCTGCCTGCGCCACGGCATCTTTCTGCGTGCGATAGCGTGAATAGTCTTGACGGCGTTGTTGAGCCGCCTGTTGCACTTGCTGCGGATCGGAAGTAGGAATCTGCCCACGCAGCAGGATAGAGATAGCACGGCGGTTCAGCGCATCCAACATCTCCTTGAAGATATTAAACGACTCTATCTTGTAGATAAGCAAGGGGTCTTTCTGCTCGTAAGACGCGTTCTGCACGCTCTGTTTCAAGTCGTCCAAACGGCGCAAATGTTCCTTCCACTCATCGTCTATCACGAAGAGCAGCATGCGCTTCTCAAACTCACGAATCACCTCTTTGCTGTCAGTTTCTGCGGCTTTCTTCAGGTTCACGGCAATGTTATACACGCGCTTGCCGTCCGATATAGGTATCAAGATGTTTTCATACATCTGCCCCTTGTCCATGTACACTCGCTGTATCACGGGGTTAGCCACCGCCGCCAATTTATCCATACGGCGTTTGAACGATTCCATCGCTGACTCTGCCATCAGCTCGCTCAACTTGCTTGCTTTCGTACTATGGAAAGTCTCCTCATCAAAGGGCACCTCCATCGCAAATGTCTGCATCACCTCAAACTGCAACCCTTCGTAGTCCCCCGCCTCCTTAGCTTCCGACAGAATGGTCTCCGCCGTATCATAAATCATGTTCGTGATATCCACACCAATACGCTCGCCCATCAGCGCGTGGCGACGCTTCGCATAAATCAGGTTACGCTGCTGGTTCATCACGTCATCGTACTCAATCAGGCGCTTACGAATGCCGAAGTTATTCTCCTCTACTTTCTTCTGCGCTTTCTCAATCGAGTTGCTAATCATCTGATGCTCAATCATCTCACCCTCTTGAAAGCCCATCCTATCCATCAGCGATGCAATGCGGTCAGAGCCGAACATACGCATCAGGTCATCTTCCAGCGACACATAGAACACGCTGCTACCCGGGTCTCCCTGACGACCGGAACGACCGCGCAACTGCCTATCCACACGGCGGCTCTCATGTCGCTCCGTACCGATAATAGCCAAACCGCCCGCCGCTTTCACCTCGGGCGTCAGTTTGATATCCGTTCCACGACCTGCCATATTCGTGGCTATCGTAACCACGCCCGGGCGACCTGCCTCTGCCACCACATTCGCCTCCTGCTGGTGCAACTTCGCATTCAGTACGTTGTGCTTAATCTTCCTCAACGTCAGCATGCGGCTCAGTAACTCGCTGATTTCCACCGAGGTAGTACCTACCAGCACTGGTCTCCCCTGCCCTACCAGCGCCACTATCTCATCTATCACCGCGTTGTATTTCTCGCGCTTCGTGCGATAGATACGGTCGTTCATATCCACGCGCGCAATAGGTCTGTTGGTCGGAATAACCACCACATCCAGTTTGTAGATATTCCAGAACTCGCCCGCCTCGGTCTCCGCAGTACCCGTCATACCCGACAACTTGTTGTACATGCGGAAATAGTTCTGCAGCGTGATGGTGGCAAAGGTCTGTGTCGCACCTTCCACCTTCACATTCTCCTTCGCTTCCACGGCTTGGTGCAACCCGTCCGACCAGCGGCGACCTTCCATCACACGACCCGTCTGCTCATCCACAATCTTCACCTGATTGTCATCGATGATATAGTCCACATCTTTCTCAAACAGCGTGTAGGCTTTCAGCAACTGGTGCACAGTATGTACGCGCTCCGACTTGATGCTGTAGTTCGCCATGATCTCGTCTTTCTTCTGCTGCTTCTCTTCCTGCGTCATTTGCGCTTGGTTCTCCACCTCCGCCATCTCGCTGCCCACATCCGGCAGCACGAAGAAGTTCGGGTCTTCCGTCGTACCCGTCAAGGCATCTATACCCTTGTCCGTCAACTCGATGGTCTTGTTCTTCTCGTCAATCACGAAGTACAACTCATCGGTGGCGATATGCATATTCTTCTCATTCTCTTGCAGATAGAACTCCTCCGTCTTCTGCAAGCGCACTTTCACGCCCGGCTCGCTCAGGTACTTAATCAACGCCTTGTTCTTCGGCATACCCTTAAACGAGCGGAACAATGCCAACTCGCCTGCCTCGCGCTCTTTCTCGTCCGCGCTGCCCATCTTCGCCTTCGCCTCCGTCAGCAACTTGGTCGTCAGCGTGGTCTGCGTGCGCACCAACTGCTCCACGCGGTGTTTGTATTCGTCAAACATCTGATCCTCGCCCTTCGGCACAGGACCACTGATAATCAACGGAGTACGTGCATCGTCTATCAGCACGGAGTCCACCTCGTCCACGATGGCGAAGTTGTGCCCACGCTGCACCAAGTCCAACGGCGAAGTCGCCATGTTATCACGCAGGTAATCGAAGCCGAACTCGTTGTTCGTACCGAAAGTGATGTCGCAGGCGTATGCCTTGCGGCGCTCGTCCGAGTTGGGGCGGTGCTTGTCGATGCAATCCACTGTCAGTCCGTGGAACATATACAGCGGTCCCATCCACTCCGAGTCGCGCTTTGCCAGATAATCGTTCACGGTAACCACGTGCACACCCTCGTGCGTCAACGCGTTGAGGAACACGGGTAGCGTTGCTACCAGCGTCTTACCCTCACCCGTTGCCATCTCGGCTATCTTACCTTGGTGAAGCACCACGCCGCCTATCAACTGCACATCATAGTGCACCATGTCCCATGTGATCTCATTGCCGCCTGCCGTCCAATGGTTTTGATAAATAGCATGGTTACCCACTATCTCCACAAAGTCGAAACGCGGGTCTGCGGCGAAATCGCGGTCTTGCTGTGTTGCCACCACCATGATTTTCTCGTTCTCCGCAAAACGGCGAGCGGTACTCTTCACGATAGCAAACGCCTCCGGCAGTATCTCCAGCAGCACGTTTTTGTAATCCTCTTTTATCTGCTTCTCGAGGCTGTCCACCTCATCGTACACCTTCTCGCGTTTGTCTATCTCCAGCCCTTCTATCGAGGCTTTCAGTTCACTGATTTTCTGCTTCTTGCCCGCCACGCGCTCTTGTATCATAGCCATCAACGCTTGGCTGCGACCACGCAACGCATCGTCCGACAGTTTGTCTATCTCCTCGTATGCCACCTTGATTTTCTCCACGTATGGCATAATCTCGCGCATATCTTTCTGCGCCTTATTTCCAAACAACTTGGTAATTAACTGAATAAAATTCATATCGTTTGCTCGTAATTATTTACTTTGTTCATATCTTCTTTCTTTACTTTTCTCTCACAAATAGCGTGCCACACACCTCTCCCTGCCATTTTGGCAGAAAATATCATTTTGCTTCCAATCCACCATCTTTACCTATCAAAATATCACTCACATTTTCCGCATCCAGCAGTAAGGGTTTTGAGCGGTTCTTAAGCGGGTCTAAAGCCGCTCTCACCGAGTGTCAAAAAGACACTAAAAACACCAAGACAGCAACCAAAACGTCAAGTCGTCGGAACAATATCGTCCCTATGGTATTCCTTCAAGCCCTCCATCGGGTCGCGCAATATCTGCCCCACAGTAAACCCGTAGTCAGACATCACCTGCTCCAGAATCGGACGATAATAGTACGCCACCGACCCCACAAACCCCACCGGCATATGACTCGTCTCCTCATTCGCCACCCCGTCTTTCTCAAAATACTGCGCCACAATACGCGAAACAAACTGCTGAAAGTTGTCATACACCAGTTTACTAATCCGCTCATCTTCAATATTTTCCGCGCAGAACTTCGACAGCCCCGCCAGCCATCGGTTAGGGAATGGCAACCGATATACATGCTCTATCACAGACGCCACATTCAACTCATATTGCGTCAAAAACTTCTCCTTGATATCCGACCCCAACTGGTTGGTCAGCACATCGCTCACAAGCCGCTTGCCCAGCGCCACAGCCGACCCTTCGTCGCCCAAGATATACCCCAGAGACGGCACATTCTCCACCATCTTCTCACCGTCATACAAGCACGAGTTCGACCCCGTGCCCAAGATACATGCCACGCCTTTCTTATGCCCCAGCAGACCGCGAGCAGCCGCCAGCATATCCGACTCCACCCTTATCTCCGACTTCTTAAACACCATCTGCAACGCCTTTTCCACAAACGGTATCTTCTCCGGAATACACCCCGCACCATAGAAAAACACATGCGTCAGCGTACCCGCCCACAGCAAAGGGGCTATCTGCGGAAGCAACTGATTACTAATCGAATTGCGCATCGCGTCGCTCGTCTGAAACAGCGGATTGATACCGTCTGTCAGAAATTCAGAACTCTGTCCGTTTGCGGTCATCAAACACCAGCGGCACTTGGTAGAACCTGAGTCTGCAATCAATATCATAGTGCTATACTTCTTAAAATCGGGCACAAAATTACTAAAAAATTTGCACATATCCAAAAAAAACACTACTTTTGTATGTTTTTTGGCAAATCCTTCATAATTCATAATTCATAATTAGTAAAATGTTCACCACCTTCCATCTCAACGGTCGTCTTTGTTCGTCCGACCTCATCCGACACATTGCCGCCGAGGCAAAAACGCCCTATACGTTCCTCATCACCAAGCCCGACATCGAGTGGGTCTATCGTGCCCAAGAGCGCATGGTGCAAGTCCTCCAAATGACCCGCGCTGCGATGGTCTATGCCGACCATTTCCAGCGCACAGACCATAGCGAGCAAGCCCTCGAAGCCCCCGTCATCGATTACCAACTCGGTGCCCTCCGCGACGATTTCGACTTCGGCGCCGTCATGCTCTGGGACACCCGCGCACTCCGCGAGGCAGCCGCACGCATGACCGCCGACTACCAATACGCCGGTCTCTACGACCTCCGTCTCAAAGCCTCCGAGAATGCGTCCACGCCTTTCGTCCACATTCCCGAATATCTCTACTACGAAGTGGAGCACGACAACCGCAAATCCGGCGAGAAACTCTTCGACTATGTTGACCCCCGCAACCGCGCTGTGCAAATTGAGATGGAGCAGGCGGTAACCGAACACCTGCGCACCATCCATGCCCTCATCACACCCACCGACATCCATCCTGTGGACATCCCCACAAAAGACGAATACCCCGTTACCGCCAGCGTCATCATCCCCTGCAAAAACCGCGCCCGCACCATTCGCGATGCCATCACTAGCGCCCTCTCCCAGCAGGTCGCTGCCCCCTACTCTTTCAACGTCTTCATCGTGGACGATAACTCCACCGACGGCACCCAAGACATCATCCGCGAACTCGTAGCAGCCAACCAAGCAGCCCGCCAAACCAACCCAGCCGCCCCCGAACTCATCTACATCGCACAAGACCCCACCTACCACGCCATCGGCGGCAACTGGAACAAAGCCATCCATGACCCGCGCTGCGGACGCTATGCCATCCAACTCGACTCCGATGACACCTACTCCTCTCCCCACACCGTCCAGACCTTCATCGACAAGTTCCAAGAAGGCAACTACGCCCTCGTCATTGGCACCTATCAAATGACCGACATCGATGGCAACATCCTCCCCCCGGGTATCATCGACCACCGCGAGTGGACCGACCACAACGGCATGAACAACGCCCTGCGTATCAATGGATTAGGTGCTCCCCGAGCGTTCCTCACCCCCCTGCTCCGCACCATCGATTTCCCTACCACCAAGTACGGTGAAGACTACGCCGTAGCCCTCCGTATCTGCCGCGAGTACCCCGTCGGACGTATCTATGATGTGGTCTATAACTGCCGCCGCTGGGAGTGCAACTCCGATGCCAACTGCGACATCCCCACCATGAACCGCAACAACTGGTACAAAGACCGCATCCGCACATGGGAACTCCAAGCCCGTATAAAGTCATAACTGCCATTTTGTCAGTCTGACACTGACAAAAAACCTTTGGCACAGAGTTTGATTATCCAAGATCGGAGTCAAACTACTCCAAAACAATCGTCAAACTAAAAACTTATATACTATGTCAAAGATTCAACCCTTAGCAGACCGCGTGCTCGTTCGCCCCGTGGCTGCAGAAGAAAAGACCATCGGCGGTATCATCATCCCCGATAGTGCAAAAGAGAAACCCCTCCGCGGTGAAGTCATCGCAGTAGGCAACGGAACCAAAGACGAAGCAATGGTGCTCAGCGCAGGCGACCAAGTGCTCTACGGCAAATACGCAGGCACAGAACTCGAATTTGACGGTGAGAAGTTCCTCATCATGCGCCAATCCGACGTCCTCGCAATCTTAAAATAAAATAAGGAAAAGAAGAAAAAAGAAAAAAACCTAGAATTTCTAGAATCCCTAGAATTTCTAGAAAAACAAACAAACACAACCATGGCAAAAGAAATCACATACAATACGGAGGCGCGAGACGCGCTGAAGCGTGGCGTTGACCAATTGGCAAACGCTGTCAAAGTAACCCTTGGTCCCAAGGGACGCAATGTAGTCATTGACAAGAAGTATGGTGCTCCCCACATCACCAAAGACGGTGTTACGGTAGCCAAAGAGATTGAGTTGGCAGACGCTGCTGAGAACCTCGGTGCACAACTTGTGAAGGAGGTAGCCTCCAAGACCGGCGACCAAGCAGGCGACGGCACTACCACCGCCACCGTCCTCACCCAAGCCATTGTGGGCGTAGGTATCAAGAACGTTACTGCAGGCGCTAACCCTATGGACTTGAAGCGCGGTATGGACAAAGCCGTGGCTGCCGTAGTAGCCAATATCAAGGAGCAGAGCGAGGTAGTAGGCAACGACTTCGACAAGATTGAGCAGGTTGCCACCATCTCTGCCAACAACGATGCCGAGATAGGCAAACTCATTGCCGACGCCATGCGCAAGGTAAGCAAAGACGGTGTCATCACCATCGGCGAGGCTAAGGGTATGGACACCACCATCGATGTGGTGCAAGGCATGCAGTTCGACCGCGGCTATATCAGCCCCTACTTCGTTACCAATACCGAGACGATGGAGGTGGAGATGGACAAGCCGTATATCCTTATCTACGACAAGAAAATCAGCAATCTCAAAGAGTTGCTCCCCGTCTTGGAGCCCGCCGTACAGAGCGGTCGTCCTCTGCTCATCATTGCCGAGGATGTAGATAGTGAAGCACTCACCACGCTGGTTGTCAACCGTCTGCGTGCACAGTTGAAGATCTGCGCCGTTAAGGCACCGGGCTTCGGCGACCGCCGCAAAGAGATGCTCGAAGATATCGCTATCCTCACGGGCGGCACCGTCATCAGCGAGGAGAAAGGCATCAAACTCGAGAGCGCTACCATCGACATGCTGGGTACCGCCGAGAGCATTACGGTCAACAAGGACAACACCACCATCGTCAACGGTGCAGGCGACCACGAGGCTATCAATCAGCGCGTTGCACAAATCAAGGCGCAGATTGCCGCTACCAAATCGACCTACGACAAAGAGAAACTCCAAGAGCGTCTTGCCAAACTCGCAGGTGGCGTAGCACAACTCAATGTCGGTGCTGCTTCCGAGGTGGAGATGAAGGAGAAGAAAGACCGTGTGGACGATGCGCTGAGCGCTACTCGCGCCGCTATCGAGGAAGGTATCGTAGCAGGCGGCGGCGTGGCTTACATCCGCGCACAGAAGGTACTTGACGGACTCAAAGGCGACAACGACGACGAGCAGACGGGTATTGACATCATCCGCCGCGCTATTGAGGAGCCGCTTCGCCAAATCGTTACCAACGCAGGCAAAGAGGGCGCAGTAGTGGTTGACAAAGTGCGCAGCGGCGAAGGCGACTTCGGCTACAACGCACGCAAAGACTGCTATGAGAACCTCCTCGCTGCCGGAGTGGTTGACCCCGCTAAGGTTACCCGCGTAGCGCTCGAGAACGCTGCTTCTATCGCAGGCATGTTCCTCACCACCGAGTGCGTCATCGTGGACAAGAAAGAGGAGAACCCCGCTCCCGCAATGCCCAATCCCGCTGGCATGGGCGGCATGATGTAATCCCTGCCCGCAGAATGCCCGAGTGCGCAGGCGTCCCCGCCTGCTAAAAAAAAGCACTGGGGACGCAGGCGTCTCGCCTGCGGGCAGTTCGAAACAAACTGCTCCCCCCCCAAAAAAAAAGAAAGGACTGCTTGAAAACAACATATCAAGCAGTCCTTTCTATTTCTCCCCCAAAATACTTGCATATTTCAAAAAAAAGCAGTACCTTTGCCCTCGCAATTGATTGAAGCATAAAACTATGGCAAAACAAGACCAACAATGGACTACGGTCATCCGCCCAAAGGAAAAACTCCTCAGCGTGGATTTTAAGGAGATTTGGCAATATCGCGACCTGCTCACGCTCTTTGTTAAGCGCAACATCATCACCCAGTACAAACAGACTGTTTTAGGACCGCTTTGGTATGTGATCCAACCCATGATGACCACCGTCATGTATATGGTGGTTTTCGGCGGGATAGCCAAAATCAGTACCGATGGGCTTCCGCAGCCGCTTTTCTACTTGGCAGGTATCTGCTTCTGGCAGTATTTTGCCGACTGCTTGAACAAGACCAGCAACACCTTCGTTGCCAACGCCGGTATCTTCGGCAAAGTTTATTTCCCTCGTCTCATCACCCCCTTGAGCGATGCTGTGAGCAATTTGGTGCGTTTCAGCATCCAGTTTACGCTCTTCCTCGCCGTCTATGCCTACTATCAACTCTTCACCGATGTGCAGATTCATACCAACTGGTATGCGCTGTTGATTCCCGTGTTGGTAGTGATGCTCGCCGGCTTGGCGCTCGGATTCGGTATCCTCTTCTCCAGTATGACGACCAAGTATCGCGACCTGCAACTGCTGCTCTCGTTCTTCGTCAGCCTATGGATGTATGCGACGCCGGTCATCTACCCGCTCTCTACCATCACCAATCCCAAACTGATGCTCATCATGCAGTTGAATCCTCTCACAGGTATCATTGAGTTCTTCAAGTATGGTATGCTCGGCGTGGGCTGCCACGAATGGTGGATGCTCGGCTATTCCTTTGCCTTTATGGTCGTGCTCCTCGGCTTCGGCATCGTGGTCTTCAATAAAGTGCAACGCTCCTTCATGGATACCGTGTAATTTATTTCTGCTGTGCATTTATCTCCTAATTGCAAAATCAATGTGGGCTTGCGCGTGGTGCGCAAGCGAGAGGATGGTTACCATGATTTGGAAACCATCTTCTATCCTATCTTCGCTTTGCACGATGAGTTGGAGATAGTTCCTGCGGCTGCGTTTTCTTTCGAGCAAGAAGGTATTGTGGTCGATTGCCCGCCGGAGCAGAACCTCATCATCCGTTGCTACCGCCGCATGCGCGAGCGCTATCCCGAGGTAGGCGAAGTCAGCATCCGCTTCCGCAAGAACATTCCTTTTGGCGCGGGCTTAGGAGGAGGCAGTAGCGATGCTGCCCACACGGCGATAGCCCTCAACGAACTCTTCCACTTGGGACTTACCCGCGAGCAACTGGCGGCGGAGGTGCGCCCATTAGGCGCTGACTGCCCCTTCTTTGTCTATAACACCCCCTGCTTTGCCGAAGGTATCGGCGACCTCCTCACGCCTATTGATTTCTCGCTCAAAGGGCTACGCATCGTGATGATCAAGCCCGCTTGCGGAGTCTCTACCCGCGAGGCATACAGCGGTCTGCACCTATCCGCAGACAAGCAAAACCAACCAAAACTCATAGACCAATTGTCAAATAGTAAATTGTCAAATTGTCAATTGGAGAATGATTTCGAGCAATCTGTCTTCCCTCTCCATCCCGAGATAGCGCATATAAAAAAGCGCCTGCTGGAAGCAGGCGCCTTGTACGCTTCTATGTCAGGCAGCGGGTCAACGGTCTTTGGGCTTTTTGAGAACGATGCGGAAAGTGGTACCCGCGCCGACCTTCGACTGCTTCACGAAGAGTTTGCCTCGATGATACTCCTCGATGATACGCTTTGAGAGCGGCAGACCTAATCCCCATCCTCTTTTCTTGGTCGTGAAACCGGCTTGGAATACGCGCCGCTGCGTGCGTTTATCCATCCCTTTGCCGGTGTCCGTTACGTCTATCACCACGTCTTCCGTCTCTTCTTGCAGGTCTATCGTAATCTTACCTGCGCCGGACATTGCATCCACGGCATTCTTTATCAAGTTCTCCACCACCCACTCCAGCAACGGCACATTCTGCACCACAAGCAAGGGTTTGTGTTCGCACTGCGTAAGCAGGTCTATCTCCACCTTGCTGCTCACTCGTGTGCGCATATAGGCAGTGATGTCTTGCACGGTCTGCAGCAGGTCTGCCTGCTGCAACTCCGGCTCGCTACCAATCTTCGAGAATCGGTCGGCGATGGTGTTCAGCCGGTCTATATCCGCCCGCATCTGGGGTATCAACTCATCATTAGGATAGCGTTCAGCCAGCAACTGCTGCCACGCGTTGAGCGAGGAGATAGGCGTACCTAACTGGTGCGCCGTCTCTTTGCTCAGTCCAGCCCAGAGGCGGTCTTGCTCACCGCGCTGCGCTGTCAACAGCATCCATACCGCGATGGCAATGAAGATGAATATCACCAACGACTGCAGATAAGGCACATAGCGCAACAGCCGTAGCAGGTTCGACTCATCGTAGTAGATATACTGCACGTTATCCTCCGCGATGCGCAACTCGATAGGACCGTTCAGCGTGCGCGGGTCTTCCACAGGCTTCTTCACGTTGCGGCTGAGCAGGATATTCCCCTCCGCATCGGTCATATAGACGGGGATATTGTTGTTCTTCTCGATGATAGACGACACAAAATTGATGTCTGTATCTTCATCCGCCAAAATCAGTTGCCGTGTGGCTTCTGCCCATATCGCCACGTTCTTCTGCTCCTCAGCCGCCAACTGCCGCGCGAGGTTGTTGGTAAACCATACAGACACCACCACAAATGCCAATGCAATAAGCAGTATCCACCGACCTATAAAACGACCATTCATACTTGAAACCTGAAACCTAAAACTTGAAACCTGAAACTTGAAACCTGAAACTTGAAACCTGAAACTTGAAACCTACCCCCTCTCCACCAAGGCTTGGTACATCTCGAGCAGTCGTGCCACGCACTCGCTTTCTGTCATCTTGGTGCTGAAGCCGTATGCCTCCATGACGGCGCGGTCGTTGGCTTGGTGTGCCCGCCGCAACTCGATGGGCATCGTTACCTCGTCGTACAAATCCGCCAGCGAGCAATCGGGGTACAGCGCCCGCGCATCCAGTATCCCCTGCGCCGTCTGCATAATCTTAGCAACCATAGAGGCCCCAAAGGAGGTGCGGTCTCCAGGCCGCACCACAATATCGCAAGCCCCAATGGAGGTGCGGTCTCC
>JAEDGZ010000030.1 GCA_016297215.1 Paludibacteraceae bacterium | reverse complement strand
CAAATTTTTTGGAAGAAATTTTGAATTATCTTCGTAACTCGCTGATTTTCAGTACTCATTTTTTTGGGTGGTCAGCCGCAGTTTTTCAGTACCTCACAGAACACACACTCCCGTTCTTCCGAAAGCGGGTGCAAAATTACTGCTTTTTTACGACATGACCAAATTTTTATGCAAAATTTTTATATTTTCTTCGTAACGCACTGATTCACAAAAATATGTTGTACAACATAAATTTTGGCAATGATATACACGCTGAATCGGCGATTCAAAATTATCCTATTTCGCAACTTCGAGACTTTCTGAAACATCAAAGGTTAAGCGAAGGATGAGCGAAGGATGAGCGAAGGGCGAGCGGTAGTCAATACAACGAAAATGTGTAAACGAAATAATCGTATTGCTAAGAATTAAGTTTCAAAGTATGCTATCGGATGAAACTCGTGCGTTGGCGAGGTTGCTCGGGTGCGGGATGGGGCTGCGTGGCGAATGCGCGGAGCATCCACGCCATATTGCGAGCGAGGGTGCGCATGGTCTGCAAGCCCTCCAAATCCTGCTCGGCTTCGCCTTGCGCGCCGCCGTGGACGCTATTCCAATACTGGGAGGGTACAACGGGCATGTTGTTGATAGTGAAGTACTTATTCAGTCGGTCGAAAGTAGCGCTTGCGCCACCGCGTCGGCAGACGGCGACAGAGGCTGCGGGCTTGTAGGCAAGGAGGGGCGCACAAGACTGGAAGATCCTGTCGAGCAGGGCACAGAGCGAGCCGTTGGGACCTGCGTAATAGACCGGCGAGCCCACCACGATGCCGTCAATGCCCTCTTCCAAGGTTTGGCGGATGGTATCGTACAAGGTGTCGGAGAAGCAACAGCGCCCCTTGGTCTTGCAGGCACCGCAGGCGATACAGCCGCGCGTGGGTTGGTTGCCGAGGTGGATAGTAACTACATCAACACCCTCCGAAAGAAGGGTGTTGGCTATTTCTTGCAGAGCAATGGCAGTGTTGCCGTGCTCGTGCGGGGAACCGTTTAATAGAAGGACACGCATATTATTTGACAATTTGACAATTGACAATTTGACCTTTATCGGCGGGTGCTGCTGCCGCCACCGTAACTGCCCGAAGTGCGGGTGCTGCTACCGCCGCTGTAAGTGCCCGAGGTGCGGGTGGTTGACGAAGAGGGGGTAGAGGTACGGGTGGTGCTACTACTGCTTGTGGTGCGGGTGCTACTGCTGCTACTTGTGCGGGTAGTCGTGGTTGTGCTGCTCGAGGTTCTCGCGGGGGTACTGCTCGAAGTGCGGGTTGTGCTACTCGAAGTGCGTGCAGGCGTTGCCGAGGAAGTACGGGTAGTAGTGGTCGTCGTTGTCCGCGTGGTCGTTGCAGAAGACGGGCGGGTAGTGGTTGCCGAGGTGGCACTTGTACGGGTAGTAGAAGCAGAAGTTGCAGCGGTGCGCGTGGAGGTTGCTCCGGCAGTGGCAGCGGTGTTGGCACGCGTAGAGGTCTGCGTGGCACGTGCTACGGCGGTGTTCTGGCTGCCGAAAGTACGGTTGCTCGTAGTAGCGGTTGCCGTCCTCTGCGAAGTCGTTGCGGCGCTCATTACGCGCTGCGAAGCGGAGGCGTTGGTGTTGCCTGCTACGCGCTGTGAGGTTGTTCCCTGCGGTGCTCTGGCGGACGTAGTGCCTTGGGGCGTTCTGCTTGATGCTGCGAGCGTGGCAGTGCGCGTGGAGCGCATGTCGCTTGCGTTGTGCATGGAGGGGTTACGTTGCGAGAAAGAGCGTTGGGGATTAGCCGCAGCATAATCTCGGCGGGACACCGTCTGTCTCATGCTGCCCATCGCCGGTCTGGGTTCACGCCCCGGGCGGAAACTGCAGCAGTGGCTGTGGTGGTGATGGTAGGCATAGCAGTGGTGCCAATAGTAATCATACGCCCAGACGCTATGTGCATACCACCATGAGGGGTAGTAGCCCCAATACCAAGGCGAGGTGTAAGCGTACCAATAGGGACCCCAGAACCAGTCGTAGATGACGGGCCGGTAGATATACACTGGCTCGATGATATAGTTGGTGCCGTAGATATACTCGTCCCCGACGATTTGGACGGTTACTTTGTCCGCCTCATCCTTCTCAATATATATAGATGCCACATCCTGGTAGATGTCTTTCGCCAAGATAGCCTGCAACACGACGAGGCGTTTCTTACCTTCTCCCACTTCCACCACGCGGATATAGTCAATCTCGCCGTCGCCGTTCAAGTCGAGGTTGCAGAACGCCGAGTCGGGGTTGTTGAGCAAGGACTCAAACTCCTCCAAGTTTTTGGCTTGTGCAAAAAGTTTCGCTACTATCTTCAGGTCAAGCCCCTCTGAGATGTCAGCACTGTTCGCCGTGACGGTAATCGTCTCGTCGGCGTGTACGGCAAAAGTCGTCATCAGCATTGCCGTAAGAATCAAAGACAATAGACGTTTCATAATGTTAAACATTGTGTTGGGAACTCCGCTTCGCTCCGTGTTGCCAACTATGTGCATGGAACTTCGCTTCGCTCTGTGTTAATAATTAACAAATGTAATACAAAATCCGTGCCAATCACACTAAATGCAAGTCGTGGTGCATTTTTTCTTTCTTTGTGCGCATGTATCGGAGGTTGTAGGGATTCGGCTGTATTTCGATGGGCAGGTTCTCCACAATCTCTATGCCGTAACTCTCCAGCCCGACCCGCTTCACGGGGTTGTTGGTCAGGAGTCGCAGTCTGGTGGCCCCCATCTCGCGCAGGATTTGTGCACCCACGCCGTAGTCGCGCTCATCGGGTCGGAAGCCGAGATGGACATTTGCTTCCACGGTGTCGTCGCCCTGCTCCTGCAGTTTGTAGGCGCGTATCTTGTTCATCAGTCCGATACCCCTACCCTCTTGGTTCATATAGACGATGATACCTTTGCCCGCCTCATCAATCATCTGCATAGCGCGGTGCAACTGTTCGCCGCATTCGCAGCGCATGGAGCCGAACACATCGCCCGTCATACAAGACGAATGCACGCGGCAGAGGATAGGCTCGCCCTCCTGCCACTCGCCTTTCACCAGCGCCACATGCTCCAGTCCGTTGGACATGTCGCGGAAAGGTGTGAGCATGAAGTCGCCGTAGGCAGTAGGCAGCGAGACGGTGTCGCCGCGGTGGACGAGGGAAGAGGTCTGCAAAGCGGCAGGTGCCTCCTCCGCGGGTTGCTCAGCCGAGGCAGGGCAGGTCGTTCCATGTTGCAGGCGATAGGCGATGAGGTCTTTGATAGCGATGATTTTCAGGTCGTTCTCGCGCGCCACCTCTTGCAGTTGGGGCATGCGCGCCATCGTGCCGTCGGGGTTCATGATTTCGATGAGCGCCGCCGCGGGATAGAGCCCTGCCAAACGCGCCAAATCGATGGACGCTTCGGTATGTCCCGCGCGCTGGAGGACACCGCCGGCACGCGCATAGAGGGGGTTGATATGCCCCGGGCGACCGAAGGTCTCGGGCTTGGAAGCAGGGTCAGCCAGCGCACGGATAGTCGCGGCACGGTCGGCAGCCGACACACCCGTGGTGCAACCTTCCAACTTATCCACCGTCACCGTGAACGGCGTGCCGAGCATGGAGGTGTTGTTCGCCACCTGGTGCGTCAAGTCCAGTTCGGCGCAACGCTGCTCCGTGATGGGCGCACACAGCACGCCGCGACCGTGCTGAAGCATGAAATTGACTTTCTCGGGCGTGATTTTCTCGGCGGCGATGATGAAATCGCCCTCGTTCTCACGGTCCTCGTCGTCCACTACAATCACAAACTTTCCGTTGCGGAAATCTTCTATGGCTTCTTCTACTTTGTTCAACATATATTTATTTGACAATTTGACAATTTACTATTTGACAATTTACTATTTGACAATTTACTATTTGACAATTACTTGCGAGGGCTTACTATTTGACTAAGTCTCCCTTTAAGGGAGATTTAGAGGGTCTTTTGCGGCGCAGTTTGCGGGCAAGGCGTTTGGCTTGAACCACACCTCTTTCCCACACCTTGAGCCATGCTTCGGGGTTGAGCAGGGCGGCATCGGTAGCCGCCTTGTAGGTCAGGAAGATACCTATCGGCAGCAGGATGAACGAACTGAGCCACATCCCTGCCCAGCAGGGCCAAAGCGCCTCGCGCGCCATCTTATACCCCGTATTATCAATAATATAGTAGATGATAAACATGATTACCGAGATAATCACCGGCACGCCGAGCCCGCCTTTGCGGATGATGGCACCCAGAGGTGCACCGATAAAAAAGAATATCAGGCAAGCAAACGCCAACGTGAACTTACGGTAGAGTTCTATCTCGTGCTTGCGTATATACCGCTGATTATCATCGAGCAAGAGCGCGTTGTACTCCACTTGGTCGCGTTGCGCCGTGGCTTTCTCCACCGCCACGCTCATCACGTTGCGCTGTTGCATGGGCGTCATGTGCGCAAAGAGCGAGTCCACATCGTACTGCCTCTGCTCCGCCACCTCCGGCGCTATCAACTGCCGTCCCTCCTTGCGTTCCCGCCCGAAATAGCGGTTGCTCACCAAGTTTTGGCTCTGCTCGCGGCTTTTCTCGTGCGCCAGCACCTGCACCGAGTCTATCGACTGCACCAACTGCACAAAGTTCTTCGACACGTGTTGGTCTTGCAGCACCGACTCGTCGTAGCGGTTGAACTCCGCGTCAAAATCTATCAGCATCTGCTTCTGCGCAAAGGTCTCCCGCCGATACGGCACATTCTTCTGCGTCTTCGTGGCGCGCTGCTGTTGCTGACTCAGGTTCTCGAACGACTCGCCGTTGTATAGGCGCAACACAAGATACTTCTTATCCTCTGAGAACGCCAGCCGCCCCGAGTCCGCAACCATCACCGTAGCGTTCTGAAAACCATTGGAATAGTCGTAAATCATCAGGTCCTTGAGCATGCCCGTCTTCGGGTCTTTGTGGCGGACGTAGATGTTGTAGCCCTTGATGCCGTCGTAGAACTCACCCACGGGTATCTCCAACTCCGGCGATTTCTGCCTGAGCGAGAAGATAAGCGCCCACAGTTTCATCTGCGACTTGGGCAGCACGTTGTTTGAGAAGAAGAACGCCCCCACGCAGACGAACGCAATGGCAATCGTCAGCGGGCGCATGATGCGAAACAGCGATATGCCCGCCGCTTTCATGGCGGTCAGTTCGAATTTCTCACCGAGGTTGCCGAACGAGATGAGCGACGCCAATAGTATCGCCAGCGGCAACGCCAGCGGCACCACGCTCGCCACGGCATAAACGAAGAACTCCGCCAGCACACTCACCTCCACACCTTTCCCGACCAAGTCCTTCACGTGTATCCACACAAACTGCATCAACAAGATGAAGATACAAATGAAGAAGGTAGCCACAAACAGCCCAAGAAAATTCTTGAGCAGATAGATGTCTATTTTCTTGACAGTTTTCAAAGGAAAAGGGAAATCTTAAATAGAATCGAATACTAGTGGCAACAGGTCAGCGGCAGAGCGGAAAATCAACGTCTCGTTCGTGCCGTAGAGCAGCACCTCCATCGGCTCTTTGCCGCGCTTCTCCGTCTCCACCATCACCTGTCGGCACGCACCGCAGGGCGAACCGGCATTGGGCAGGAAAGCGCCCTCGTGGAAGCAGGCTATCGCCAGCCGTTTCACGGGCTCATCGGGATACTCCGCTCCCGCGGCAAAGAGCGCGGTGCGCTCCGCGCAGAGCCCGCTCGGATAGGCGGCGTTCTCTTGGTTGCAGCCGCGAACGACCGCCCCGTTGCCCAACTCCGCAGCCGCTCCCACATGGAAATGCGAATACGGACAATAGGAACGCTCCGTCTGCTCTTTGGCTACCGTTATCAGTCGTTGTTGCTCGGGACTCAGTTCATCCCATTGGCAGGCACGCACCTGCGCCTTTATCTCAAACTCTTTCATGGTTTAGTGTACCCTTGTGCTAAATTGCGCACAAAGGTACACTTTTTTTTCGAGATATACAAGCAAACGGCTTTTTTTTATTGATTTTTAACGCCTTCAGCCACACACATACTATCCACCAAAGAGATATTTGCCAGAAGATATTCTACACGATCAACGGTATCTATACCATTATCATCCTTGTGAATATCAATGCGCCCCATCCATGTTCCATCTCCTCCATAAATTTCATAGCCAGCATTTGATACAATGATTTTGAATTTGTTATCATAATACAACGGTTCGTATTGCCTATATGCCCAATTACCGAGACGGAACTTTTTCGAATCCTTTTGGTATATGGCTCTGGCTATAGATTGCCAATTATATCCACGGAAAGTGGACTGATGAAGGGAGTACCAATCATATGGTGCATTTACGCAACACATAACGCCCCTATTACCGCATAAAGTTTCACTATATTTAATGAAATAGTAGCGCCAATCATAAGTACTACAAGTTTCTATGAAACCATTTATCAAAGACAATAAACCCTCATCTGAAAAATCAGTTATGTTCTGTAGCAAGGAATTTAGCGCATTGGAAGTACGTTCAAATTGCCCTCTCTTATTAGAAGGATGAAATAAATCTCTCCATGTGCTATCATTTTGGTTCCCCATATAGTGCACATTGCCAGGCGCTGTCTGCGAATAATCATCGAAAATTAGCAGAGCCCTATGTATAAGTATCTTATCTGCTACATTATCAAATAGCATCCTAAATTTGTCAAAATTGTTCAGATTCTCCAGTCCTACCACTTTTATACAACCATAAAGTAATGAATGATCTTCTAAGTGGAAAAGGGTCTCTGCATCATCAGGATGTTCATTAAGCCAAACTTGTTTACAGCGTTCCTCCTCTTTCTGATTCTTATTATAACCAGGTCCATCGGAGACTCTCCCATTCAGAATAATCTCTTTGGTTTCAACCAACAATTGCGGCATATTATTACGTTGACCATCGGCACGTATTTCGAACTGTGAGTTCCATATCAGATTTCTGACAATTCGTATCCGATGTTGAAAATCTGATTCCGATATATTTTGTCTATTCTGTAAATAAACGATAAAGGCATATAGCAGCAATGTCATGTTAAGTGGAAATTTACGATTCCTACCTTCGTACTCCCGATAGTTCTCGCAACATTGCTTAAAGATATTCAAGTTATCTTGATAAATCTTCGTTTTGCCTTTTTGATATTTATGAGCAGACAAGTGTTTTTCAAATAGGGCATCAATAGTTCCTTCTTCTAAACAACACCAACAATCAAATGCACTTACCATGAAATCTATATTTTCTTTTTGCCTGAGACAGTCATGCCCATATAGTTTCTCAGCAAGTACAAACTCGTCTTGCTCTAATGGTTTTTCCGGATATTGCTGATAGAATAAAATGTCACTAACAAAGAAAAAATATCGCATAAATTCATCATCGATAATTTGGTTAGCACCTCGATATGGGAATAACATATCAGTCCAATCCAAATCGAATTTGCGATTTATTTCATTTGATAGTTCCTCATCGTATGCCTTGATTAATGTTTCAAACTCAGCCTTAAAATGCTCAAACTGAGATAAAGGTTTTCCACGAGAGTTCATTTTAACATACAACTCGTCAGTCATACCCATCTTTGAAATGGGTAAAAAATAGAATGAAAGACACGGATGAACGACTAAAGCATCCCACAAATCATTCGTATCCCGAAATTTTTCGTGAATAGCATCTATCATTACCAACATGCCTAAAATGGTGGGATCATTTTTCCATTGGTATTGAAACCACGGTTGATCTTTTATTTCATTAGAAAGTTTCGCATCAAAAGAAGGAGTAAAATCAACTAACTTATCGCAAAAGTCACGAGAACTGGGACGAGTATAGTATGTAAATTGTTTCAAAAATGCAAAATCAGAGTCGCTGACACCTTCTTTTTTTGCAGCATACCAATGTAATAAGAATAAGGTTGTCAAACGCTGCTGACCATCTAATGGAATGAATTTTTGATTTTCAATTTCACCATACACAAAGTCAAGAATCATCTTTTTATGCCCCGTTATCGCTTTGTACATAGCATCTAAAAAGCGATTACGGATACGTTGCACATTTGCCAACTCTCTGCCTTGGGCGTAATCACGTTGAATAATTGGGATTTCTATTTTGAATTGCCCTCCTGCTTGGTCCGTGCGATTCTTAAATATGCTTTGAAAGGTATATTCTTGGAGTTCCATATTAAATTGTCTTGTTAATCAGGGTTAAAAATGGTTTTAAAGTTTCATTCATTGCATTTAGATAATCTTCTCTATCTGCCTGTCCCCAAAAGTGTATTTGATTATGTTCGGAACTTGTGTAATACTTCAAGAATACTCTACGCGTACAAATTGGGATATAGTCTCCCCGTTTATCCATTTCCAAGATTTTATCTCGTTTCACATCAAAGGTAGAATTATTCAGAGCGGAATTTTCATCTCTACCTAATAAAGCCATATTTGATAAAGAGTGAATATACTCAGGTGTTTGTTCTAAGTCTAAACTTGTAATCACCTTTTCAAAGAGTTCTTGAAAACGCTCGCGATTAATGTTTTCATAGGATGCCTCAATTTCCTTTATCAAACCATCATATCGCATAGCATCAATGTTTTTTAACGACTTTACATGTAACTTCAGCCACTCAACCCACAACTCAGCAGTTTTAAGACCTTCTGACTGTTGAGCATGGATGTGCTCTAACGACCATCCACCTTTCTTTTGCTTATGCTGTGCGAAGGGAAAAAACATGGATTGATCTCCATTGGTATATACGCTTATGACGTTAAAGAGCAATAGGATTTTTTCTATACATGCTCTTTCGGATGGTACATCGTATGAGAGATCTGAATATTTCTCAAAAAGAATACTATCAGCAATCCATTTATCCAACAGACGGATGAACTTTGTCTTAGGACATTGTGAAGACTCGCTAATTAGGTCTGATAATGCTTTTTGTCTTACAGCAATTAGATATCCTATTTTATGGTACAACTCTGAATTATTATACCATTCTTTAATACGCTGAAAATAAGATACCACATCTTTCCATATATCAATTTTGTTACCACCATCCTTCTGTATGGTTCTAATTCGTTTTTGAAAATAAAACAATGTTCTAAGTCGTTCCCTATCATTGTCTGGTTTATCAGCCATAAGATCAAAGAGCAACTCAATTCTTGTGGGAAACAAATCGGCATCCTTATTCGTAATAAATGCCCAAAATTGTTCATTATGGAGCTCATTTTCGATGGTATCCCATTGAGTTACAATTTCCAGCTGATGGCGCTCATCAATTCCATTATTTCTACTCAAGAAAACAGCTTTTACCAATTCTGCATTAGTCAATGGAATCTTACCTATATTCAATCGGGTAAACAGAGAAACGGCATCTTCCGTTTCATCTATTTCATACCATATAACTTTTACGTGATTATTTAACTTATCTGCAAATAACGAGGCTGTGTTATCGGCATCTTCTTGCTTACTGAACCATTCATGGATTCTTTCAACTGCCTTATTTATAAAGTATTCATCAATATTCTGCGGATTGTTTTTCGGATTATCAAAATCAATAGTTGACAAAAATTGCTTGCTATTTTTCCTAATTTCATAATCTATAGAATATTTAATATTCATCTTTGGCCGAAATGTTTTAATATAGCTAAAAAGCAAGAATAGAGTTGTCAACCGTTGTTGACCATCAATCAATTCGTACTTACTTTCCGCAATCTTACGCACAACTACTGGCTGAAGACAATACTCCGCCCCATCGGGAATATCATTAATGTCATCAAGCAACATTGTTACTTCTTCATCCCAACGATAGCCTCGTTGATATGAAGGAATAATAAACTCACCGGCAATACCCCCGACTAATTTTGTATCTAAATTTGTAGTCATTACTATAAATGTATTTTACAATATTTTCTTGTATTCCACGTGTAGGTTTATTATGCGCAAGAGGTACGCTTTTTTTCGAGATATACAAGGAAACGGCTGTTTTTTATTGATTTTTAACGCCTTCTGCCCCGCCAGCTGCTTAATACTAGTTGTGCTTCTCGGGCTCTTCGCCTACCAGTTCCGCTGCGCGGGAGAGGGCGCCATTGATATGGTCGCGGATGTTCTGCCTGCCAATCATCTCCACCAATCCTGCTTTCTCCAGCGTGTGGAACACATGGTGGTTCACGCCCGACAGCACCAACTGAATGCCGCAGTGACGCGAACGCAGATAGAGTTGCTCCAAGTTGTGAATACCTGTCGAGTCGATGAACGACACCTTGCGCATGCGGATAATCCGCACCTTCAGGTCGTCTTGTCCGATGCGGCGGCTTATCTCGTCGAACTTATTGGCGATACCGAAGAAGTACGGACCGTCTATCTCGTACACATCGGTGTGGTGCGGGATATGGAGCATGGCTAGGTCGTCGCCGTGCAGCCGCACATCGTTGTTCTTCGACGGGTCGAGTTCATGGGAGAACGAGCGGATGACCGTCGCCTCGTTGGTGCGCTTGATGAAGAGGATGACCGCCAGCAGCAAGCCTACCTCGATAGCCACCGTCAGGTTGAATATCACCGTCAGCACAAAGGTAACCAACATCACGATGAAGTCCGACTTCGGCGCGTGCGCCATCCAGAGGAACGACCGCCAGCCCGACATGTTGTAACTGACCATCACCAGCACGCCCGCCAAGCATGCCATCGGAATCATCCCGACCAACTCACCCAAGAACAGCAGCACCAGCAGCAGCACCAGCGCATGCACGATACCCGCCACGGGCGTGCGTCCGCCATTGTTGATATTGGTCATCGTGCGGGCAATCGCCCCCGTCGCGGGGATACCGCCGAAGAACGGCACTACCACGTTTGCCACGCCTTGCGCTATCAACTCGGTGTTGGAGTTGTGCTTATCGCCTATCACACCGTCTGCCACCATCGCCGACAGCAGCGACTCGATGGCTCCCAGCATGGCTATCGTGAACGCCGACGGGAACAGGTCTTGCACCAGCGAGAGCAGCGTCTGTCCCTCCGCCAACTCCAGCGACGGCAGGTGCGGCGCAGGAATACCGTGCGGCAGGGTGTAGAGGTCGGCAATAGTCGTGATACCCTCCACGCCCGCAAAGCGCTTCAGCAGCCATGCCGCCAGCGTCATCACCACGATGGCAACCAGCGAACCCGGGATTTTCTTGCTCACAAAAGGCGTGGCGATAATCAACGCCAGCGACAAGATACCTATCCCGAACGCCCACCAGTTCACATCCTGCCAATGCTCCGCGTAGCACATCCACTTGTGGATGAAGTCCGCCGGCGCATCGGTGATACCCAAGCCGAAGAGGTCGTTCATCTGCGTGGTGAAGATGGTTACCGCTATACCCGCCGTGAAGCCGATAATCACAGGATAAGGTACGAACTTGATGACGTTGCCCAACTGGAATACGCCCATGAGAATCAGCAGAATACCCGCCATGATGGTGGCTATCAGCAAGCCCGCCAGCCCATGCTGCTGGATAATGCCGTAGATAATCACGATAAACGCGCCCGTCGGACCGCCTATCTGCACCTTGCTTCCGCCGAATGCCGAGATGATGAAACCCGCGATAATCGCCGTTATCAAGCCCTCCGTCGGACCTACGCCAGACGAGATACCGAACGCTATCGCCAGCGGGATAGCCACGATACCGACTATCACGCCCGCCACCGCGTCTTGCAGAAAACGCTCCTTGTTGTAGCCTTTCATGCCCGTAAACAACTTAGGAGCAAACACTTCCTTAAATGAGAAAAAATTCTTCATAAATTAAACAGACTATAATAAAATCAAAAACAGTACGATTATTAAGATTTCACCCTTTTCGCAGAATCACTTTTTCAAGCGAAAAAACAAAGGGTTAAGTAAGGGTCTAATAAGGGTTGTAAGCCGTCTTCAAAAAGGTACGATTATTAAGATTATACCCCCTAAAAGACTAACTAACAACTATCAAAACAAGCTTCCTGTGGACAATGAATTAATGAATAATTACACGATAATTATACGTTATAGAAATAAATATTTTGAACAATATTTGTGAATATTTGTTGAATAAAAGAGTTTTTGTTGTTATTATTGATTGTTTTTGTAAACGTAACCTTATATCCTCACCCTCTCAAACGTATTCACTTTCGCCTTATCGTAGGGCGCATGCACCTTGATGTAGTTCTCCGTGAAGCCCGCCATCATCCCGTCTTCGCGTTTTCCTTCCCACAGCACTGTTGCCTCTTCGCCTCGGTGCTTCGCGTAAAACGCCTGCAACTTCTCATCGCTCACCGCATGCAGTATCTTGCTCCTGCGCTCGCGCTCTTTCTTGGGCACCACATACAAGTCCATCTCCAGCATGCGCGTGTTCGCCCGCTCCGAGTAGGTGAACACATGCAACTGACTCACATCCAGTTGCTTAACAAACGCCAAGTAGTCCTCCCAACGCTCCTCTGTCTCGCCGCGCACGCCCACCATACAATCCACGCCGATGAACGCATTAGGCATCCGCTCGCGGATATGCGCCACCCGCTCGGCGAACAACGCGCGGTCGTAATGCCTATGCATAATCTTCAGCACCTCATCGTTGCCTGACTGCAAAGGAATATGAAAATGGGGCGCGAAATGCTTGCTGTTCGCCACAAACTCTATCACCTCGTCCGTCAGAAGATTCGGCTCACAAGACGAGATACGAAAACGGTAGTCGGACGCAGGATGAAGGACACAAGATGAAGGACTACCCACTGGGGACGCGGGCGTCTCGCCCGCGGTATTTTGTGCACTATCAAGGAGGTGCGGTCTCCAGACCGCACCATTCTGCGCAGCCACTGGGGACGCGGGCGTCTCGCCCGCGGTATTCTCTCTCGTCAACAAAGCATCAGAGTCGGAACTATTTTCCCTGCTCCCTCCCTTGTAGGGAGGGTTGGGGAGGGTCCCCGTCTCCCCCAAACAATCCAACGCTTTCAGTAAATCGATAAACCGCTCTCCCGTACTGCGTCCGAAGTCGCCAATGTTCACACCCGTGAGCACTATCTCTTTCGCCCCTTCGCGCAGCGCCTGCTCTGCCTGCGCCACGATGTCGGCAATAGACGCATTCCGCGACCGACCGCGCGCCAAAGGAATGGTGCAGTACGTGCAGAAATAGTTACACCCGTCCTGCACTTTCAGGAAGCACCGCGTTCTATCGTCCCACGAGCAGGCAGAGAAGAAAGAATCATTTGAGGATGAAGGATGAAGAACACAGGATGAAGGACTTGTTACCTTCGTATCAGCGTTTTCATAGTCGGAACTATCTCGTCTTTCATCCTTTATCCTTAATCCTTCATCCAACGTCTTTATTATTTCCACCACCTTCTCTTTCTCGTTAGCGCCTACCACATAGTCCACCTCGGGCATCATCCCTATCTCCTGCCCTTTCAACGCAGCATAGCAACCCGTTACTATCAATACCGCCTGCGGGTGTTGCCTGCGCAGCCGATGAATAGCCTGCCGCCCCTTATGGTCGGCGGCATCCGTCACCGAGCAGGTGTTCAGCACCACCACATCCGCCTCCTCGCCCTGCTTGGCGCGCACATGCCCCAGCCCGAGCAACGCCTTACCTATCGCGCTACTCTCCGCAAAGTTCAACTTACAACCCAGTGTGCAGAATGCTATTTTCATACGAATTATTAACTAATTACATGATAATTAAACCATTTCTTGTTGAAGCAAAAGGCTAATTAACGTGAGTTCGATATAAGCGAGTTACTTCAGCACTCAAAGACTAATTTGGTTTTTGGTAATGAATTAATGATTAATTATATGACAATTATATGTTAAAGAAAAAAAATATTTGAATAATTTTTGGCAATTTTTGTTGACATAAAAAATCATCGTTGTTTCTTTGTCCTGGTACGCAGGCGTCCCCGCCTGCTAAAAATATGTTTCTTATTTCGAGTTCGCGTTAAATGAATGTTCAATCTCACTCAACCACTCTACCCCATTTCCAGCGGTTGTGTGTCCATAGCCACAACTCCGGCTGTTCCTTGATATTCTCTTCCAGCAACTGTGCGTACCGCAGCGTGATGGCATTCTCCGGCTCTGCCTTTGGATTTTCCGTTATCACTTCAAAGCGAGCCACATATCGCCCGCGCTCAGGCCGCGTTATATGCACATACACCACAGGATAACCGAATTTCTTCGCCAGCACCTCGCTACCGTCCAGAAATCCTGTCTCTTGATGCAAGAATGTCGTCCAGCAGCGAGTTACCTGCGGACGAGGTTTCTGGTCGCAAATAAAACCATATACCACTCGCCTACCCTCCTTCCGAAGCGTCAGCATTTGTCGAAGCACCTGCTGTTTTTCTATCAATATCCCGCCGCGGCGACTGCGAATAGCATTCATCAGACTATCCATACCCCCATTCTTCAACTTGCGATAGATATTCGCTTGGATCATATCATACGGAACAAGATGTTGGTTAAAATCTGCCATCCACTCCCAGTTACCCATGTGCGCCAGCATGCCGATGCAGGCTCCATATTCAGATAGCAAACGTATCATCAACTCCTCATTCTCAAACACCACACGCTCACGCATCTCCGCTTCCGAGGCACGATAACCATGCACTATCTCTACTATCACATCGGCGAACGAACGATAGAACTTTTTTTCTATCGCACGACGCTCCGCATCTGTCTTATTAGGAAAAGACTGCCGCAAGTTCTTCGCCACGATGCCTCGCCTATAACGCACCACATAGTACATCAACGGATACAGCACCCACGACGCGAAAGCATACAGCCCCCGCAACGGTATCCTACTCAATATTTTTACAAACCAAATCACGCTATACCCTCCGCCCAAATAATTCCTAATTCCTAATTCCTAATTGTTCTCACTCCTCATACCATCCTTCCTGCAACCCATACTGAAACTCCCCGTCCATAATCAACTGAATCTGCACCATCGTCAGCGCACTTCCCTGCTCTTTGGCGGCTTGCGCCACATACGCCATCTGCGCAGTCTCATCCACCTCACCATCCTCGTATTCCACTTCCCCACTCTCTTCATCCACATGGAGCAAGCCCTCCTCTTCCAAGAAATCATCCATCGCGTCCAGCACCAGCAACACATCTTCTTCCGTCATGCCTTGCTTGTCCTCCACGGGAATCATATTCCAAATAAACACAATCTCCTTGCGCTCTTCGGGCTCCAAAAGACTCATTTCTATTCCATTTGCCATATATTTAATAAGTTTTAAGGTGAAAAAACTAAAATAATCGCGAAATAATTTGCAAAGGTACAACTTTTTTCGTACCTTTGCAAATTATTTAATAGAAAAATACTCAAAACTACACAAAACATGAGCAACCTAATACAACGCACACTTTCAGGAGCCGTTTATGTCGCCCTCGTCGTGGCGGGCATTCTCGTTCATCCGCTCTTCTTCGGCATTCTCTTTCTTCTTGTCTCTACCCTCGCCGCGCGTGAGTATATGCGCCTGCGCGGTGCGGACTATTTCCTGCGAATTACCTCGTCTATCGCCACGGCTTTACTATTCGCTATGGCATGGTGGGTTGCATTGGGCGAATGGAATATCCCTTGGCTTATGCCGCTTCTGATAGCGCTGTATATCCTGACTATCGGCACCACGCTCATCTCCGAGTTGTTTCGCAAAGCATCCGACCCCATCAAGAACTGGGGAGATTTCTTGGTCAGCCAATGTATGATTGCGTTCCCCTTTGCGCTGATGAACGGACTGATGATGCTCAGTCCGTGGATTCTACTCGCGCTTTTCGTCTTAATCTGGCTCAACGATAGCGGTGCCTATTGCGTTGGATCATTGCTCAACAAACGAAAAGGCGGTAACCACAAGATGTTCCCGCGTGTAAGCCCCAACAAATCATGGGAAGGACTCGTTGGCGGTGCTGTTGTGGCTATTGCTGCTGGCTGTCTATTGGAATACTTCGGTTGGTTCAACGCCCTCCCCGCATTGGGTGCATGCCGCTTCATCTCGCCTATGATTTTCAGCCTAATAGTGGTCATTTTCGGCACCCTTGGAGACTTGATGGAGAGCCTTCTCAAGCGCACTATTGGTGTCAAGGATTCTGGCAAGTTTATGCCCGGTCACGGCGGAGTGCTCGACCGTTTCGACTCCATCCTCCTCGCCACCCCCGCTGTCGTCTTCTTCATTTGGCTTCTGTTCTTATAGCGTCTCACCGGAGCACTGTCTGGGTGCGCAGGCGTCTCGCCTGCGGGTGTTTTGGAACAAAACGGAAAGTTTAGCATTGAGTATCTCGTTCTACATACCAAAAGAAAAATAAAAAGAGACTGTCAACCTCAATCGGTTTGACAGTCTCTTTTTATTACAAAATACTCCTTCCTTATGCCATCAGCGCGCCTACAAGGGCAAGAATAGCATAGAACTCCGGCAGAGCGGCGTAAATCATCGTGTTGGTCTGCACGTCATGGCCGGCTGCAATACCGGCAATACCGTTAGCACAAACCATACCTTGACGGATAGCCGAGAAGAGGCAAACCAAACCTACAGCCAGACCCACACCAAAATACAGAGCAGGATTAGCAGCGATAGCCGCCTTGTCCCACATCAGGAAAGCCACGAAGCCATACAGACCCTGCGTTGCGGGAAGTGCCGAGAGAATCATGTACGAGGACGATTTCTCTTTGTTCTTCTTCAAAGCGCCTTCTGCTGCATTAGCAGCAATAGTGGTTCCATAAGCCGAACCGATACCTGCGAGGCCGAGCATCAGCGCCCAACCCAAAAAACCTAAAAATTCCATAATGATAATTGATTATTTAATGATTATTATTTCTTAAATGGTTGATAAGCAATACCCTTCCCTTCGTAGCCGGAGTTCTTGAAGTACTCCACAAAGGTCAGACGCAAGGGGTGAACGAAAGCACCCAGCGCCGACATCGCGATATTCAGCAGGTGCCCCACCAGCAGGATAAGGACAAAGCCCACCCACTGCCATGTCGGATTATCACCCAGCACCATCATGCCGAGGTTATTGAACGCGCCGCCCAACATTCCGCCGGCAAGTCCCAGCGCGTAGAGACGCACATACGAGAGCACATCGCCCAACAGTCCGGTAGCCATGTTGTATGTATCCCACAAGCCTGCGCCGATATTCAGCAGCGGGTTGCGCCCGGGCTTGTTGAAGATATAGATGCCCAGCGCACTCACGCCTGCAATGGCAATCAGCGTCCATTTGGTTACCTCCGCAGGAGCATTGAACAACATCAGCAGAATCAATGCCGACAAGCCGCCCACTATCAGCAGCAACCATCCCCACGTGGAGATATTCTCCTTGAAGCCGAAGCGTTTGGTATAGCAAATTGCCTTCACCACCATCGCCAAGCAGATGTGGAACACACCAATGCAGATAGCCAGCACCATCTGCGCATCGTAGCCCATCACCGTTCCTTGCACGATAATGCCCTTCAATGCCTCGGGATACCAAGATGCCTCTGCCAAAGGAATACCGAAGAACGTACCGAGGAAGAAGCCCACGATGGCTGTACCTACACCCAGCGTGGTGATGATAGGACCTAAGCCCTCGAACATGCTGATGTTCAGTTTCTTGTAGTGCACCAGCAAGCCAAAGAGAATCAGCACAAACCCATAGCCTGCATCGCCCATACACATGGCGAAGAACAGGAGGTAGAACGGTGCCAAGATAGGCGTGGGGTCAAATTCGCCGTAGGTCGGCATACCGTACATGCCCGTGAAGCACTCGAACATGCGAGTGAACCAATTGTTGCGCAGTTTGATAGGCGTGTTGTCCTCCGCCGTCGGGTCTTCCGCTTGGAAATAGACATGCTGCTCTTGGAGCATGCTATCCAGCGCTGTCGTTTGGTCAATCGGGCAGAAGCCTTCCACCACTTTCAGTGCGCCCTCAGCAACAGTGTCCGTGTTGAGCGTAACGCGCTGCCAATCAATCTGCTGCAATGTGTCTTGATACTCTTTCTCCACCGCGGGCAACTGTTCTCGCTGCCACATCTCAATGCGTGCATTCTGCGCCGCCAAGAGTCCGTTCAGTCCATCTACATCTTTGAGCAAATCGGCAGACGACTTCTTGCCAATCGTGAGTTCGGTGGCATGTGCCTCCATCTCGTCCGGCAGCGGCGTATCTTCTCCCGTCTTGCCAACGACTACGAAATACACCAGCCCCTTCTCGACAGCCACTTCCGTCCCCCACTCTGCTTCAAACTTCTTCTGCGGGCAGACGAAGAAACGCAGCGAATAGCCTGCTTGTTGCAGTTGCTCTATGCGCTCCGCCGAGAAATCGCCCCATACAGCCATCGTCTTTGCTTCTTTCTCGGTAGCCGCAATACGACTCTCAAGGTTGGCTTTCTCTTGCAGGAGTTGGTCGGGAGCCCCTTGTGCAATGGTCTTACGCAGGTGGTCTGCCTTCTGCAAGAGGGCTTGCAGCGTAGCGTCCTCTGCCGTGCCGGAGGCTTTCTCCGTGATATGCACCACGCCCAGCGAGCGCAACTGCTCCAAGAACGCCTCGTAATCACGATGGAACACAAGGAACGTATATTTCTTCATTTGGGTAATCATACGGCAGCCTCCTTTCTTGCTTGCTCCTCAGCGGCTCGCGCCTCTGCCTCGCGTTTGGACTTCACGATTTTCTGGCTCGACTTGCTTAGGTTCTCCTCGTCTTCCATGAAGCGCTTAATCTTGCGGATAGCGTCTTGGTAGCCGGGTATCTGCACCTTCTCAAACAGGTTCACCTTCTGCGTGGTCTTCTTGCGGGCATAGTCCAGCAAATCCACCTTGCGGCGCACGAACTCCTGACGAATACCCACATCGGCTATCGCCTTGAGTTGCTCAAAGCCGTCGGCAAACCATTTGGGAGAGGAGAACAGGCTGAACTCTTTGGTGGAATAGACCACCTCGTCCAGCACGGGAATACGCACGCCGGCAATCTTCTTGACGGACATACGCACGTCATCCACGTGGATAAGGCTCGTGTCAAACTCTCCCCACAAGGCAAGCATCTGGTCGTAGTCCTTGATGCGGCGGTTCACCTCCGCATCCAGTTCCTCTATCTCCTTCTTCGCTTTCTTCACCTCGAGCCGAAGTGCCGACTCTTTGTTTTGCAGCGTAGGGAGCGTGCGTTGCCGCATCTTGAGGTTCTTCTCAAGGGCTTGCAGAGAGGTCTTATTAAATTGATAAGTAATAGCCATAATTATTCAACATGATTGATAGAAGAAGAAAACACTTCTTCCGAACTGTCCACAGTGCAATTTCCTTTGTAGTTGAGCGTACTATTGTTTGCACTCTGAATGCGCAGCAAATCTGTACAATAGACATTGGTCGTAGAACTCCAAAGCGTACATTCATACTGCTTAACCATTAAATCAAAGGCATTGTAAGCAGTAGAATGCAACTCCATAAACACCTCGTTCGCTTGTCCTGATAGGTGCAAATCCGTGCCATAACTATAACTTGTGATGTTCAACTTGTTAACATTCAAGTCAAAGTTATCCATCCTGACTGCCCCCGAAAACTCCCACTCCATCTCATCCGCAGTTATCGTTGTGTCCGCATCAATCGTTACCACACTATAAATGGTTATCTCCGAAAGGTTGTTCGGCACAGGGAGTATTACCCATGGTTGCTCTTCCCAATACTGCTTATTCAGGTGGTCAATAGAGATTACGAGTTCACCGTTATTGTTATCCAGTCGAATAGCCTCCAATAAGTGTTCCTCAGCAGTAACAACCATCTCAGTGGCTTCTTTGCTAAACGAGATACGAATCGGGCAGTTGCAGACCAGCGAGGTGTAGGCTTGAGCCGGATACGATACTGTCTTGCTACCCGTTGTCCGCTTATCACAGCCGGTAGTCAATACTACAAACAACGCAGTCAATAATATGAGTGTTTTCTTCTTCATCTACGTTTATGCTTTGGGCCAATATTTATCTACGATTGCTTGCTTGATGTTGACCTCTTCGGGCTTGAAGTACTTCGCAAAGAGCGTCCATGCTACATCCAACATCTGCGTGGTGTTGATATTGACATCGATAGCCAAAATCTCACGCGAGTAGTCTTTTGCGAACGCAAGGCAACGCTCATCGTAGTCGGTCAGGTCGAAACCATTCTCTTTCTTGGTCTTTGCATTGGCGGCGTCGGCGTACAGACGAACGGCGGCGTTCATTACTTGCGGATGATCTTCGCGGGTCTTCTTGCCGGCAACCAACTGTTTCAGACGTGAGAGCGAGCGGAACGGGTCAACGATGACCTTACCGATATCGCTATCACGGCGGAGGTACAACTGACCCTCGGTGATATAACCGGTGTTGTCGGGGATAGCGTGCGTGATGTCGCCGCCGGACAAGGTAGTTACGGCAATGATGGTGATAGAGCCGCCGCCCGCCTCCTCAGGGAACTGCACCGCCTTCTCGTAAATCTTCGCGAGGTCGGAATAGAGCGAACCGGGCATGGAGTCCTTGGAAGGAATCTGGTCCATACGGTTGCTCACGATAGCCAACGCATCGGCATAGAGCGTCATATCCGTCAGGAGGACAAGCACTTTCTCATGCTTCTGCACGGCGAAATACTCGGCAGCACACAGCGCCATATCGGGGATAAGCAGACGCTCCACGGGCGGGTTCTCGGTGGTGTTCACGAAGGACACGATACGGTCGAGCACGCCGGCGTTGGAGAACACGTTCTTGAAATAGAGGTAGTCGTCGTTGGTCAGACCCATACCGCCCAAGATAATCTTGTCGGCTTCGGCACGCAGTGCCACGTTCGCCATCACTTGGTTGTACGGTTGGTCGGGGTCAGCGAAGAACGGAATCTTCTGTCCGGAGACGAGGGTGTTGTTCAGGTCAATACCCGCGATACCGGTAGCAATCAGTTCGCTCGGTTGCTTACGGCGCACGGGGTTCACACTGGGACCGCCAATCTCCACTTCCTCACCTTCCACCGCCGGTCCGCCATCGATAGGCTCGCCGTAGGCGTTGAAGAAGCGTCCTGCCAACTGCTCACTCACTTTGAGCGACGGTGCCTTGCCGAGGAACACCACCTCCGCATTGGTAGGGATACCCTCGGTACCTTGGAACACCTGCAGGGTTACATCATCGCCCATAATCTTAACGACCTGAGCCAGTTTGCCATTCACGGTAGCGAGTTCATCGTTACCCACCCCCTCGGCTTTCAGCGAGCAAGTCGCCTTGGTGATAGCCGTAATCTTGGTGTAAATCTTTTGAAATGCCTTTGCCATATGTCTTTTACTATTATTTCCTTAAATATATTAGTCGTTTTGTTCGTAATAATAGGACTGCTCCACGCCTTTGAACAGCAGTTCTCGGTCATTCAGTCGGTCGGTTAGGTGCGCTTGCAGGAGGAAACGAAGTTCCAAATCGTTAATCGGACTGCGCTCCATGGCTTGCAGATACGAGTCTTTGTCCACAAACTGCCAATCAACCACTTTCCCAAGAGAGCGTTTTAACATCAAGTCCAGCCAAATCCGTGTTGCTCTACCATTGCCTTCCATAAACGGGTGTGCCACATTCATCTCCACATACTTAGCAATAATCTCTTGGAAGGAACTTTCCGGCATCTTTTCTATTACCTCCAACGCCGGTCGCAGGTACATACAATTGGCAAATCGAAAGCCGCCTTTCGAGATGTTGCGCTCACGAATAGTACCCGCCTTTCCGTATCGTTTTTCCCACTCTTCAATCCCTCCGAACAGACAAGCGTGTATCTGCTGCAGACCATGGGTGGTTCCCACCTCCAGCCTGTCTATCTCGCCAGATTCAAACAACTGCCGAGCACGCTGCAAACTCTGTTCATCTACCGTCATTCCCGTTTGTGTTCTAAGTGTTCATTTTTCCTATCCCTCATCCTCACAGACGAGGGATAGGAAGAATGCGCTTATCCTTTTATTTGTTTTTCTGCTAATAAGTTATTCAGTTTCTGTTGATAGTCTTCAAACTCGGCGGAGTGGAACTCGCTGTAGTTCATCTGCTTACAGAGGTTGATGACACGCTTGAAGTACTCGCTTACCTCCAAGAAGTTTTGGAAGTCGTAGTCGTGCTTGCAGATGTCCATCACCACGTTGAGCATATACTGCTGGCGGTCGAGCGGGCAAACGGCGTCAATCTTGTCGAAAGCATCCTGTTGCAAGATAACGAAGTCAATGACCTCCGACTTCCAGAACTCCTCATGGTAATCCACGGGCACACCGTCATCACCCAAGATGTTGATTTGCTCTTGAATCTCCTTACCGCGTTGCAGATAGGTCTTCATGTCGTTCACCTTACCGAGCCATTCGCTATCAATGAGTTTGCTGATATACTCCTCAAACTCGGGATACTCAATATACTTGGAATATGAGTCGATGGGGTTCACCGCCGGATAACGCTTGCGGTCGGCGCGCGCCTGCTCCAGTGCGTAGAAGCAGCGAGCGACCTTCTTCGTACCCTCCGTAACCGGCTCCTTCAGGTTACCACCCGCAGGCGACACCGTACCGAGGAACGTAACCGAACCCGTAGCGCCGTTGTTCAGATACACATATCCCGCGCGGGCGTAGAAGGCGCCGATGATAGCGGACAAGTCCATCGGGAAGGCGTCCTGACCGGGCAACTCCTCCAAACGGTTGGACA
>JAEDGZ010000005.1 GCA_016297215.1 Paludibacteraceae bacterium | reverse complement strand
ATGCGGCTCCATGCCTCGTTGTTCGACTTGACGAACATCCGCAGCGACACATAGACATAGACGATGCCGTCTTCAGTAACGCTGTAGGTATGCGCCTTGTCCACCTCCTCGAAGCCGTTGATATAGTCCTCCAGCGGCTTGGTTACCTGCGCCTCTACCTCCTGCGCCGTGGCACCCGGGTACACCGCCACCACCACGCCCTGACGGATGGTGAAGAAGGGGAACTCGTCTTTATTCATCTTCGTCAGCGCCCAGACGCCGAACAGCGTCAGGCACATGAAGAGGAAGAACACCAGTCCGTGGTTCCTCATCGCTCCTTCTATGTGATTACGGTTCGTCATTCGCTTTTGGGATAAAAGATAAAGGATTAAGGATGAAAGACTAAATAGTTTCGATTGCTGAAGATGAAAGATTAAAGATGAAAGAAAAGACCGATTACTTTCGTCTATTTATTTCAGAGTCAAGCCTATTTAGTCTTTAATCCTGTGTCCTTAATCCTTCATCCATTGTATCTTTGCTCCTTTGTAGAGTTTTTGAAATCCGTCTGTTACCACGCGGTCGCCCGTCTGCAAGCCGTCTATGACCAGCACGCCGTCGGGCACATACTGCCCTATCTGAATCAGCCGTCGCTCCACGGTGCTGTCTTCTCGCGCCACCCACACGCTCTTCCCTTCCGGCGTTACCTGCACGCAGGCGGCGGGTATCAGCAAGCCCTCGCTCTGCTGCCCTGTCATGCGCACCTTGCTCACCATGCCGGGGAGCAGACCTTCGCGGCGCAGCACCTCGGCGCGCACGGGATAGGCGTGCGAGAGGGCATTCGCCTTCATCCCTTTCTCCACCACGCGCACGGGGATGGAGGCGGGGAGTTGAGCGTTGAGAGTTGAGGGTTGAGAGTTGAGAGCCCCGCCCCCTGCCCCCTCCCCGCAAGCGGGGCGGGGGAGTTGATTAGAACCTTGCTTATCTCTACCAATCGGAGTCTTTTGCCTCCTTTCTATCGCCGGCACATCCATGCTGCCCATGTCGCCTACGCAGAGTTCGGACACTTCCGACTCGGGGACAGAGAAGGTAACATACAATCGGTCAACGATATAAAGCGTCATCGCAGGTGTCATGGGCGAGAGCATCTGCCCCTCCGCCACATGCACCTCGCCCACCACGCCGTCGCTCGGGCTGCGCAACACGCAGTTCGCCACGCGCCGCTCTGCCACGGATGCCATTGAACGCGCCTGCGCCAGTTTGGTCTCCACCTCTATCAACTGCTGCTCGGTAACGCCACCCGCGCCGTGCACCTCGGTAACGCGCCGATAGGCGTCCTCCGCCTGCCGCAGCGTGGCGCGCGCCGCCTCGCGCGCGTCTATCGCACTCGCACTGTCCACGCGCAGCAGCACCTCGCCTTTCTGCACGCGGTCGCCCATGCGGCATGCCACCTCCAGCACTTGCCCGCCCGTCTCCACGCTCAGGGGCACGCGGCGCTCTTCTTCGATAGTGCCCACGTAGGTATGCCGCGCCACGGACGTATGCTCGCCCACCACCTGCACCTTCACAGGGATGGGCGCCACCGTCGGCGGCGTCTTTGCGTCCTTGCCGCCGCAGGAGGGGAGGGTCAACGTTACCAACAGCATACACAATATACTCAACAAACGCAATCTCATAATACGATAACACGAACTCGAAATAAGAAACATATACATCAAAACAACGATGATTCTTTTATTTCAACAAAAATTTCCAAAAATTATTCAAATATCTTTTTCTTTAACATATAATTTTCGTTAATCCCGACTGGTTCGGGATGCAAGCATTCTTCATTAATTCATTACCAAAAACTAAATTAGTCATTGACTGCTGAAATAATTGCTTATATCTGCTCCACGTTATTAGGGTCTCTTTTTAGTGAACAAATATTGTCAAATATTGGACAAATATTTTTTCAAATCCTAAACCTTTTAAGCTTAACCTGTCGCAGGCTTATTGCGCACACTATTCTTTAGCCCCGACTGGTCGGGGCGTACCCGGACAGCAGTCTTGTCTCAGTTCTTCTTCGCTACCATTAGGATGTTCTCGCCGGTTAGGTGCGCGTCGCTCGATTGCGACTCGCCGCTGAAATACAGGTCGAACACGATGGTCTCTTTGTAGAGCGTGCCCGTGCCGGTTACCTCCACGTCGAAGGTCTCCGTAACCTCCACATCACGCACTATCGTATCGCCAAGCACAAACGTGGTATCGGGCACCATAAACACGACACTCGCTATCCGTTCGAAGGGATAGAGCGTCAGCAGGGTGTCGTTGATTTCCGCCTCAGCGGTATAGACCCCGCCGCGCAACTGACTGAACGTCAGGAGCATGTCGCCGTCGGTCTTACGCAATAGGTCCATCGTCCCCTGCTCGTTACTCAGCGTGTATTCCGAGTCGTCAATCGTTACCTTGCCACTCAGTTTGTAACTATACTCGCCCGCCATCTTCACCGCCGGGTCGCAACCCGCCAACCCCGCCAGCAATAGGCAACATTGCAAAACAAAAATTATCCGTTTCATACTTATACGTCTGACTTTAACATGTAATTATCGTGTAATTAACCATTAATTTTCCGTTGATTTCTCCATGAAAGACCGTATAAAGAACCATTTAATCTTTTGTGTTAACGAACTTTTAATGGACTTTAATGGCGGCATAAAATTATACGTATAATTATATGGTCATTATATGTTAAAATGTATCTATGGGAATTATATGTTTCCTTTGTCCAATGCAAAATACTTCCACAGGGGGGCGGCGTGGAGGGCTTGGATGATTTCGCCCTGCTCAAGCAGTTCGCGCACCTCCTCCTGCTTCATCACGTGCACATGGATGTCCTCCGTCTTCTCTTGGTGTTGCTCGCGCACTTTCTCCACACCACGTGCCAAGAACGTGAAACTCAGGTTGTTATGGTTCGTCGGGTTAGGCGACAGCGTCATGAACAGTTCCCACTCGCCGCCCTCGAAGCCTGTCTCCTCGCTTAACTCGCGTTTGGCAGCCTCCAGCGGCGTCTCCCCCGGGTCTATCACGCCCGCCACCAACTCGTAGTGCGTCTCGCCCAGCGCGTGGCGATACTGGTCTTCCATCACCATCTCGCCGTCCTTCGTGATGGCTATCACGTTTATCCAGTTCGGGAACTCCAAGATGAACCACGTCGGGATAATCGCCCCCGACGGCAACTGCACCTCCTCTTGGCGCACGCTCAACCACACGCCTAACTTCAGTATCTGCTCACTCTTGAGCACTTTCCATTTCCTATTGACCAACGGAGCAACCATAGGGGAATTATGAATTAAGAATTATGAATTATGAGTGCTTATGCTCTGAAAATGCGGTGTTAACACACTCCTAATGCTTAATTACGTGAAATCAAAATAAGGTTCAAGTGCACGAAAACGACTACATTTTTTATTTCAACAAAAATTTCCAAATATTGTCCAAATATGTTTCTTTAACATATAATTTTCATGTAATTAACCATTAATTCATTACCAAAAACTTGATTAGCTTATGACAGTGAAGGTAATCAGTTATATCGGCTTCATATTGATTAGTAAAAATCGCTCGCAAAGTTACTAAAAAGAAATGGAATATGCAAAACAAAATCTACTTTTGCAATAGCGATATTGCATTTTTGCTCCTTTGGGAAGCACAGCGTTTGTCTCTGATACGCCAAAAAACAGCCTGCTCGGGATAAGCAGGCTGAAGTCCGATAGGTAAAGTTTATCGGGTTATCAAGAAAGCAAGATGGTTATTTCAATTCTTGACCTGTGATAGTGTAAATTTTATCGCTATTTTTTATATAGACATGACCATTGTGAAGAAATTTGTATGCCTCACCGATTTTCTGCGGTTCAGATACTTGCTGCACAGAAGCACCGCTATTTGTAGTGTTGATTTTATATACAAGCATAGCGGCGTTTTCTCCAATTTCACCTGTGCAGATAAGATAGTATTCATCTTCGAGTTTTACAATCTGTGCCATAACAGATTCTATCATTTGGAATCCATTAGGGAATGAAATAGATTGTAACGTGTTACCATCTTCAGACATCACATTAAAGCCATTATAGATAGGAATTGAATAAAAATTTTTATTCTCCGTAAAAGTTTCGCCATCTTCGTAGCAATTATCACAAATTGGTTCGTCAGGAGAATTGCTTTCTATTATTTCTGAGTCACTTTTAGGAAAAGAAAGATACTCGTACTTATCATCTTCATTAAAAAGCGTTTGGGTTAAACATAAGCCATCACCACTTCCTTCATCCGTAAAAATGATTTGGTCTGTATCGTAATTGAGGAAAGGAAGTCCAAAAGTTATAGCGTATTCATAAGGAGTTCGTTCCGTTTCAGACCATTCAGAATATGAGTATGTAGTTTGGCGCTCGGAATAAGTAGATTCATCACTATAATACACATTAGAACAATAGTACAAATATCCATTCTGCCAAAGATAGAAAACACGAGGATATTTTTTGCCGTATTTAGTTGCTTCCCAATAATTCAAATTCTCACTACCATCTGCATAGAAAGCCTCCATATCCCAAATAAACATTGTTCCCCCTTCGGGATATGGTTGAGTTGCTATGATTGTATCTACATCGCCCCAAACATTTATTCCGTTTTCAAGATAGTTTTTAATGTCATCTTCCGTCCAAGTTTCTGGAACATTAAATGTGGTTTCACATCCTTCTTCGGTACAATTTAAGTATAATTCAAGGAGATTTTTGTCATGCCATGTCTCAATCTCTAACTTTTCCGTAATCAACTCTCCGCCTGTAACTGTTACAGTTACTGTCCGTTCCATTCCAATTACAACGTATCCACCAAGAGTCGGGGTGATACTGAATGATTTAACAGGAGTGAAGGCGTTACTATAAATTGCCACTTGATTATCATCAGTACGTATATACACACGGTTTGAACCATCATAAGAAAGAGAACTTGGGACTACACCAAATGCACTTTCGGTATAACGGTTATTGTCATTTAGATTTAGTACTGTTGGTAAGTTACTTACCTGTGCCATAAGCGTTGCGCTAAGGAGTAGGCACGAAATTGTTAAGTTTGTCTTCATATTGATTTGTAATTAAATGGTTAATGTATTCCTATTAACGGTTCGTATTTCCGAGCGAGTTCTGTCTCAAAGATTTCCTCTACAGGGATTACATCATAAGGCAAAACAATAATGTGCAGTTTGAGAGTCAAATTCATTGGCTTTGCCCAATCGTTGAGTTGCAAACCATGTGAGGCTTGATTAAGATGGTAGCCCAAATGCTGGATTACTCTTCCCACAATATGTGCCTGAACTTTGCCGACATATAGTGTATTATCTTTGGCTATCGCCTTTTTGAGAATGCGTGGCGTATACTTGGGCAGTTGGGAAAGAGTCTCTTTTATGGCATCGGCATTGTACGGCGAGGTAATCTCCCATCTATACAAGCATGGTAATTCATCCACCTCGGAAAGTTGTGTAAACATTTGTTTGAACGGCTCTGCGTCCCGAATGTCATGGTTGCGATACTTGTCGTCAAAATCCTTACTGTCAATGTCAAAGGACATCTCTTTTACAATGCCAATTTCAGCCAAGTGGTGAAACCGTGCACAATAGAGGTCTGCGGTTTCTCGAAAAAATACTTGTTCCATAAGATTAATGATTTGTTAAGTTGTTTGCACAAAAAACGTGAGGCTTATTAGCTTCTATTCGGGTTTTCGAGGAATTCTGGACTACCTTATAAGACCAAATATCTACTGAACAAGACTCACGCATTGCGTGAGCATAAAAGCCTTGTTCTTGGTCTTATAGGTTCGAAAGTGTCCAGTTTTCGAAAACCCAAGTTTTCAGCTGTATGCTTTATTTATGTTGTATATCTGTTGTTTTATGCCATAGGCAGCGGGGGATTTTATTTGATTATTCTTTGTCTATGTTTCTCCATCATTGTCCGTGCAATAAAGACGGTCAATTAAAGGAAGAAGTGGTTTGCGGCAACTGCGCCACAGTTGTGGCGTAATAGAGTAAGCAGGTGCAAAAGTACAATTATTTTTTGAATTATGCAAGAAAAGTAGGTAAAAAAGGAGAAAATTTTAACAACTCGAATCCTCCAAAAGGTATTTGTTGGGGGAACTATATGTGCAAATTTATTTGTCTTTTTCTGAAAAACAATTACGAGTTAGGGGTGGGTGTTTGCTTGGTGATTGTGGCGATGACGAAGTTGCGGAGGAGGCGGTAGGGTTTCTTGGCGGTGCGCTTTTGTTCCTCGAAGCGTTGTTGCCATTCGGCAGCCGTCTGCGGGTCTTTTAACTGACGGTCTGCTTCGGCTACTGCATCGTGGAAAACGGCATGCCTTGCCTTTTGGAGGTTGGAAATCTTCTTCGGGTCTTTGTGCTTGGGGTAGTGGCTGACAACGGTCTCACCAAAACGATTGGTAAAATAGATTTCACTCTCGTGGTCAAGTCGTCCATGCAGTCCGTTGAAAGGAACTTCTAATTCTGTTTTTGCCATAATTGGGATAGTTTTTATGTTGATTGTAGGTAGATTTGCTCGATGAGAACGGCGATATTATGTGGTCTCAGGTTGCAGGGGGATAGAGGCTATTGTTGCTATAGCAGTTATAGATGATAGTTGTAGATAAAGCCCGCGAATGGGTGGGGCGCACCCGGGCTGGTTCCTTTTTTAGCCCGCGAATGAGTGGGGCGTACCTTGTGTTTTCAGTGCTTTTTGAGTCGTCTCGGTTTCGAGTCGTTTTCGAGTCGTTTTCGAGATTGGCTCGGTGAGAACGTGATAGTATGTTGTTTCTTGTTGCAGGGGGATAGTTGCTATAGAGGCTATAGAAGTTATAGAAGTTATAGATGATAGTTGTAGATAAAGCCCGCGACGGGTCGGGGCGCACCCGGACGGCATTGCGTGTTTAGGCGGTTTGTTCCAAACCGTCCGCGGGCGAGACGCCCACGTCCCCAGTTTTTAGGCCGTGATTTTGCGGGAGAGGGGGTGCCATTTGGCGGTTAGATAGAGGACGCGCGCGAGCAGGTGGGCAAAGTAGCCTACATATATTGCCTGCACGCCCCATGCGGGTGCCGTTGCTACATAGCCCGCGACGAACGCCACCGCCGCCCAAATCATCGCTATCATTATCTCCTTGCCTGCCGCCGCACCTACATACACGCCGTCCCACATAAACGCCAGCGTGCTCACTATCGGCATGGCTATCAGCCAACCCATATACGGCTCTGCCGCCGCACGCACCGCCGCATCATCGGTCATCAGCCCGATACACCCGCTCCCCCACAGTGCATAGACCAGCGTAAACACGCCGCCTACGCCCAATGACCATGCAAAGAGGGTGCGGACTAGGGGAGAAAGAGCGCTACGCTGGACGAGCGCTTCGCTGTCTGACCGTTTCACTGTCCGACCACTATGTTGTCCGACCGCTTCGCTGGACGACTGATTTAGACTCGATACTATCTCAGTCTGACAGCCTTTAGGCGGTCGGACAGTGAAACGGTCTTTCAGCGGAGCGGTCGGACAGACGTAAGACTGCCTTTCATCTCGCCTATCTGCTTGCCTACCAGCGCTTCGCCTGCGTAGGCAAAGCCGTCCACGAAATAGGAGAACAGCATGAACAACTTCATCAGTATCGCCGACACCGCCAACTCCGTATCGCCGTACTTCGACGCCAGCGCGGTGAAACCCACATACACCACCATGAAACACAACGACCGCACAAACAACTGACTGTTCAGGCGAAAGAGAGTATTCTCAATTTGAAAATTTGAAAGTTTGAAAATTTGAAAATGATTCTGCATTGAGAACACACCATATTTCTTCCACAATATCCCGAGTGCGAGTGCAAGCCCTGCATACTGCGCTATCAGTGTGCCCCATGCTACGCCCACGCCGCCCAAGGGCGTGTAGACCGCCAGCACATAACTCGCCGCCATATTCACCACGTTCACCAGAATATCCGTTGCCATGGGGTTTACCGTATCCTGCATGCCGATGAACCAGCCTTTCAGTGCCATCAGGCTCAGCGTGGCAGGTGCCGCCCATATACGCACGAAGAAATATCGCTCTGCAAACGCCGCCACCTCCGCCGAACAGGGCACCAGCGCCAACACGCCTTTCACAAACAGCCACTGTATCGCGATACACACCAGTGCTCCTATCAGCGCCACCCGCAGACTGCGATACAGCAAACTGCCGACCTCGCTCCCCCTCCCTACGTAGGGAGAGTCGGGATGGGTCTTCTCTCGCCCATACGCTTGCGCGGTCAAGCCCGAGGTGCCTACGCGCAGGAAGCCGAAGTTCCAATACAGCAAATCAAACAGCATGGTGCCAATAGCAATACCGCCTATCGCCGAGGCATCGGATATATGCCCCACGATGGCGGTATCTACCAACCCCACCAGCGGTATGGTGATGTTGGCAAGAATGCTCGGCACTGCCAGCCGAAGTATCTCTCTGTTGATGCTCATATCTTATTGACCGCTTCGCTACCCGACCGTTTTCACTGCCTGACCACTTCGTTGTCCGACCGCGCTTTCGCGCTGAACGACTGATTTACATTCGATACTATAGCATTCGGACAGCGTAGCGGTCAGACAGCAGGCGGGGACGCCTGCGTACCC
Organism: Paludibacteraceae bacterium; assembly: GCA_016297215.1. GTDB lineage: Bacteria > Bacteroidota > Bacteroidia > Bacteroidales > Paludibacteraceae > Colicola. The sequence goes on along the minus strand of JAEDGZ010000005.1, from coordinate 67,426 downwards.
GGACAGCACACGGTCTGACTTAGCCTTTCAGGGCGTAGACTGCGGGGATGTTTCTGCCGTAGCCGTCGTAGTCCAGACCGTAGCCGAGCACGAACTTGCGGGGTATCGCTTTGCCTACATACTCCGGCTCCGCGTCGGGGAAGAGCAGCGCCTCGGGCTTGAACAGGAACGCTGTTACCGCTACCGACTTTGCCCCCATCTCGTGCAACATCTGCTTGAAATAGTGCATCGTTGTGCCCGTATCCACAATATCCTCTATCAATACCACGTCTCTGCCCTTGATGTCCTCGCGCAGCGGCGTTACCAACTCCACATGCCCCGTCGTGGACGTGCCCTCATACGACTTGAGCCGCACAAACGTTATCTCCGAGCGAACGGGTATCGCCCGATAGAGGTCGGCAGCATAGATATACGCGCCGTTCAATACGCAGATAAACAGTGGGTTACGTCCCTCGTAGTCGGCGGTGATACGCTTTGCTACCTCCGCAACGATAGCCTTGATGTCGTCTTCCGACAGATACTCCTCAAACACACGCCCTTCCGTGCCTTGTAATTCTTTTGACATATTATTAGTGGTTAGTGGTCAGTGATTAGTTGTCAGTGGTCAAATTGCAGATTGTTTTTACAAAATCCACGAACAGCGGGTGGGGGTGCAGCACCGTGGAGGAGTATTCGGGGTGGAACTGCGTGCCGATGAACCACGGATGGTCTTTCAGCGCCAGTATCTCCACCAAGCCCGAGTCGGGATTCACGCCCACGCACTCCATGCCGTTTGCCTCGAAGTCCGCTTGATACTGATGGTTGAACTCATAGCGATGTCTATGGCGCTCGTAGATGATATGCGATGCCGCCTGCGCCCCTTCGTTCTCGTGCTCGCCGAAGTATATCTTCGCCACCTGCGAGCCCTCTTTCACGCGGCAAGGATAGGCACCCAAGCGCATGGAGCCGCCTTTGTTCACCAGCGCTTTCTGCGCCTCCATCATGTCTATCACGTTGTGGGTGGTGTTCGGGTCAAACTCCGTGGAGTTGGCATCGGCATAGCCCAGCACGTCGCGTGCGAACTCTATCGCCATGCACTGCATACCCATGCAGATACCGAAGCAAGGAATCTTGTGCTCGCGGGCGTATTTCAACGCCGCGAACTTCCCTTCCACGCCGCGAGAGCCGAAGCCCGGCGCGATAACAACGCCCTGATAACCAGCCAGTTCCTCCGCCACATTCTCTGCCGTCAGGTTGTCCGACAAGATAGACTTCAGCACCAACTTACGGTCGTTGTACGCCGCGGCGTGGGTGAGCGACTCGCGTATTGACTTATAGGCATCTTGCAACTGCACATACTTGCCCACCAGCGCTATCTTCACCTCCTGCTGCGCTCCCTCCAAGTGCTGCAAGAACTTGTTCCAGCGCGTCATATCGGGCTCCGGCACTTGCGTGAGGTCGAATCCCGTGCGGGTCAGCACCGCTTTGTCCAGCCCCTCCGAGAGCATGTTCAGCGGCACGCGGTAGATAGTGGGCGCGTCCAAGGATTGCACCACGCAGTCTTCCGCCACGTTGCAGAACAGCGCCACCTTGCGGCGGATATCCATCGGGATGTTATGCTCGGTGCGGAGCACGATGATGTCGGGCTGGATACCCTCCTGCTGCAGGTCCTTCACCGAGTGTTGCGTCGGCTTGGTTTTCAGTTCCTTAGCCGCAGCCAAGTAGGGCACGTAGGTCAAGTGGATACAGCAGCAGTTTCTGCCCAACTGCCATTTGAGTTGGCGCACCGCCTCGATGTAAGGCAGGCTCTCGATGTCGCCCACCGTGCCGCCTATCTCGGTTATCACGAAGTCGTAGTTACCGGTCTGCCCCAGCAACTGAATCTGATGCTTAATCTCGTCTGTGATATGGGGCACCACCTGCACGGTCTTGCCCAAGTAGTCGCCTCGGCGCTCTTTCTCGATGACATTCTGATAGATACGCCCCGTGGTGATGTTGTTCGCACGGTGTGTCCGCACATCCAAGAAGCGCTCGTAGTGCCCCAAGTCCAAGTCCGCCTCGTGTCCGTCCTCCGTCACGTAACATTCCCCGTGCTCGTAGGGATTGAGCGTCCCCGGGTCCACGTTGATGTACGGGTCTAATTTTTGGTTGGTAACTCGGAACCCGCGCGCCTTGAGCAGATTGCCTAATGAGGCAGCGATGATTCCCTTTCCTAACGAAGAGGCGACGCCTCCCGTAACAAAAATGTACCTTGTCTCAGACATAACCTTATTATATAGAAATCAATAGATTATCAACTCTTCAGCGCCGCCAGCGGTATCACTTTCACGCCATCTTCTCGCGTGTATGCCATCGGTCCGCCCGTTATCACCATCATCAAATCGGGCTCCCGTAGCGGCACTTGCTGCTCCTTGGCGTTGTAGGCACGAATCAAGTCGCGTATCTTCAGTAGATGTGCAGCACCTTCCTCTATCTGATGGCTGCCTAACTTACACTCTATCAGCGCAAAGCGACCGTCTCCTATCCGCAATACCGCATCCGCCTCCAAGCCGTATCGGTCGTGGTAGTAGGAGAGGCTGCCGCGCATGGCCTGCGAATAGACGCGCAAGTCGCGTATCACCATGTTCTCAAAGATAAAGCCAAACGTCTTCAAGTCCATCTCCAGCATGCGCGGGGTCAGTTGCAAGGCGGCTACGGCTATCGAGGGGTCGCAGAACTCGCGTTTCATACCGCTGCGTATGGATGAGGCGGAGCGGATGGCAGGACTCCAAGCGGGTATATCCTGTATGACGAACAGCCGTTGCAACGCCAGCAGATAGTCATCCAGCGTAGGCATAGACACGGTCTCGAAAGTCGCCGATACGTCTTGCAGAATACTGCTCTTCTTCGCCAATGTGGAGAGGTTGCGGGCATAGGAGCGGAGTATGGCTCGCGTCAGTTCGCCGTTGCGCTGCACGCCGTCCAGCGACGAGACATCGTTTGCGCAGAGGCTGTCCACATAGTTACGCGCCGTGTTCAGTTGCGTGCGTGGGTTGAAGGAGACCACCGCCGCGGGCCAACCGCCTCGGCATGCCGCATATATCAACTGCTCCACCGACATCTTCGACACCGCACCGTCTATATCCGCGTTCGGGTTGGCAAACAACTCCGAAAGTGACACCTCACCCGTGGACTCACGCGACTCGTACAAACTCATCGGATACATCACCATGCGTGAAATTCGACCCGTACCCGTGTGCATCACCTCCGTGCTGTCTATGGAGTTTGACCCCGTGAGGATGAACTGTCCCATCGCCTGCCTGTCGTCCACCGCCACACGCACGGCATCCCATAACTTAGGCGCCATCTGCCACTCGTCTATCATCCTCGGCGTGTCTCCTCGGAGCAAGAGCGAGGGCTTCGTCCGCGCCGTTTCCAAAAACGCATCTCGCGTATCAGGGTCTTGTAAGCGCAACACACTCGCCGCCTGCTGCATACCCGTAGTCGTCTTACCACACCATTTCGGACCCTCTATCAGCACTGCACCACTACTCTCCAAATGCTCCTGCAAAAGGTCGTCTGATTGTCTAAAAAAGTAATCCATAGTTGTAAAAATTAAAATCCGGTGCAAAGGTACTAAACATAAATGAATTACGCAAATTTTTGGAGAGTTATTTTGTATTTTTGTGGTATTTTACTTTGTATTTTTGGGGTGTTTTACTTTGTGTTTTTGTTGTGTTTTACTTTGTATTTTTGGGCAATTTGGTTTGTGTTTTTGGGGTAATTTGGTTTGTATTTTTGGGGTAAAAGAAGTCTTTTTTGTGTCTAAAAAGACGGTGCTTATTCTTCGTAGTTTTGGAAGAGGAAGTCGTTGTAGGGGTAGCGTTGGATATGGATGGCTTTGATGCGGTCGTACATCAGTTGTTTGAGCGCGTCGATGTTGCTTTTCTCGCGGGCAGAGATGAAGATGCAGTCTTCTTGCAGTTTTGCCATCCACGTCTTCTCCAACTCTTCCAACGAGATGTTCTCGCGGCGGAGGGGTGTAAGGTCGTCTTCCTCTTTGGGCGTGTAGGTGAAAGCGTCTATCTTGTTGAAGACCACGATGCGGGGGATGTCTGCCACGCGTTTTTCTTTCTCGGGCTTGCGTTGCTGCCCTTTTCCCCACGGCTTGTTCTCTTGCTGCTGCTCCTCGCGGGTGAGCAGTTCGTTGATGGTCTTCTCTACCACCTCATACTGCTCCTCGAAGTTCGGGTGCGAGATATCGACCACATGTATCAGTAAGTCTGCCTCGCGCACTTCGTCGAGGGTGGATTTGAAGGACTCCACAAGGTGGTGCGGCAACTTACGGATGAAGCCCACCGTGTCGCTGAGGAGGAAAGGCAGGTTGTTGAGCGTTACCTTGCGGACTGTGGTGTCCAGCGTGGCGAAGAGTTTGTTCTCGGCAAAGACCTCTGACTTGCTCAGCAGGTTCATCAGCGTGGACTTGCCCACGTTGGTGTACCCCACGAGCGCCACGCGCACCATCTTCCCGCGGTTCTGCCGCTGGGTAGCCATCTGCTTGTCTATCTTCTTGAGGTCTTCCCGCAGCAGGGCAATGCGCTGTCCGATAATCCGTTTGTCCGCCTCTATCTGCGTCTCACCCATACCACGGCTGGTGGTGCCGCCGCCTCGCTGGCGGTCAAGGTGCGACCACATACGAGTCAAGCGCGGCAATATATACTGCAAATGCGCCATCTCCACCTGCGTCTTGGCATAACTCGTCTGCGCTCGCTGCAAGAAGATTTCAAGGATAAGAATCGTTCTGTCCATCACGCGAACAGCCCTCTTCTCGCAGCCCTCCATCGGCGTATTCAGCGCCTTCTCGATGTTGCGAATCTGCCGCGGCGACAACTCATCGTCAAAGATGACGAGCCCTACCTCCAAACCTTTCTCCGGCGCGGTCTTATAGAGGTAGTCTTTGATTTCCTGCAACTTACCTTCCCCCACATAGGTGGTGGAGTTGGGCATGTCAAGCCTCTGTACAAAACGCTTGACGGGCACTATTTTGTTTGTGTCCGCCAAGAATGCCAACTCATCCAAATACTCTTTGGTTCGTTCTTCCGATTGCTCAGGGGTGATTAACCCCACGAGCACCGCGTTTTCTATTTCTTCTTTAATCTCTATCATTGCTTATATAGATTCAGGATAAAGGATGAAGGATTAAAGACAAATATGCCTTGAACAGTCGCAAGTAATTAAGTCTTTTAGCAGGCGGGGACGCCTGCGTACCCGGTCTGCGGTCTTTCATTCTTCAGCGAGCAAAGCGAGCGGTCCTTTATCCTCAGAACTGCACTTTGGGTGCTTTCTCTGCGCCCGTCTCTGCCTCGAAGTAGGGTTTCTTCTCGAAGCCGAACATGGAAGCGATGATATTGTTCGGGAACTTGCGAATCATCGTGTTGTACTGCTTCGCCGTATCGTTGAAGTTCTGGCGCGCCACGGTGATTCTGTTCTCCGTCCCCTCTAACTGTGCTTGCAGGTCGCGGAAGTTGGTGTTCGCTTTCAGGTCAGGATACGCTTCGGCTACCGCCATCAGACGTCCGAGGGCTTGACTCAACTGTCCCTGCGCCTCTTGGTAAGCCGCCAACTGCTCGGGGGTTGCGTTCGCAGGGTCAATGGTCATCTGCGTGGCTCTTGCGCGAGCGGCAATCACGTTCTCGAGCGTGGCACTCTCGTGCGACGCATAGCCTTTCACCGTCTCCACGAGGTTAGGAATCAAGTCCGCACGGCGCTGGTACTGGTTCTCCACCTGCGACCAAGCTGTCTCGACGCTCTCTTCTGCGCTAACCATGCCGTTGTAGCGGCCAACTCCCCAAAATACAATGATTGCCAATACCAACAGCACCGCAATCCAAGGTAATGCTTTTTTCATTTGTTTACGATATATCGTTTGTTAATAGTTTTTCTTACCATTTTCCTCCTGCGCCGCCGCCTGATGTGGAGCCGCCGCCCCATGAACCACCGCCGGAGAATCCGCCACCGCCGAAGCCACCGCCACGGTTGGTGCCGCCTACATACACTGTTCGTTGCAGGCGGGGTATCACGAAAGGCATTGTATGCGTGTGTCCGCAATGCTTGCAGGCGTATGTGCGTACTCCCGTGCCTGCATGCGCATACGTTGCGGGGGAGACGACCTGCTCGCGCACTACCCTACTCTTGCGTTTGCCGCACTTGGGGCAGCGACGAAACTGCGACCAATAAAGTACGAAGACGAACAATGCCAGCCCTATGCCGCACAACGCCACCAGCGCTACGACATCGCTCACGCCCATCTCGTCCTCTTCGTTGGCTTTGCGGTAGCCCGCGCGGTCGGTTACCGACTGCATGGTGCGCAGTTCTTCCGGCGCCTCACCGTGGGTGCACTCCTCGTAGATACGCATGGCGCCGTAGCATAAGCCCTTACCGTAGTTGCCCTGCCGGAAGAGAGGAATCATCTCGTCTTGGATGATACGGTTGCAGAGGGCATCGGGCAGCACACCTTCGATACCCGTGCCGGTCATGATACGGATGTCGTGCGAGTCGAGCACAAAGCAGATGAGCACGCCCGTGTTGCGCCCCTTGCCACCAATACCCCACGTCTGAAAGAGTTGGTAGCAGAAGTCGAACATATCCATATCGCCGATGTTGCCGAGCGCCGCCACGCAGAGTTCCACCATGGTGGAGTCTTGCAGCGACTTGGCACAGGCGTTCAGGAAACGCACATCATCGCCCGACAATATATTATCGGGGTTTGCAACATACTCCCATTGCCCGCGGTCTTTCGGGTCGGGAACGGTTTGGGGCGTATAGACCGCCCCCATCATGTATAAGGGGAAAAGACAAAGAAATATCCAAAGACGCTCTCGCATAGTGCAAATAAAAATTTGCGTGCAAAGGTACAAATTTATTCTCATACTTGCAAACTCTCCTGCATTTTTTGTAAATATTTTTTTCAGCGAGTCAAAAATCACACTTCTAAACCATTACTTCACCCGTTTTTACATCCTCATAAATAATTGTCCATTTTTCGCAAACGTACTATCCATGAATCCACCTGCATTTTTACCATATTTAGTAAGGGTCTTCTCGGGTCTATTTCGAGTCTATAACATCTTCAAACGGCTCCAAAGTCAAAATTATTAATTGTCCAAAACACGTATTACACCTCTATCTTGCGCTTTTTTTTACTTTTTCTTGCACGATTCAAAAAAAAAGTGTAACTTTGTCCCGATTTTTGTAGTACTCGCCAAGAGATTGCAAATTTCCAAACGTACAACAAACAAAACCTAATAAACTAACATTATGATTTCCAAACGTTTAGAGGACGCTATCAACGCCCAAATCAATGCCGAGATGTGGTCGGCTTACTTGTATCTGAGTATGTCTGCTTACTGCCAAGACGCAGGCTATCCCGGTATTGCGAACTGGTTTGCCATCCAATTTAAGGAGGAGCAAGACCACGCAACCATTTTCTTCAACTACCTGCAAAGCCGCGGCGGTCGCGTGGTGCTGAAAGCCATCGACGCAGTGGACACCGAGTGGGCTTCGCCGCTGGCTGCCTTCCAGCACACGCTGCAACACGAGCAGAAAGTTACTTCGCTGATTAACAACCTGATGACGATTGCTATCGAGGAGAAAGACTACGCTGCACAGAGCCGTCTGCAATGGTTCGTGGACGAGCAAGTGGAGGAAGAAGAGAACGCCACGGACTTGATTCAGAAACTGCGCATGGTAGAGGGCAACGGCTACGGCATGTACCAGATTGACCAAGAGTTGGCAGCCCGCGTGTACAAACAGGCATCGCCTCTGGCTACGGCGGAGTAAGGGATTGCATGGCAAAAGAGATAACCAATCCGGCGAAGGGGATTTACAAAGACCGAGGGAGCAAGTTCCTCGCCTTTGCAGAGCCCATAGCCAATGAAGAAGAAGCAAAGACGCGCATCGCGTGGTACAAAAAGAAGTACCACGATGCGCGTCATGTTTGTTATGCCTATCGTTTGGGGCAAGACCTATGGCGCACGAAGGATGACGGCGAGCCGCACGGCACGGCGGGGCTGCCCATCCTGCGCTCGATAGACGCACAGGGATTGGACAATATATTAGTGGTGGTGGTGCGCTACTTCGGCGGCACGCTCCTGGGGACAGGCGGGCTCATGGTCGCCTACCGCGAAGCCACCAAAGAGGCACTGAAACAATATGTAAATTTGTAAATTTGAAAATTTGAAAATTAGTTAGCCCCGATAAATCGAAAGGTAAGTCCGGGCGCATACGATTCCGCATGGCAATTTTCAAATTTACACATTTTCAAATTTTCAAATTGCAATAACACTATGGCAGACCCGTACAAGAAAATTCGCGCATACAGAGTGGGCTGGCTGCTCGCCGTTACCGACTGGCTGACCATCCTGCCTGTGCTCAAATGGTTTGAGCGCAAGACCACCACGTCGGTGAAGTTAGCCTACTTGGGCGACCGCAAACAGATAGAGCAGGACATCAAGCACGGTGCGTGCTTCCTGACGAACCATCGCGACATCTGCATGGACTCCGCGTGGCTCTCCATGCTCCTGCGCATGCGCTATTTCATCCGCCCGTACATAGGCATCGGCAACAACCTGTTCGCCAAATGGTGGATAGAGCCCGTGGTGCGCTTCCTGCGTTGCTTCGTGGTGATACGCAACGGGTCGCTGCACGAGCAGGTGGAGAACGCCAAGACCCTCTCGCACTATATCAACGACCTGCGCCGACGGGGAAAGTCCATCTGGCTGGCGCAACGCGAAGGGCGCGCGAAAGACAGCAACGACCTGACGCAGCCCGGCGTGCTGAAGATGCTCACGCTCGACGCCCCCGACTTCTTTGAGGCGGTGAAGGCACTGAACATCTGTCCCGTCTCCATCACCTACGAATACGACCCCTGCGACTACCTCAAAGCCCGCGAGATGCAGCAGAAACGCGACAACCCGCGCTGGCGAAAATCGAAAGCCGACGACCTGCGCTCCATGCAGACGGGGATTAACGGCTTCAAGGGGCGCGTTACCTACCGACTCACGCCGAGCATTAACCATGCCTTGGAGCAACTGCTGAAAGAGCAGCCCGAGGCAAAACAACTGAACCGCAACGAGCAGATTCAACTCGTCTGCAACCTCATCGACCGACAGATACACGCCGGCTATGAGATTTATCCGCACGACGACGCTTTCGATAAGTATATTGAGAGCCGATTGGCACTTGTCAAACTGAGCAACAAAGACGAGGCGTTCCTGCGCGAGAAACTATACGAAATGTACAATAATCCTATTAAGAACTATGAAAAGAGCCATCTTCCCGGGTAGTTTCGACCCGTTCACCTTAGGGCACCACGACATCGTGCTGCGTGGGCTGGAGTTGTTTGACGAGATAGTCATCGGCATTGGCAGAAACAGCACGAAGAAAGAGACGTTCCCCATCCGCGAGCGCGAGGCGGCGATACAGAAACTGTACAAAGACGAGCCTCGTATCCGCGTGATGATTTACGACTGCTTGACCGTTGATTTCGCGAAGCAGGTGGATGCCCATTTCATCTTGCGCGGCATTCGCTGCGTGTCCGATTTTGAGTACGAACGCAACATGGCGGAGGCGAACAAACAGTTGGGCGGTATCGAGACCATCATCCTCTACACCCGCCCCGAGTACGCGCATATCTCCTCCACCCTCGTCCGCGACCTCTACTCGTACAACAAAGACGTCTCTGCCTTTGTGCCTACCAATCTCCGCTAACGTCCTATCGCTAACGCGATATATCGCCGTTTCTATGCTTTCGCTACAGCAGCAGACCTGCATCGCCTACAAAGAGCAGCACACTCCCGCTGCTATCAAACAAGATGCGGTAGAGGATGCTTGGGTTGGATAGCAACCGATTAGCAGAGAAAAATCAACCGCTCTATATTGTATAAATCAAAAAAAAGCTGTAACTTTGCACGCAATTTTTTGTAATAATAACACTTTGTTAACTTTATTACGCTTATGGACTCTAAATACAATCCTACAGACATCGAAGCCAAGTGGTATCAGTATTGGCTTGACCAGAAGTTGTTTCACAGCGAGCCTGACGGTCGCGAGCCGTTCACGGTGGTCATCCCGCCCCCCAACGTAACGGGCGTGCTGCACATGGGGCACGTGCTCAACGAGACGATACAAGACATCCTCGTGCGCCGCGCGCGCTTGGAGGGCAAGAACGCCTGCTGGGTGCCCGGCACCGACCACGCGTCCATCGCCACCGAAGCGAAGGTCATCAAGCGCCTGAAAGAGCAAGGTATCAACAAGAGCGACCTCACGCGCGAGGAGTTTCTGAAACACGCGTGGGCATGGACCGACGAGCACGGCGGCATCATCCTCAAGCAGTTGCGCAAATTGGGTTGCTCGTGCGACTGGGACCGCACCTCGTTCACCATGGACGAGACCCGCTCGCGGGCGGTCATCCGCGTGTTCTGCGACCTGTATGAGAAGGGGCTGATTTACCGCGGGTTGCGCATGGTCAACTGGGACCCCGAGCGTCAGACGGCACTCTCCGACGAGGAGGTGATTTACCACGATGAGCACAGCCATCTGTTCCACCTGAAATACCGCGTGGTAGAGCCTGTGGACGAGGCTTCGCTCACGCCCGAGGACGTGGTGCACAAAGACGAGCAGGGCTACTACGCCGTGGTGGCGACCACCCGCCCCGAGACCATCATGGGCGATGTGGCGATGTGCATCAACCCCAAAGACCCAAAGAACCACTGGCTGCGCAGGAAGCACGTCATCGTGCCGCTCGTGGGCAGAGAGATACCCGTGATAGAAGACCGCTACGTGGAGATTGAGTTCGGTACGGGCTGCCTGAAAGTAACGCCCGCGCACGACGTGAACGACTACGCGCTGGGGCAGAAATACAACCTCACGGCATACGACATCTTCACGCCCGACGCGCATATCAACCTCGACACGCTGGAAGAGACTATCCGCCCCAACGTGGCGGCATACCAGGGCATGGACCGCTTCGACTGCCGCAAGCAGATAGCCGAAGACCTGAAAGCCGCAGGGCTGATGGAGAAGATAGAGGACTACGACAACAAGGTCGGCTACTCCGAGCGAACCAACGTGCCCATCGAGCCGCGGCTCTCGCTGCAGTGGTTCATCCGCATGCAGCACTTTGCCGACATCGCCCTGCCGCCCGTGATGAACGACGAGATAGTGTTCTACCCCACCAAATACAAGAACACCTACCGCAACTGGTTGGAGAACATCAAAGATTGGTGTATCTCGCGGCAACTATGGTGGGGGCATCGTATTCCTGCCTATTATATTAAGGAGATACTCGACCAAACGGGTGCGGAGAACTACCCCGAGGACAAGATTATCGTAGCGCCGACGATGGAGGAGGCGCAAGCCAAAGCCGAGGGCAAGACGCTGGTGCAGGACGAAGGCGCGCTGGACACGTGGTTCTCGTCGTGGCTGTGGCCTATCTCGCTCTTCGACGGCATAGAGCACCCCGACAACAAAGAGATACAGTACTACTACCCCACCGCCGACCTCGTAACGGGTCCGGACATCATCTTCTTCTGGGTGGCGCGTATGATTATGGCGGGCTATGAGTACCAAGGCAAGATGCCGTTCCGCCATGTCTATTTCACGGGTATCGTGCGCGATAAGTTAGGGCGCAAGATGTCGAAGTCGCTGGGCAACAGCCCCGACCCGCTCGACCTCATCGCCCGCTTCGGCGCCGACGGCGTGCGCATGGGTATGATGTTGGCAGCCCCCGCAGGCAACGACATCCTCTTCGACGAGAGTCTCTGCGAGCAAGGACGCAACTTCTGCAACAAAATCTGGAACTGCTTCCGCCTCATCAAGGGATGGGAAGTAACCACTGGGGACGCGGGCGTCTCGCCCGCGGATAACACCTTTGCTACCCGCTGGTTCGAGGCGGTACTCTCGCAAGCCGAAACAGAGGTAGCAGACTTGTTTGGCAAGTACCGCCTAAGCGAGGCGCTGATGGCGATTTACAAACTCTACACCGACGAGTTCTCAGGCTGGTACCTCGAGATGATTAAGCCTGCCTACGGACAGCCTATCGACCGCCCGACCTACGAGGCGACCTGCCGTTTCCTCGACCGTATGCTACGCCTGCTCCACCCCTTCATGCCGTTCATAACCGAAGAACTATGGCAGAACCTCGCCGACCGCACAGAAGGCGAGAGCATTATGGTGGACGCAGGAGCCAAGAACCAAGAGCCAAGACGAAATAGTGCCGACTCTGAAAACGCAGAGACGGAGGTAACAAGTCCCTCATCCTGTGTCCTTCATCCTGTATCCAAAGAGGGCGAGTTGGTGAAGGCGCTCGTCTCGAACATCCGCAATATCCGCGCAAGCAAGAACATCTCGCCCAAGGAGGTGCTGACGCTGGTGGCGCCCGCGGAGGTCAATCCATTGGTGTGCAAGTTGGCGAACGTGGAGGTAGCCGTTGGCGCAGAGAAGAGCGCGCAGTCGTCCTCCTTCATCATCGGCACCACGGAGTACAGCATTCCGCTGGATAAGTTCATCAACGTGGACGCGGAGCGCGAGAAACTGGAAGCAGACCTCGCTCACCAACGCGGTTTCCTCGCAGGCGTGATGAAGAAACTCAGCAACGAGCGGTTTGTGCAGAACGCCAAGCCCGAGGTCGTTGCTCTTGAGCGCAAGAAGCAAGCCGACGCCGAGGCACGTATCGCCACCCTCGAAGCCGCACTCACTGCCCTCGGAAAATAAGCATTAATCCACAAGGCATTTCCCATTTGGACTTATGACAATAGCGATTTTTGGCAATGCGATGAAGGATAACACCCTGATAGAGGTGTCGCATATACTGGAGTTCATGGCGGCGCATGGGGTGCAGGTGTTGCTGTCGCAGGAGTTGCGGCAGGAGTTGCAGTTGCGCGAATATCCCGCCTTCTCGGAGGTGGCGCAAGAGGGCGAAGAGCCCGTGGATTTCGCGATGTCCGTTGGCGGCGACGGCACCTTCCTCACCACCGCCGCTGCCGTGGGAAGCCGCAACATCCCCATCGTGGGAGTAAACTGCGGGCACTTGGGCTTTCTCGCCGATGTGCAGACCAAGGACGTGGATATCATCATGCGCCAACTGATAGAGGGGCAATACACCATCGAGCAACGCTCGCTGCTGAAAGTGTGCTGCTCGCGCCAAGACCTTATCATGTCGCCCTACGCACTGAATGAGGTAGCGCTGATGAAGCAGGGTATGAGCAGCATGATTTCCGTGGAGGTGAGCGCCAACGGCGAGTTCCTGCACACCTACCACGCCGACGGGTTGGTGCTCTCCACGCCAACGGGCAGTACAGCTTACAACCTGTCTATCGGCGGACCGCTGCTCGTGCCGCAGACCAAAGGTATCATCCTGTCGCCTATCGCCACCCACAGCCTGACCGTGCGACCGCTCGTAGTGCCGGATGACTGGAAGTTCGACCTGAAAGTGAACAGCCGTTACCAGAGTTATATGCTCTCAATTGACGGCCGCAGCCAGATACTCAACACCGATGTCAGCCTGCACATAGAGAAAGCGCCCTACACCATCAAGGTGGTGCAAGTGGGAGAAAACAGTTTCCTCAAATCCCTGCGCGATAAACTGAACTGGGGAAGATGATGGACACTGCGTGTTGGGAACTTCGTGTTGGGAACTCCGCTTCGCTCCGTGTTGGGAACTTCGTGTCTGGCAGCCCCGACGGGGCGACATAACTATTCAACAGGAACTGACAAACAGGAACTGACAAACATAACATTATATACATGGAACTTCTTTTCGTTACTTGGGACATTGACCCGATATTGTGGCACTTCGGAGACGGGGGCGTGCGGTGGTACGGACTGCTGTGGGCAATAGGCATCATGCTCTGCTATTGGGTGCAGGTGCGGCTCTACAAACATGAGCATTGCCCCGCCGATTGGACGGACAAATTGTTTGTATGGATGGTGCTGGGCGTGATTATCGGCGCGCGCGTGGGGCATTGCTGGTTCTACGAGTGGCACGACGTTACCAACCCCGCTTTGGCGCGCTACTGCGCCGCCATGGATATCTCCACCGACCCCGTGCAGATATTCGGATGGACTATCAACTACCGCAACCCCTACATAGAGCACCCGCTCAAACTGCTCAAGATTTGGGAAGGCGGACTGGCAAGCCACGGAGGTGCCATCGGACTGATTATCGCGGCGTGGCTGCTCGACAAGACGCAGTTTAAGAAATACCCGCAGTACCACACCTCGTGGATTTGGATACTCGACCGCCTCTGCGTGGGCGTGTGCCTGACCGCGTTCTGCATCCGTCTCGGCAACCTGATGAACAGCGAAATCTACGGCGGTCCGACCGATATGCCGTGGGGCTTTATCTTCGTGCGCGACGGGCAGACCGTGCCCTGCCACCCGACGCAGATTTACGAGATGCTCTACTGCCTCGCCGCGATGGCGGTAACATGGCCCATGTACTGGAAAGGCAAAGCCTACCGCCGCGAGGGACTGCTCTTGGGCGTGTTCTTCGAGATAATCTTCGTTACCCGCTTCGGGCTGGAGTTTATCAAGAACGACCAAGAACTTTTTGAGGCAGGGCACGTACTGAACATGGGGCAATGGCTCAGCATCCCCTTCATCATCCTCGGTATCTTCCTCATCATCCGCGCCTTCCGTCGCCCCCTCCTCCCCGAAGTAGCCCAAACGCCGGATGAGCAGGTAAAGAAAAAATAGAGATGAAACACCTTGCTGCGGGCTACGCCCTTGCAGAGATTAGGAAGGATGAAAACGGAGAGGGAAATGAATATTACGATTTTGTAATATCCGTAAAAATCCCATAGTTCTCGCGAGCATTAGCGAGCAGGATAATTATAAAAACCCTTGCTGAGGGCTGCGCCCTTGCAGAGATTAGGAAGGATTATTGCTGAGGATATTCTTTTGATTTTTCACTAACCTACCACCACTTATGAAAACCTTTATTTGTACCCTCTTATGCCTATGTTTGGGCATAGTCTCCGTCTCGGCGGAGAGTACTCGTTTTGGCGAGGGATTGTTTCGGTGTGCGGAGTGGGGGCATAGTCTCTACGCCGATGAGCACCCGAACTTCGTCCGCATGGATATCCCCTACACCACCAACCGCCCCATCTACGACTACGGCGCATCGGGCGAAGCCTACCGCTGGCAGACCATGGGGATTTTCGGTATGCAGTTGCCGCTCTGGTACGGGCAGGTGGGCGATAGCACGATGGCTATCAGCGTGTCGAGCGGCATGTCCGCCAACCTGTGGATGGACCTCTTCGGCAAGACTACCTCCCCTATCGTGGATTGCGACTACCGCATCGGGCTGCCGACCGTCGCGTTTCTGCACCGAATAGACAAGAGTTTTGCCCGCAACTACGCCGTCAGTTGGTCGCCCTTCAAGCACGAATCGACCCATATCGGCGACGAGTTGCAGATACAGCACGTGGAGCAAGGGCACACCCTGAAGCGCGTGAACGTATCGTACAACTACACTGAACTGACCTTCACCCTCAACGAGGCGGAAGACCGCCGCGCGGAGAACCATTGTTTTCGCATAGGGTTGATGCTGCTCTGGGACTGGAAAGAGGGCTGGTACCATATCTACGATGAGGACGGCGACGCCTCGCTCGCGCAGCCGCGCTTGTCGCCGTGGGAAGCCTACTTGCAGTACCAATACCAATCGCCCACGAGCCGACACGGCTTTCAGGGCATCGCCTCGGCGGAGATACGCAACCGCGCCCTCTACGGCTACGACCTGAGCAACCGCGAGGGACAGACGCCCGTGCTGCAAGACGAAAGGCGCATCTTCACCTACAACGTCTTCCTCGGCGCACGCTATTGCGCCCCGCGCTACCACGGCATCTACTCCCATTGGTCGCTCGGCATACGCGCCTACCATGGCAACTGCCCCTACGGGCAGTTCCGCAACATAAAGAACTTCAATCAAATAGGATTATGTCTGATAATAGAATAGTTTACATGGGCACGCCGGACTTTGCCGTGGCAGGTCTGCGTGCGTTGGTAGAAAACGGCTACAATGTGGTGGCGGTGGTAACCATGCCCGACAAGCCTGCGGGCAGGGGGCATAAGGTGCAGTTCTCGCCCGTGAAGCAGTACGCGCTGGAGGCGGGGCTGCCCGTCTTGCAACCCGAGAAACTGAAAGATCCCGCTTTCGTGGAGGAACTGGCATCTTATCATGCCGACTTGCAGATTGTTGTCGCCTTCCGCATGCTGCCGGAGGTGGTATGGAGTATGCCGCGATTAGGCACCTTCAACCTCCATGCCTCGCTCCTGCCGCAGTACCGCGGCGCGGCGCCCATCAACTGGGCGGTCATCAACGGCGACCGCGAGACTGGCGTAACCACCTTCATGCTCAAGCACGAGATAGACACGGGCAACATCATCTTGCAAGAGCGCATCGCCATTGGCGAAAACGAGAACGTCGGCTCCGTGCACGACCGACTGATGGACCTGGGCACAGGCGTCATCCTCCGCACCGTGGACATGATTTTCGACTGCGACGCGCGCGGCGTTGCGCTCCCCACGCAGCCGCAAGAGGAGTCTGTCGCGCTGCGCCCCGCACCCAAAATCTTCAAAGACACTTGCCGTATTGACTTCTCGCAACCCGCCGCCGCGGTACACAACTTCATCCGCGGGCTGAGCCCCTACCCCGCCGCATGGTGCGACCTGACGCTCAACGGACAGACCTACGAAAATGTGAAAGTGTTTGCAGCGGAACCAAGAACCAAGAGCCAAACTTGTCCCGACTTGTCGGGAGAACAAGGACTTGGGCAAAAAGGACATATCCTCGTACCCTGCGGCGACAGCAACTATATCGACTTGCTCGAACTGCAACTGCCCGGAAAGAAACGTATGGATGCCAAATCTCTATTGAACGGACTGAAATGAATCCTCTGACTCTGATTGACAAATACTACGCCGGTATCCCCGCTCTGCGGGAGGTGTTGCTTACACATAGCCGGCAGGTGGCAGACCGCGCGTTGGCGATTGTGGACGCGCACCCCGAGTGGGTCGAGCGCGGCGAGGTGGATAGGCAGTTCGTGGAAGAAGCCGCCATGCTCCACGACATCGGTATCATCTTCTGCAACGCCCCGAAAATACACTGCATAGGCAGCCACACTTACATCGAACACGGCTACCTCGGAGCGGAACTGCTGCGGCAGGAGCGCCTGCCCAAGCACGCACTCGTCGCCGAGCGCCACACGGGCAGCGGCATCACTGAGGAGCAGGTGGAGCGCGAAGGTATCCCCATCCCCCTGCACGACTACTGCCCGCAGTCCTTGGAGGAGAAAATCATCTGCTATGCCGACAAGTTCTACTCCAAGAGCCACTTGGGCGAGACCCTCCCCATCGAACACGTCCGACGCAATATCTGGAAGTACGGCCACGACTCTGTCGTCCGCTGGGAGGCGTTGGAACAACTAATAAATACAAAATAGCACTATGCGATTTACGAAAATGCACGGTTTGGGAAACGACTACATCTATTTTGATTTAGTTTCCACGCCCATAGGGTCCACTGATTGGCAGGCAATGGCGGTTCGGTTGAGTAATCGTCATACGGGGATTGGCGGCGATGGTATTGTACTGATTATGCCAAGTGAGACTTGCGATTTTCGTATGCGTATCTTCAATGCAGACGGTTCTGAAGCGGAAATGTGCGGCAACGCCTCGCGCTGCATTGGCAAATACGTCTTTGAGCGTGGACTTACACGCAAGACAACCCTCACATTAGAAACCGGCGCGGGAGTAAAGACCCTTCATTTGCATGTATGCAACGAAGAGGTAGAATCAGTTAGCGTAGAGATGGGAAAACCGATTATAGATGAAGGATTAAGGATACTATCGGATGAAGGATTAAGGATAAAGGATAAAAGACTAAATAGCACCGAATCTGAAAACTTAGATACGAAGGTAATAAGTCCTTCATCCTTAATCCTTAATCCTTTATCCCAAGAAAGTCCTTTATCGGCTACTCTGCCCCCCTTGTTTGTCGTTGATATGGGCAACCCACATGCAGTGGTGATGGTGGAAGGAGAGATAACCGATGAGATGGTTTGTCAATTAGGTCCCCGGATCGAAAAAGACAAACGCTTTCCGGCGGGGACCAATGTGGAGTTTGTGCGCGTAGATAATCAACAAGAACTAACCATGCGCGTATGGGAGCGAGGCAGCGGCGAGACTATGGCATGCGGCACGGGCGCGTGTGCAAGTGCCGTAGCCGCCTTTGCCCAAGGTCTGACTGACCACGAAGTAACAGTTCATTTGCGCGGCGGGAATCTAACTATTCGCATAGATGAGGATTGGAATGTACTGATGATCGGCGGCGCAACCTTTGTCTTCGACGGGGAAATTGATTAGATTGATTTTGCCCTCTGCCGAACAGCCTCGTAGATGAGGATGCCGGCGGCAACGGAGACGTTGAGGCTCTCAATGGCGTTGGTCATGGGTATGCGCACTTTGTCGGTGCAACGCTTTAAGTTCTCTTCGTAGATACCTTTCTCCTCCGAACCCATCACGATGGCGGTGGGTACGGTCATATCGACATTGGTGTAGCAAGTGTCGGTATGCTCGGTGGCTGCCACGATGCGCAAGCCGCTGTCTCGGAGGTAGTCTAAGGTGTTTTGCAGGTTCTCCACTTTGCAGACGGGGAGCGTGTGCAGTGCCCCCGCGGAGGTCTTGATGGCATCGCCGTTGATAGCCACACTGCCGCGATTGTTGATGATGAGCGCATGCACGCCCGCGCAGACACAAGTGCGGGCTATCGCTCCGAAATTACGCACATCGGTAACTGCATCCAGCACCATGAGCAACGGCGTCTTGCCTTCTTCAAAGAGGTTCTGCACGATGTCCTCCACGCGGTGGAAAGCAATCGGCGAGAGGAAGGCAATCACCCCTTGGTGGTTCTTGTCGGTGTACTGATTGAGTTTCTCAATAGGCACTTTCTGCACAGGGGTGGCAGTCCCCTCCAAGCGTTGGAGCAGTTCTCTGCCGATGGCACTACTCATATCACGGCGGATGAGTATCTTATCTATTTCTTTTCCCGCATCGATGGCTTCTATCACGGCACGGATGCCGAAAATCATCTCTTTCTCAGGCGGGCGACGAGTTTCGTAACGCATAATATCAGTTTCTGTTGGTCATTATATGTTTGTCAGTACTTTCAGTCCTGTTAATCACTCCGTGTTAGTCAGTTCCTGTTTGCGCTTTGCATTTAACATGAAATGCCAAACATGCAATGTTAACATGAAATGACATACTATCTATTTAGTATTTCAGCCATTCGAGGAATTTGTCGATGTCCTCATCGTAGGAGTAGGTGGATTCTACCAAGTGGGAGCCATCTGGATTGAGTTGCACATAATAGGGCTGTGCATTTGCGCCATACTCCGTGCGCTGCATGTAACTCCACTTGTCGCCTACAGTCTTCAAGGTAACCTTCCTGCCGTTCTCTTCCAAGACGATAGGCTCTGCGAGTTCCGTTTTGTCATCCACGATGAGCGAGATAAGCACGTACTTGTGCATGTGCTCCTCCACCTCGGGCTTGGTAAGCACAGCCGCCTCCATCTTGCGGCAATTCACACAACCGTAACCGTTGAAATCCAAGAAGACAGGCATGTTGTGCTCGCGAGCATACGCCATACCTTCATCGTAGTCGGTGAAGGTGATTTGCCCATTCACACTATGTGCCCCCGTTGCACTACCATTGCCTGTGCAAACCCAGTCTTGGGTGGACATAGGCGGTGCGAAAGCCGAGATGGCACGCAAAGGCGCACCCCACAAGCCCGGCACCATATACATCGCAAAAGAGAGCGAGATGGTAGCGAGGAAGAAGCGCGTTACGCTCGTCTTCTTGTGGTCTTCATCGTCGTGCGGGAAGGAAATCAAGCCCAGCAGATACAAGCCCAGCAGGGCGAAGATAACTATCCACAATGCCACAAACACCTCTCTGTCGAGGATATGCCAACCGTAAGCCAAGTCTGCCACCGAGAGGAACTTGAGCGAGAGCGCCAACTCCAAGAACGCCAACGTTACCTTGAAGGTGTTCATCCAACCGCCCGACTTCGGCATCTTCTTCAACACCGACGGGAACATCGCAAAGAGCGAGAAAGGCAACGCCAGCGCAATGGCGAAGCCCAGCATGCCGGTAGTGGGTGCCAGCAAAGATTTGCCTGCCGCCTCCACGAGCAAGGTGCCGATGATAGGACCTGTGCAGGAGAAGGAGACGATGACCAAGGTGAACGCCATGAGCATGATACTCAGGAAACCCGATGTCTTGCTTGACTTGGCATTCAGCGCTGTGGACCACGAACTGGGCAGCGTAATCTCAAACGCACCGAAGAACGAGGCGGCGAACACAACCAATATCAGGAAGAAGATGATGTTCACCACAGCGTTGGTGCTCAACGCATTCAACGCAGACGCCCCGAAGATAAGCGTGATAAGCAGACCTAATCCCACGTATATCAATATGATACTCAGTCCGTAGAACAAGGCATCACGGATAGCACTTGCGTTGGTGGTACCGCGAGCAGCGCCATTACGTTTGATGAAGAACGATACCGTCATCGGGATGATAGGCCATACGCAGGGCGTGAAGATAGCCATCAGTCCGCCGAGCAATCCCATCAAGAACACCATCCAGAGGCTACCGCCTGCTTCCGATTTGCTGTCCTCCGCAACAGCGACTGCTTCCGTATTGGCTGCTATCTGAGTCTCGGGCGAATAATAAAAGGTCTCGGGAGCGATACATTGCTTGTCGTCGCAAGCGTTGTAGCGCACTTCCACTTCGCCGGTGTTGGGCAGGGTTACCGAGAAGGTGCCGGCATACTCCTCGTCGAAGTCGCCATCGGCAGGAATATCAATGATGTTCAGGTGCCAACCTTCATCTATCGTGGCGGTGAGACAGATACTGTCGCCACGCGTCTCCCCCGTCCAATGCACGGGATTCACCATCTGTGCGTTTGCACAAAGTGCCATCACGGCACAACTAATCAACAAAATGAGTTTCTTCATATATATGTGTATTTAGTTATCACGTTGTGTTTGTCAGTTCCTATTTGCGCTTCGCATCTTACCTGCAAAGCCCACTGGGGACGCGGGCGTCTCGCCCGCGGTTTTAATGTAGTACCAAACATGTAGTGCCAAACATGCAATGCCAACATGAAATGTTAACATGCAATGCCAAACATGTTCAATTTTCACGGTGTATATGTGCGCCGATGGCGTTTAGGCGGGCCTCTATGTCCTCATAGCCGCGATCTATCTGGTCGATGTGGTCTATGCGGCTGATACCTTCCGCCGCCATAGCGGCTATCAGCATGGCTATACCTGCACGGATATCGGGCGAAGTCATGTTGTTATGCTTCAGGCGCATCTGCCTGTCGTGCCCTATCACCACCGCGCGGTGGGGGTCGCAAAGGATAATCTGCGCACCCATGTCTATCAGTTTATCCACGAAGAAGAGTCGGCTCTCGAACATCTTTTGGTGTATCAACACCGAGCCGCGTGCCTGCGTTGCCACTACAAGGATTACCGAGAGCAAATCTGGCGTCAGCCCGGGCCAAGGCGCATCCGCCACAGTGAGGATAGACCCATCGATAAACGATTCTATCTGGTAATGCTCTTGCGCGGGGATGTAGATATCGTCGCCCTGTTGTATCACCGTGATACCCAAGCGGCGGAAAGATTCCGGGATGATACCCAAATCACGATACGACACATTGCGGATGGTCAGTTCGCTGCCCGTGAGCGCCGCCATACCAATGAAAGAGCCCACCTCAATCATATCGGGCAGCAAGGTATGCTGCGTGCCATGCAGGGTCTTCACGCCATGGATAGTCAGCAGGTTAGAGCCTACGCCTTCTATCTGCGCCCCCATACGGTTGAGCATACGGCAGAGTTGCTGCAGATAGGGTTCGCAGGCGGCATTGTAGATGGTCGTCTCCCCCTCTGCCATGACGGCAGCCATGATGATGTTCGCCGTACCGGTAACGCTCGCTTCGTCCAGCAACATATACTGTCCGCGCAACTCATCCGCGTGAAAGCGATATGCCCGTAGCGTCTCATCGAAAGCAAAGGTCGCGCCTAAATTCACCATCCCTTGGAAGTGCGTATCCAGACGGCGGCGACCAATCTTGTCCCCTCCCGGCTTGGCATATACCACTTCCCCGAGCCGCGCCAAGAGCGGACCTATCAACATCACCGAGCCGCGCAGTTTGGCGCACTTCTTGATGAACACTTCACTCTGCAAGTAGTCAGTATGCAGTTCGCACGCGCAGAAAGCAAACTTGCCTTTGCTCAGGCAACGCACTTCCACCCCCATCTCTCGCAAGAGTTCGATAAGGTTATTCACATCGAGGATATCGGGTATGTTGTTGATTACCACCTCCTCGCAGGTAAGCAACGTAGCACAAATCACTTGCAATGCTTCGTTCTTCGCCCCCTGCGGGGTGATACTGCCATGTAGTTTATGTCCTCCTTCTATTACAAATGCTGCCATTGCCAACAATTTTAATGTTTAATTTTTAATTTGTAATTATCTGCCGCATGGTCATTTTCAAATTTTCAAATTTACAAATTTTCAAATTTACAAATTATATATAGTTTACCTCCGGGTGGAGGGTTATTTGGAATCGTTGCGCGATACTCTCGGTGATGTTTGTTGCGAGGGTGATGATGTCTTGCGCGGTGGCGTTGCCCGTGTTTACTATCACCAGCGGCTGTTTCTCATACACCTGCGCCCCGCCCTGTCGCTTGCCTTTCCATCCGCATTGCTCTATCAGCCATGCCGCGGGAATCTTTATGCCGTTCGCAGTTTCGTAATGCGGCACTTCCTCTGCGGTCTTGTGTTCTTGGTGGAGTATTGCTTGGAAATGTTCGGGGGAGATGATTGGGTTCTTGAAGAAACTGCCTGCAGAGCCTAACTCTTCGGGCTCAGGCAGTTTCTGCTTGCGGATGGCAATCACCGCCTCGCGGATATTCATCGGCGTAGGTTCCTTGCCTGCCAATGCTTGTCGCAAGTTGCCATAGTCAAGGTGCGGCTGCGGTTGCTTGCTCAGTCTGTACACCACACTCGTTACGATATACTGCCCTTTCAGTTCGTTTTTGAAGATGCTGTCGCGGTATCCGAAGCGACACTCTTCGTTGGTGAATACCCTTTCTTCGCCTGTTTCTACGGCTATGGTATGCACCTCGTGTATCACGTCCTTGGCTTCCACGCCATAAGCCCCCACGTTCTGTATGGCAGATGCGCCCACCTCGCCCGGGATATGGCTCAAGTTCTCCAAACCATACAGCCCCATGTCGGCCACCTGCGCTATCAGGTCGTCCATCACGATACCTGCACCCGCCTCTATATTGACCGTTTCCGCATTCTCCTCCAGCGCCCGTGCGAAGCGGATACGCGAGTGGAGCACCACGCCGTCAAAGTCTTTGGTAAACAGCAGGTTAGAGCCTGCACCTATATGCAACAAACGCTCGCCCTTATGGGTCAACAAGAGCGTGCGCAGTTCCTCCACAGAGGTATATTCGGCATATACTCGTGCCTGAGCAGGAATACCAAAGGTATTTGGGATATCATGGAGGCTACTGGGGACGCCCCGACCCAGTCGCGGGCGGTAATGGAGTTGCGGTCGGAAGTTTATCCCGTGTTCGGGTGCCGCACCACAGGGAGGAAAAGTTGTGGGTATTGGAGCTTTCATATCGGAGAAATCGGAATTATCTGAGTTTTTCAGAATACTCAGAATTATCGGAATACTCAGAGCAGTGGCATGTTAATTGTTAATTGTTAATTGTTAATTGTTTCACTATATCTCATTCACATCGCTGGGCATGCGCCAGTCGCCGCGCGGCGAGAGGCTTACTGCCACCACTTTCGGTCCGTCGGGCATGCAAGAGCGCTTGAACTGCTGACGGAAGAAACGCTGCATGAACACGTTCAGCCACTTGCGGATAGTCTCCTCATCGTACACATCGGCAAACGCCTGTATCGCCATGTAGGCTATCTTCTCGCGTGTGAAGCCGTAGTGGAGGAAATAGTAGATGAAGAAGTCGTGCAACTCGTAGGGTCCCACCTTGTCTTCGGTTATCTGTGCGATGTTGCCTTGCTCGTCGGTCGGCAGCAGTTCGGGCGACACGGGGGTATCGATGATATCCATCAGCGTGCGGCGCGTCTCTTCGCCGAACAGGTTCTCCGCCGCATAGCGCACCATATAGCGCACGAGGGTCTTGGGGATACCGGCATTCACGCCGTACATCGACATCTGGTCGCCGCAGTAGGTCGCCCATCCGAGTGCCAACTCGCTCAGGTCGCCCGTGCCCACCACGATGCCGTTGTATTTGTTCGCCATGTCCATCAGTATGAGCGTGCGCGAGCGTGCCTGCGCGTTCTCATAGGTGATGTCGTGGTTGTCTATGTCGTGTCCGATGTCGTTCAGGTGCTGCGTTACCACGTCGCGGATGGGTATCTCGTAGGAGGTAACGCCCAGTTGGTCCATCAGCGCGAGGGCGTTGTCGTGGGTGCGGTCGCTGGTGCCGAAGCCGGGCATGGTGATACCGATGACGCGGCTGTGGTCGTAGCCCAAGCGGTCAGCCGCCTGCACGCATACCAGCAGCGCGAGCGTGCTGTCCAAGCCGCCGGAGATGCCCACCACCACCGTCTCGGCATGCGTATGCTGCCAGCGACGCATCAGTCCGTTGGTCTGTATCGCGAGCACATCCATGCAGTACTCGTCCTCGGTCGCCTTCGCGGGCAGGAAGGGCGTCATGGAGAAGGTGCGATGTACAGGCTCGGTGAAGTCCTCCTCGCGCTCTATCGGCGCTACGTTAATCTTGCGGTAGTGCCCCACCTTGTCGGAAGTGAAGTTGGTGTTGCGCTGGCGCTCCGTGCGCAGACGCTCAATGTCTATCTCCTGAATAATCATGTCCGACACGCGCTGGAAACGCTCGCCCGCGCTGAGCATAGCCCCGTCCTCGGCGATATAGGTGGAACCCGAGAACACCACGTCGGTCGTGCTCTCGCCCACACCCGAGGAGGTATAGACATAGCCGCAGTGCACGCGGGCAGACTGCTGCATAATCATCTGGCGTCGGTAGGCGTTCTTGCCCACGAGGCAGTTGCTGGACGACAGGTTGAAGATAAGTTCCGCGCCCTGTATCGCCAACTGCGTAGAAGGCGGCAGCGGGCTCCACAGGTCTTCGCATATCTCTATGCCGAAGCAGTAGTGGCGCGTGGTGAAGAGCAGGTCGGTGCCAAACGGCACATCGCCGCTCCATAGTTCGATGGTCTCGGCGTCAGCGCTGCGTTGCCACGCCCTGCCGGAGGTGAACCAACGTTTCTCGTAGAACTCGCCCGTGTTCGGCAGGTTGATTTTCGGCACCACGCCCAGCACCTCGCCGTCGGTCATCACGAACGCGCAGTTGAACAGGTTGTTATCCACCTGCAGCGGTGCGCCTATCAGCACAACGATAGGTTTCTCGCGCGTGTAGGCGCACACGTCTTCCAGCGCCGCCAGCGCGTCCTGCTGCAACTGCTGCGTGAAGAACAAGTCCGCGCAGGTGTAGCCCGTGAGCGTCAGTTCGGGGAAGCATATCACCTCCACGCCCTCTTCGATGGCTTCGGCTATCTGCCGCTTCACTTCCTGTGCGTTCTGACGACAGTCCGCCACATGCAACGCAGGCACTGCCGCCGCCACACGCACAAATCCAAAATCCGTAGTATTCATCGTGATGGTTCACTAATTATTCAACACAAGATGCTCTATTATTTTTGAGCGCACAAATTTACTAAAATCCTTTGAGATGCACAAATTTAAGCCGTTTTTTTACGCAAAAACACAGAAAAATGCAAAAAAATAGCATTTTCCCGCAAAATTATTTGGTCATATCAAAAAAAAGCAGTACCTTTGCACTCGCTTTCGAAAAAGAGAGCAGTTACCAAGGTGCTATCGTCTAGTGGCCTAGGACAACGGCCTCTCACGCCGTAAACCCCGGTTCGAGTCCGGGTAGCACTACGAAGGGCTTGCAGATATAAGATGCAAAATGAGCCTAACGGACAGAAACGAACCGCTTACGAGTGGTTCGTTTTTGTTTACATAAACGGGAGGAAAAAGAGGTGCAGATTGCAGATGTTCTACATTTGTTGTACAATTGTTGTAGTAACGGAAGACAAAAAGTATATAACACATTAATAATCAACAAAATAAACATACTATGGCAAATATCTTAGCGATAGTGGGTCGTCCCAATGTCGGGAAATCGACCCTTTTCAATCGCCTGACGGGCACTCGGCGGGCGATAGTGAATAACACGGCGGGCACCACCCGCGACCGCCAGTACGGCAAGGCGGAATGGTGCGGCAAAGAGTTCTCGGTGATAGACACCGGCGGCTGGGTAGTGAACTCGGACGACACCTTCGAGAGCGAGATTAACCGACAGGTGAACCTCGCGATACGCGAGGCAGACGTGGTGTTGCTGGTGGTGGACGTGAACGAAGGCGTTACGCAGTTCGACATGGAGGTGGCGCACCTGCTTCGTCAAGCGAAGAAACCCACCGTGCTGGGCGTGAACAAAGTGGATACGTTTGAAATGCAATACGGTGCACCAGAGTTCTACAAGTTAGGCTTAGGCGAGCCCTATATCCTCAGCGCGGAGAACGGTCTCGGTACGGGCGATTTATTAGACGAGATATGCTCGCGCTTCAAGAAAGACGAGACGGGGGAGGAGATAGACGACCTGCCGCGCTTCGCCATCGTAGGGCGCCCGAACGCCGGCAAATCGTCTATCCTGAATGCCTTTATCGGCGAAGAGCGCACTATAGTAACCGACATCCCGGGGACGACGCGCGACAGTATCTACACGCGCTACAACAAGTTCGGCAAGGAGTTCTACCTTGTGGATACGGCGGGTATTCGCAAGAAGGCGAAGGTGAACGAAGACTTGGAATACTACTCGGTGGTGCGGTCGATTCGTGCGATAGAGAACTCGGATGTGTGTATCCTGATGATAGACGCTACGCGGGGCATTGAGGCGCAAGACCTGAATATCTACTCGCTGATTCAGAAGAACAAGAAAGGGCTGGTGGTATGTATCAACAAATGGGACTTGGTGGAAAGCAAGACGAATGCTGACATCAAGGCTTTCGAGCGCGCTATCCGCGAGCGCATTGCGCCGTTCACCGACTTCCCGATTATCTTCGCCTCCGCGCTGACCAAGCAACGTATCTTCAAGGTGATGGAGACGGCGCTACACGTGTATGAGAACAAGTTCCGCAAGGTGCCTACGGCGCAACTGAACGATAAGTTCCTGCCGCTGATAGAAAACTATCCGCCGCCTGCCACGAAGGGCAAGTACATCAAGATAAAGTACTGCACGCAGTTGCCGAACACGCAGGTGCCAACCTTTGTATTCTTCGCCAACCTGCCGCAATACGTGAAAGAGCCTTATCGCCGCTTCTTGGAGAACAAGTTGCGCGAGTGGTGGGACTTCAACGGCACGCCTGTGCAACTCTTCATCCGCGCAAAGTAACGTGAACCCGAAATACGATACTAATACACAGAAACGACTACATTTTTGTTCAACAAAAAATTTCCAAAAATAATTCAGATATTTTTCTTTAACGTATAATTAACGTGTAATACTTCATTAATTCACTACCAAAAACCAAGTTAGTCTTTAGACGCAGAAGGTATTTGCTTATATCGGCTCACATTAAGTTAACGCTTAGCGGCGGAATCCCGAAAGCAGGTAGGTATGTCCTTGGTAGTGAATCAGTACTTGTCCGTTTTGTATCTCCTTTCTGCTTGCGTGGTGAGTGTTTGTCTCTGCATTGGTCATGCCATTTTGTATCGTTTCTGCACGGAACTCTATCTCTTGTGAAGGGAGGATACAGGGCGAAATGATATGCAGCGCTTCGCTGTTGGTCAGTGCTGCGGGGATGGTTATTTCGCGTTGTTCACCCGGGAGTAAGCCTCGCAAGGATGTGGCAGAGGGCACTGCGTCGATAGCGAAATAGGCATCGCGATAGAGCGGCGCAATGCCCTCGTTATAGACCGTTAGGCGGGTCTCGCTTCCGTTGGTTTCGCACTGGGTTACCACCAGTCTGTAGCCCGTTTCCATACTTGCCTCGGCAAATCGCTCCACAGTGCCATAGGTAGTGCCTGGTGCATCGTTGGCAATCATAAACGAGATGTGGTACTTGGCAGCCGCCGCCTCCCATGTTACCCCATACATGCCCGCGGGATTGAGGAAGTTCTTTTGATCTTTGGAGGTGTAATAACTGATTTCACCGCCGCACACTCCCCTCTGCCAGCGTGTTCCCTCACCCATCGCATTCCAGCATTCTTCATTGTAACCATCGCCGGAACCTATCTCATGCTCTTTGTGCATGAAGGAGTCGTCGAAAAGTCCGAAGTTCAACGCCATCAGTGTCGCGTTGTTCAATATCGGCGTGTAGGAATCGTCGGCAGCATCGATGGATATCGCCCATGGTATTTGGAGCGTGGTATCGAGATGTTGCAAGAACGAAACCTGATAGTCTTTGGACGGGAAGTTGGTGCCTAACTGCAGGGTTGTTCCATAGATATGGTACTCCGACCAATGCCCGAACCCGACTTCGAGGAAAGCGATTCGGGGGTCGGTGTTGTAGCGCGCGGCGAAGTCGGTATAGAATTGGCGGGTGAACCATTGCAGTTCGGCATTGCTCCAGTCGGCATAGTAGGTGGGACCATCGCCACCCGGATTGGCGCTATAGGTTTCGTGGTAATCGCTCCTGTCTTTGATATACTGCGGCACTGCCGTAGTGCCCCGCTTGCCATCCACTTCCGTATCATCGGGGTACTCGTAGCGGAAGCGGAGGATGGCCTGGTGTCCGCGCGAAGAGATATCGTTCAGTATCTCTTCCAAATATGTCCAATCGTAATCAATCTGTCCGTTGGTCTTTCCTTTGACCACACGACAAGGCAGGCAGTAGTGGAACTCCATGGATATGGTATGCTGATATTGCGCCATCCGCTCGTGGTCGCGCCACAGCACCAAGCCCGTCATAGGCTGCACATGCGTGATCTGCTGAGAGAGTTGCACGGGCGTAAAGTCAGACTCTGAGGTATTGGCGCTCTCCTGCTCTGCCGCATAAGCACTCCCAAACAGGCATAAACAAGCAGACAACAATAGACATTGATGGACAAAACAAGTTGAGATTTTCATACTATTTGCTATTTTGGGTGCAAAGGTAGTAACATTTTTCCAAATGTGCAAGGGAGAGGATAGAAAATACATAGGAGGCTTTCTAATAAGTCAAGTTAGGCAGCCTCTTTGTGGATATATGTATTGTTTGCTCGGCTTTTTCCCTCGTTCTTTTTTCGAGTCGTTTTCGAGTCGTTTTCGAGTCGTTTTCGAGATTGGCTTCACGAGAGGTCGGCGAGAAGAAGATGTGCGTATGGCTAAAAGAATGGCATCTTTGGCTATAAATTGCTCTGATTTTGAAGTGGGGGCTTGCATATTTGCGAAAAAAGCAGTAATTTTGCAGCGCGAAAACGTAAATAACATGAATTCGAAATAAGAATTTTATACACAAAGATGCCCACGACGGTCTCTTTTATTTCAACAAAAATTTCCAAAAATTATTCAAATATTCTTTTCTCTCAAACATATAATTATCGTGTAATTTACCATTAATTTATTACCCAAAACTAAATTAGTCTTAGACTGCTGAAATAGGAAAGTTTATATCAGCTCCACGTTAAATATAATTCACTAAGAGCGATTTACGATTTCGATTGAAGGTACAAGAAAAGTTTTGATACACCGCAGGCGAGACGCCTGCGTCACCAGTGATTAGTTTATGGAACCACTTAGACATGAGTGCGGTGTGGCGATGATTCGCCTGCGCAAACCCCTGCATTATTATCAGGAGAAGTACGGGACATGGCAGTATGGCTTGAACAAGCTGTATCTGCTGATGGAGAAGCAACACAACCGCGGGCAGGAAGGTGCGGGTATGGCTTGCGTGAAGATGCATGCCGCCGCGGGGGAAGAGTATATGTTCCGCGAACGAGCATTGGGCAGCGGGGCGATAACGGAGATATTCGATAAAGCACACAGAGAAATTAACGATTTACGATTTACGAAGGACGATATGAAGCAGGCGGGGACGCCTGCGCACCCGGACAATATAGCGGCGGATGAGGTGCTTCGGCGGATGCCGTGGGCGGGGGAGTTGTATATGGGGCATCTAAGGTATTCGACCACGGGGAAGAGCGGTTTGCAGTATGTGCACCCCTTTCTGCGGCGCAACAACTGGCGGGCGCGCAACCTCTGCCTCTGCGGGAACTTCAACATGACCAACGTGGATGATATATTCCGCGAGTTGACATCGGTGGGGCAACACCCGCGTGTACTGGCGGACACCTATATCCTCTTGGAGCAGATGGGGCACAGGCTCGACCGTGAGTCGGAGCGTTGCTACGCGGAAGCCGCTGCCCAAGGGCTACGCGGGGCGGCGATAACGGAATACATAGAGCAGCATATCAACCTCGCCAACGTGCTGCGGGAGAGTAGCAGGCTGTGGGACGGCGGATACGTGATTTGCGGCGTTACGGGCAGCGGGGAGATGTTCAGCATGCGCGACCCGTGGGGCATCCGACCGGCGTTCTACTACGCGGACGAGGAAGTGGTGGTGCTGGCGAGCGAGCGCCCCGTGATACAGACGGCGTTTGACCTGCCGATAGAGGCAGTGCGGGAGTTGATGCCCGGGGAGGCGTTGCTCATCAACCAAGCCGGCGACGTGCGGACAGAGCAGATCATCGCCGCGAGGGAGAACCAAGCCTGCGCCTTTGAGCGGATTTATTTCTCACGCGGGTCGGACGCTACTATATATAAGGAGAGGAAGATGCTGGGTGCGCAACTGCTGCCGAACATCCTCAAAGCCGTGAACGGCGACGTGCAACACACGGTGTTCTCCTTCATCCCGAACACGGCTGAGGTGGCGTTCTACGGCATGACGGAGGCGTTTGACTACTACATGCGCGAGCATAATATCCCGGGCATTGTGCGGCGGGAGAAGGTGGCATGGAAAGACATCAAGTTGCGCACGTTCATCACGGAGAGTAACAGCCGCAACGACCTCGCCGCGCACGTGTATGACATCACCTACGGCAGCCTTGTGCCGAAAGAGGATTACCTCGTGGTGATAGACGACAGCATTGTGCGGGGGACGACGCTGAGGGAGAGTATCATCCGTATCCTCGACCGGTTGCAACCGAAGAAGATGGTGCTGGTGTCGAGCGCGCCGCAGATACGCTACCCCGATTACTACGGTATCGACATGGCGCGTATGTCGGAGTTCATCGCTTTCAAAGCCGCCATCGCGTTGCTGCATGAGCGCGGGATGGAAGAGCGGATAGACGAGGTGTATCGCCAATGTGTGGCGCAACAGGGGCTGCCCGCGGAGCAGATGAAGAACTACGTGAAGGAGATCTACGCGCCGTTCACGGACGAGGAGATATCGCGCAAGATGGTGGAACTGCTGAAAGCACCGGAGGTTACGACCGACATCGAGATTGTGTTCCAGACCGTGGAGGGCTTGCATACCGCCTGCCCTGACCACCCGGGAGACTGGTATTTCTCGGGGAACTACCCCACCCCGGGCGGCGTGAGACGACTGAACACGGCGTATATGGAATGGTACGAAAATAAGTAATAAGTAATAGGTAATATCTCGCTGCGCTCGGTAATAAGTAATATCTCACTATGCATATTACGTATTACCTATTACCGAGCGAAGCGAGAAAAGCCGATCGAAGCGAGATATGAAATACTTTTATGAATTTGAGGTGAAGTATCAGGACGTGGATGCGAATCGCAAGTTGCGTCTGTATGTATTGGAGAACTACCTGCTGGAGGTGGCAGGGAAGTGTGCGGATGAATTGGGTTTTGGAATCCAGCATTTCTATCCGCAAGGATTGACGTGGGTGTTGACCAAACTGTCGATGGAGATTGCCTTTCTGCCCACGCACTGCACCCATTTTGTGGTGGAGACCTGGATAGAGAGCAATACGCATATGCTCTCCACGCGTGATTTCCGACTCTACCTGAAAGAGGAGGACGGCAGCCAACGGCTGTTCGGCAAGGCGAAGAGCGTGTGGACGGTGCTCGACTTGGAGAAGCGCGAGATAGCCAATGTGTTCGACAACCCTGTGTTTGCCGACGTAGTGGACGGCGAGGTGCTGGATATCAGCCGCAGCGCACGCTTGGGTGCCATCGCCGAGCCGACGGGTATAGTGCCCCATATCGTGCAGTTCTCGGATGTGGATTACAACAACCACTGCAACTCGTGCAAGTATCTGGAGCGCATGATAGACGCCTATCGCCCCGATTGGTACGGCAAACCGCTACGATTGGATATTCAGTACCAGAAAGAGCAACGCTTGGGCGGCGTGCTGGATACGCACTATCTTGTGTTGCCCGACGGCGCGCAGTATCAGCAGAAGAACGAAACAGGGGTTACCTGCTGCTCGGCGAGGATAACGGTGATAAGTAAATAATAGGTAATAGGTAATAAGTAATAAGTAATTGATAAGTATAATTGGCAAAAATAGGGAAAAATTTGCGTAATTCGGAAATTTATTGTAATTTTGCGGGCAGAAAGAGGAAAAGAGAAATGCGAGGGTGCCTGCGCACACAGGACACAAAGCAAAGCAAAATAAATCAACATAACATTTACAAGAACTATGATTTACTCGAAAGAGGTACAGAACATGTGCCAGGTAGCCAAGGGTCCTCATCACGGACCGGCTCCCATCCCCGAAGAGGGCAAGTGGGTGAAAGCCAAAGAGATTTCTGACATCTCGGGCATGACTCACGGTATTGGTTGGTGCGCACCGCAACAGGGTGCGTGCAAACTGAGTTTGAACGTAAAGAACGGTATCATCGAAGAGGCGTTGGTAGAGACCATCGGTTGCTCGGGTATGACGCATTCTGCGGCTATGGCAGCAGAGATTCTGCCCGGCAAGACGCTGCTGGAGGCGCTGAATACCGACCTCGTATGCGACGCTATCAACACGGCGATGCGCGAGTTGTTCTTGCAGATTGTGTATGGTCGTACTCAGTCGGCGTTCTCCGAGGGCGGTTTGGCTATCGGCGCCGGATTGGAAGACTTGGGCAAGGGCTTGGTAAGCCAGTGCGGTACGCTGTTCTCCACGAAGGAGAAGGGTGTTCGCTACCTGCAACTGACGGAGGGCTACATCACCAAGGAGTTCCTCGACGAGGACAACGAGGTATGCGGCTACGAGTACGTGCACATGGGCAAGTTCATGGACGCTATCAAGAAAGGTGTGCCCGCAGAGGAGGCACTGAAGCAAGTAACCGGCACCTACGGTCGCACGACCGCAGAGCAGGGTGCAGTTAAATCTATTGACCCGAGAAAGGAGTAAGACTATGTTACGCGAAGTTAAATTTGAGTCCCAAGACCGCCGCGAGAAACAGATTCTCGCCGCGCTGAACGCAAATGGTATTGCTTCTATCGAAGAGGCTAATCAGATTTGCGAGCAATATGGTTTAGACCCGTACATAACCTGCGAGGAGACGCAGCGTATCTGCTTTGAGAACGCGAAGTGGGCTTACGTGGTAGGTAGCGCTATTGCGCTGAAGAAAGGTTGCACGAACGCTGCTGACGCTGCCGAGGCTATCGGTATCGGTCTGCAAGCCTTCTGCATCCCCGGGTCGGTGGCAGACGACCGCAAGGTAGGTATCGGTCACGGTAACTTGGCAGCACGTCTGCTGCGCGAGGAGACGGAGTGCTTTGCTTTCTTGGCAGGCCACGAGAGTTTCGCAGCCGCAGAGGGTGCTATCAAGATTGCCGAGATGGCAAACAAAGTGCGTCAGAAACCGCTCCGTATCATTCTGAACGGTCTGGGCAAGGACGCAGCGATGATTATCAGCCGTATCAACGGTTTCACCTACGTGCAGACCGAGTTCGACTACTACACGGGTGAGTTGAAAGAGGTACGCCGCAAAGCGTACAGCAACGGTCCTCGTGCGAAAGTGAACTGCTATGGTGCAGACGATGTACGCGAGGGCGTGGCTATCATGTGGCACGAGAACGTGGACGTAAGTATCACAGGTAACTCGACCAACCCCACTCGCTTCCAGCACCCCGTAGCAGGTACGTACAAGAAAGAGCGCGTGCTGGCAGGCAAGCCCTACTTCTCCGTAGCATCGGGCGGCGGCACGGGTCGTACCCTGCACCCCGATAACATGGCAGCAGGTCCTGCATCGTACGGTATGACCGACACGATGGGTCGTATGCACAGCGACGCACAGTTCGCAGGTTCGTCGAGCGTGCCCGCACACGTAGAGATGATGGGCTTCCTCGGAATCGGCAACAACCCGATGGTAGGTTGCACGGTAGCCTGCGCGGTGAACGTAGCGCTGGCGCTGAAGAAGTAATACGCAACGAAAGGAGGCTGTCTAACAAGTTTGTTGGGCAGCCTTTTTTGGATTTTGAATAGTTAAAGTGGTGGAAACCTGCACGGCATAAAACGCCCTATTTTTTGAACGCAATTCAAAAAATGGTAGTATGAAATGGGAGAAAAAAGTAAAATTTATAGCAAAAAAGCCCTAAAAAGGGCAAAAACATGTTTTCAAACATACATTTTGCTATTGCCCATATAAAAAAAAAGCAGTACCTTTGCACTCGAAATCAAAACAACAACACAATCTTTTTTGTACCTTAAAAAAAACAGACTAATACCTTGGAAAAGTAGCCGTCGTGATGACGGCTTTTTTCTTTGTATATGTTCCTATCGTTTTAACCTGTAATTGTCGTAGAATTAACCATTCATTTTCTCTCCGATTTTCTCTTGTTTGGAGTTTCTTCTTGTCGGTCGGCAGTTAGTTGTTCGGGGTCGATGAGGCGCTTGTGGGTAAAGAGGGTGAAGAGGGCAACAATGAGTGAGCCGAAGAAGTCGAGCGTGAGGTCGGTCATGGTGTCACGGAGCGCC
Source organism: Paludibacteraceae bacterium (assembly GCA_016297215.1). Lineage (GTDB taxonomy): Bacteria > Bacteroidota > Bacteroidia > Bacteroidales > Paludibacteraceae > Colicola. Next base: position 32,408 of record JAEDGZ010000005.1, on the reverse strand, counting down.
TCGTGTCCTGCGAGAGGGATGTCCTCCTCCGAGATAAGCGAGGAGGTGGTGGTAGCCATGAACTGCTGCGTGTTAGTGCCCATCAGGTCGTCGTAAGAGTACTCGCAAATCTCCCAAATGGCCCCCAGCGCCAGCGAGAACACCAGCAGGAAGAGCGCGAGGAAATAGCGATTGTTGAAGACCGTCATACTCTTGTCTGCCAGCAAGATATGCACCACCCACAAGCCGATGAAGCCCAGCACGATACCGCTGAACATGTGCAAGAGCGAGTCCCACCACGAGTACTTGCCGTAGAAGTCCAGCCCGTCGCCCAACACGAAAGCGACGAAAGCAAACGCGCCGACAGCGACGGTGAGCGCCAGCGGCACATTGATGAGGAAACGCTTGCGGAGGATGATAGGTGCCGCGAGGATGACGAGCATCCCGAGGTACTGACCACCGCAGAAGAGAAGGGTTTTGAGTGTGGTGTCGGGTTGGCAGAGCAGATAGATGGCATTTGCTACCGCCAGCACACAAGTTAGCGCGATGAGGATGATGTAGGCGCGTTTGAGACGAGAATGGGGAGAAGACATAGGAATAATTAGGAATTAGGAATTGGGAATTATCTTTAGCCGGCGAGACGCCTGCGCACACAGATGTGCGTAGTGCGGTCGGGAACCGCACTATCTTGTCGTATAGGCGAAAACCCATTATCATATGCTGACAAAAAACATTCCAGGATTTTGTTTTAGACAAAAATGAAAATACTTTGCGAAAATATGATTGTCGGTTGGGATGTATAATTAACGCGAACTCGAAATAAGAAACATAACACATCGAACCAACGATGTTTTTTTAATTTCAACAAAAATTTCCAAAAACGACCCTCTAAATCTCCCTTAAAGGGAGACTTTAATTCACCAAAAACCAAATTAGTCTTTGACTGCTGAAATAGTTTTCTTATATCGAACTCACGTTAATTATTTTTATTGTGAGAGTGCATACGTGTTTTGGACAATTTTATAGACGGCTTTTAAGCCTTATAAAGACCTTATATAATTGCGGAAAATTCGTTAGAAATGTTCCATTTTCAAGGAATGGAATACGAAAAAGGGACAATTATTTACGGCTTTATTCTCTTGAATTAGCAAGCGTTTGGAAATGTGTTGTGCGGGGCGTAGTGAGGTATGAAAAAGTCTGTTTTATTGTGTATCTCAATTTTTTTTTGTACCTTTGCGGGCAAATTAGTCATTGCCAGAAAATGCTTAGGAGAGTGCAGTCATATATTCGTCAGCAGGATTTGCTCTGTGAGGGGGCACGGGTGCTGGTGTGCGTGAGCGGCGGCGCAGACAGCGTGGGGTTGCTGGATGTTCTCTTGCGTGGGGGGTACGAGTGTGTGGCGGCACACTGCAACTTCCACCTGCGCGGGGAAGAGAGCATGCGAGATGAGCTGTTTGTGCGTGAATTGTGCGACAAGATGGGGGTAGGTTTGCTGGTGCAAGATTTTGATACGCAAGTGTTTGCGCGTGAGCAACAGATAGGTATTGAGATGGCTGCACGGATGTTGCGATACCGCTGGTTTGGTGAAGTGGCTGCGACGGAGGGCTGTGAGGCCATTGCCGTGGCGCACCATCAGAACGACCAAGCGGAGACGGTGCTGCAGAACCTGCTGAGGGGCACCGGCATACGCGGGCTATGCGGGATGCGACCGAAAGCAACAAATCCCTACTCCGATAACGGAATACCGCTGATTCGTCCTTTGCTATGTACTACGAGGGATTATATCGAATACTACCTTCGGTCGAAACGCCACGTTCCGTGGGTGAACGATTCCACCAATGCCGATACCTCTATCCCCCGCAACGCCATACGCGCGCAGTTGGCGCAATGCCGCAAGGCAGAGATAGAGAACATCGCGGAGACAGCGCGGCGAATGCAGGGGTACGTGGATTTATTAGAAGGCAGAGATACCCGCGAGGCGGGGATATGCAGACTCTACGAGGAGTTGCGCGAATATCGGTTTCCGGAGATAGATAAGATATACGATGCCCTGCGACGCGGCGTGGGCGGCAAACGATTCGAGAGCGAAGAGTTCATAGGCGTAATAAAGCATCACAAACTGATAGTGGAGAAGAAACAATGAGACAGTTCGGATTGATAGGATACCCATTGGGGCATAGTTTCTCGGCGAAGTATTTTGGCGAGAAGTTTGCCAAAGAGGGGATAGATGCCGTGTATCGGCTGTATGAGATAGCGCCTACTTGGTTGCAAGTTTCTGGTTGCAGGTTTTTAGCAGGCGGGGACGAATGCGTACCTGGACATGGCGGAGTGATTGAGCAGGTGAGGCTGTTAGACGGGTTCAACGTAACGAGCCCTTACAAAGAGGCGGTTATCCCGTACTTGGATGCCTTGGACGAGACAGCACGCGCTGTAGGAGCGGTCAATGTAGTGGCGCGAGAGGGCAACAGGTGGATTGGGTATAACACCGATTGTATCGGATTCAGGGCAGATATACAGGAATTTGACAATTTGCCAATCCGCGGTGTGCAGGCACTGGTGTTGGGTACAGGAGGGGCGGCGAAAGCCGTTGCGTATGCGCTCCGGATGTTGGATATCCCTTATACGATGGTTAGTCGAACACCTGAGGTGAGGAGGTTCGGGGAGACTATGGTTATCAACTATGAGGCGTTGCGCAAAGAGATTATGGATGAACATAGGCTGATTATCAACTGCACCCCTGTAGGTATGGGCGAACATCAAAACGAATGCCCGAGGATTCCATACCAATGGCTTTCATGTCGACATTTCCTATACGATTGCATTTATAACCCCTCGGAGACTTTGTTCTTGCAGCGCGGAAAAGAGCAAGGAGCACATACACGCAATGGAATAGGAATGCTCACCCACCAAGCCGATGCGGCATGGAGAATATGGAGTAAAAATTGACAATTATCAAATAAAAGAAGTGCCATTTTGACAGGTAAAACTGACAATTTGGCATTTTATTTTGCGTTTTATGGCTGTGGCATGATTATTGAACTATCATAAGCGAAGCTTGAGGCAACAGGCTTCTAAGGGGACTCAGAAACGAGACTCCAACACAGAGAAACTATTGCCATAGACACTAACCTAACACTATTTAAATTTTATGATTATGCTACCGAGTAAAAGAAATGACCAGACATGGTTGCCGAGTTTATTCAATGATTTCTTTAGTGAAGAATGGCCAATGATGCGCACCGCCGCCGCTACGGCACCTGCCATCAACGTACTGGAAGACGAGCATGCCTACCACGTGGAGATAGCCGCTCCGGGTATGACAAAAGAGGACTTCTCCGCACATGTGAACGACCAAGACGAGTTGGTGATTCTCGTGGAGAAGAAAGAGGAAAAGAAAGACGAGCTGAAGGACAAGAAGTACCTGCGCCATGAGTTCAACTACAGCCGCTTCGAGCAATCGCTCTTGCTGCCGGACAATGTGAACAAAGACGTTATCTCGGCAAAGGTTACCGACGGCGTGCTCCGCATCGAGTTGCCGAAACTCGACCCGACGGTACAGAAAGCACCTACCCGCGTGATTGACATCCAATAACTCAACTAAGCAAAGGGTATTGAACCAAACAAAGAGGCTGTCTAACAAGTCAAGTTAGGCAGTCTCTTTTATTTTGTATTTTGTTATCCTGTGTTCCGCAAAGTGTGCGAAGCAGGTTGTAGCAATGCCCGCATTGCCCCTGTGCCGAACGGTTGCGCACACCGACAAAAAAAAGACTTTCTCACCCAAAAAAAAGCGAAAAAGTCTTGGTTATGTCAAAGATTTTTTGTATCTTTGTAGTGTCAAAAGAAATGATAAACCTCGCAATCACTGCGAAAAAAATAATAGGCAATGATATACATGTTGACCTAGACCATCTTAATAAAAGTACTCCAATTAAGAAAATATTCACTATAATTTAGAAAGCAAAAGGAACCCACAAGACGTACTTGTGGGTTCCAATTTTTATTACTACTTTTGTAGTCCCTTTAATACTACATCACCTTATATACAATCGGTATATTTGGAAAAAGAAAGTAGTGGGTTTGTATGATGTGTACATTAAAATTACCATCACCTGAGTACTTTTGGTACCTCGTAAACTACAAGTCCAAACTTTTGTAGTTTCATCAGGGGAGTGGCGTGTGAAGTACAGTAACACGTCACTTTTTATCTAATATTTAGAACCTTCTTAATACTTATTCTTAAGATGTTCTCCATCTTCAGTGTATAATGGAGACATAAGTGTTAATATTGTAATAGATTTCGGTTCATAACAGTCAGCAATAATTTGATATACTTCCCGTAAACTTTGGCCTGTTGTAATGCTATCGTCCATTATAAGAATATCCTTTCCGTTAATTGCTGATAGATATTTCCCATAAAACTGATCTGCAATTTTAATTGTATGGTCAATAACTTTACGCATTTTCATATCTTCAATTAAATGTATTCGGAAAATACCATCTTTCATCTTTGAACAATAGTTTACAAACATTTCATATGCTTGTTCGTATTGTGCCCCATATTGTTTTCGAAACATTGAATCTTCCTTGAAAATATAATCATCAACCTCTTGAACACTCAGTTTAACTAGTAGATTATCAATAATCATTGTATTCTGACTTTTCTTCTTAAATGTATTAAGTAGGTATTTATTCAGTTGATTTGTTGACGGAATTGCCAACGTTGCCGACATATTCGGATGGTTTTGAATAAATTGTTCACATAAATCTTCTATTCGTTTGTAAACAATTTTAGGATTCGTCAGAGTATATCCCTTCTCTTTTTTCAACGCATATAACATCGGATTACCATCACTCATTCCGCCTGATTTTCGTTGAAATAATGACCAAACTTCAATAGAAGGTATTACATCTTTAGTGCAAGTAGGATTATTTACTAATGAAGTATTGACGAGATTTTCATGTTTATCTGTTAAGGTTACTTGTCGTTGGGGATTTACATCAATCCCTTCTTTCTCAATGTTTTCAAGAATAGCATTCTTTATCAATGAAATTAACTCTTGTTCTGATATTACATTTTTCTTTTTCATATCAATAAATATTAGATTACACTATAAATATACACATTTTTTTACAAACTAATGTTTTGGATTTTGATCAAAATATTATAGTATTGGTTATACATAGGTAGATATACTATAATATAAACCAAAATCCATATTTTGAAAATGAAAATACAAAAAAGTAGTACTAAATAACCACTTTTCCATAAATGCCTAGGTCAACATGTATATCATTGCCAAATAATAAGAAACCATAACCGATGGCAAAGTTAGCAATAAAATCTGAAACGTGCAAACAAAAACGTCTTTTTCCGTTAGATTTAGAGGAAATGATCCCCAAAACGCATATTGTTCGTGTGGTGGATATGGTGATAGACCGTTTGGACATCAGCCCGATACTGCACACGTACAAAGGTGGTGGCAGGAGTACTTTCAATCCGCGCACGATGTTCAAGCTGTTGGTCTATGCCTACCTATGCAATATCTATTCCTCTCGCAAGATAGCGCAAGCCACCGTGGAGAACATCCATTTCATGTGGTTGTCGAGCATGAATGCCCCGGATTGGCGGACGGTCAATTACTTTCGCGAAAAGCGTCTGAAAGACGGTCAGTGCTTCAAGGCGAAGGGGAATAGGCGGATAGAGGTGAATCACGAACTCAATTACTACAAGTCTCAGGCACGTGAATTGCTGTTGAGCGAGGAGGGGTTGATGCACAGGAGCAAAGGTCCGATAGAGCCGGAGGCAGTGTTCGGACAGATTAAGGCGAATGGTGCGTTTCGCCGTATGCGCTTGCGTGGGATGAAAGGGGTTAGTCTGGAGTTTGGACTGAAAGCGATGGCACATAACCTCCAAAAGATGTATAGAAAATAGCAAGAGACGAGGGGATAAAGGCTGTTGGCTGTCTTTCGCGCGTATGTAATCGGTCATACGCGCTTTATTGTAGGTAATGAGCGACTTCTTGTACATAATCATCGACTTGGAGCCTTTTTCTATCAATCTGTTTTTTATGAACATATTTGAACGCTCCGTTCTCGCCAACTCGCTCTAAGTCCCATAAAACGAAAAAAGAGACTGTCTAACTTAACTTGTTAGACAGCCTCTTCCATTTGTTAGCCAAAATAGAAACAATCGTAGATGACCTAAGTAAAAATTAAAGCATCTTTATCCCATCGCGCCGTTCACTTGTATCACCTGCCCTGAGATATAAGACGAGAGGTCAGAGGCGAGGAAGAGAGCGGTCTGCGCCACCTCTTCGGGCTTGCCTGCGCGCTTCATGGGGATGAGCGAGAGGAAGTGTTGGTGCACCTCCTCGGGCAGCGACTGCGTCATGTCGGTCCAGATAAAGCCCGGCGCTATGGCATTGGCTCTGACGCCGCGCGCGCCCAACTCCTTTGCCGTGGTCTTCATCAGCGCGATGATACCCGCCTTGGACGCGGCGTAGTTCGCCTGCCCCGCATTGCCGTTCAGCCCTACGACCGACGAGAGCGAAATGATGGAGCCCGCGCGCTGGCGCATCATAACAGGCGCGACGGCGTGGGTGAAGTTGAACGCCGACTTGAGGTTGACATGCAGCACGTCGTCCCACTGCTGCTCGGTCATGCGCAGCAAGAGGGTGTCGCGCGTGATACCCGCGTTGTTCACCATGATGTCTATGCGTCCGCCAAAGTCCGTGATCACCTGCTGCACCACCTCGTGGGCAGCGTCGAAATCCGCCGCGTCGCTCAGGTAGGCTTTGGCTTGCACGCCCAGTGCCTGCGCCTCTCCAACCACCTCGACGGCAGGCTCATCGGGTACGATATAGGTAATTGCGATATTGCAGCCTTCCTTGGCAAAGAGCAGGGCTATCTGCCGCCCGATACCTCGCGCAGCACCCGTGATAATGGCTGTTTTTCCGGAAAGAAGCATTGGAAAGTAATAGATAATAAGTAATAGGTAATATTTTTCGCAATAGGTAATAGGTAATAAGTAATAGGTAATATGCACAGCGAGATATTACTTATTACAGCGCGAAGCGCGAATTACTTATTACCTCGCGTAGCGAAATTACTCCTCTTTTATGGGGAACACCCCTGTGGGGTTCAGGATGGTGTATTTGGTCATCTCTTGGTTGGAGGTGAAACCTATGCCCTCTATGATAGACTGCTCGCGGGTGATTTTGATGACCGAGTCGGAATAGACCGTCTCTGCCTTCTGGTTCCAATAGAGTTCGGGCGTCTCGAATATCTCGTTCTTCTCGTTCACGGCATAGACATTGCCCGTCAGGTGCCAAATCTGCTCCTCCTCCCAGTACTTGGCATAGTCGGAGCGCAACGAGGCATTGACCTTCAGTTCCTCGTCGAACTTCTCAAGGTAGATCCCCTTTGGGAAGTCCCAATAGGCGGGCTTCGCCTTGTCGTAGATACGCCATTGCTGCGCGTTGATACGATAGCGCGTGATGCCCGAGTCGGAGATGAGGGTGCTCACCTCGCTGGCGTCCAGCACGGGCACTGTCGCTCGTTCGCTCAGCGCCACGCGGTCAATCTTCATCTCCCCACGCGAACAGCCGATGGTGCACGCCAACAGCCCTGCGAAAAGCGCGAACACCACCCCTACCCTTCTCAATAGGAGGGACAGGGATGGTGCACTATGGTTCCAAAGAAGTCTCACTGTTTATTTGCCTGCACGGCAGGTGGTGGTCTCACCTATCCAGCCGCCTACGTAGTAGGTCGCTCCGCCCAGTTCGTTCGGGAGGTCGAACATCTCCTCGCGGGTGGGATAGTACTTGCTGTAAGTAGCAATCAGTTTGTCGGCGTCAGCAGCGCAAGAGGGGTCAACCGACTTCGCCTTCACGAACTTATCCACAGCCGCCCAGAAGACGGTTTTGTTCAGGATAGCCGCCTTCGCAGCAGGATAGTCAGCGGTGGAATAAGGCTGCGAAGCCGCATACGCACAACCGATAACGATGTAGCAGCGTCCCTGATCCTCGCGGCTGTTGAGCGACATACGCGCATACGCACGCGCCTGCGGGTAATTCTTAAGGTTAGTTAGGTATATCAGTGCGATACTGTACTGATAGTCAGCGATATCCTCGTCTGCGGGGTCGATAGCCGTTGCCAAGGCGATAGCCTGCTCGTAGTACTCGATAGCGCCGCGGTAGTCCTCTTTCTTGGTGGACATACGTGCGCAGCCGGCAGCCGACTCCTCGGTGGGTTGCAGACGGTGAGCGTTCTCGCAAGCAGCGAAATAAACATCGCTCTCGGTGCATTTCACGCGTTTGTACAGCGCTGCCACCTTGCCGAGCATGTCCATGTTCTCCTTGTTGTCCTCTACCACCTGTGCGTAAATCTCGTCCAACTTGGAGCAGTCTGCCGCACCGGAGATAGCGAAGATATTGTCCACATAGTCTTTCTGCTTGGCAGCGATAGCCGCGTTCTTGTCTGCGGGGTTGGCTGCTTTCTGCGAGAGGTAGTTCGACGCCAACTCATAGTCAGAGATGAAGCGCTCGCCGTATTGGTCAGGGTTGGTCTTGTAGATGGCATACGACACGTCCACCAACTTCACCAATACCATGATTTGGCTGCGTTCTTTCATGCCCTCCACCGAGGCTTTGAGCCACGAGTAGCAGTTCTCGCTTGCGGGGTCTTCGGGGAAGTACTCGCAGTAGTCCAGTCCCTTCAAGCCCAGCACGTAAGCAGTAGGGTACTTGGGGTCGTCGCCGAAGTACTTGATACGCTTATCGCTCATCTCCAGCAACAACTTGCGCAGACGGTCTTTCTCGGCTTCGTCGGTAGCGTTCTTGTACTTCCACTCGATGATTTTGCTACCCTGCGTGTAGATAGCCTTGTTGGCGTTCGGGCAAGTGGTGTACACTTCCCACCACGGTTCGTAGGCGTCGGCAAACTGTTTGTTCTTCACGCTCTCGTTGAAGAGCGACACGTTGATGACGCACTCCTCGGTGATGGTAGGTGCCTCCTCGGGCTCGGCTACCGCTACGGGTGCCTGCTGCGCTTCTTCGATTTCTACTTTCTTCGGTTTCTTCGCGCTGCAGACTGCCGGAATAGCGGCGCACAACGCCAGAGCAATAAACGATTTTAGTTTCATAAATGTTGGTATGTTTTAAGAGTTATTTTTATTAGTGGTTAGTGGTCAGTGGAGGTGCGGTCTCCAGGCCGCACCATAGTGGTCAGCGGTCTTTCAGCGTAGCGGTCCGACAGCGTGAAGCGCGGTCTTCCATCACAACTTCCGCTTGAAGAACCAGTTTTCGGAGATGGAGGCGTTAATAGTCAGCCTCAGCGAGTTCTCCTGCAAGGTCGCGGCATTGCCTCGGTGTGTGTATTCCAGCGTGGCGTTGAACACCGTCGCCGCCGTCCGCAGGGGGAAACCGATACCTATGCTGGCGGTAACGTCCTGCGCACTGTTCACCAAGGAATAGGAGTCCGCCACGTTCACGCCGCAGCGCCAGAGCATACGCTCGTAGTATCGGCGTCCGTTGGGGTTGTGGCGATACTCCACGCCCGCGCTGTAGCGGCTGCGGTCGCGGAAGGCATTGGTCTTGCCTTGATACATCGCCGCGGACATGCACTGCCGCTGGTAGTCGAAAGCCACCGTCAGACGGTCTGCCCAACTGTAACTCACGCCGCCGCCATACACCATCGGCAGTTCAAACCCGCCTTCCAGCACCGAGACCGTATCTTCCGACTGCGTCTCGATAGTGGTATAAGAGGTGCTGCTCATCTTCTGCTTGTTCTCGAAGACGCCGCCCAGCACGATGGTGTGGTCGCCAAAGGTATGGAAGAACTGCGCACCGTAGCGCAAACGGATACTGCTCACGCGGAGTTCCGACTCCTGCGAACTGCCTTTCAGCGCCGCCTCCGTGAAGGTCAGCGTGCGCGTGTTGGTCGTGGTGCCGAACATGTAATAGACGTTCGCGCCCAATGCCACCCAGTCGCATATATTGAAACTCAAGCCACCATAGACCTGACTAATCCCTCCCGTACCCACATACGATGCCACGTAGTGGTAGTCCGAGTGGATGGAGTCGCCCACCGCCAAGTCGTATCCCACCGCAGAATAAGGCAACACGCCCGCCGAGAACGCTATATAACGCTTGTAGAGCGGGAATTGCAGCGACAGGTACTCCAAGTTACCGTTCGCCTTGTTGCGGTTGCCCGACACGTCCGAGTAAGCCGACCACATGATACTTGCCGCCAAGTCGAACATAAAGGTCAGGCTGTCGCCCGCCGTGAACGACGCAGGCTGCGCGGGGTTGATGACCTTGTTGCTACGCATACCCAGCCCCACGCCACCCATGGCGCGGTACGTGTTCGGCACGTTATCACTCAAATCGCCGTAGCCGAAACGCGAATAAGGCGAAGAAGTGCCGTTCTGAGCTATAGCTACGGATGCCACGAAAGGTAGCATCAACACGCCCGTTAATAATATGATATATCGTTTCAATGTCTGCATTCAGCTTTTCTAAAATAATTGCTTTTTCCTTATCAGCCTGCAAAGATACAAAAAAAATACCAAACTCACAAATGTTTGGCATTTTTTTTATGATTTCTTGCGTTTTCTTCGTGTAGCTTTATAACTTGCGGTAGTTTCGTATAGCTTTCGGAAGCCAAAGCGTATCGTTGCATTTCCCTTGAGGTTTTCAGCCCTTGTTGTAACTCAAAATCGTGTTCAGCCCAATCAGCACGAGGTGTTTCTCGTGGTGGATGGCATAGTTGCGCTTGCCGTGGGAGCGGACATTATTCAGTATATAAGGTGCATTTCCCCCCGTGAGATAGGTCTGGAAATGCTGCCCGCGGTCCACCAGCGTCCGCATATACCCCTTCACCTCATACGCCACGCCGCGCACCACGCCCGCGGCTATCGCGTCCCGCGTGTTCTTCCCGAAGAGCGGTATCAACTCGCTCTCCTCGGCTTCCACCAGCGGCAGCTTCTTGGTCAGGCGGTTGAGCATGGTCAGTCGCATCTTTATCCCGGGCGCGATGTTCCCGCCGCAGAAAGTCCCGTCGGCGGACACGTAGTCATACGTTATCGCAGAGCCCGCGTCGATAATCAGCAAATTCTCGTTCGGGCAAAGCGCCACAGCCCCCACCGCCGCTGCCAATCGGTCTTGCCCCAGCGTCTCCGGCGTGTCGTAGCCGTTGCGGATGGGAATGGGAGTCTTGTGGTCGAATAGGATGAAATGCTTCGATAGACGGTTCAGCGAGTTGACCACGGCAGGCTCGATGTTTATCACCGAGGAGATGATACTGTCCGTGATAGGATAGAGCGAAAAGAGCCGCTCTACATCCGACGACGCAAACGACTTGTAGATAAAGGTATGCAGCAACTTACCCTCATCGCCTATTATCGCCACTTTCGTGCGCGAATTGCCTTGGTCTATACAAAGATTCATACTTTTCCGTCAATTCGTATCAAAGTGTCAAACAAGCAAGACTCACTTCAAACACGAGTTTGAGTAAGGGTTAAGTAAGGGTTTAATAAGGGTCTAACACGAAAATAGAAGCACATCCGCAAAATATCAAAATGACACCTTTCGAACAATATCCCTATCAAAATGCTAATACCCCATAATTGATCACTGCGGCGGCAACACGTCTTGCACCGGCACCACCGACACGATGCTATCCACCACATACTCGCTATTCCCGCGCCACGGCAATGTCCCCAAATAGCGCTTCCAATGCAACTTCATCTGCCGGCTGCCAGAAGACTCTATCTGCGCTGCAATGCGCGGGTCATCCACCGAGAACTTAAACTCGTTCGACTGTATCGTAGCACTGCTGTTCTTCGAGTTATAGCCCGTCTGAATCATCTTACCCTCATACGTCTTAAACAAAAATCCCTCCTTCTGAAAATAGTTGATATCACCCTCGTTGATACCCTCGCTATACACAAAGAAGAACTTGATGAAGATAAATACTGCCAGTCCCACGACTGCAAGCACCGATAATGTGGTCGCCACTTTTCCGCCTGTTGTCATAACTTTATTTATTTAACGTGAGTCGATATAAGCAAACTATTTTTCAGCACTCAAAAACTAATTTGGTTTTTGGTAATAAATTAATGATTAATTATATGTTTAAGATAAAATTTTTGTTGAAATAAAAGAATTGTCTACGTTTCGAAGTATATGTTTCTTATTTTGAGTTCACCTTATTTAATGGTAATTTACTGCCACTATGAAACCGCTCATCCGATTTCCCGCTGCAAAGATACGGCAAAAAAGCGATATATGCAAGAAAATCCACTTTTTTTATGTTATTTTGTTTGCGTATTCGAAAAAATTATGCTACCTTTGCACAAAATTGTTATAATACAAACATATTTACCACATTGTTTATGAAAAAGTTTTTCGCTCTATTTCTTACCCTCTGCGCGCTCTCATGCTACGCCGCAGACGCTTTAGATACCATCCGTATCTCTGTTGAACAACCCGACTACCTCGCATACGACAACGAGCAAGGTATGTGGCTCTACGAAGGCTCCGCAAAAGTCAATAATGTCAGATACAAGGTCTATCTCAATTGGTACACCTTCTCCGAAGACATGACCGGCACCTTCACAGGCAGCGACATCGACGACTACACCTACAACCAAGGCGGTATCGTTGCTAACAACATGCCCAGATTGCTTACAGACGTTACAGCCGTTGTTACAGGCGACCGCAACACCGCTATCCATATCGATGCAACCCTCAAAGGATGGGGACCCACTTCCACAGACCCCGTCATCTATCTCTGCGACCTCAACTGGTCGAAACCCCAACCCAAAGATACTGTCGAATACATCGTACCCAAAGGAAACTTCGTACTCACCAACTCCGATTCCACCATCTTCAACGGCAAAGCCAACAACGGATGGGCTGTCTCCCTTTGCTTCGATAGTTACATCCAATACACCGGAGAGAAAGCGCGCGGTCATGTCTTCGACAAAAACACCTACCTCGCATATCTCAAAGATACCATCACCCCCCTCACCAGCCCCACGGCTACGGTTACCTTAGACGAGAACCGTATGTATCACCTCTACGCCGAAATCTTCGGTTCCGACGAGAACCTCCATGTCATCAAACTCGATGCGCCCGTGCCCACCCCCACAGACACCGTCGTTATCCACAAATACGACTGGGAACTCAATGATATGATGCTCCCCGATGAATGGGCGTGCAAGTACTTCGGGGAAGACTACCAAATAGAACTCTATATCCCCGCAGCAGAAGTTAAATCCGGCACCTACGTCGGCGACCAAATATACGGTTATATCACCGTTATCTCACCGAGCGGCGCATACGACAACTACAACTCCGTCTTCATCAACGCCACTTTTGATATCCGCGACACCTGCCGCTTCGTCTATGCCGATATGCAGGCGGAGAACGGAACGCTCTACAAGGTTACGCTCGAATACCACCTCCCACCCGTGAAAGACACCGTGGATGTAACTTTCCAAAATATCGAGTTCTTCGACAATATCCAACTGGCGCAGAATGTTACTTTCCTCGGCTACTCCCCCGACTCGCTCTACTACCTCTCTATGAACCTCTACACGACGGAGATTCCCAATGGTTCATATAATGAGAAAGATGTTTATCGCTCCTTCATCCTCCATTATCTCACCGAGCCCGGCGATGAGGAGAATGCCACACAAGGCTTTATGCTCTATGGAACAATCGATGTCGAGTTCGATGGTCTGGACTCAATCTTCGTACAAGGCGAGATGCTCTGCACCGACTCCATCGTCTATCGCTTTGACTTCCGCACAGCGTGGAGTGTCAGCAAGCAGCAAGACGGAGATACAGAAGAGGGAGAACTCATCCGCTACTATGGCGAAAATGCAATCGTAGATACGGAGTTCGGCTACTACCTCAAATATGCAATCACCAACCCCGAAATCACCGAGCAACTCGTCCTTTGGTTCACCCTCGACATGACGGACGACGATATCGTGGTGCCCGCAGGCACATACCCCATCAACTCCACTGCCGCACCGGGCACCGTCTTCGCTTCTGCCGGCATAAACCAGTCTGAAGGCTATATCACACCCTCTTTCTTCGCTTCGCTCGTCATGAACGAAGAAGGTAATCTCCGCTATACTGACCCCCTCTATTTCATCGTAGATGGTACGGTAACGGTGGAGAAAGTGGACGGACACATGGTGATGACCGTAGATGCCGTCAATTCCTTTGGCGTGAAGGTCTATATCCACTACGATGCTGCCGCCACCGACTTGCATAATCTGTCCCAAGACACCGCCCCTGCTCTCAAACGCATCGAGAACGGGCAAGTGGTGATTATCCGTAACAACGCCAAATTCTCCCTCATCGGCACCCGCATCTTGTGATGCAAATAACAAATGTCCGGGTGCGCAGGCGTCCCCGCCTGCTGAGTGTCCGACTACCTTCCTTGTTTATCCCCACATATCGGAAACTAATCAGAGACAAGGGGAAATTGTAAAATAGTAAATTGTCAAATTGTCAAATATGTTTAGTAACATGAAGAATTTTGTAGAAGAATTGCGTTGGCGCGGCATGCTCCAAGACATCATGCCCGGCACGGAAGAACAGTTGATGAAAGAAGTAACTGCAGCGTATGTGGGCATAGACCCCACCGCGGACAGCCTCCATATCGGGCACTTGTGCGGTATCATGATGCTGCGCCATCTGCAACGTTGCGGGCATAAACCTATCGCCCTCATCGGTGGCGCAACGGGTATGATTGGCGACCCCAGCGGAAAGTCTGCCGAGCGTAATTTGCTTGATGAGCCTACCCTGCGCCACAACCAAGAGTGCATCCAACGCCAGTTGGAGCGTTTCCTCGACTTCCATTCCGATGCGCCCAACGCAGCGGAACTGGTGAATAACTACGACTGGATGAAGGACTATACTTTCCTCGATTTCGCTCGCAACGTGGGCAAACTGATTACGGTCAACTACATGATGGCGAAAGACTCCGTGAAGAAACGCTTCAACGGCGAGTTCTCGCAGGGTATGTCCTTCACCGAGTTCACCTACCAGTTGCTCCAAGGCTACGACTATGTGTATCTGAACAAGCACAAGAACTGCAAACTACAGATGGGCGGCTCCGACCAATGGGGCAACATCACGACGGGTACGGAACTCATCAAGAAGATGGGCGGCGGCGATGCTTTCGCGCTGACGTGCCCGCTCATCACCAAAGCCGATGGCGGCAAGTTCGGAAAGACCGAGAGCGGCAACATCTGGCTCGACCGCAAATATACCTCGCCGTATAAGTTCTACCAGTTCTGGCTCAACGTGGGCGATGACGATGCAAAACGCTACATCAAGATATTCACCTCGTTGGAGCGCGAAGAGATAGACGCGCTCATCGCGGAGCACGACCAAGCGCCCCACCTGCGCACGCTGCAGAAACGCTTGGCGAAAGAGGTTACCATCATGGTGCACTCTGAGGCGGACTACAACGCCGCCGTCGAAGCAAGCAACATCCTCTTCGGTAATGCTACCCACGAGGCGCTGGCGCGCTTAGATGAGGAGACCTTCCTGCAAGTGTTCGAGGGAGTGGAGCAATATACTGTCAGCCGCGCAGAACTGGAAGCAGGTATCCCGCCGCTGGACTTGCTCGCAGAGAAGACCCATATCTTCCCCAGCAAGGGTGAGGCACGCAAGATGATTCAGGCAAACGGCTTCTCGATGAACAAAGAGAAACTTACCGCCCCCCAAACGCCAATCACCACAGCAGCCCTGCTCAATAATAAGTACCTCCTCTTCCAAAAGGGCAAAAAAAACTACTACCTCGTGGTAGTAGAATAAATAAGTAGAATTTAGCTTCAGTTTTCAAGTCCAAGTTTATGGTGGATATTAGATGAATCTAACTTGAAACCTGAAACTTGAAACCTCATTTCGAGGCTTGCATCTCTACGAGGCGGCGATAGTAGCCGTCTCGTTTTATTAAATCTTCGTGTTTGCCGGTCTCTACTATTCTGCCTTCGTGCATCACGCAGATGAGGTCGGCGTTGCGGATGGTGCTCAGGCGGTGGGCTACCACCAGCGTGGTGCGCTCTTTCATCAGGTGCTCCAGCGCTTCTTGCACCTGCTTCTCGCTCTCGGTGTCGAGGGCGGAGGTCGCCTCGTCGAGTATCAGGATAGGCGGGTTCTTTAGAATGGCGCGGGCGATGGAGATACGTTGCCGCTGCCCGCCGGAGAGACGGGAGCCGCGGTCGCCGATATTGGTTTGGTAACCCTCGGGAGTCGCCATGATGAACTCATGCGCATTGGCTATCCGCGCTGCGTCTTCCACTGCCTCCTGCCACGTCTTGCCATCGGGTGCCGGCTGCGACAGGTCCACACCGAAAGTGATGTTGTTGAAGAAGGTGTCGTTGAAGAGAATCGCCTCTTGGTTCACATTGCCCATCAATGCCCGCAGGTCGCGGGAACGCACTTCGCGGATGTCCGTCCCATCGATGGTGATACAGCCCGCCGCAGGGTCGTAGAAACGCGGCAGCAGGTCGGCGAGCGTGGTCTTGCCGGAGCCCGACTGCCCCACCAGTGCCACCATCTGCCCCTTACGGATGGTGAGGTTGATATCTTGCAGCACGGGGATGTCTTGCCGATAGGCAAAGCACACGTCCTTATACACAATACGCTCTCGGAATGCCTGCAACGCCTTCGGCTGCCGCGGCTCAAGGATGTTCGAAGGCGTATTCAATATCTTGTCGATACGCTCCAGCGACGCCATACCTTTGCGCACGCCGTAGCCCGCCTTGCTCAGGTCTTTGGCGGGGTTGATGATAGAGTAGAAGATAACGAGGTAGTAGATGAAGGTGGCAGCGTCGATGGCGCTGTGTTCGCTGAGGATAAGCACGCCGCCGAACCAGAGGATGACGGCTATCAGTGCCGTGCCCATGAACTCCGAAACGGGATGAGCGAGGTAGTAACGACGGTTGATACGGTTGAAGGTGCGACGAGTGTCGTTGATGAGGTGGGCAAAGCGCATCCGCAGTTTGTCTTCCGCGTTGAAGGCTTTCACTACGCGCAGTCCGCCCAGCGTCTCCTCTATCTGCGTCAGTATCTCCGCGTTCTGCTCCTGACCGTGCTGCGAGGCACGCTTCAGCGACCGACCCACGCGCCCGATGAGCAGACCCGCCACGGGCAACAGTATGATGACAAACAGCGTCAGTTGCCACGAGATACAGAACAGCGTGATGATATAAATCGTGAGCATGATGGGGTCTTTGAAAAGCACATCCAGCGCCGCCATGATACTTGCCTCCACCTCGTTCACGTCATTGGTCATGCGCGACATCACATCGCCCTTGCGCTCCTCGGTGAAATAGCCGATGGGCAGGCTCACGATTTTGTCGTAGAGCATCTGCCGAAGGTCGCGCAACACACCCGTGCGGATAGGTACCATGAAGTAGTTTGCCATCCACGCGGTGAAGCATTTGAGTCCCGTCATCATCACGAGGAACACACCCAGCATCGCCAGCATGGAGCCGCCCCCGTAGGTAAGCGCCAATTGCTCCATGTAGAAATAGAGGTTGCCCTTTAACGCCCCTAAGGTAGCATCTAAGCCGCTTACAGTGGAGACATCGGTATATACCGCTCCCGCCTCGCTCAACCCGAACAGCAGTTGCAAAACAGGGATGATCGTGGCAAAAGAAAACAATGATAATACGGTGGAAAGTAGATTGAAAAGGATGTTAAGCGCCATCTGGCCCTTGTAGGGCGGCACAAATCGGCGTATCAGTCGCAGGAAATTCATTGGTTTTCGTAATGGGTAAAATCTCGCTGTTGCTCAATAATAAGTAATAGTTGGTATTTCACTGTGCCTATTACTTATTACCTATTACCTCGCGCAGCGAGATAAGTTTTGTTTCACGTAGTTCAGTATCTCTTGGTCGAAATCTAACTTTTTGTCTCCATGCAGTTGCACTTCTATCGGCAATGTATGCAACCGCTCACCCAATTGCCCTACAACCGCAGTCTCAGCCAGTCGTTGATAGTCTTTCTCGGTGGTGAGAATAGTATCATAGCATTGCGCTTTGTAGAGGATACGCTCCACATCCTTCTTGCTGAAGCGATGGTGGTCGGGGAATGCCATCAGGCAGGCATCGGGGTGCTGCTTGCGGACATACTCCATCAGGTACTCCGGCTGCGCGATACCCGTCAGCACCAGCACTCTCTGCTTTTGGTGTTCACTGGGGACGCAGGCGTCTCGCCTGCGGTCATGGAGGTGCGGTCTCCAGGCTGCACCACTCTCATTCTCCGTGTACCTCACCTGCGAGAAGAACAGATGCTGATACGTCGGCAGGTGCAGGCGGTTGTCTATCACGCGGAAGTCTATCGGTTGCGCATCGGGTGGGCATTGGGTAACGATGATGCTGTTGGCTTTCAGCGCGCGCGCTTTGAGGTCGCGCAGCCGTCCCCACGGCAGCAGATGGTCGTCGATATAGAGTTGGTTGTAGGGTGTGAGCAGGATATAGTAGCCACAACGTATAGCGCGGTGTTGGAACGCATCGTCTAATATCACTACCTGCAAGCCCTCCACCTGCCTCTTGAGCATGCGCACACCGCACACTCGGTCTTCGCATACCGCCACAGCAACATTCGGGAACTTGCTGTGTATCTGCATCGCCTCATCGCCGATGGTGCTGGCGGAGGAATGCTCGTCTGCCAAGACGAACCCCCGCGTCTTGCGCTTATAGCCCCGCGATAGCACCGCCACCTTGTAGCGCGGTGAGAGCAGGCGTATCAGGTACTCCACATGAGGGGTCTTGCCTGTGCCCCCCACAGCGAGGTTGCCCACGCAGATGGTGGGGATGTCCGCCTCGTGGGAGGGCAACAGACGGTTGTCGTACAGCGTGTGGCGTATCGCCAAACCCAAGCCGTACAACCAACTAAAAGGGGCAAGAAGTGTTCGCATGGTCATTTCGATTTGTAAAATTGGAAATTTGAAAATTATGTCCGGGTACGCAGGCGTCCCCGCCTGCTACTAAGTACCGCATGGCAATTTTCAAATTCTTAATTTTCAAATTGTTTCTTTATTGAATCATTACTCTCTCCATCTGCATCATCTGCCGCGGCTCTTTGGCGAATTCCCGCGTCTCGCGCAGCAGTCGCTCCTCGGGCGAACTGCCGTCCATCATCTTCAGCAGTTCCTCCATCGGGTCTTTCTTCTCGGGATAATAGACGGCCTTGTATTGCTCCACACCCGATAGCTCTGCAGCTTTGGCGATGGCGTCGTCAATGTTGCCCAAGCAATCCACCAACCCGATACCTATCGCGTCTTTGCCTAACCACACGCGTCCTTCGCCAATCATTTTGATAGAATCTTGTGTGGTGTGTCTGCCCTCTGCGCAGCGGCGGGTGAAGAGGTCGTAGCCACGCTCAATCATCCGTTGCATCATCGCCTGCTCCTCGGGGTTCATGCCCTTATAGACCATGTTCACCTCCAAATCGGAGTGGGCATTGGTGCTGACGCCGTCGATATCCAGCCCCACCTTCTCGCGCAGTTTGCCCCAGTTGGGCACCACGCCGAAGATACCGATAGAGCCCGTGAGCGTGGTAGGCTCGGCGTAGATATAATCGGCATTGCAGGAGATGTAGTAGCCCCCCGATGCTGCATAGTCGCCCATGGAGACTACCACGGGCAGCCCTTTCTCTTTCAGCAGTTGCACGCCATGCCAAATCTGCTCGCTGGCGTCCGCGCTGCCGCCCGGGCTGTTCACACGCAGTACCACGGCTTTCACGTCATCGTTCTGCTGTATCTTCTTCAGTTGCTTGAGCACCTGCTTATCCACGATGCCGTCGCCCGACTCGCTGTAGATGTTGCCTTCTAAATACACCACCGCCACCTTGTCTTTGGCTTTCGACTCCGTCCGCTCCACATGCGCCAACTCCATGGTGGTGTAGAGGGTGTAGTCCTGAGTACCGGCATAGAGGCGCAGGATAGAATCCACCGACTGGCGATAGATGAGCGTGTCTGCCAAGCCGCAAGTGAGGTAGTCTTCCGCAGGCTGCAGCCCCATATAGCGGTCGGCGTAGGCGTTCAGTTGTCGGTCGGTCAAGTTGCGGCTCAGCGCCACCGCGCCTACCATCTCCTCCCAGATGCCGCCGAGATACTGCTTCGTCTGCAAACGGTCGGCGTCCGACATCGAGGTGCGGAAATACGGCTCTACCGCCGACTTGAAGGTGCCCACTTTCAGTATCTGCATCTCCACGCCTATCTTCTCGAACAGGCGCGTGAAGTACATCTTCTGTGCAGTGAGACCGTTCCATGCAATCGCACCCATAGGGTTAAGACAAATCTTGTCCGCCACCGAGGCGAGGTAGTAGTTCATCTGCCCGTAGTTGCTTGCGTAGGCGATAATCCACTTGCCCGAGGTCTTGAAGTCGAGCAGCGCGTCGCGTATCGCCTTGGCGCTCGCGGGACCCATCGACAGGCTGCCGCCGTCGAGGTAGATGCCCAAGATACGGTCATCGCTCTTCGCGAGGCGGATATTGCTCAGGATATCGTCTAATCCCACATTGGCTTCCGGTGCACTATAGCCCGGCACTTCCCCTAAGAGCGAGGCGAAGGGGTTCTCCTCCTGCCCTTGCTCCACCAGCACGCCTTTCAACTGCAGTTGGTAGATACCGTTGGCTTCTAACTTCGTGGTAGGTGTGGAGAACATATCTCCCATGAAGTAGCCCATCAGTCCGCACATCCCCACATACAAGAGTACGCATACGATGGCTGTCCACAGGCAACCGTGTTTACGGCGAGGTTGTCCCTCTGTTTGCTTAATCTTAATCATAACTTATTTGACTATTTGACAATTTACGATTTGACTATTACAAAGACGGCATGTACGCCCTCAAAGCCCTCTTAATTCTTATCTCCACTACGCCCAAAACGGTTAATTCCTCATTCCTAATTCCTAATTAACCGAAAACTTTTCCTATGATACGGCGTGATGCCGTATTGTGCAATGGCGGCATAGTGTTCGCGGGTGGGGTAACCCATGTTCGTATCCCAATGATACTGCGGATATTCCTCGTGCAGACGCAGCATGTAATCATCTCGGTAGGTCTTTGCCAGTACGCTTGCCGCGGCTATCGACAGGTACTTGCCATCGCCTTTCACTATCGTCTGCGCGGGTATCTCCATCAAGCCCCCCTCGGGGATATACGGTTTCCATTTGTTGCCGTCCACGATGATATGCTCGGGCTGCGGCCGCAACTGCGCCAACGCCCGCCGCATAGCCAGCAGCGCGGCATTCAGGATGTTTATCTCGTCTATCTCTTGCGGCGTTACTTCCGCCACTGCCCATGCCATCGCTTCCCGCTCTATCACCTCTCGGAGGGCATATCGCTCGCGCACCGTCATCTGCTTGGAGTCGTTCAGCCGCTCCAACGCCGGCAGCCGCTCCGCCCGCGCGCTGTCCCATACCACCGCCGCGGCAAACACGCTGCCCGCCAGCGGTCCCCTGCCTGCCTCATCACAGCCGGCTTCCAACACATTCGGTATGTAGTACGAGAGCAACATGGTGTGTGGTTTCAAGTTTCAGGTTCTTTGCAGGAGTAGTCAAAGCAAACTATACTTGAAACCTGAAACTTGAAACTTTTATCTTTTATATTCCCCTTCGAAACTCCGCCAGCGTGATGGCAGTGGCAATCGCCACATTCAGGCTCTCGGAGGTCTCCGCGTCGGCGGGATAGGGTGGAATCAACAGCGGGTGGGTGATGTATCGCCTCACTGCCTCCGATATGCCGTTACCCTCGTTACCCATGATAATCACTCCCCGCTGCCGCTCGGCTATCGCCCCCTCTTCGTAGAGATTCCTTCCGTTGAGCAAAGTGCCGTAGATGGGGAGAGTTGCGGCTACTCTGGACGCAGGCGTCTCGCCCGCGGTATGTTCAGTATATGGCGTCTGAATCTCCTCCAACCATTTCGGTAAATTCACATACTCCACCCTTACTCGAGCGAGTGCCCCCATCGTCGCTTGCACCACCTTGGGGTTGTAGCAGTCGGCGGTGTCGAGGGAGCATACCAGCCGTCGCACGCCAAACCAGTCGCAGGTGCGGATGATAGTCCCCAAGTTCCCCGGGTCTTGCACGCCGTCCAGCGCCACGATAAGTCCCATGGAGGTGCGGTCGAAAGTGTTATCCCGATTTATCGGGAGCCGCACCATAGCCGATGCTTCCTCTCGCAGGCCGTTCGTTGGTCGTTCGTCGCCGCGATATGTCGCCTGCGGCGCTATCGCCCCGACAGTCTCTCCCCCTCCCTTTAAGGGAGGGTTGGGGAGGGTCTCCCCCGCTTTCCGAAACACCCCAATCACTCCCTGCGGCGTGCGCAGCGACGACATCTGCGCTATCTCTTTCGCCGTCGCGTTCTCCCCCTCCACAAACAGCATCACACGTTCGAAGGCTTTCGACAACTCCTCCACACATTTGCGCCCTTCCGCCACAAACAAGCCCCGCTCGTCGCGGAACTTCTTCTGCTGTAAACTGCGCACTAACTTGATATTTGCTTTCGAAACAGACATGTTTTTTGGATAAAAAATGAAGGATAAAGGATTAAGGACTTATTACTTTCGTCTATGAGTTCTCAGAGTCGGCACTATTCAGTCTTTTATCTTTCAGTGAGCGTAGCGAGCGGTCCCTTAGAACGGATACCCAATCGCGAAATGTATTGTGCAGTCGTCTTTCCAGTTCAGGTGGTGGCTCGCCGTGCGCCACTCCATGCCCGCGTACTCCCCGTACATCCGCGTCGGATCGTGCAACTTCACGCCTAAATCCAACCGCAACACCAAGATACTGAAATCCAGTCGCAGACCAAAGCCCCACGACATGGCTATCTGCTTGTAGAACTCATCCCATCGGAACACGCCGTAGGGCTGCTGCTCGTAGTCGCGTATCGTCCATATATTCCCCGCGTCAAGGAACGCCGCCAACTCGATGAAGTTCCACACCCGCCAGCGGTACTCGATGTTCAGGTCGAGCCGTATATCGCCCGCTTGCAGGTCATACACCATCGAGTTTCCCTGCCCGTGAAACCCTCCCGGTCCCAGCGTCCGCGCCTGCCAACCACGCACGCTGTTCGCGCCGCCGGAAAAATACCGCTTCTCGAAGGGGATAGTGCTCGCATTCAGGTAGGGCACCGCCACGCCCAAGCCCACATGGTACACCAACTGGTGTTGCGGCGCCATCACGTGGTGGAACACGAAGTTCACATCCCCCTTCGCATACTGCGCAAACGGCACGTTCCACAGCGTGTACGCCCCGTCGTCGTTCTGCCGGAAAGGAAACAGCCGCGCCATGCCGTAGAGGAAGTTGCCCGCCGTCTCCACCGAGTAGTTGAACTTGATGTACGACCGGTTGCTGTTCTTCCGTTGGTTGGTGAACTGACCCGAGTAACTCCAGTCGAGGATGAAATGGTCTTCGTAGCTCGCTTTCAGCACCGACGCGCGGTCGATAAAGTCGGTTTTGAACTGCTCCGACATCCACGGCAGGTAGATATAACTGATGTCTATCAGGTTGAAGCGGTGTGTCCAGCGGCTGTTCGCCTTGCGCGGGATGGTGTAGTACAGTCCCGCGTTGGCGATCGTCCGCGTGTACTCATCGGGGCGCTGCTGGTAGTTGTAGGCGAGGTTTATCTTCACCTGCGAGGGAAACGAGAGCCCCGCTTCGCCTTTCGCCTCTATCGCGCGACCGCCGTTCTGACGCCATTCGTAGCTCGCACGCGCGTTGAGCGACAGCAACTCCGAACCGCGGAAGATGTTCTTGTTCTGATACCCCACACCTGCGCCTATGCCCCAGTCGCCTGCCGAGTAGGTCCCTTCCAACTCCGCCGACACGCTGTGCACCTTGCTCTTTGACACGGTGATGTGACAGTCCAACTCGTCCCTACCAATCGGGTCGAAGGATATATCCACGTACTTCACGGCGCCGAGGTTGTTCAGCAGCGTGTAGGTGCGTTCCACCCGCCATTCCGCATACAGTTCCCCCTCTTTCAGTCGGCAGTTGCGCCGCAGCACGCTCTCGCGGATGAAGTTATCGCCATCGCTGTGGAAGAACACCCGCCTTATCCTCAGCGGCGTGTAGAGCAGCTCCGCCACGCTGTCCGGCATCGCCTTCACGTAGTCTGCCAGCGTCAACTCCACCTCCACCGTGTTGTCCCGATACGAACTGTCCGCCGTAAACACCAGCATCGACTTGTCGAAGTAGAAATAACCCTTGTTGTGCATGCGGGTGGTGATACGCTGCCGCTCCTCGTCCATCAGCGCCGCGTCGAACTGCATGCCTTTGTCCACCTTCCGCTGTTTCTGCATCGCTATCTCGCGCACCTCCGGACGGTCGATATCCACCGTGTATTTCCGCACCGTGTACGGCGCATTAGCCACCACCACGTAGGTCAAGTCCATCTTCCGGTCTTTCACCTTCTGTATCGTATCCACCTCCACGCGGAAGTACCCCTTGTTCTGCATCGCTTGGTTCAACTGCTGCATCGAGAGACCTGTAAGTTGTTCATCATAGATGACAGGGGCTTCGCCCACCTTCTTTGCATTTTTCGCAAAGAATTTATTTGCCTTGGTAGTGGTATCTATCGGGGCGGTGTTATATACATGCAGTTGCAATTTCCAAAAACCAAGAATTTCTGTGTTTTGTTTTTGACGGAGATATGCTTTCAGTTCTCCCGCCAAAGCGTTTGCATCACCTTTAGAAAGTCCGCATTCCTTCTGCGGCTGCACCTTCACCCGCGCCTTATCAAGCAGCAATTCGCCTTCCGAGACGAACTTAGTCGTTTTGCATCCGCATACGAAGCAAACGAGGATTAGCAATATGTAGTGAACATACCTTTTCATATTTGAAAATCGGGTACAAAGATACAAAAGAAAACTCGGAAATGCAAATAATTTTGTATTATTTTTGTCTAAAATGTGTTTTTACGTATTATTGCCCTTTGTTGACAGTTTAACAGACAATGATATATAGGATGACATATTCCGACAAAAATAGTATCATTACACTACTTCAAACATACGTAAAATTGCACAATATACAATACGCCACCCCATTAGTTATTACCACATAACTACCAAGTGATTGTCTCCCGACAAAGAGGTTTCTTCCCCAAATAGCATTACAGAGTCGATAATACATCGCTCTAACATGTGGAATAATCAACACATTTACGAGTAAAAAATATCACTTTCTACAAGAAAATCAACAAAAATACGGGAAAATATGCCATTTTGCAAACTACGATTTGCAGAATAAAAAAAAATATTGTACCTTTGCATCGATTTTGAATGGAATGGGTACAACTAAACGTTCGTTTTAACCTACCACATCTCAAGTCAAAAGAAACAATAAAAACGATGTTCCCATCCCATGCTAAATAGCAGAAATGAGAACTCCGAATAAGAAAGACGCGCTAATGAAGGAAATAAAGGTGGGTACATCTAAACGAACCTTTTAATTTACCCACCCTAAAAGCCTCCTTTTCGCCCGACACAGCCTAAAAGAAAATACAATAAAAACACTACTTTTCATGAACTATTTTACTTCTCTAAAAAGGGTATTGATATCGCTCGTGATGAGTGTATCATGCCTTCTTGCGTATGCGCAGCAGACGGTGAGCGGTACCGTTATTGATGATGCCGGCGAGCCGCTGATTGGCGTGAGCATACAGGTGAAGGGTACCACCACCGGCTCTATTACCGATTTCGACGGTAATTTCACCTTGGACAACGTCGCTTCAAGCGACATTCTCGTCTTCTCCTACGTAGGATACGCTTCCAAAGAAATCCCCGTGGGCAACCAAAAAGTGCTCAAAGTAACCCTTTCCGAAGACACCGAAGTCCTCGACGAAGTAGTCGTAGTGGGCTATGGTCAGATGAAGAAGAACGACCTCACAGGTTCCGTATCTTCAGTGGGCAACGAAGCCATTACATCCCGCGGTACAACCGGTGTAGTAGAGGCTCTGCAAGGTTCTGTTGCAGGTGTAAATATCTCCCAAGCGTCAGGACGTGTCGGAGGTAGTTTTGATGTTGAAATACGTGGTAAGTCTTCTACCAACTCCGATACCAAGCCTATCTACGTGGTGGATGGTATTATCTGCGATGATATTGATTGGCTCAATCCGCAGGACATCGCGCGTATCGATGTCCTCAAAGACGCTTCCAGTACTGCTATATATGGTTCGCGCGCGACAGCCGGTGTCGTACAGGTAACGACCAAGTCCGGCTCCAGCGAAGGAAAGAAGGAAACGAAACCGTCCATCAGTTATGATATGTATGTAGGATGGGTGAATCCCGCACGTATGAACAGTTTGATGAACCCACAGGAGTTTTATGATTATCGTTTTACCCGTTTCTTGGGCATGACCGATGGTGTGCAACCTACCTATTCTATGGGTGCAGGATTCGGACAAATGGCATTGCAAACGACCTCTACCAGCGATGAGTATCGCTTGAAAACTTTCTTAAAAGAAGGTATGACCACTGATTGGACGCAGATGGTGCTTCGCCGCGGGTTCCAACAGAACCACTATGTAGCAGTAAACGGTTCTTCGGAGCATGTGGCATATCATCTCGGTGTCGGCTTCAATCAAGATAAAGGTATATTCGTTGGAGACGAGCAGAAACGTATCAACCTAAAAGGTTCTATTGATGCGACTATCAATAAATATGTACAAGCAGGTATCAATTTCAACCTCTCTTTCATGGGTAATGATTATACCAATGATGATGCAGTTTCCCATGCTTTCCTGATGAACCCTTTCAACCAGCCTTATGACAAGGATGGTAACCGCAATGAGCAACCCGGTCTTAACTCCTCTGTAGGTACTGACGGAAACCAATTCACCTCTGAGTTGAACCCGCTACGCTACCTTGAGCATCAAGAGAAATCCAAAGAATCGTGGCGCGCATTGGGAAATGTATATCTCCAAATCGTTCCCGTTAAAGGTCTTGTTATCAAGACTATGTTTGCGCCCAATTTCTCTACCTACCGTCTTGGTATGGCGCAGACTCCTGACCCCCTCGAGAAGAATTACACGGACTATTTCGTAGAACTGACGAATTACCGTGATTTCCAATACACATGGGACAACACTATCTCCTACTCTGAGACGTTTGCGGACAAGCATTCTGTCAACTTGATGGGACTTTTCTCTATGACAGGTGATAACTACGAGAAATACTTCTGGAAGTTCACTAATCCGTTGGAGAATACTAAGTGGTACAACATGCCTTCTGGCGACTATGATGCTACTTCCAGCAAGTCGAACTATAGCGAATACTCCATGATGTCGTGGGCACTCCGCGCAAACTATTCCTATGCAGGCAAGTACATGATAACTGCCACTGTCCGTGGCGATGGTTCCTCTAAGTTTGCCAAAGGAAACCAATGGGGCTACTTCCCCTCTGTTGCATTGGCATGGCGTATGTCTGAAGAGACATGGATGCAAGAGGCTGATTGGGTTACGAACTTGAAATGGCGTCTCAGTTACGGTATGACCGGTAACAACTCCGGTATTGGCAACTATGATACGCAACAAGTTCTTTCCGACCCTATCTACTATCCTTTCGGAGGTTCGTATAGTACAGGATACTTTGTAAACGCTATCGTTGACCAGAACTTGACATGGGAGACCTCTAAAGAATGGAATGCGGGTTTGGACTTCGGCTTTGTGCGCGACCGCATCACGGGTAGTGTAGATTTCTACAACAAGACCTCTGAAGACCTCCTCTACAAAGTGGAGTTGCCTCTCGAAGCAGGAGGCGGTACCGTTACTACAAACGTAGGCTCGGTGCTCAACCGTGGTGTGGAAGTTAGTCTGAAAACTATCAATGTAGAAACTGCCGGTGTACATTGGGAAACTACTTTCACCTTGGCTCACAACACCAACCGCGTCCTCGAAATCAACGGCTCCGGTACTGACCTCCCCAACGACGGGCTCTTTATCGGGCAACCCATCAACAATGTCTATAACTACGAGTGGAACGGTATCGTCAGCGACCGCGAAATGACGGTTCCCGACAATGCTATTGCTGTAGAAAAAGGCTTTACTCCGGGCGAGAACGTACGCGAATGTGATTACTACTACACCTGCTACGGATGGTCGGAAGGTGCGCCTATCATCGTTGACCAAGATGGGGACGGCAAACTAACCGATGCGGATAAGAAAGTCTATTCTTCAGACCCCAAAGTAACAGGCTCGCTTTCTTCTACCCTTACATGGAAAGGGCTGGAGTTCTCATTCACACTCTATGGAAGATATGGAGGTGTTGTAAACTCGAACTTCTATAGCCAATACCAAGACTATAGCGACCGCGGTAAACAACACATGTCTTTTGACTACTATATCCCCGCGGGAACAATTATAGATTGCGATGGTGTCAATCCCGACGGTACGTATAACAATCCCGTTTATCAAGAAAGCACGCACTATGGCTCATATCCCTTCCCTGCGCTCTACGGCTCGTCCGGAATGTATGCAGATTGGAATAAGAACTTGAATACCATGGTGGATATCAGTTATTTGAAAGTGAAGAACATCACGCTGGCATATTCTTTACAGAAAAAAGAGTTGGAGAAAATCCACTTGCAGAAACTGCGCTTCTACGTAACGGTTACTAACCCCTTTGTGGCTACCCAATACCGCGGTTTCGACCCCGAGTGGGCACACGCATCCCTCAAGAACGATGCGCCTTCTACCATCAATGCGCAGATTGGTATGAGTCTCAAGTTCTAAGTATTGTCTAACCTGCTTAATAATTAGGATATATATGAAAAAGACATTGTATATTTTGATAGGTTTGCTTCTAAGCACCTTGATGCTTAATTCTTGCAAAGACTATCTCGTACCCGAAAATAAGGTTACCGGTGGACAAACGGCGGATGATTATTTCTCCACCAATCCCGAGGCATTGCGTACCTATGCTTACTCTTTGATGAAACCAATCGCCAAACGGACTGACGTGTTTGCTAAGGGTACCGACCTTTATATGATGACGCACCAAAAAACGGTTTCGCAGTTCCAGAACTATATCCTCACCCCTGAGAACGATGATGTGAAATCACTCTACGCAGACTGCTATGCGTGCATCAATGCGGCTAACGCGCTTATCTACTACGACAAAGAGCAAAAGTATTCCGATGAGGCGGTATTCATCCGCTCCTATATGTACTATATCTTGTCTCAGCAGTTTGGAGCAGTGCCGTATATCTCGGAATATATCAACAACGCCAATCGCAACTATCCACGTACCCCGTTAGCAGACCTTTACGCAAGCCTTATCAGCGATTTAACTGCTATCGCCAACTCCACGGTGTTGGCAGAGGAAAACCATAGCGGTTATGCTTCCAAGCGGGCAGCGGCGGCTCTTCTTGCAAAAGTATATCTTGCCGCAGGTTGGGACTTAGGTACTACCCTCACCGATGCCGTAGCCGGTACCTATTCGGTGAACGATGAGAACGGATATTTCTCCAAAGCAGCAGAGTGGGCGGATAAGGCAATCAAAATGGGTGCAGTGCAAGACCTTACCACAATGACCTTTGAGCAAAAATGGAGTCCAAGCAACGAAGGAAACGGAGAGGAGATCTTCTCTGTGCAATACGAGTTGGCAGGCTACCCGGGTGCTGTGGCAGAAGGTGGGCACGGATTGCAAAACCATTATGGCTCCTATTTCGATAACCCTTCTAAGACAGGTGGTAAATACTCTGACTCAGAAGACGGACCCACTGCGAAAGCAAACCAAATGTGGGAAACAGGAGACCAGCGCTATGCTGCTACCTTTATGACCACGATGTATGGTTACGATGGCACGAACTATGACAAAGGGTATTTCGCTTACTACAACTTGGATGCGGCTGCACAAGCAGAATTGCCGATATGGAAAGTTTACTTCCCCTACACAGCCACAGAAGCGGATGTTACTGCATTCCTTGCTGCAAACCAAGCCCGTTTTGCAATGACCAAAGCAGATGGTTCTGTCAATCAAGTTCTTACACCTAAAGCATACTTGCTCGGGGATAAAGTTACCGTATGGGAGTTCAATACGGACGGAACTGTGGCGAAAAAGACCACGAATACCGCTACCTATGAGGATGCATTATTTAATGAGTTGGACTATGCGCCCACGGTGAAGAAATGGGATGACCCCAATACCATTCAAGCAAATGGCAACACCAACTGCTATCGTGATATCGTGTTGCTCCACCTTTCGGATATCTTCTTGGTGGCAGCCGAAGCATATCTGATGGCAGGAGACGATGCAAAAGCAATTTCGTATGTAAATGCTGTCCGTACGCGTGCCGGATTAGGGGCTGCAAGTTTCACTAACTACGAGCCTGCTTATGCGGCAAAAACCTTGCGTCCTATAGACCTCATTTTGGACGAGCGTGCAAAAGAGTTGTATGCAGAGGGACATCGCTGGATGGACCTGCGCCGTACTAAACAATTGGTTCACTACAATGTGGAGTATAGTTACTATATCTCCGATGTAGCGCAGATGCAGAATACTGCCGGTGTAACCAAGTGGTATCGTCCTATCCCTCAGGCTGAAATCAACTCCAACGAGGGTATCACTGAAGCTGACCAAAATGCGGGTTACTAATTCATGGCGTAGAACAGAATCTACTAACGTTAAATAGCAAATCATTATGAAAAAGATACAATTTTGGACTTTGACATTGGCTGTAGTAGCAATGGTGAGTTGCAAGAACGAAGAGGTGCGCGTGTATGAGAATACCGCTGCTGCAGATATTGCAGGCACATATTCCGGTACATGGAGCATTGTGGATGACAAAGGAAATCTCTCGGAAGGAGCGGGAACGGTGGTATTTTCTACCGTAGAGAATGAACCTTATGTGGTAACCATGACCTTTGCTTCAGAGGCGTTGTCGCTCAGTGCAGCCACTCGCGCGAATGTTACCCATGCAGGAGATGAGTTGGTGTTCTACAACAATAACGCAGTTGCTCTTCTGCCGGATGATGCGGGAGAAGATGCTGCTGTTCCCGCTTTTCAAGGACGCGTAAAAACGGATGGAAGTACGACATTCAACTACTCTCTCAAAACAGGAAAAGGGAAGAAAGCAAAGGTAAATAAATACACCTTTGTTGGAACTCGATAAAATTATCAATCTTTATTTAACTTATTAACAAACAAAAATCATGAAAAAGTTATTCTTTTTTGCGGCTGCTTTGATGGTATCTTCAGCAGCCATGGCAGTTGACGTGATTACCGTTAACCAAGAAAACTATCCTACTGAGGCAGATGCGAAAGCAGGAACTGCTAAAACTTCTGTCGATGCAGGTGCGATTCTTGGTACCGCTGAGTCAATTGAGTTGAAGAATGCATTTGCTACTACCTATCAGCGTGTGGGCTTAAATGCCAACGCGTATGTGAGCTTGAGTCTCGGAGAGCAAGAGATTATTAAGGCTGACCAATGGGGTATCCAAGGTAATGACAACCCGAAAGATAAGGATGGTGGTAACCCTGCATTGACTTTGTTGGCTCCTGTTCAAGGTGCTGTATTCCAGATTGACGCGAAGGCAGATGGTTATGCTTATGTATTCCATAAAGCATCTTCTAACAAACACTACACAGTGTTTGAGTTGTACAATGGAGAGGCTACTGCATTGGGGTATGAGTTTGCTATGATTACTTGCCCTGCAGGTAAAGAGGCTCTGAAAAGTAAAACTGATTGGTTAGCAGGCATCATGTGCTCGGATATTATTACCGACTCTTTGATTACCTATTCGCCTTCTACAGACGAGGACAACTATGTAAATGCTCCGATTGAGTTCCCTGAGATTCATATGCTCAAAGACCATGAGAAATATGGTCATTTAGCAGACTCTGCTTCTATAGTGAAGAATGGTGCTTATGCGCAGAATGGTCTTGGCGTAATCCGTTTCCCGGTTGAGGCTAACACCAGTTACTATGTAAACGCTTGCGGTTCGAAGATGTCGTTGGCATGCGTTGCTCTCGCAACTGCTGAGGAGGCTGCTAAACTGAACGTAACCGTTTCCGATGGCACCAATGTAATCACCCTGCTTGAGCCGGTTGAAGCACCTGCTGAGGGTCTCTTCAACGCTACGGAGGCTGTTAAGGCTACCAAGGTGATTGAGAACGGTCAGGTAGTCATCATCCGTGGTGATGTTCGCTACAACGCACTTGGCACCGTTATCGAATAATTGCCAATCAGCAACAAAACACTATGCCGCGCTCTAATGGCGGCTCAACGAAGAGAGGTTCCGTTTTTGCGGAGCCTCTCTTTTTATATAAGATAACGTGAGTTCGAAATAAGATTTTTCAGTAGATAGACTCTCGATAATCACTGACTAATCGCTAACTAATCATTAACTAATCACTAACTAATCACTAACTAATCACTAACTAATCA
>JAEDGZ010000029.1 GCA_016297215.1 Paludibacteraceae bacterium | reverse complement strand
GGACCAAAGAGATTAAGGATAGGGAATGACTTGGTTTGGGCGGTAACGACATCGCGGAACAGGGTCGCCAAGAAAAAGGCAAAACCTATCTTTGCATTGTCCCCAAAGACGGTAACCAACAGGGAAACATAGTCTTTCAGACTGATATTTCCCCAGTCTCGATGCACGAAGTTGCGCTCGAACTGATAGAGTGAGACATCTTCTTTATAGATGGAGGAGAATGCAGGTAGGTAGAAATTGCCCTTTTCTCCCATGCGAACGATACCAAAATCATCAACAGGTTTCCATTCGGTGCCGGTGAAGACACCGTTTCCGAATGCGAAGAAGCCTTTGCGTTGCCAGCCGAGTTGCGTTATCAACTCCGCTGTTTCCGTGGTCTTATAGAGGTATTGCTTGAGGCGGGTGAGTTGCTCGTCCTTGACGAGCCAAACGAAGTTACCGAGGCTCTCCACTTTCTGTTTGAACTTGGTGAGCGATACAAGGTCTTCCTGCTTGAACTCAATGATGGTCTTTTCTCCGTCTTCGTTCTCTATCTCAAACAGACGCAAAGCGGATTGGTTGTCGCGGATGTGGAAAAGGGGGTGCATAATAAAGTTTGACCAGCGGATGGTCTTGCCGCCCTCCCCGATGGAGATGTACGTTTTTCTGTGCTCCTGAAAGCCGAACTTCTCAAACAAATCAAGGCTGACTTGGTTCTTACCCTGTTGGAGGCTTTCCTTGCCTCTCTGCCGTTTCGCTGCTTCGATAGCCTTGCGCCAAATGGTCTTGCCCTTGCTTATCTCCTCGTGGAGTGCGGAGATGTATTTGTCCAACTCGTAGTCCTTATCGACGCAAGCGACCAAGGCAGCGATATCCTCCATGGCGTTTCCCTCAAATGTACCGGCAGGAGCGGAGAAGCGTTTTTGGGCATACCACAAGACAAAATCTTTCTGCTCCAGTTCATCGAGCAGTGTCTTGGACTTGCAGTAAGTGTCGGGGTCGTTCTTCTGCCCCTCGTTTCCGAGAGGTATCTCGCGCACATACACATGGAAGCCCTGCTCCCATGCCCTGCGTCCTGTCTTGAGCACCTTTTCTATACCCGTACCAAAGGGTTTGTTGCGTTTGGGAGGGTCTGCGTCGGGCAGGAAAATGAGCGTGTCGGAGTAGCGTTTGAGGATGGCTAACTGGTCATCCGTCCAGTCCGAGCCAAGGCTGGCAACGGCGTTGGTAACAGTGATGGACTGCAAACGCAACACATCGGGTGCGCCCTCGACAAGGAAGAAAGAATGCTGCAAGACAGCAGCACGCGCGGCAATGTCTATGCCGAAAACGCTCTTTTCTTTCTTGTAGAGTATTGAGGTAGGCGAATTGAGGTACTTGGGACTGTCTTCCTTGCCGGTCAGGTCGCGGGCGGTGTAGCCGATGATAACTCCGAACTTGTCGCGGATAGGTATCATCAACCGCTCGCGGAAGAAATCAAACGGCTTGCCGGTTTTCTCCGATATCTTGACCAACCCGACCTCAATGAGCAGGTCA
This sequence comes from Paludibacteraceae bacterium, assembly GCA_016297215.1. GTDB lineage: Bacteria > Bacteroidota > Bacteroidia > Bacteroidales > Paludibacteraceae > Colicola. The sequence continues at coordinate 24,103 of JAEDGZ010000029.1, read as the reverse complement.
AGCGAGAGGCTCTGCTTCTTCGCAAAATCTATCAGCCCCTGCCAAGCGTTGGGCGCGTAGCCGATACCTGTCTCCATGCAAAACTCCTTATTCCAGCGGCTCGTGGCGTATGCGAGGGCTTGCTTGGCTTCGGGCGTGTCCTTGTAGAGTGCTTCCACAAAGTAATTCTGCACCACTTGATAGACGACTTGCATTGCCTCCCGTTTCCGTGCGGCTTCCCGCTCCTCGTTGGTACGCTCGTCTTTCTCCTCCTCGATGGGGATGTTATACTTATGCGCAAGTTTGCGGACGGCTTCGGCAAAAGTCAAGCCCTCTTTCTTCATCACAAAAGCAATGGCATCCCCATGCTCCCCACAGCCGTAACAATGGTAGGTATTGGTGTGGGGATTGACAAAGAAAGAGGGCGACTTTTCGCTATGGAATGGACAACAACAGCACAGCCGGTTACCTTTCCTGCGTAAAGTGAGGTAATCCCCGACAACACTGCTGATGTCCGCCCGCAAATGTATCTGCTCTATTACAGAGTTTGCAATCATGGAAGTTTTTTAGAGAGGTCTTATTGCTTCTTGTATGCCAGTTGCTGGAAAAACGAATAGGTCTCGGCAATGGCGACCTGCTCGCTGGTAATACGAAAGTCGGTACTTTCTACATCTTCTTTGAGGTGAACTTCCAAAACACAACAACCGTAGAAAGTACCGACTGTAAAGTAGAAATAGTCCATCTTGCGCACCGAATGAACGGAGAGCAAGGTGTGCTTCTCTAGATGGTCTGCAAACTCATTGACGTGGTCTTGTGTGTCTAATACAATGACACATCCCCCCTTGGGCGCGTCTTCCGCCTCATTCAGAGAGGAAAACACAATAAAGTCTCGAATACTCTTCATAAAACATCAAAAATTTGGGTAATACTTACGCAAGGTTCTAATGAACTCTTGTTCTTCAAATGGACCTGTGAAACAGTGTCCTTTAATTCGATTGTAAAAAGTGTTTTCCGACCAGCCGAAATGGGTCATACACTCCTCGCGGAATTTGCGAGCGTCGTCCCGCGACATCATTTGCGTGTAGCACTTGTAAAAGTTCAAGTCTGACATAAATTAGGTTTGTTTTGAAAGTTTAACAATAAGCGAGCCAACTATTTGCTCACCTACCTTGACGAATAAACCATGCCATAACCAAACCTTTCGGCAACGCGGTCAATGATTATTTGGTTTTCCGGCTTCGGTAATGATAAACCTCTTATCCATTTTCTATATGCAGTGAATGAAATGTGGCACTCGTAAATAATGGCGTTTTGTATGCGTTTTTTATCACCTGCCCTTATATTATTCATGAAATGTTTGAGCAGTAATTTTTCTTGAGGGTCAAAATTTGCATATCTCATATTTTTTTTGTAATTTTGCAGGCGTTTACCGAAAAAGTTTAGAAATCTAAACTGAAAGCGAGTGCAAAATTACTTGAATTTGCTTTCACTTCCAAAAAACAGGCGCATTATCGCAAAATATGGGGGAAACCTCAAAAAACGCGGAAAAGCACTAAAAATGAGGAAAGCCGCAAAATTTGCGGATGGGAACAAGCAAAAACGCCGCCTCTGTCAGGCGGCTGTTGATGGGGCTTGAGAAGCCCAAATTTTTGGCTCAAAACTGTGCCAAAAATGTGACAGAAAATATCGGCTCTTTGAAAGAAAACAACTAAATCAATAACAATTGAGTTTTGTTATGGAGTTGTAATGTAAGGTATTGTGATACCGAAAAATGTAGAGGAAATCTAATGAGATTTTCTCTCCAAAATGAAAGTGTTGTGGAGACCCTTATTGAGTTCCGGGGGTTCGAATCCCTCACTTTCCGCACTGAGCTGTCTAACAAGTATGTTGGGCAGCTTTTTTTGTCTCTTCTTCCTTTTGAATACTTCCCAAAATGTATCAAGTTTCAAATAATAAACGTGAGTTCGAAATAAGACTTTTCGCGGAAATAGTCTCGTTAATCACTAACTAATCACTAACTAATCACTAACTAACCGCTAACTAATCGCTAACTAATCACTAACTCTAATCAAGTTGATTCGTTTACTGCTGAAAATATTTATGCTCTCAAAATCTTTCTGAAAGGATCCTCTAAATCCCCATTAGAGGGGGACTTGCAGACGAAAAAATACCGATTATTTGTCTATTCCAAAAAAAAGTAGTACCTTTGTACCCGATTTGGTATAAACACCAATCATCAATTAGAAAATCATTAAAACGTAAAATAAATGAATGCATTTGTTTTCCCTGGTCAGGGGGCACAGTTTACAGGGATGTGCAAAGACCTGTACGAGTCTCACAACGAAGCACGTGAGATGTGCGAAAAAGCCAATGAGATACTTGGTTTTCGTATTACGGATATTATGTTTGAGGGCACTGCGGAAGACCTTAAACGCACGGATGTAACGCAACCTGCAGTATTCCTGCATTCGGTGATAGCGTCTCGTCTGCTGACCACCCTCCGCCCCGATATGGTGGCGGGACATAGTTTAGGCGAGTTCTCCGCGTTGGTTGCATGCGGTGCGTTGCGCTTTGAAGATGCGCTGGTGCTGGTAAGCAAGCGCGCACAGGCGATGCAACGCGCGTGCGAGGTGCAGCCCGGAACGATGGCTGCCGTGTTGGGGCTGGCGGATGATAAAGTGGATGAGTTGTGTCAGGCACACGGAGCAGGCATGGTGGTGGCAGCGAACTTCAACTGCCCCGGGCAAGTGGTGATCTCCGGCGCTGTGGAAGAGGTGGATAAGATGTGCGGTATAATGAAAGAGAATGGCGCGAAACGTGCTCTCCGACTGCCGGTTGGTGGCGCATTCCACTCCCCGCTGATGCAACCCGCAGCGGAGGAACTGCACGATGCCATCCTCAATACCGAGTTCCATCAGCCGTTCTGCCCAATCTATCAAAACGTGAATGCATACCCGCAAACCAATCCCGAACAAATTCGCGAAAACCTGCTGCTGCAGCTTACTTCGTCGGTTCGTTGGACGCAAACGGTGCGCAATATGATTGTGGATGGGGCGACACATTTCTATGAGTTCGGACCGGGCGATGTATTGAAAGGACTAATCCATAAAATCAATCCGGACATCCCCGCAGAGTAAATCGCGTGTTTTGACGTTTGTCTCTCCTTAATTTCTATTCTATATGAAACAGAACTACCTCGAAAGCAGGCACATAGGCCTGAGCGAAAAAGATGAGCAGAAGATGCTCGAAGTGATAGGCGCGGACTCGATGGAGCAGTTGATTCGCGAGACGATGCCGGAGGATATCCTGCTGCCCGAGCCCATCGAGTTGGACGCTCCGATGAGCGAGCAGGAGTTGCTGGATTACACCCAAGCCCTTGCCGATGAGAACATCCCTGCGCACAGCCTGATAGGTCGCGGCTGGTACGGTAGCATCACGCCCGCCGTGATTCGCCGCAACGTGCTGGAGAACCCCGTGTGGTACACTTCTTACACGCCTTACCAAGCCGAGGTGAGCCAAGGACGATTGGAGGCGTTGTTCAATTTCCAGACGCTCGTGTCCGACCTGACGGGGCTGCCGCTCGCCAACTGCTCGCTGCTGGACGAGGCGACTTCGGCTGCCGAGGCGGTAACTATGATGCGCAACCTGCGCTCGCGCGAGCAGGTGAAGAACGGCGCATGCAAAGTGTTCGTGGACGAGAAGATATTTCCCAATACCTTATCCGTAATGCGCACGCGCGCGACGGGGCAAGGCATTGAGTTGGTGGTAGGTCGGTATGCTGACTTCGAGCCGACGGCTGAGTTCTTCGGCGCGCTGGTGCAACTGCCTAACGCAGACGGTTCGATAGAGGACTACACCGCGTTTGTGGAGGATTGCCATGCCGCCGGGCTGAAAGTAACGGTGGTGGCTGACCTGATGTCGCTGGTGTTGCTCAAGCCGCTGGACGCGGATATCGTGTGCGGCACGGCGCAACGATTGGGCTTGCCGATGGGATTCGGCGGACCGACTGCGGGCTATATGGCTACGCGCGATGAGTTCAAGCGCGACATGCCCGGGCGCATCATCGGACTGAGCAAAGACACCAACGGTCGCCCCGCGTTCCGCCTCGCGTTGCAGACGCGCGAGCAGCATATCAAGCGCGAGAAAGCCACTTCTAACATCTGCACGGCAGAGGCGTTGTGCGCCATGATGGTGGGCTTCTACGGCGTGTTCCACGGTGCGGAAGGACTGCGCGAGATAGCAGAAGGCATACACGGTAAGACGGTGTATCTCAATGAGTTGCTGCAAGCCTACGGCTTCCAACAGGAGAACAACGAGTTCTTCGACACGCTCAAGATTACGGACGGCCCCGTGGAGGACTGGGTAGATCGTCTGCGCGAGGTGGCAGAAGAGGCGGGCATCAACTTCTACTACGATGAGGAAGGTTGGGTAGGTATCTCGTTGGACGAGACGGTCAACCTCGACACGATGAACGACCTGATAGAAATCTTCGCCGAAGTGAGTGGTAACATGGCGCAGGAAGAGGCTTCGGAAACGGCTTTCGAGGGCTTGTGGGCGATAGACGAATCGCATGTGCGCGAGGTGGATTTCCTCCGCGCAGAGGTGTTCCAAAAGTATCATACCGAGACGGAGTTGATGCGCTATATCAAGCGCCTTGACCGCAAGGACATCAGTCTGACCCACTCGATGATTCCGCTGGGGTCTTGCACCATGAAACTCAACCCCGCCGCCGCTATGACCCCCATCACCTACAACGGCTTCATGGCGCCGCATCCGCTTGCGCCGGACGAGCAGGTGCAGGGCTACTTGCAGATGGTGCTGGAGTTGCAGCAGCAACTCTGCGCAGTTACGGGTTTCGCCGCATGCAACCTGCAGCCGACCTCCGGCGCCTCGGGAGAATACAGCGGACTGGTTACCATCCGCGAATACCTGCACAAGACGGGGCAGGACGCGCGCAAGGTGCTCCTTATCCCTGCTTCGGCGCACGGCACCAACCCTGCTTCCTGCGTGCAGGCAGGGTTCACACCCGTGGTGGTGAAATGCGACGAGAACGGCAACACCGACCTCGCCGATTGGAAGCAGAAAGCCGAGGAGAACAAAGACGTGCTCGCCGGCTGCATGATCACCTATCCCTCCACCCACGGTATCTTCGAGATGGCTATCCGCGAGATGTGCGAGTGTATCCACGCCAACGGCGGACAAGTCTATATGGACGGCGCGAACATGAACGCACAGATAGGCTACACCAATCCCGCTTTCATCGGTGCGGATGTGTGCCACCTCAATCTGCATAAGTCCTTTGCTTCGCCTCACGGCGGCGGCGGTCCCGGTGTAGGCGCAATCTGCTGCGCAGAGCATTTGGCAGACTGCATGCCCACAGAAGATAATAACCGCGTATCATCTGCGCTCTTTGGCAATGCTAACTTGGCGTTAATCAGTTACTCCTACATCGCCATGATGGGGTCGGAGGCTCTGCGCCATGCTACGGCAACGGCTATCCTCAGTGCCAACTACATGGCTGCCAAGTTGGGCGATGCCTATGGCGTGGTCTATACCGGCGTGAAGGGTAGGGTAGGGCACGAGTTGATTCTCGACTGCCGCCAGTTCCATGCTATCGGCATCACCGAGGGCGACATCGCAAAGCGACTGATGGACTTCGGCTACCACGCGCCCACACTCTCGTTCCCCGTGCACGGCACCCTGATGATAGAGCCCACCGAGAGCGAGTCGCTGGCGGAGATAGACCGTTTCATCGATGCCTTGCTGACCATCCGCGAGGAGATTGCCGAGGTAGAGCGCGGCGAGGCGGATGCCAAAGATAATGTGTTGGTTAACGCGCCGCACCCCGAATACGAAGCCGTGGCGGACGAATGGAATCATCCCTATTCGCGTAAGAAGGCGATTTATCCGACAGAGTGGGTGGCAGCCAACAAGTTCTGGATTCCCGTCAGCCGTGTGGACAACGGCTTCGGCGACCGCAACTTGGTAGCACGTTGGTAATTATGAATTATGAATTATGAATTATGAGGGCGCATGCTCTGATAGTTCTGAATACTCTGAATAATTCTGATTACTCTGATAATTAAGAATAATCATGCAAAAGACAAAAGACAGACCTACTATTTCTGCTCGGTTGCAGGAGCACTTGCAGAGCTATCAGCGGCAAAAGCCGCTGATAGCCATCAAGGAGTATATCATGATTATCTTGTGTACTTTCCCGTATGGTTTAGTGGTGAACCAACTACTGGTGCCTCATGCTATAGTCGGTGGCGGACTAACGGGTCTGTGCGAGATAATCTATTTTGCCACGAACCGCTTCATCCCTATTTGGCTCAGTGTGTTCACGCTCAATGCCATACTGCTTATTATCGCGGGTTTCACAGTCGGTTGGCGCTATTGTGCCCGCACGCTGTTCGGCATCTTCTGGCTGACGTTTTGGATGAAGGTGATACCTATCCCCGAAGTACCGATAATTAGCGATCCCTTCATGGCAGTTATCTTGGGCGGGCTCTTCATGGGCTGTTTCTTGGGAATCGTGTTCCTCAACAACGGCTCTACGGGCGGCACGGACATAGTGGCGATGATAGTGAATAAGTACCACCACTTGCCCATGGGGCGCGTGTTGATGACCTGCGATATCTGTATCATCCTTACCGCCTATTTCTTGCCGGAGGTGCGCTCGCTGGAGAAGATATTATTTGGTTTGTGTTTCACGTTCATGTCCTCCACGGCGGTGGACTGGGTGATGAACCGCACGCGCCAGTCGGTGCAGTTCTTCATCTTCAGCAAGAAGTGGGACGAGATAGCAGAGGCGATTATGACGCAAGTGCCGCGCGGCGTAACCATCTTGGATGCCAAGGGCGGCTATAGCAAAGAGCCGGTGAAAGTGATTACTACCATTGCCCGTCAGCACGAGAGTGCGAAGATTTTCCGCCTTGTGCGCTCTATCGACCCTGATGCCTTCGTCAGTCAAAGCAAGGTGCGCGGCGTCTTCGGGCAAGGCTTCAACTCTATCAATGAGATGGCGTAGTTTGATATTTTTGTTTTAACTTTTATAAAAACTCTTAAAGGTATGAAAAGACACAATTTTCTTTTATTTCTATGTGCGATAGCACTAAGTATAGGAGCCATGTCGGCACAAGCAGCCGAGTTTGCTGCTACCCGTCAATGGAGCCGGCATGATCAAGCCGCAGTACTTCAACATCGTGCACGCAAGCAAGCGGCAGTAGATGCCCCTGACGAGGTATTTCCTCCATCGCAGACCTTTGGTACAATTAACGGCCCCGATGGAAACGTGTGGACGTACACGATGGACTACACTACAACAACAGTGGAGTACACTACGTTTTATACTTCTGTTACAGTAAAGATTTATGATGCTCAGCGTCAACTCAAAGGGCAGTTCACCGATACCTTCACGCTTAGGGAAGGCGATCGTGGCGTGAACTTTGTTCAACTCAATCCGCTGGTAACCAAGAAGTTCTTCAACTCCGATGATAAGTACGAAGTGATGCTCTTTGCCCATGTCGTAACGGAGGATAACACCGGGCGCTTCTTCAATGATGCTTTTGCTATAGGCGGCGACGGAAAACTGTTGGCGACTATTGATGGAAACGAGTGTCAGGCTGTGGATATGGCAACCGATCAATGGACGGAGGACTACTACATGCTGTTCTACGAAGAATCGTTTGAAGAGGTGCAGGTGAACGATACCACGACCGATGAGAAATACTACCTGAATTTCCATGTCTATAAAAAAGGCGGATATAGTTCCACGCATCCTATTAAGGTGCATACGTTCAAGATTGATTATGAGCATGTTGCCGCTTCAGGAAATGAGCCTCTTCCCGTGTATATGATGCGCAACGGAAAGCAATTGGTGTTCGCTACGGCGTTCTATGAGAAGCCCTATTTTGACCCCGATATCCCATTTTGGGAGGACCCCGTGGTGCAGCCGGATAACAACCTTGTGATTACGCTCTATAACAGCAATTTCCAGCAGACAAATCAGACGAAGATTCCTGTTCCCGTGACAAGCGAGTATATCTACACGTTCCCCTACATGGGCGGTTTCCGCGGCAACAATGATATCACCTTCGGCGAGTTTGACAACACGACAGACCCTATCTTTGTGATTACTTTCGATGACTATACTTCCGAGGACGATTTCCTCCGTTCTTTCTATCTCTACAACAAGGATGGCGAGCGTATCGGTACTATTGCCGAAGAGACGATGGGCGACATCCGCATGAGCGAGATAGCCGGTCAACCCACGCAATGGTGCTTCCTCCAAACGGTGAACCAAGAGACTACCTTTACCTATGTGGATTTGCCTTCGCTGGAGATTGCAGCGCAGATTCCTGCCGTGATAGGCGGATTGTCGCTGACCACCTCTATGGATCGTACTCCCGCGGGCGAGGGCTACAACTACGTTTTCTCGATGGCGCAAGGCGCAAGCAACGATAAGGGCGAGGTGATTCACTCCATAGCATGGTTCAACGGCGACGGCTCTTTCTCCCATTATGATGACCTTAACCTTGGCGCCAATGTGGCACAGGCGCAGGTATATATCGGCGCTGATGCACTCGACCCGTGGCTGTTCTCTACGAAAGACGATGCTTACGAGTACATGGTATTGGCAAAAGAGAGCATTGAGGAAGGCTCCAGCAAGACGGCGGAGCACCTTTATGTAATCAATACCAACGGCGAGAAACTGCTGGACTATGCGCCGGTGGACAGCCTTGGCGGTGCGCTGGTATCTATCTACCTGCTTAATACCAAGACCTATCCCACCTTGCTCTGTGTACGCTCCAACATGCAGTCTGACCGACTCTATACAATGAACTTCACCGACCTGCCTCTATCGGCTTTCCAAGGCGGCGAGGGTACGGCGGCTAATCCGTATCTGATTGCCACCGCCGGAGACTTCAAGCAGATAGAGCAAGCCCCTGCGGCATACTACAGCGTGGTGGACGATGTGGACTTCATGGGGATTCCCTTCACCGGTTTGACGGCTAACTTCTCCGGAGTGTTGCGAGGTAATGACCATGTGTTCTCTAACCTCCTGCTCTCCAAAGGCGGTTTGTTCCACAACGTGTATCCCAGTGCGCAGATCTCAGACCTTGTTATAGACCGTCCTACGGTGCTATTGGATGGGGCGTATGCGGCGGCTATCGTGGCAGATGCCGTGATGGGCAATCCCTCGGGTGCTGACTCTACCACCACTCTCCGCAATATCCATATCTACCATCCCGTGGTGAGCGGAACGGCGGACTTGTTCGGCGGTATCGCGGGTGCGGCTAACCTCTATGCACGTATCGAGGGTTCCTCGGTACGAATGGCAGAGATTGACCTGCCTGAGACGGAAGTGGGCGGTATCATCGGTCAGACCGCCACCAGCGCTACCGTTACCGCCTGCGCCTTCTCCGGCTCAATCAACGGTGGACTGCAAGTCGGCGGTATAGTGGCTGACCAGAGTGCAGAAGGCGATGTGGTAAGCAACTGCCATGTAGATGCAGAGATAATAGGTCGCGGAAATGTGGGCGGTATTGCGGGCTTCACAGGCCGCGGCAAGGTGAACAACTGTTTTGTAGAAGGCTCCGTAATGCTCCATTCGGATAGCAAAGAGGGAAGTGTAGGCGGTTTGATTGGATACTTGGAAGAGTTGCCCACTAATGAAAAAGTGGTACCTGTGATTGTAGAACACAACCTTGTGGCAGTCGATTCCATAGGCTTTACGCCGAGCGCAACGGCTGGCGATGTGGTGGCTCACCGTGTCATAGGTCGCTCAAGTGCAGACGAGATGGCTTGGGATTGGGACAACCCAAATCCCGATGGGTCATACAACAAAGTGAGCGTAGGTAAGCCCGAAAAAGGTTTGGCAAACAATTATGTCATCCAAGACCTTGCTATCATCGATGCTACCATTGCGGACAACGATAGCACCACCGAGGGAAATACTATTGCTCCCGAAGCAATCACTGCAGACTGGCTCGGCACACAGAACTTCCTCTTTGGCGAAAGCATCGCACAGCCTTGGTTGCTCACGGAGACGAATCTCGGTTTGTGGTACGAGGATATGATTGGCGGTTTCTATGTAGATGCCGATGAGATCACTATGCAGGTAGGACAATCTGAAACGGTAACATTCACCGTAGTAGGCGGCGAAGCAGAGAAGATCTCGCTGGAATGGGCGGACTCGTTCCTGAAATGCACTCCAGTTGCCAACGGCGAGGATTTAGCAGTAACTATCGAAGCATTAGGCGTAGGTACTGCCGAACTGAAAGCCACCTATGGTAACCTATCGCTGACCGTAACTATCGTTATCGAAGAGCGCACGGCTATCAACAATACGGATGCTGAAACCGCTGCTCCGCGTGTGCAGAAAGTAGTCCGCAACGGGCAGGTGATTATCTTGCGTGATGGTAAAGCATATTCCATCTTAGGTGCTTTGCTATAAACACACTTACTATAAAATTCTGTATAAAAGAAAGAGGCTGCCTAACAAGTCAAGTTAGGTAGCCTCTTTCCTTTGTCCCTTTTCTTCATTACAAACAGATTCCCAAAATGGAATACACTACGCCGTCGCGTTCGATAAGCACTTGGCCGTTGCGGATGAGTTTGCGAACGGTGGGGGTGTGCTCAGGGGCAGTAGAGGAGGGTAGGGAAGAGGGGGTACCTGTTAGTTCTGAAAGATTTACCGCGGTGCCCTTTTTGTTGCCCCAGATATACTCTGCCAATTCGGGGTAGTCGATGTAGGGATTGCGGTTGTGCTGGAAGTCGCTGACGGCATCCATACGCTTGGTTTCTTTCTCGCTCACGGGGTCTTGTCGGTGCCACGTGATAAGCACCTCTATCTCCCAGTCGCGGAACTCCAAGTAGGAATCGTTGCGCATGGCATACTTGCTGCCTACATCTTTATTATCCAAGCGCCATGTGAGTTCGTCTCCGTAGCAAGTAGCCATGTAGAAGTAGGCGCGCGCGAAGTCGCCTTTGTACTCATCCTTGGGCTCAAAAACATAGAATGTCTCGCCTTCGTAGGTGGCTCTTCCTACCTTCAAAGAACCTGTAACAGACTGGTCTTTCAGGTCTTTGGTCGGCACCCCGAGGGGATAGTTGCTGCGCGAGGAGTTGGCGGTAGAGTTAGACGGATTGAGGTGGTAGCAGTCTTTGTAGGCATCATTCTTAGTGCCTCCCCACCACGATTTGGCAAAGGAGTGCTCGATGTTGCAACCGCTCACCACAGCGCCTACGGAGGTGAACTTCTTCCAACTGTCGCAGTACATATCCATGCAGTAACCCTCTTCGTCTTGGTCGGAGTAGTAGAACACGCCCCAAGTCTTATCTGCGCCGCTGCCGTAGGGGATGGCAGTATGTGGGCGGATAATCTGCCCTAAGGTGGATTTCAGCAAGCTGTCTTGCTTGCCGTCAATGGCATCGTAGTAGCCGACAGGCATCTCCTCGGCTTGTATCAGCAGGGGGACGAGGAGGAGGAAGATGGGAAGGAAGTGCTTCATATTAGTGGTCAGTGGTCAGTAGTTAGTGGTTAGATAACCGCGGGCGAGACGCCCGCGTCCCCAGTGGTTAGTGATTATCTCAGTCTTAGGAATCCGATGCCGAAGCGGGCTACGGCGGCTCGCTCGAGGTCTTCTCGCACAGAGGGGGCGGCGATGCGGATGAGGGCTTTCGCGCGGTCTGCCAGCGGCAGGTTGCGCAGGAAGGCTATGCCGTGTTCGGTTACTATATACTGCGCTTGGAAGCGTGTGGTAACTACGCCGGCGCCGGGCGCCAAATGGGCTACTATCTTCGACTGCCCTTTGTTTGTCATGCTGGGCAGTGCGATGAAGCACTTGCCTCCTTCGGAGAGGGCGGCACCATACATGAAGTCGTGTTGCCCGCCGACTCCGGATATGATCGTCTCGCCTATGGAGTCGGCGCAAATCTGTCCTGTGAGGTCCACCTCAATGGCAGAGTTGATTGCCATGGCGCGTGGGTTTTGGCGTATGATTTGCGGGTCGTTGGTCCATGCTACATCGCGTATGACGAAGTTGCGGTTGCCATCAATGTAGTCGTAGAGGTGCTTGGAGCCGAGTACAAGGCTTCCGACCGATTTTCCCGGGAGAATTTTCTTCTGACTATTGTCGATGATACCTTTCTCGATGAGGGGCAGCACGCCGTCGGTGATGGCTTCGGTGTGCAAGCCGAGGTGTTGGTGATTGCGTAGGGCGTTGATGACAGCGTTGGGTATGCCGCCTACGCCTATCTGCAAGGTGGCGCCGTCCGGGATTTCGTTGGCGATGAAGTTGCCTATCTTGGTGTCCACCTCGGAGGGGACGGGTGTCGGCACTTCCACCAAGGGCTCGTCGCCGCGGCAGAGGGCTGTGATTTTGCTTACATGGATGACAGGGTCGCCAAAGGTGCGCGGCATGTACTTATTCACCTGCGCGATGATGGTCTTGGCACATTCCGCGCCGGAGAAAGCGATGTCGGCGGAGATGCCGAAGGAGCAGAAACCCTCTTCATCGGGCTCGCTCACGTTGAGGAACGCCACATCCACGGGTACCAAGCCGCTGCGGAAGAGCGACGGCACCTCGCCGAGGAAGCACGGGATGGTGTCCGCCACGCCCTCTTTCATGGCGCGGCGCAGGTTGTTCGGCACAAAGATATTGAGGGCGCGGAAGGAGTCCATCAACTCGCGTTTGGCGTAAGGAGCGTCCTCGGGGTGCACACCGAAACCGCTGATGATTTTCACATCGCGCAATTCGGCAGCGCGAGCGGTGAGCGCACGCAGGAGCACCATGGGGATAGACGTGGAGCCCTGCACCACAATGGTATCGCCCGATTTGACAAATTGTACGGCTTCTGCCGGAGTAAAGTATTTCATGGGAATGTAAATAGGAAGGTTATCTTATTTTTATGTGTCGTTGTACTCAGTTTCGCGAGTGCATATATACTTTCGACTGCAAAGATACGCAAAAATATTGAAATAAGAGCAATGATGAGCAAAAAAATAAGAAAATTCCGCTTCTGAACAGATACGTTCCGTTTTACATAGATTTTTTCCGTTTATATTTGTTTATCTCAAAAAAAAGCAGTATCTTTGCGGGCTGATTTATTGAACCATACCCGATTATCGTGAGTCTGATTGACAAAATACTAACCCGTATGCACCTTAGCGAAACCAAGCAGAAGGTCGTTCGCAACCTATTCTGGGCGGTTACGGGCAAGGTAGTTACTTTGCTGGGTAGTCTATTGGTGGGTATCTTCGTCGCGCGCTACCTTGGTCCCGAGCAGTACGGACTTATGAACTATGTGGTCAGTTTCGTAGCGCTTTTTCAGGTCTTTGCCTCCTTTGGGCTGGATAATATCGAGATTCGTGAGGAGTCCAAGTGCAAGGGGACGGGCGAGAAGGGTAGGGTACCCGGTGCCGAAGCCAATACCATCCTTGGTACGGCATTTGGGTTGAGACTTTTCTTTGCGGGTATCACCATGCTGCTCGTCATCCTTACGGCATGGCTCTTTGAGGCGGACACCTTCACCAAATGGATGATCACGCTCTATTCACTGAGCATGATTATGAGCACCTTTGGGGTCATCCGCAACTATTTCACTTCCATCGTTTGGAACGAATATATCGTCAAAACGGAGATTAGCCGTACCATTATTGGCGCGTTAATCAAGGTCGCCTTATTGCTCCTCCATGCTCCTTTGGCATGGTTCATTGCTGCCACACTCTTCGATACCGTCCTCATCGCCGGTGGCTATCTCCTCTCCTATCGCAAACAAATCGCTTCCCCCCGCCTTTGGACCTTTGACCTCCCCACCGCCAAATACCTAATCAAAGAATCCTTCCCTTTGATGGTCTCGTTATCCGCAGTCTTTATTTATCAACGAGTGGATCAGATTATGGTGGCAAAAATGTTGGACAATACAGAACTAGGATATTATTCTGTAGCGGTGCGTTTTACGGAAGTATTGTTTTTTATTCCTACCATCATGGCGCAAACCATTGTGCCTATTTTGACTCGATTGTATAAAGATAATTTTGAAGCATATAGACTAAAGACGCAACAATTTGTCAATGTTACGGTATGGTTATGTGTGTTAATGGCGGCTTTTGTCGCTTTGATAGCACCATGGCTTATAAAATATACTTTTGGTGCGGCTTATTTACCGGCAACATTAACACTGCAGATATTGGCTTTTAAGACAGTGGCACATTCTTTATCTGCAACGGCAGGTAATATGATTATCATTGAAGGTAAACAGCAATGGGGATGGATACGAAGTGTTTCTGCGTGTCTGGTGTGCGTAGGCATGAACTATCTGTTCATTCCCCGTTGGGGAGTGGAAGGTACTGCAGTAGCTTCTATTTTGACTTATCTGTATGCAGGGACATTATCCAATATTTTCATTCCTCCTTATTGGTTTGTTCTAAAAGCACAAATAAAGTCTTTATTGATAGGTTGGAAAGATTTAGTACGTATTAAACAATTGTTCAAATGAGAAAAATTTATTTTCGTAATTTGTTGCGTTATTTCCACAATAACCATCACAATATCAATCGAGTAAATTGGTGGCAGACATTGCGATTTAATTTTATGCTGCTTCCATTTAAGACAGCATGCAAGTTACCATTCTTGCTATATGGAAAATGTGAACTCGGCGTGTTGAGGGGCGAGGTGGAATTCTTGCATAAACCGTATAAAGGAATGGTCAAGATTGGCTTAACCGATCCATTTCGTTCCATTGAATGTACTACCTATGTATGTATAATAGGACTATTGCAGATTGGTAAAGAAGTGGTATTTCGAAGAGGTACCCATATGGAGATTAATGGAGTGTTCAATGTGGAAGATTATTCGTATATAGGGGATAACGTATGCATCAAGGTGGCGAAATTAGTGCATTTAGGTTATGGCTTGCGCGTAGGAAATAACACTACGATCATGGATACGGATTTTCACTATGTGATAAACACGACTACCGGACTGGTTAAAGACAACTCTCTGCCAATTATCATTGGAGATAATAACTGGATAGGAGGGAATTGCATCATTAAAAAAGGCACAAAAACGCCCAAAGGTACCATCGTTGCAGGTCCTTATTCTATGCTAAGCAAGGACTATACAAAACTCATTCCTGAGTATAGTCTTGTTGCCGGTAGTCCCGCCAAACTCCTTATTGAAAACGTTCGTCGTGTGAATAATTATGACTCTGAGAAAATATTAGCAGACTATTTCAAAGAGCATAATGAACCTTTTGCTTTTTCAGGTGATATAGATGATTTCTGTTTGCCGAAATACACCAAATAGGATTATTCATTAATTTCCTACTATAAACCATCAAAATGGCATATATACCATTCATATATTTTACTTTGTTATTGCTATGGCATATCAATCGACGTGATATGCGTTTTGGTGCGGGGGCAATGTCTCTGCTTTGTGTAGATGTTTCTGCTTTTTTCTCCATTATTTTGGATGCTCGTAATCTTTATGGTGAATTTGGTTGTAATCCTTTTGCTCTCACTATAGGTGGAGTGCTATTGTATTGTACACTATGGACAATAGTGCTTTATCCCATTATGCGATTGGATAAGAAGGATATACGTATGGAGGTAGTAAAGCCGGAACTATTGAACCTATTGTGTATTGTGGTAATAATATGTGTGCTATTCTATGTGATAGCGACAGGGGCAATTGGTCTAATCCAAGAGAAATTGACTACATCGCGGGCGGAGGCTTATTCAGCATCTATGGATAATAGTAAAATTTATCAGAGCCAACGCCTATTTTGGCTTTGGATACCTATGATATTTGCTAATGCTTCGCCTTTATGCCTATTGCTATGGTTTATTTCTATAACAATTCTTCCTCAGCCTTTTTGGATTCGTGCGGGATTGTTGGTCTCTTCATTATTCTTGGCACTCCAAGCATTTGCCGGAGGAGGACGTGCTCATTTAATTTGGTTCATAGAGATGTTCGCTATCTATTATTGCTATTTCTCCCCAAAGATGCCTCAAAAAAGAAAAATAAATGTGTTAACAGCAGGAACTATAATTGCTGTTGCCTTATTCATTGGTCTTCTTGCAATAACCATATCTCGCTTTGATTCTAATGCTCCTGATTATGCACTCAATTCTTTCATAGGCTATGCGGGACAAAACTTGAACAATTTTTGTGCATGTTTACCCTATGTAGATATGGGGCATATTTACGGTGAGCGTATGTTACCATTGACTACTTTTTTGCGAACCGGGCAGCCATATGATATGTCCGAATACTATAGTTTCTTGAGTCAGCATTATCCTCTTCAGGTGAATGTGTTTTTCACTATGTTTGGCGGTGCCTTAATGGATATGGGAGTCATCGGTTTATGCGTGTATCTATGTTTGTATCTATTCATAGTCAAACATTTTGCTTCGCCAAAAAATCAGGTTTTATCTATTCCTCAGATTTTGATGTTTGCTTTGATAGTATATGTTCCCGTAAAAGGTTTATACGGTTATCCGTTTACTACAACGAATGGTACTCTTTTTCTACTTACCATCTTTGCTTTGTATTTCGTTTTCCGATATACATTTAAATATGATAAGCATAAGATAGTTTAATAATAAGGTTTATGGATAAACAATTATCGTTAATTATATTAACCTATAATTCTGAAAAAGATATCTTCGATTGTTTGACTTCTGTTTATCAGTATAATGATATCGGTGAAGCATTAGAGATTATTGTGGTTGATAACAATAGTACAAATTGGTGTGCAACCGAGTTACAAATCAAAGAGAAATTCCCTAATGTAATTACCGTTAGCAACCCAACAAATGGAGGCTACGGGCAAGGAAATAATGTAGGCATCCGAGCATCGTCTGCCCCGATTGTCAGCATTATGAATCCCGATGTCCGTCTCATTATGCCGATATTCGGTGCATTTCTAACAACCCTCTCTGACCCTGACGTCGTGATGTGCGGAGGAAAACAATATAGTACGCTCAATGAGGCCAATCCATCATTTTACTATGATTTTTCTCAGATAGGTTTCTTGCAAAGTGTTGGTCGCAGCATTGCTCATAAACTTGATATTTACGACTACAAAAGAATGTGGCTCCAAGGGGCTTTTTTTGCAATTAAGAAAGAGTATTTTGAGAGTATTGGTCTGTTTGATGAAAATGTTTTTATGTATGCTGAGGAGTTTGATATCCATTTGCGTTTGAGACAGTATTATCCGCACATGCGGATGGAGTATCTTCCAAAAAGTAAATATCTGCATTTAACCCAAAATCGACCTTTTGACGACATTTCTTTCAGACGACAGATACAATCTGATATATATGTTTGTAAAAAGCATTCCATATCAACTAAGAAACTTTTATTTTATTTGAAAAATTGTTATCGATATGGTCATTTAATGGCTCTTTTGCTGAGACGAAATACTATTCGGCACCGACAAATATATAGTAAAAGCATGTCTATCCTTAATTCTTTTTCAATTCCATGCGTAAACTAAAAATTGCATACTTCTCAGGGCGGATGTTTTCTGATGTGGATTTGTCTTTGTTGATGGAGGCAAAGGAAATGGCTGAGATAGACTATTATGTACCAGTTTTTAAGAACTACTACAAAGGTGCTGCATTCAATATCCAAAAACCATCTCCCAAATATGGAATATATCCTGCCACTGAACTTTATTCGGAATTGACACCTTGTAGCCGACTGATTGATGCCAATCGCTTTTTTGTTGTTAATTCGT
The DNA here is from genome assembly GCA_016297215.1 of Paludibacteraceae bacterium. GTDB lineage: Bacteria > Bacteroidota > Bacteroidia > Bacteroidales > Paludibacteraceae > Colicola. The sequence continues at coordinate 6,370 of JAEDGZ010000029.1, read as the reverse complement.
ATGCTTCCCGCATGTGGTATCCCCGCAATCTATGGCTATACATTAAGTTAGCGTGGCGAATGCGTAGATACGATGTGATTCATATTACGGATTTTCCGCAGTATTATGAGATGCCGCTTTATACATTACGCAAGAAAATAGTGTTGACCGTTCATGACCCGATTCCACACTCAACAGCTGTATGTAATACCCCATTAGTACTAAAAGCCCGGAAATGGGGATTCCGTCTATTAAATCACTTCATTATCCTAAATACTGCTCAGAAAGAAGAATGCATCACTTTGAACCATTTGGAAAAGAAGCAAATTTACGATAGTCGCCTTGGAAGGTACGATTATCTGAGAATGTACGAACGACAACATCCAAATGGTGCGAAGGATGATTACTTCTTGTTCTTTGGTCAAATAGCGTCCAACAAAGGTATTGACTATCTCCTTGAAGCGATGAAGCGTGTGCACGAGCAGTATCCTTGGATGCGGTTAATCGTGGCAGGAAAAGGACAGTATCCATTTGATATTTCCGAATACCAACAGTTGGATTACATTGAGTTTCGCAATCGGTTTATTCCCGATGCAGAGTTGGCGGAATTGATTCAAGGTGCTTATTGTGCTGTTTGCCCATACAAAGATGCTACACAGAGTGGGGTGGTGATGTCGGCATTCGCTTTTAATAAACCTATCATTGCTACCAATGTCGGCGGACTACCGGAGCAAGTAGTGCATGAGAAGTATGGTCTGATAGTTCCGCCGTGCGATGTAGAAGCTTTGGCTAGCGCGATGATTCATTTGTTATCGCATCCTGAGAAATTGCAAGAGTTTGCAGATAACATTCAGAGCGATTATGCCGAAGGTCCCAAATCATGGAAAGACATTGCAAAAGGTTTAATAACCATATATCAAAAAATAGTAGAAAAGAAGAGTTGATTTTTATTATGAGAACATTATTACACTTCATTGGCTATTTATTGGGTTGTTTGGTGAATAAAAAAGTAGCTCATTTGTGGTTGCATATTAAGATGCACATCTATACGGGGATGCTGAGTCGCCGTTTTAAGCATATTGGTAAGTTTACCATATTGCCATTGCATACCATTTTTGCATTCCCACATAACCTCCATACATAATATTACTTTTGGGAATAATGTGCGTTTGGGTCATTGTGTCCTTATCACCGACAATGCCCATGGTGAGGCAGTGCGTGAGTTGTTGGATACTGCCCCCAACTATCGCCCTTTGCACAGCAAAGGTCCGGTGGTGATAGAAGACAATGTGTGGATAGGCGAGAAGGCATCCATCATGCCGGGGGTACATATCGGAAGGGGGGCTATCATCGCCGCCAATAGCGTGGTAACGCATGATGTTCCCGCTTATGCCGTGGTGGCAGGCATTCCGGCTAAAGTAGTGAAGCAACTCTAAAAAAATTGATTTCATTAGTTAGAAATTGGAGTTATACAATTAGGATAGAAAGATATGAATATCGTTATTATCGGGCAGGGGAATGTGGGGAGTAATCTTCAGCATGGGTTCGCACAGAAAGGGGTGCGGACGCAGATGGTTTCTTCGCGCGAGGGGCTGGATAGACTGCCGATTGCCGATGTGTATATCTATGCTATCCGCGATGAAGCTTTATTGAGTATTGTGCAAAAGATTGCAGAAGAGGCTATGTTGTGCTCTAACAAGCACCTTCGCACTGCTCTACATCTCCACACTTCAGGTACAATGCCTCTCTCGGTGTTCGGCGAGACTTTTCCGCACGCGGGGGTGATGTATTTCTTCCAGACCTTCAGCAAGGCAAAACTGATAGACGATTTTTCGCAGATTCCGGTTTTTGTTGAGGGGAAACAGATAGATGACCTGAGTGCTATTTTCACATTGGCGCAGACACTTACTCCTCGCGTCTATGAGGCATCGCAGCACGACCGAGAGCGGCTACACGTGGCGGGCGTGTTCGCGAACAACTTCACCAATCAGATGTACGCCATCGCTGCGGATATCTTGCGTGATACGCATATCCCTTTCCAAGTGTTGCTCCCGCTGATTGACCAAACGGCAGAGAAAGTGCACCATATCCCGCCGCGCGAGGCGCAGACGGGTCCTGCCAAGCGAAAAGATGAACAGGTGATGCGCCACCATCTATCGCTGCTGAAAACGGAAGAACAACAGCAGCTATATCGACTGGTATCGAAGATGATACAAGGCGAGTAACGCACATTATGGAGGCTGTCTAACAAGTTGAGTTAGGCAGCCTCTTTTAGTTAAAAATGGTGCTCGAAGAGGCGGGCAAACTGCTCTATGAATCGTTGCCAAAAGCTTCTTTTTCTCCAATCAGTTAAGGTTAGGTATTTACATTCCGCCATGTCTTGCTCGAAGATGTGGCGTTGCTGCAAGGCAGTGTCGCCATCGGTGAAGACTGCCGTTACCTCATACGAGAGGCGCAGGCTGCGCGGGTCGATGTTGGCGCTGCCGATACTGGTTAGGCGGTCGTCCATGACGATGGTCTTGGCGTGCATGTAGCCGCGTCGGTAGAGGTATATCTTCACCCCTTCTCGCAGCAAGTGGTCGTAGTGCGAGGCGGTGGCTTTGGGCACGAGTATGCCTTTATCGCCGCGGATAGGGAGCATGAGCCTGACCTCTACACCTCGGTTGCGGGCTGCTTTGAGGGCAGACAGGATGGTGGTGGAGGGGATGAAATAGGGGGACTGGAAGTAGATGTAGCGCTGCGCATGGTGGAGCATGTAGCAGATGAGGGCGTCCATGCGCATGACTTTGTCCGTGGGGTTGATGGGGAGGATGTGGATGGGGGAGTGGTACAGTGTTGCCTCGTCCTTTTGATTTTCAATATCATTGGTGCGGCCTGGAGACCGCACCTCCATGAGGTGTTGAGGGAGTTGGAGGTCTCCCTTGCACTCTGTCCAGTCCCAGAGGAAGATGGATTCGAGTTCTTGGATGGCGGTGGGGTCGGTGAGGCGGAGGTGGGTGTCGCGCCAGATGCCGCCGTGGACTCCGTCGCAGTAGCGTCGGGCGATGTTCATGCCGCCGACATAGGCGGCAGCGCCATCTATGGAGACTATCTTGCGGTGGTTGCGGAAGTTGACAGGAATACCGTTGCGGGAGAATAAACCATTGAACCCCAGTACCTTAACGCCTCCTTTCTGCAAGTGTCGGAAGAAGCGTCGGGGTACGTACCAACAAGCAACAGCGTCGTAGATGACCCGCACATCCACGCCCGCCTTCGCCCGCTCAATCAGCAGTTCGCCTATCTCTTTGCCTAAATCGTCCGCCTCGAATTTGAAGAACTGGAAATAGATATAGCGCGTTGCACCTGCGAGGTCTGCTTGCAGATGTTGCACCATGTCGGTACAGTCGGTAAATATGTTCGTTATTCTCTGCATATTCTCAGCACAATCACCCAAGAATCACCTAAGATTGTCGGCATATTTCTGCCTGCAATCTATCGGGATGTTCTTCAATGGGGAACATATTGTGGTGCGGCCTGGAGACCGCACCTCCATAAGTAGCATCGGTGGATTACTTTTTCGGGAGCGGGTCGCGGCGGGCATAGTCGCGCAAGTCTTGGCAGACGGTAACCAGATAGATGAGCATGATGAGTGCGAATAGGACGAGGGCAATCCAGTTCATGTAGTCGCGTACTGGGGCGACATAAATAAGGAGTGTGTTGATGATAATCATCAAGACGCGGAACTCCGTGGGTCCTAACTTGGCGTAGGTGAGGCGGAACTCGCTCTTGAGGTGGGAGTTAATCATCACGTTGAGCGTCATGAAGAGGTAGGCGATGAAGACCAGCATGGAGAGGTCGAAGCGCACAAGTCCCGACAAGCCGATACCGGCGAACATGATAAACTCGGTAATGACATCCAGCGTGTGGTCGAGGTAGAAGCCGTAGAGGGGTCGCTGGCACTTGCGTACACGCGCCAATGTGCCATCCATGGAGTCGCCAAACCAATGGATTACAAAGCCTGCACTGCTGAGCCATAACCAGTTGAAATTAAGAGAAGAGAGTAGGTAGCCTGTGGCAATCACGAGGGCTCCGAGGAAACCTATGAACGAGAGCATGTCTGAGGTTACCCAACGTGGCATGCGCTCTGCCATCCACACGAGGGCTTTCTTTTCCACTCCATTGAGCAGAGAAGTTTGAATGCGTTTTGACTGTTCCATAGTTAGAAGATTTTAGTTTCATGATTCCCCGCAAAAACTTTGCCATACTGCCTATTTGACAGTTGTCCATTTTGCGCAATCTATGGTAAATTTGGAAAAAATATGCCATAAGGAAAATGATTTTGGTTCATCTTTTCTGCTTTGGAACATTTTTTGCAAGAAAATGGATAAAATAACTATACCTTTTCGTGAATATGACAACACAAACTTTCTCGTCAAAGGACATTATCGTCTCTGACAACTTAGACCTCTTGGTCAACAATCAGCAAGTGCCCACGGATTCTATGATTTTATTGGTTTGCCGAGCCGGTCAGTTGCGTATTGAGATCAACCAGATGAGTTACGACATGAAGGAAAACGACTTGCTGTTCTGTATGCCGGATTTCTTGTTGGGGCACTACATGCATACGCCTGATTTCCAATGCTATATACTTACTTTCACCTCCGAGTCGCTGAAGGACATTGTTTATTCTTGTCTCAGTTTGGAGCCGCATTGGTTTGACAAGTTGCTTTACCTGAAGAGCCATCCGATAGTTTCGCTGACAGGCAAGCGGGCAGAGGTTTGTTGCGCATACGGACAGTTATTCGGGTTGTATGCCGAGGAGACGAATGTGTATCAGAAGCGTATTCACAATGTGTTGGCGCAGGCGCTTATCTACGAGATGATTTCGTGGGTGGACGAGGCTATGCAAAACGAGCCTGCGGTGAGCATGCAGCCGACGGGGGCGGACGCGAGCAACCACACGATGCAACTGTTCGGCGACTTCGTTACCCTGCTGCAAGAGAACCACGAATACAGGCGCTCCGTATCGTGGTACGCTGACAAAATGGCGATTTCTGCCAAGTACCTGACCTATATCTGCAATGTGGTAGCCAAGCGCACACCGTCTGATTTCATCAACGAGATAGCCATTCGCGAGATTAAGCGGCGACTGACGAGTACCAACGACTCAATAAAGGAGATTGCGATTGACATGGATTTCTCCACGGCAAGCAGTTTCTGCAAGTACTTCCGTCTGCACACGGGCATGAACGCACAAGCCTATCGCAAGCAGGTGCGATAGGGTTTGAAATAGGGATAAAATAAAGAGGCTGTCTGACCAGTAAAGTTAGACAGTCTCTTTTGTATGAAAAAGCTTACGAGAGGTGGAAAATCAACACCAAATCCTTCGTTTTGTTCCAAACGCTCGCAGAGAGCATCCCACTTCGCGTTGCTTGTGGGGCCCCCGCAGGCGAGACGCCTGCGTCCCCAGTGATTTATATACTTCCTAAGGCGAGGCAGAGGAGACCGATGACTATGCCTGTCAGGCAGGCGATTTTCTTGCCCGCGTTGGGTTCTTTCAGGATGAGGATACCGTATAGGAAGGGGATGATAGTACCGCCGCGGCGGATGGTGGAGACCACGGCTATCATCGAACTCGGGTCGCTCAACGCCAGCATATAGACATAGTCGGAGAGCACGAGGAAGAGGGAGATGCAGGCAACGGGCAGCAGGAGCCTTCGGTTTAGAAGGGGTAGGGGTGTTGCTTCGCTTGCGCGGCGTGTTCTCCAACGGTTGCAGAGCCAAATGACGAGCATCAGAAGGGATTGGTAAACAGTGTAATAGACCTGCACGGCGTTGTGGTCGTAGTGGCGCATCATGTACTTGTCGTATAGTCCGCTGCCTGCGCCGATGAGGATAGCGAGCAGGAGGCATAGGTAGTACTTGCGGGTGGTATTGCTTCCCTTTGTGGGTGTTTTATCGCTTGTGGAAGGGTGGGCTTTTGCGGTGAGTGAGAAGAGGAAGATGCTGCCCAGTGCGCAGACTACGCCTGCCCACTGCCAGCCGTTGAGGCGCTCGCCGAAGATGAGCATAGCGCCGATGAGTGTCCACATCGGGCGGGTGGCTTGCATAGGGGAGACCACCGACAGAGGCAGGTACTTCACGGATATGTAGGCGAACACCCACGAACTGAGCACGATACAAGACTTCACAAAGATGAGCAGGTGCCCTTGTGCGCTCACGCGGGGGACGAAGAATAGGGTGCCCTTCATCATCTCCGGCGACAGTCGCGAGAGCAGAAGCGGCACACAAAGCACCAACGCGGATATGCACACGCTACCCGCTAACACCGTCAGCACATCGCCGCGCTGCAAGGCGCGCTTCTTGCTGACATCATAAAAGCCCAAACAAAGGGCGGACAATATGGCTAATA
>JAEDGZ010000044.1 GCA_016297215.1 Paludibacteraceae bacterium | reverse complement strand
GTCGGTGGCGAGCACTCGGCAGGCGGTCGGCGTGCTTTCAACTACGCCGAATGTGCGGGTGAGCCACGCTTCCGACAGTTGCAGTTCGACCTGCAACTTATCGAAAAGCGACTGCTCGCCACTGACGGTTACAAGGGTATTGGGGATGTAACGGCGGAGGTCGGTATCACTGGTTATTAGCATTTTCTTCGGGTTTTATTTGTTGTGCGTCGGTGTGTTGGTCGAGGGTGGTGAGCATGACAAAGGGGCACTCGGGGTATGCGCCCTGCCAGCCGTTGATACGGATTATCAAGCGGTGGACGATAAAAAGCATATCGTGGTAGGGCTTTTGCAGGGCTTGGGCGATGGTGTAGAGTTCCCGCTTGTCGCTGCCGCTGTTGTTGGACTGCGCCTTGCCCGGCACGCTGCCGACAAGGTTACTATGCACGCGCATGGTGAAGCAGACCATGTTGATTGCCTCTTGGATGTCCGTTTCCCAGTCGCCGCCCTCCTTGGAGTTTTCTATCTTGGTAATCATAACATCGTGCTGCTCCTGCCCGTCGGGCGAGACGTAAAACATGGAGAACCACACTTTGCCGCTGTTCTCCGCGCCGGTGAGGAAGTCAATGATACGCCGTTTCTCGGTGTTCACGCGCTCTTGCATTTTCGTCTTGTCGGTGATACCCTCGGCGCGGAAGATAGTTTCCCAATACTTGGCAGCCACCTCGATATGGTACTTGATGGGCGCGGCGTTGCGCAGTTTGGCTTCTTTGGCGACGGCTATGAGGCGTTTGATGTCGTACCACTTACCCTTGAACAGCGAGGCGTAGTAGGGGATGGGATAGTAGCAGTAGTCGGGCGTGGGAATACGGGTAACGACCGCGAACTTGCGGTCTTTGGTATGCTGTTGCAGGCGGGACTGGAGGTCTGCGAACGGCGCGGAGACAGAGAGCAACGGGATACGCTCGAAACGCTCCGGCAGGGCTTCGTTGCGCCAGTCGGCGAACAGCACGAAAGGGATGTTGCCGCGTTTGTCCGCCGGCGCAAAACGGCAGTTGCACGCCTCCTTGCGGACAAGGCGCACTATCTTCGAGCCGTCTTGGTTGAGTATCAAGACAGAGACGGCGAACGCGAAGTACTTGAAGTCCTGACAGACACCGAGGAAATAGGCAGCGAGGTCGTTCTGAAGCAGGAAGTCCTCGATGTCGTCCTGCACTTGGGCGGTGCAACGGTCGGTGTTGTACTGCAAGCCGGCGCCATAGCAGACTTCGGCGTTGAACTGCATACAGGTGGCGAGGGTCTCATCATCCTCCACTTTGGAGATGATGTTGTAGGGCATAGCGTTATCCACGCCCCACGGCACGAAACGTTGCCCGCCGTTGAGGACACGATAGTCAAGGCGCGTGTCTTCACGGAAGACCGTGCCACTGTCGGGAACGAAAGCCACCGCCGCCTTGGCATTGGGGATGGGTTCGATAGAGGAAAAAGAAAAATCCATATCTCTGCTTTTTGTTGCAAAGATATGGACGAAAGGGGGAGCGGGAAAAGACGGGTTAATCTAATACCGTCTGCATGATAGATAAATTAAGCGCGTTTTCTAATTTGCAGATGGTTTCCAAAGAAAGATTTTCCTCACCTTTCAGCAGGCGGGACACATACTGCGGGGAGCAGCCCATGCGTTCTGCCAGTTGGCGTTGCGAAAGGTCTTGCTCCTCTAATGCCATCGCAGTCTTGATGGCAATCTTGCGCGAGTAAGGAAGCCAATCACGGTTGGCTCTGCGCCATTCCGCTTTCTCGCGCCATTTTGACGGCGTGGAAGAAGAATGCGCTCGCAAAAATGCGATTTGTTCTTGGGCGGTTTTCATAATCAGTCCTCCTTAATAAAATCAATAAAACTATCATCATCGACGACCTTGTTAGCAACAAGATACTGTCTGATTTTCTCCATCTTTTCCAATTCTTTCAGCGTATGCTCACGCTCTTGCATGGTACGGGTCAGTTTGATAGCACCACCTGTGATGACATATATGCCCGGATTGAGTTTGATAGCATAAATACGCAACCAACTGGCATGTTTGGGACGGTTCTTCAAACGTGCTTTTTCCTTGCTCAACATCATTTCCGATGTGCGGCTGTTTTCCAGAGGACGGAACAACTCATCAAGGTTGGCTTCCGGCTCTATGTCAAGTATCAAGCACTCCAAAGCGTCACTGTCCTCCATCGTATCATAGATAGCATCCTCTAATTTGGTGATTTTGAAGTAGGAAACGAGGTCGTCAAAGTTTTTTCTGAAGAAGTCAAGTAGATAGCCGGTATCGTTCCACTGCGTAAATACGGTATCCAGCGCGTTCATCTCCTCGTTGTCATAATGCACTGCCCAAAGGCGGCTTTCGGTTATCTCATCAAATGTCATAATAGGATGTATCTTTAATTCACGGTGCAAAGATACTGCTTTTTTTTGAAATAAACAACTTATAGGTTGATTTTTTTTCAAAAAAAGTGTTTTTTCTTGATGATAGGCAATTTTGATGTGATTATCTGTTGTGCTTACAAAAACACCTCCATGCCGTTGATTTGGAAGATACAGACATCGCGGACTTGGCGGATTTGTCCTGACGAAAGGAGTTTGATACGGCGTGTGCCGTTGCGGAAATCATAGCGAAGGGAGATACAGTTCTTGTAGTGCTGTATCTCTCCCTTGGCGGTGAACAGGGCTATATCCACCGGCTCGGGGTGCGAGAGTATCTCGCGGAGGGTGTTGATGTGGATGGCTCTCATTTGACTTGTGCGTTGTAGAGTTCCGATAGCGGAACGGAGTGGTTACGGATTAGGTCTTCTATCTGCTCGTGGAGCGTATGGAAGACCGCGGGGTCGGTGGTTACGATGGCGGACTCGTGGCGGTTACCGCGCGTGAGGTTCTGCGAGGTGATTATCGCGACGGACATTGCAGCGGACTGAATCAGAATCACCTTGCTGTGGTTGTCGGCGAGGTAGGTGTGTTGGATGACCTGCGTGAGAAAAGCCCATAGGCGGAGGGTCTTCTGCGTGGCTTTGAAATCCAGCAATAGGTGGATAGTGTCCACATTGCCGGATTTCGAGATAAAGTAAAGCCTGCGCAGGAACTCCTCGGAGATAGAGAACGAGGTTTGCCAAATGGTGCTTTTGCCAATCTGCGAAAGCACCCACTCGACAATATCCGCCACTTGCAGCGTGTTGGTCAGGTAACACTGCGTCTGATTAGGCTGCAAGGGCTGCAAATAGTCCTCTATGGCGACACCGCGTTTCATTCCTCGCGTCCGTACTCATCGTAGGTCTGCCAGTTGCTGTGCAAGCGTTTATCCAGTTCGATAAGTTCCTTGACGAACGGATAAATATCACAGTCTGCGCAAGGTTTGTCGGCGAGTGCTATCTTCCGCGCTTGGAGGTGGCACTCGCGCATGCGGTGCAAGAGGGTGAGGTTCTCGGCGTATAGTGCTTGCACCTCCTCGGGCAGGCTGTCGTGGTCTTCACGCTTGCCTTTCTTCCATTCCTCCGGCAGTGTCTTGGCAGACTTGCGGATGGTATCAAGGTGGTGCTCCTCGGCTATCTTGGCAGCCGCTTTCTTCATCTGCTCCACCTCCTCGTGCGTTACCTGTTGCAGGCGTTGCGGGAGGTACTTGCGCAGTTGATACTCCACCATCTTGTAGTCCTTGCGACCCAAGATGTTTTGGCACATAAAGCGGTTGCCTGTCAGTTTGAGAACTATCTCCGCGCCCTCCTCAATGGAGCGGTCGGCAGGAGAGGCTTCCAGCCAGTCCTGTATGCGTTGGGTGAGTTTAATATCCATTTGATAGGTGGTTATTGATTCCGATAAAATAAACCGATGTCTTGCCCAAACCATCCAGCAGGTTCTTCATCGCGATGATGGTTGAGCCGGTAGTAACGAAGTCGTCAAAGACGATGATGTTCTGCTCCGCGGGGATGTTGTTGGCGGTGAAGACGGCATTGATACGCTCGCGGGTGCGGGCGTGTGCGCAGTCGTCGTAGAACGGTATGCCCAGCCGTTTGCCTATCTCCTCCGCTATGAGCGAGGCGAAGTTATGCGTGAGGTGGCGGCGTTTCGGGGTTGCCACGATAGCCCAAGTGCCGTTGCGGAGGTTATCACCGATCGTGTCGGTGATGAGTTCCGTCACATGGGTGGCGAAGAAGGGTATCATCGCGTCGTCGCCTTTGATGTCCGTGAGGGTACGACCCTTGACGGACTTGTTCCATACGGAGATAAAATAGAAACCGGGGCGGTGCAAGATTTTCACCTGTTTCTGAAAATCACACCGCGCCAGTTTCTCTTTCTCCCATGCCTTGCGCTTGTCCTTCTCCGCAAACAGGTTCTTCTCTGCTTGCGGAGCGGGTGCGCTTTGGTTCAATATGGAGAGGTCAATCAGGCTCATCGGTCTGCGCGTTTAGGAAGCGGGCTCGTTGATAGTCGTGCCGTCTTCGAGTTCTATCGTGCCGGTGTAGAACGGTGCGGGCACTACATCCGAGGCTTCGGCGTTGATAGTGGTGGAGGCGGTGCCGGTCGCGCCCTGACCGAGGTCTTGCGCTACGGTGGACTTCGTGTCCCAACGCTCCGAACCGATGACGCGGTACTTGCCTTTCATATCCTCCACAAGGAACACATTGTCCGTGTTGTTGATATAGGCGGCTGCCGCGCTCGCTTCCTCCCCTACGCCCGGGTGGACGGCGGTCAGTTTGTTCAACTGCGTCTGCGAGGGCAACTCCCCTTGCGCTTCCGAGGTTACCTGACACTTGTCCGGCAACACATCGATGAAGTGCCACTTTTGGTCGGCTATCAAGGTGAAGTTTCCCCCATAGATAGCAGATGTGGGTCGTCCGAGGTCGTCGGTCGGCAACGTCGGCCACTTGGCAATGGCTGACTTGGCGATGTAGTAGATACGCCGCTTGATGCCCGGGTACTCGGGAGTACCCTGACACCATGCGAGCGACTTCTGAATAGAGGTGCAATTACTCATTTCTCGTGGGATTTTAACGGTTCAACAATCAAGATTACACGGTTGCGAGTTCCACCACTTTCAGACAACTCTTGTCGATGGACTCAAACTGCACGCCGAAGAACATCGTTGCCACATAGGTCAGCACGAAAGGTGCGAAACGCTCCACCTCGATACTCTCTACATCCGACATGTTGTCGTAGCCATAGAGCATGTTCTTCTTGGTGGAGATATGGATGAACTTGCTGTCCGCTTTGTTCGCCAGCGGCACCAGTTTCAGCCTGCCCTGCGAGCCCTCCACGGTGTTCTGCAAGTACTGACTGTTATAAGACAGCCCGCCGTGGGTCTTCTGATAACTCTCGCTGTACTT
>JAEDGZ010000028.1 GCA_016297215.1 Paludibacteraceae bacterium | reverse complement strand
AAATACGTCAATCCTTTTTGGACTTTATGGCGTCGAAGGGACACCAAGTAGTACCCTCCGCGCCAATGGTAATCAAAGATGACCCCACGCTGATGTTCACCAACGCGGGTATGAACCCGTGGAAGGGTATCATCTTGGGTAATGACCCGATTAAGTACCCGCGTGTGGCAGACTCGCAGAAGTGTCTGCGCGTGAGCGGTAAGCACAACGACTTGGAGGAAGTAGGGCACGACACCTACCACCACACGATGTTTGAGATGCTCGGCAACTGGTCGTTTGGCGACTACTTCAAAGAAGGGGCTATCAACTTCGCATGGGAGTATATCGTGGACGTGCTGCATATTGACCCCAAAGACCTCTATGTAACGGTCTTCGAGGGTGCGCCCGACGAGGGACTGGAGCGCGACGACGAGGCGGCTGCTATCTGGGCAAAGCACCTGCCTGCCGACCATATCCTCAACGGCAACAAACACGATAACTTCTGGGAGATGGGCGACACAGGACCCTGCGGTCCCTGCTCGGAGATACACGTGGACAGCCGCAACGAAGACGAGAAACAGACTGTGTCCGGGCGCGAGTTGGTCAACAAAGACCACCCGCAGGTGATAGAGATTTGGAACCTTGTCTTCATGCAGTACAACCGCAAGGCAGACGGCTCCTTGGAAGGACTGCCCAAGAAGGTGATTGACACCGGCATGGGCTTCGAGCGACTGGTGCGCACCCTGCAAGGCAAGCAGAGCAACTACGACACCGATGTCTTCCAACCCATGCTCCGTCGCATCGGCGAGATATGCGGCTGCGAGTACGGCAAAGAGGAGAAGACCGACATCGCCATGCGCGTGGTGGCGGACCATATACGCACCATCGCCTTTGCCATCACCGATGGGCAACTGCCGAGCAACGAGAAAGCCGGCTACGTGATTCGCCGTATCCTGCGCCGCGCCGTGCGCTATGCCTACACGTTCCTGAACCAACGCGAAGCATTCCTCTACCAACTGGTGCCGCAACTGATAGACGACATGGGCGATGCGTATCCCGAACTCAAAGCGCAGGAGAAGCAGATTATCCCCGTCATCAAGAGCGAGGAAGAGGCTTTCCTCCGCACGCTGGAAAAAGGTATCTCGCTGCTCGACAAACTGATGAAAGAGGCGAAAGGCAAGGAGATCTCCGGCACGGATGTCTTCACGCTGAAAGACACCTACGGTTTCCCGCTCGACCTGACCGAACTCATCCTGCGCGAGAACGGCTTTACCACCAACGAAGAGGAGTATAACCGTGCGCTGGAGCATCAGAAAGAGATGGGACGCAGCGCCAACAAGCAGGACTTAGGCGACTGGACGGTGTTGCGCGAAGGTGAACCGGAGTTCGTGGGTTATGACCAACTGGAGGTGGAGACGGAGATTCTGCGCTACCGCCAAGTGAGCCAGAAAGGCAAGACCTTCTACCAAGTGGTACTCTCCAAGACACCTTTCTACGCAGAGATGGGTGGTGAGATAGGCGACACGGGTACACTGGGCAGCGTGCGAGTGATCGACACCAAGCGCGAGAACAACCTCGCCGTGCATATCTGCTCCGAGTTGCCCACCGATCCCTCGGCTACGCTAACCGCAAAGGTGGACGATGCGCGCCGTCAGGCGATAGCCTGCAACCACACCTGCACCCATATACTCCACTATGCGTTGCGCCAAGTGCTGGGCAACCACGTGGAGCAGAAAGGTAGCCTTGTAACCGCCGACTCGCTGCGCTTCGACTTCTCACATTATCAGAAAGTTACGCCCGAGGAGTTGCGCAAGATAGAGCAGTTGGCAAACCAACTGATTCGCACGGATTTCCGCCTCGAAGAGTCGCGCCACACACCGATAGCCGAGGCGAAAGCGATGGGTGCGATGGCACTCTTCGGCGAGAAATACGGCGATGACGTGCGCGTGATAAAGTACGGTCCTTCGGTGGAGTTGTGCGGCGGTTGCCATGTCAATTCCACAGGACGCATCGGCTCCGTGCGTATCGTGATGGAGACGAGTATCGCCGCCGGCGTGCGCCGTATAGAAGCGGTTACCGCGGGAAAAGCCGACGAACTCTATTATGCACAACAAGATGTGCTGGTAGGGCTGAAAGCATTGTTCAACAACGCACCCGACCTTACGTCCGCCATCACGAAAGCCATCAAAGAGAACGCGCAGTTGAAGAAAGATGTGGAGGCGTTCATGGTGGAGAAACTGGAGCACTATCGCGACAACCTGATAGCACGGGCTGAGGACTACCACGATATCAAACTGGTGCGTTTAGAGGGCGATGTGGAGCCGGGGATGATTCGCGGCGTGCTACCTCTGCTCAAAGGGCGTTTCACGGATATGAAGTTCGCCGTGGTGGGTGCCACCCAATGGGAGGGCAAGCCGATGATTTCCGTCTTCCTCTCGCAACCGTTGGTGGAGGCAGGGAAGAATGCCGGACAGATGATTAAGTCAGCAGCCAAGCATATCCAAGGTGGCGGCGGCGGGCAACCGCAGATGGCTACCGCCGGCGGACGCAACGTCGAAGGACTGCAAGCCGCTATGGAAGAGATGCTGGCGGCATTGATATAAGGACACAAGACCGTTGCACTGAAAGATAAAAGACTAAATAGTTTCGACTCTGAGTCTCATCAACGAATGTAATTCGTCTTTTATCCTTTATCTTTCAGCGAGCAAAGCGAGCGGTCATTAATCATTAGCATATGCGTACATGGACAGGGCGTTTGCCGCGTAAATATCGTTCACCGGTGCGTTTCACCGTGGTGGGAGCCATTGGGACGGCGATGCAGTATGGCATCTACTATGTCTTCTTGGCTTTGTTTGAGCGTTATTGCCCTGACTTGCACGGATATGTAACATTGGCGTTCACGATAGGGTTCTGCGTGGAGATGGTGAGCAACTACCTGCTTACGAGTTTCTACACCTTCCGCTCCAAGCCGTGCTTGAAGAACGCAGGCGGGTTCTTGGTCGGACGCGCAGTGAACTACGTGGTGCAGATTGCCTTCCTCCACCTGTTGATACTCTGCACCATGCCCGAGGAGTGGGCAGGCATAGCCGCCATCGCCCTCGCGGGAATAGTCAATTACTTCGTGCTGATGCCGTTCTTTAAGGAACAAGGAGTCAAGAACAAGGAACAAAGACCAATTAGTAAATCGTAAATCTCCTATGGCGATATATCGCGCGAACATATTGTTTACTCCTACTCCCGAGGCGTTTTGCGTTTTGGAGCGGGGATATGTTGTCGTGGCGGAGGATGGAACGATAGAGGGCGTATATGAGACCTTACCCGAAGCGTATGCAGGGGCGGAGGTGCGGGACTTTGGCGAGGCATTGCTTATCCCTGCGATGAACGACCTGCATGTGCATGCGCCGCAGTATCGCAACATGGGGATTGCGATGGATATGGAGTTGCTGCCGTGGCTCAACACCTACACTTTCCCCGAGGAGGAGCGGTATGCCGACCTTGCTTATGCCGACAATATGTATCGGCGGTTTGTGCACGACCTATGGTTGCATGGCACGATGCGGGCTGCCGTCTTTGCCACTACCCACGCGGATGCCACCTGCCTGCTGGCGGACTTGTTCGCCGAGGCGGGGATGGGATCGTATATCGGGCTGGTGGGGATGGATAGGAACTGCCCTGAGGCATTGGCGAACAGCCCTGAGACGGCTATCCGAGACATGGAGCGCTTGACAGCCCATGTGGCGGGCTACGAGCGGGTGAAGCCCATCGTTACCCCGCGTTTCATCCCTGCTTGCACGCCTATGATGTTGCAGGCATTGGGCAACTTCGCAGCGCAACATCACCTGCCTGTGCAGTCGCACCTGAGCGAGAACAGAGCGGAGATACAGTGGGTACGCGAGTTGGAGCCGGAGGCAACGTGCTATGGCGATGCCTACCGCCGCTATGGTTTGTTCGGGGAGACACTTAGCGCGGGCGAGACGCCCAGGTCCCCAATGCCTACGCTGATGGCGCATTGTTGCTACACGGAGGGGGAGGAGTTGCGCTTGATGCGGGAAAACCAAGTGTATGCCGTGCACTGCCCGACTTCTAACTGCAACCTCGGTTCGGGCATTGCACCTGTGCGCCGATTCCTGCAAAAGGGTGTGCCCATTGCCTTGGGTTCGGACATCTCGGGCGGGCACCATCTGTCGATGTTCCGCGTGATGCAGTACGCGGTGGAGATGAGCAAGTTGCGCTATGCGCAGACGCAGGGCGAGGAGCCCTTCCTCAAACTCTCGGAGGTCTTCTACCTCGCCACGAAAGGCGGAGGCAGTTTCTTCGGGAAAGTGGGCTCGTTCGAGAAAGGATATGCGTTCGACGCGCTGGTGATAGAAGATTCTCCCCTCAATGCTCTGCCGAAAGAGGCAACACCCTACGACCTGAAACAGCGGTTGGAGCGGTTTGTCTATTTGGGGGACGACCGGCAGATAACCTATCGTTTCTGCCAAGGGAAGGAGATTAAATTAACAATTAATAATTAACAATTAACATGCCACTGCTCTGAGCAGTCGGAACAATCCGAGTACTCAGAATACTCTGAAAACTCAGAGCAAACACAATCGTAAATAGTAAATTGTCTAATCGTAAAATAATTTAATGCTATGACACAGGAAGAATTACAACAAGTGATGACCGTTGCCCAAAGTTGGCTGGACGGCAACTATGATGCCGAGACCAAAGCACAAGTGAAGGCAATGATGGAAGCCGAGGATAAGACAGAACTCGTAGATAGTTTCTACCGCACATTGGAGTTCGGTACAGGCGGTCTGCGCGGTATCATGGGTCCCGGCACCAACCGTATGAACAAGTACATCGTGGCGCAGGCTACGCAGGGCTATGCGAACTACCTGCTGAAGGTGCAGGCGGAGAACGGCTTTAAGAACGTACAGAACGGGCAAGTAGCCGTTGTGGTAGGGCACGACTGCCGCAACAATGGTCGTCTGTTTGCAGAGACCGTAGCGGATATCTTCTCCGCCAATGGTATCAAGGTGTATCTGTTTGAGAGTCTGCGTCCTACGCCGGAGGTTAGTTTTGCTATTCGCGAGCTGAAATGCCAAGGCGGTGTGAACGTAACGGCGAGCCACAACCCCCGCGAGTACAACGGCTACAAGGCGTATTGGGAGGACGGTTCGCAGGTGCTCCAACCGCATGACCAAGGAATCATCGATGAGGTGAACAAGGTAACGATGGACGATGTGAAATGGACAGCGAACAAAGACCTGATTGAGATTATCGGCGGCGAGATGGACTTCACCTATATGGAGGCAGTGAAGACCTGTATGGTGGACCAAGATGTTATTCTGCGTCAGAAAGACCTGAATATCGTCTATACGCCGCTGCACGGCGCAGGTCGTCAGATTATCCCGATGTGCTTGCGTTCGTGGGGCTTCCAAAACATCCACGTGGTGCCCGAGCAGATGGTGATTGACGGCAACTTCCCCACGGTGGTCAGCCCAAATCCCGAGAACGCAGAGGCGATGACGATGGGTATGAACTTGGGTACGAAACTCAATGCCGACCTCGTGATTGCCAGCGACCCCGATGCTGACCGTTTGGCTATCGTCTGCCGCGATGAGAAGGGTGAGTGGACGATTATCAATGGTAACCAAACCTGCATGATGTTCGCTTACTACAACATCAAGGCGATGAAGCGCCTCGGCAAGATGCGTCCCGAGAACTACCTTGTGAAGACCATCGTAACGAGCGAGATGCTGCGCAAGATTGCCGACAAAGAGGGCGTTACCCTGACCGACGAGTACACGGGCTTCAAGTGGATTGCTAACCGTATCCGTATGTGGGAAGGCACACATAAGTACATCGGCGGCGGCGAGGAGAGTTTCGGCTGGCTCGGCTACGACAAGGTGCGCGACAAATGTGCGCCATCGGCTATTTGCCTCATCTGCGAGATTGCTGCATCAGCCAAAGACCAAGGTATGACGCTGTATGAATATCTGCTCAATATCTACAAAGAGTTCGGCTTCCAGCGCGAGACGACCATCAACGTGGTTCGCCCGGGCAAGGCAGGTGCCGAGGAGATTCAGCAGATGATGGCAGACTTCCGCCAGAACCCGCCGGCTGAGATTGACGGGGAGAAAGTGGTTTGCATAAAGGACTACAAGTCACTGATTCGCAAAGACTTGGTGAATGGTGAGTGGGATGAGACACCTATCACGATGGCACTCAACGCCACGAGCAACGTGCTCCAATTCTTCACCGAAGGCGGTCTGAAGGTGAGCGTCCGTCCGTCGGGCACAGAACCGAAGATTAAGTTCTACTTCGAGATTCCGGCTCAGATGCCTACCGTGGCGGACTACAAAGCGGCTACCGCTGCTGCAGAAGCACGCGTTCCTGCTATCAAGAAATCGCTCGGACTATGATCCGCTTTTCCATTTAATCGGTTATTCCGTGCATAAAATGCCCTGCGTGTTTTATGTATGGAATAACTTTTGCTTATGAAACAGACTTCCCATATTCGTTGGCAGACAGTATTACGCAAAGTGGGACTGGCGGTGCCATTTATTGCGCTGGCGGTGCTGTCTGCGGTGCTCTTCCCGCGCTATACGACTTCGTTTCGCTACCATTGCGAGGTAGGCAAGCCGTGGGCATACGACCTCGTAACGGCGGAGTTCGACTTCCCTATCTACAAGACCTCTGCGCAGTTGGCGGCGGAAGAGCGGCAGTTGCTGGAGACCTTTGCCCCCTGCTTCACGCCCGTCGTCGGCGGGCAATGGGCTGCGGATGGAGCGGTGTTGCCGATTATCAATTACGAAGACAGGAATTGGATGGAACAAGAGGGCTACAGCCGGCTGGCGGTCATCAGTAATCATGTCTCCACGACCTACCCGCTGGACGATGTGCTGACGGAGAAGTCCGCCTACGAGCGTTTCGGCGCGGTTACACCTGCGAACATTGCGCTCGACACCGCCATGACCAACCGACTGAAAACGAAACTGTTAGCGTCTATCGCTCCCACGCAGGGAGTGGTGCAGACGGGTGAGAAGATTATCGACCGCGGCGAGATAGTTACCGAGCGCGATTACCAAATCTTGCAGTCGCTGCGTCGTGCTTGCGAGGAAGACACCCTCACTCAGCACCAGCGTATATGGTCTATCATCGGCGAGGCGGTGTTGGTTACGCTGTTCTTGTTCCTCTTCATGCTCTATCTCTACGTCTTCCGACCTATCTACATCAACAACATGCGGACGGTGCTGTTTTTCTGCCTGCTGTCGGGGATTGTCATCGTGTTGTCGTGCCTGACGCTGCGCTATACCGACCTGAACATCTACCTGATACCTTTCGCGTGGGTGCCCATCCTGACGCGCGTGTTCTTCGACGCGCGCACGGGTCTTTTCCTGCATTTCACCACAGTGCTCATCGTCTCGCTCATCGCGCCGCAGCCGGTGCAGTTCTTCTTCATACAGGTGGCGGTGGGTATGGTGGCGGTGTCGAGCCTGAGCGACATGACGCGCCGCGCGCAACTGGCGCAGACGGCAGCGTGGATATTCGTTACGCAAACCTTGGCATACACCGCTTTCACCTTCGCTGCCACGGGCGACTACCGCACGCTGGAGCCCATGACCTACCTCTATTTCTTCGTGAATGCGCTGCTCATCATCGGCTCCTACGGCTTGATTTACCTCTTCGAGAAGATGTTCCGCTTCATCTCGTCGATTACGCTTATCGAACTGACGGATATCAACTCCGACCTGCTGCATACGATGGCGGAGCAGGCGCCGGGGACGTTCCAGCACTCGATGCAGGTGTCGAACCTCGCTATGGAGGCGGCGAAAGCCATTGGCGCGAATGCCCTGCTCGTGCGCACGGGGGCGCTCTATCACGACATAGGCAAACTGCGTGCACCGCTCTATTTTACTGAGAATCAGCAAGGCGGACCTAACCCGCTGCTAACGATGTCGCCCCAAGAGGCAGCGCAGGAGGTGATAAAGCACGTAACCGAAGGCGAGGAGATGGCACGCAAACACCACCTGCCGGAGGTGATTATCAACTTCATTACCACCCACCATGGCACGACGCTCACGCGCTATTTCTACAACACTTACGCCAATGCCCACCCGGGCGAGGAAGTGGATAAGATGCTGTTCCAGTACCCCGGACCGAAGCCGACGACCAAGGAAGCAGCTATCCTGATGATGGCAGACGCCGTGGAGGCGCGCAGCCGCAGCCTCACGGACTACAGCGAGGAGGCGATAGCCAAGGCGGTGGACCAGATGATAGATCAGCAGATAGCCGACGGGCAGTTCGCCGAGACGCCGCTGTCGTTCAAGGATGTGGAGGATATCCGCCGCGTCTTCAAAGAGCGAATCTCCACCATTAACCACCACCGAATAGCGTATCCCACGCTGAATAGATAACGATATATCGTGAAAAGGATGTTGTATCTTGCCCCCATGGAGGATGTTACGGACCCCGCTTTCCGCCTGCTCTGCAAGCGGTTTGGCGCGGACAGGGTCTATACGGAGTTCGTCAACGCCGACGCGCTGGTGCGCGATGTGGCGTCCACCGTCCGCAAGTTGCAGATAAGCGACGCGGAGCGTCCCGTGGCGATACAGATTTACGGCAAAGACCCCGTGGCGATGGCGGACGCGGCGCAGATAGTGGAGCAGGCGAAGCCTGACTTTATTGACATCAATTTCGGTTGCCCTGTGAAGAAGGTGGCGGGCAAGGGAGCGGGTGCGGGCTTGCTGCAGACGCCCGAGCGCTTGTTGGAAATCACCCGCGCTGTGGTCAACGCCGTGCATACGCCCGTTACCGTCAAGACGCGCCTCGGTTGGGATGAGCAGCACCTCATCATCGTCGATTTGGCGGAGGCGTTGCAAGACTGCGGTATCGCCGAACTGGCTATCCACGGGCGCACGCGCAGCCAGATGTATCGCGGCGACGCCGACTGGACGCTCATCGGCGAGGTGAAGAACAACCCGCGCATGCACATCCCCATCATCGGCAACGGCGATGTAACCACGCCCGAGCGCGCACGGGAGTGCTTCGACCGCTATGGCGTGGACGCCATCATGATTGGGCGCGCCACTTTCGGGTGCCCATGGATTTTCGAGGACATGAAGCGCGGATTGGCGGGCGAGGAAGTGCCGCCGCGACCGATGGCATGGTGCGTGGAGATACTGAAAGAGCACGTGGAGCGGAGCATCGAGTGGATAGGCGACGAGCGCAAGGGCATTGTTCATTCCCGCCGACATTTCGCCGCCTCGCCCGTCTTCAAGGGGCTGCCCGACTTCAAGCAGACGCGTATCGCCCTCCTGCGCGCGGACACCAAAGCCGAGGTGTTTCAGATAATGGACGACATCGTTGAACAGTGGGGATAAGATAAAAGCAGCACAGAGAGTATTTCAAAATCGACCACCCAAAAATACCGATGGTTATCGTTCTATGGTCTGATGCCTTGGAGGATAAGGCGGATGGTCTCCTCTTTGCGGCGGGTGAGGTAAGCGAGTTTTTCTTCGGCTGTGGGGTGGAACAATTCTTCGTACATTGGCAGCGAGAGGAAAGTAAAGATAGTCAGCGAAGCAATATGCAAAAGCAAATCTTGGGGATGTATCGAAATGATACATCCCTTTTCTATTTCGCGCTGCACAAGATTGGCAAAACGCTGATACGTAAAGACATACTGCGGATTATGCTGCACTATCTCCAAGATAGCGGCGCGCCTCGAGGGGTTGTGGATAAGTTCGTTCATCACGAAATACGGCAGATTTGGCGACTGCAAGAGCGTGTCGAAATAGAGCGACACGCAGTTGCGTATCTGCTGCTCAAAGGGTGCATCGCTCTGCAAGGAGGCGTTGATGACCTCCATCGCGCGCCCTGTCTGTTCCATGAAGATACCCGCAAAGAGTTTCTCCTTGGTGCGGAAATAGTAGTGCACAAGGGCTTGGTTGCAGCCTGCAAGGCGGGCAATATCCGTAGTGGAAGTGGCTGCAAAGCCGTTCTGAAAGAAGAGTGTTTTTGCCGCTTCGAGAATGCGGCTTTCCATGGAAGTCTGCATGAGAAAATGGATTGTTGAGAGTTAGTTTTCGAGAAGGAAATGGAGGCGGTTGTAGATGTTGGCGGCGGAGGTGCCTGCATCGAAGTCGAGGAAGAGGAGCGAGAGACGCGGGTAGGTCTGCTTGATTCGTTTCTCTATTCCCTTGGAGATGATATGGTTAGCGATACAGCCGAAGGGCTGCACCGACACCACTTTCTCCACACCCGACTCCGCCAGCGCACAAATCTCCCCGGGCAGGAACCAGCCTTCGCCGAAGTCCGCCGCGGGGTGGATGACCTGCTCCGAGAGGCGGCTAATCGTGAAGATGTCCTCAAAGTAGCGATAGAAGGGGAAATCCGCGCATAGCGTGTCGTACTGCTTCGCCACCCGCAGCAACACCTTGTACCCCAGCGACATGACCCACAGCGGCGTGTGCATGGACTTGATGTGGTACTTGCGGTTGATGTGCGCATTGGGGAAGGAGGTGGAGAAGAAACCCGACAGCGCAGGCGGCACTACCTCCACACCGCGGTCGATAAGCCACTGAACGACAGAGAGATTGCTAAAAGCGTTGTACTTGACGTAGATTTCTCCTACCAGCCCCACTCGCGGCACTTGCTTGTGCAGGTCAATGGCTTGCTTAAACTCCTCCACTGCTTCCGTCAAGAGGCGGTGGAGTGCTTTGTAATCCCGCTGTGCGAGGATAGGCTGCGCGGCGGCGATATAGTGGTCGTAGAGCCTGCGTGCAGTGCCATGCACTTTCTCCCGCGGCGCGGAAGGATAGTAGAGTTTGGCAAGCGCGTCAGCGTAGAAGAGTGCCTCGATGGTCGGGCGCGCTATCTTGCGCCACGGTATCTCGAAGCCCGGTTGGAAGTTGCCCATGCTCGCACCGGTCGCCACGGAGATGACCGGCACCTCGGCAAAGCCCGCCGCCACGAGGGCGTTCTTGATGAGCGCATAGTAGTTGGAGGCGCGGCATTGTCCGCCCGTCTGCGTGATGGCGACGGCGGTGTTGCTCAAGTCGTACTTGCCCGATTTGAGTGCCCGCAACAGGCTGCCAATCACGATGGTAGCGGGATAGCAGATATCGTTGTTGGCGTCTTTCAGTCCCTCCTCGGCATCGGCTTGGCAGCCCATCGGCAGCGGCTCCACACGGTAGCCCGCCATGGCGAGGATGGTGGGGATGAACTCGGTGTAGCCCTCCGCGAAATAGGGCGCGATGATGGTGCGCCTGCGGTCTTCGGGCAGGAAAGGCTTGGTGGTGATGGGGGTGGGACAGCGTTGCTGTCCGACCGTTGCACTGTCCGACCGTTTCACTGCTCGACCACGTTGTTGTCCGACAGTGCTTTCTATCAGGGAGCGGACGCGGAGACGGAGGCTGCCGATGTTGTTCACATCGTCTATCTTCAATATAGTCAGGTTCTTGTGGTAGCGGCGTAGCACTTGGCGCACTTCGTCCAAGATGAAGGCATCGGGTCCGCAACCGAAGGAGGTGAGTTCCACCATGTGCAGCCGCGGATAGGTGTGCTTGCCCACGAAATACGCCGCCTTGAAGATACGGTTGGGGTACGCCCACTGGCAGAGCGCGTTCAGTTCATTGTACACGCCCTGCCCCTTGCGGGTGGCGACATTCTCGGTAATGACATCCACGCCCATGTCGGCAATGGCTTCGGCGATACGGTGCTGGATGAGCGGGTCCACATGGTAGGGGCGTGCGGCGAGCAGGATGACCATGCGCCCTGCCTGCTCCGCCTCGCGCAGTATCTGCAAGGCGCGTCGCTCCAGCGTGTCGAGGTAGCGTTGCTGCTCCTGCAACGCCTGCGTGATGGCGTGGTCAATGGTCTCCCGAGACAGACCGAAAGGCTCCAAATAGTCGTGCAGACTTTGGCGCAAGAGGGGCTCTTCCTTAAAGGAGATGGCGGGTGCGTCCAAGGGGATGTGCGCGGTGGCGGCGGAGTCGATACTGCTGGTCAGCACATCGGAGTAGCCGCTCACGATGGGGCAGTTGAAGGAGTTCTTGGCTTGCGCGTCCTCTTTCTGCTCGAAGACCACCCAAGGGTAGAAGATACGGTCCACTTGCTTCTCTATCAGGTCCATCACATGCCCGTGCATGAGTTTGGCGGGGAAGCAGATGTTGTCCGCCACAATAGTGCGAATGCCCTTCTCGTAGAGGCGGTTGGTAGAGGCTGCGGATAGCACCACGCGAAAGCCGCAGAGCGTGAAGAGCGTGTGCCAGAAGGGGTAGTTCTCGTAGATTCCCAAGGCGCGGGGGATGCCGATAGTGGGCTTTCCCTCAGAGGATTGACGATGGAAGAGGAGGTGGTATTTCTCCTGCATCATGTTCGCGCCTTTCTGCGTGGCAGTGTGTTGGTTGGCATACACCCGCTCACAGTTGTTGCCTGAGTAGTAGTGGTTGCCGTTACGGAAACGGTAGCAACGGACACGGCAATGGTTCTCGCACCCCGGGCAGGTCTCCACTGTCTCCTCAAACTGATTGGCTTGTAAGATATTATCGAGCAACATCGTTTCTAATTAGGAATTAGGAGTTAGGAATTAGGAATTAAGAATTAAGAGGGCATTGCTTTTTGCATAGAGTGCGGCGCCGTAGGCGCCCATGAGTTCGGGGCTGGGGGCGAAGGTTACTTGGCAGCCTGTCAGTTTCTCCAACGCACGGACGACGGAATGGTTCTTGAAGGTGCCGCCCTGCACGACGATATGCTCGCCTAACTCGCTGACACTTTGCAGTTTAAGTACCTTATAGAGACAGTTCTTGATGACCGAGTAACTGAAGCCGGCAGCAATGTCCTCTATGGCTGCACCCTCGCGCATCGCCTGCTTCACCTTGCTGTTCATGAAGACCGTGCAGCGGGTGCCGAGGTCGTAGGGATGCGCGGCGAGAAGGGCTTTCTCTGCGAACTGCTCCACGGTGTAGCCCAACTGCTGGGCGAAGGTCATCAGGAAGGAGCCGCAGCCGGAGGAGCAGGCTTCGTTAATCTCTATGCACTGTATGGAGCCGTTCTCCACGAAGATGGCTTTCATGTCCTGCCCACCGATGTCCAACACGAAACTCACCTGCGGACAGAGGTGCTTGGCGGCAAGGAAATGCGCCATCGTCTCCACGATGCTGTGGTCGAGATTGAACGCCGTCTTGAGCAAGTTCTCGCCATAGCCTGTGGCGCAACTGCCGGCAATCGTTATGTCGTGCCCTATCGCCTCGCGCATGGTCGAGAGTGCGTCGTAGAAGGTCTGGAAGGCGTTGCCGCGGTTGTAGCGGTAGTCGGAATAGACTATGTCGCCACGGTCGTTGAGGAGTACCAACTTGGTGGTGGTGCTGCCGGAGTCCACGCCGAGGAAGAAAGTGGATGAGGGTTGAGAGTTGAGCGTTGAGGGTTTAGAGTTGAGAGAGATAGTCTGCTTCTGTTGGAGCCACGTATTGTAGTCGTGGCGGTCGGTGAAGAGGGGCTCGAGTGAGGAGGTTGTGAGCGAGAGGGTATCCGCATGCGCGAAGAGGGCTGCCAAATCCTGCAAACTGGATACTTGGAACTTGGCACTTGCACCTTTTTCGCTCTTCCCCACTCGCAATGCCGTTCCGATGGCGGGAATCCACTGCGTATGCTCGGGCACGATGAGGTCGTCTTCGGAGAGCGCCATCGCCTGTGCGAGGTGCTTGCGCAGTTCGGGGATGTAGGCGAAGGGACCTCCGCAGAGGAAGACTTTCGGCAGGATGTCCATGCCTCGCGCCAACGCGCTGACCACCTGCATGGAGATGGCGTGGAGCATGGAGGCGGCGATGTCCTCTTTCGGCACACTGCGGCTGATGAGGTTCTGCACATCGGTCTTCGAGAAGACCCCGCAGCGCGAGGCGATGGGATAGATGGTCTTCGCCCGTGCAGCCAAGTCGTTCAACTCCGAGACATCCACGCCAAGGAGCGTTGCCGTCTGGTCGATGAAGGCTCCCGTGCCGCCGGCGCAGTTGCCGTTCATGCGCATGTCGGGCACTCTGCCCTCGGCGAAGAAAATCATCTTCGAGTCCTCGCCGCCGATGTCCACCAGCGTGTGCGTCTCAGGGTAGCTGGTGCGCACCACCTCCGCCGCGGCTATCACCTCCTGCTCGAAGGGGATACCCAGCCGCTCGGCATAGCCCATGCCCACGGAGCCCGTCATGCCCACTGCCACTTTGATACTTTCGGGGGCTGTGGTGCGGTCATGAGACTGCACCTCCTTTGCTTCCATGGAGGTTAGCATCTCGCGGGCTACTGCCATGGGGTTGGCGTTATGCCGCCGATAGTCGCAAGCGAGCACCTGCCCGCGTGCATCCACCAGCGCCATCTTGATGGTGGTTGAACCGATGTCTATACCCAATGAGTACATAGTTAGTGGTTAGTGGTCAGTGGTTAGTGGTTAGTGGTTAGGCGCTGAAACGCTCTTTGCGGAAGCGGGAGGCTGCGGATTTGAGGCTTGCGAGCGTGTTGCCAATCATCTTTTGGAAAAGCCACTCCATAGAGAAGAAGCAGGCAAGATACATCAGTATGCCCCATAGCCATTGGATAGCGTCGTAATCTACATTGCGGTTGATGAGCACGATAGCCCAGATGCTATAGGCGCACATCAGCATTGCCGTCCACCAGCCCGGGGAAACCGTCCGCAGGCGAAAGAGAAAGATACCCATGTTGTGCACAAAACCCTCGAAAAGACCGAGTATCAATACGGCAAAGGTGAGCCATAGTTGGTTGTGCCAGATGAGTGCCGCCGAGAAAGCGAGCGTGATGTACAACGCCTGTGCGATATGCGACACTCCCGGTAGCAAGGTGCGATGGTCGATACCCATGACGCGCCCGAGCATTAACTCAAGGAAGCGGTCTTTGTAACTCTCTTCGTACTCGTGCAAGACGAGCAAGCCATATAATCCCAGCGTCAGTTGCTGCACCAGCGCCAACTCCTGCCAGTTGCATGCCGCCCATACTGCCCACCCGATGAAACACAGCGTCATCAGATGGATGTTGTTCTTCAATAAAAATAAGCCTACTTTTTTCATAATTGCTTCGTATTGCCTTGTTCGTAATTACTTTGCGAAACGGGTTACCTGTCGTTATTATTTAATAGGTCTATTAAATACAGCGACAAAGGTATGGTTTTTTCTTGTATTGAGCAAATATATGCCTTGAAAACATAAAGAAAGGACTGTTTTTCGTAATGATTGTGCTATTCTTAACGTGAAGGCGAAATAAGGTTCTAATACACGGTGATGACCACGGTTCTTTTGGTTTCAACAAAAATTTCCAGAAATTATTCAAATATTTTTTCTCTAACATGTAATTAACGTATAATTAATCATTAATTCATTACCAAAAACCAAATCCCGACAGGTCTGGGAAAACGAAGCGGGGCGGGGGATTTGTAGGAGTTCATCTCGCATACGTAGGGTTCCACCCTACTCTGTTTTATATCGCCCCTTCGGGGCTATCGTTTGAGAAATAATTTGGGTCAACTCGCATATCATTACCTTAATTTTAGCAGGCAGGGCCTGTGCACCCGAACGGTTTATCCCGCAGTCGAGACGCCTGCATCCCCAGTATTCCTTTTAGCAGGCGGGGAGACCTGCGCACCCGGGCAGGGTAATCACTAACTAATCACTAACTAATCGCTAACTAATCTCTAACTAATCGCTAACTAATCGCTAACTAATCACTAACTAATCGCTAACTAATCACTAACTAATCGCTAACTAATCGCTAACTATAAAACTTAGATAGTATTTATATCAAAACGCAATAATTGGTCTTACTCTTTTTTCCTGTATGCTTCTTTGTGAGACTGCTACTCATAGCCTCGGCGAGATTCCGATACATTGGCAAGCATTGAGAAAACAAATACTACATGAAAAAACAAGAGATTTACGGAAAATGCAAGAGATATTTGCATATTTCATTTTTTTTATGTACCTTTGCGGGCTGAATAAAGAGCAGCATGCAGACGCACCTTACTGCTTTTGGAAACATAATGAGCCTTGCTAATTAACAAACAATTAACACATTATATCGATTATGGAAAAACCTTATGTCTTAGGGCTTGATATGGGAGGTACCAACTCCGTATTGGGCATCGTGGACGCCAGAGGACATGTGCTGGCGCGTACATCCATCAAAACACAAGCGTACACAAAGATTGAAGACTACGTGAACGCGTTGCACGAAGAGGCAGTGAAAATCATTGAGCCGCTTGGCGGAATCGAGATGTTCCGCGGCATCGGCGCGGGTGCTCCTAATGCCAACTACTACAGCGGAAATATTGAGAATGCTCCCAACCTGCCGTGGAAAGGCATCGTGCCGTTCTCGGAAATGATGAGCGCGAAGTTCGGTATCCCCTGCCGCATCACCAACGATGCCAACGCTGCCGCTATGGGCGAGATGACATACGGCGCGGCACGCGGCATGAAGAACTTTATCATGATTACCCTCGGCACGGGCGTCGGCTCGGGTATCGTGATTGACGGGAAGTTGGTCTATGGGCACGACGGCTTCGCCGGTGAGTTGGGACATACCAAGATCGTTCGTGGTGAGAACGCACGCCTCTGCGGCTGCGGACACAAAGGCTGCTTGGAGGCATACGCTTCCGCTACGGGAGTAGCACGCACCGCACGCGAGATTGTGATGAACACCAACGAGCCGACCCTCCTGCGCAACTTAGAGCCCGAGACTATCACCTCGAAGGATGTCTTCGATGCAGCAGAGCAAGGCGATGAAGTAGCAAAGCGCATCTTCGACGAGACCGGAAAGATGCTCGGACAGAAGTTCGCTGACTTCGTGGCGTTCTCCGCACCCGAGGCAATCATCCTCTTTGGCGGCATGACCAAGTGCGGACACTATATCCTCGACCCCATCGTGAAGACCTTGAACGAGGACGTGATGGATATCTGGAAAGGCAAAGTGAAAGTGATGTTCTCCGATTTGAAAGAGGCAGACGCTGCCGTGCTCGGTGCTTCCGCATTGGCATGGGGAGAATAAGACCATGGTGAGACTGCTTTATCAATTCCCAATGTGGTGGCAGAAGATGTACCGAACCGCAATATGGCGTATTCGCCCTGAGCGCAAAGCCGTCTATCTGACCTTCGACGACGGACCGATACCCGAGGTAACCCCTCGGGTATTGGACATTTTACGCAAGTACAACGTCAAGGCGACCTTCTTCATGGTGGCGGACAACGTGCGCAAACATCCTGAGGTCTATCGGCAAGTGGTGGCGGAAGGGCACGCCGTCGGCAACCATACCTTCCACCATGTGAAAGGCATGCGGCTCTCTACCGCAGCCTACCTGCGCGAAGTGGACAAAGCAGCCGCACTCTTGGGCAGCACCCGCCTCTTCCGACCGCCCTACGGCAGGACATGGCTCTGGCAACGAAAAGCCCTGCTGCAAAAGGGATACAAGATTTACTTGTGGGACGTACTCACGCACGATTACCACAAGAAATACTCGCCCGAACGCATGCTCGCTATCATCAAGACGCTCACCCGCAACGGCAGTATCATTAACTTCCACGACTCCCTCAAGTCCAACGAACGTATGCTCGAAGTCCTCCCCCAAGCCATCGAATGGCTCCAATCCGAAGGCTACGACATACTGCCGATAGAACAATCCTAACCCTCTCCGCAAAGAGAGATACTCTAATTGTGTATTGTAGAATGATGAAGGTTCCCTATCGCTTATACCGGGGATTTCCCGATAGTGTCGCGAACAATAAAGGAGGTGCGGTCTCCAAGCCGCACCATAGAGACTACTGGGGACGCAGGCGTCTCGCCTGCGGTAATATACCGTTCATCCTCCTGCTGACGTTCCTCTCCTCGTGTGCCAACCGAGGGATAGGACCGCAGGGAGGACCGAAAGACACTGTCCCGCCGCGGATGGTAAAAGAGCAACCGCTGAACCAGTCCGTCAACTTCCATGGAAAGAAGATAGAGATTACCTTCAACGAGTATCTGCAACTCGATAACATCCAGCAGAATCTGCTTGTTTCCCCGCCGCAGCAGGTGCCCCCTGTCGTGAAGGCAGTGGGCAAGAAGGTTACGGTGGAGATGCAGGAAGACCTCATCGACTCCACCACCTACACCCTTGATTTCGGCAGCGCCATCTGCGACTACACGGAGAAGAACCCTGTGCGAGGCTATGTGTTCGCGTTCTCTACCGGCGACCGCATCGACTCCATGGAGGTCTATGGGCGCGTTGCCAATGCCGAAGACCTCAACCCCGTGTCGGGACTGATGGTCGGACTGCAAGCCAACCTCCACGATAGTGCTTTCTCCACCCTGCCTTTCACCCGCGTAGCGCGCTCCGACTCCTTGGGTGAGTTCGGTATTCAGAACCTGCGCAACGGCGTCTATCGCCTCTATGCCCTGCAAGACCAAAGCCGCGACTTCCTCTACCAGCCCGGCGAGGGACTGGCGTTCGCCGACTCACTCGTCATACCCGAATACGAGACAGAAATCGTCTTCGACACAATATGGAAAGAACTCGCTGATCCCATCGATTCCCTCGCGTCGGTGCCACAGATAGACACCATCCTAACCATCCGCAACACCTACGTCGGACCTGCTGACTTGCTGCTCTGGTTCTTCAAGGAAGACAAGCAACGCTACTATTTCCAACGTGCATACCGCGACGAGCCGCATATCATCAAGTTGCAGTTCTCTGCGCCGCAAGACAGCCTCCCCGCTCTGCGCGCCATGCCGCCCTCTGCCATGGATTCCACGCGCGCCGACAGCCTGTGGACTGACCCGTGGGCATACACCCTCCTTCAAGCCAATCCTACGCGCGACACCCTCGTCTATTGGCTCACCGACTCCATCGCCATCCGCCAAGACACCATCTATCTGGAGATGACTTACCTCAAGTCCGACTCCCTGTATAACCTCGTGCTGCAGACCGATACCGTCTCCGCCATCTATCGTGCACCGCGCATGACCCAGAAAGCCAAAGAGGCGCAGGAGAAGAAAGCCCGCGAGCGCAAACTCGACCTCAAGAGCAATGCGAAAGACAAGTTCGAAGTGTACGACACGCTATGCGTCATTGCCGCTTTCCCTATCGACTCTATCTACACCGACAGCATCCGCCTCTACGAGAAGCAAGACACCCTGCTCATAGACAAACCCTTCACGCTCCTTCGCAAAGATGTGATGAGTTTCCAAGTTGTTGCCCCCTTGCAACAAGGCAAGCAGTATGAGTTGCACCTCGACTCCGCTGCCGTGCGCGACATCTACGGCGTGGCGAGCGACAAGAAGAAGTTCACGCTCAAACTGAAGACCCCTGAAGACTACTCCACCTTGCTCATCCGCCTGCCGGACTACGACCCGCGTATCCGCTTGCAGTTGCTCAGCGAGAAAGACCAGCCTGTCCGCGAGTTGCCCGCCCGCGAGGAGGGTACGAAGTTCGAGTACCTCGCCCCCAAGACCTATTACTTGCGCCTCTATTTCGACTTGAACGGTGATGGCAGGTGGACGACGGGCGACTGGGCGACCAAGCGACAACCCGAGCCGGTCTATTATTTCCCTGCTAAACTCAGCCTGCGCGCCAACTGGGACTTCGAGGAGCGTTTCGACTACCTCGCCCGCCCCCAACTGGAAGCCAAACCCCGCGAACTCCGCAAAGATGCCAATGCTACCAAGAAATAACCTTCCTTTTAACATATAATTATCGTATAATTAACCATTAATTTTTCGTTGCAGAATTATACGCTCAATGTACCCGATGAAAAATAATTAATGAATAATTACACGTTAATTATATGTTAAAACAATCCACGACTATTACATGTTAAACAGCAAAACCAAACTCTTCGATTACGCGTTTCTTGCTACGGGGTTGCTCGTGCAAATCATCACCTATTGCATTGCGCCGAGCGGCGTGTGGTCGCTCGTGAGCGGACTGTGCGGCATCTTCTCCGTGGTGCTTTGCGCGCAGGGCAACATCCTCTACTATTTCTTCGGCTTTGCGCAGGTCATCACCTACACCTACCTCTGCGTCTTGGAGCATTTCTATGCCGAGATAGCGATGAACGTGTTCTATTTCGTTACGATGATTTATGGCGTGTTTGTATGGCGCCGCCAACTCAAGAGCGGTACCGAGGAGAAGAACAAAGTGCAGACGCGCCAGTTGCGCCGCAACACGTTTATCTGGATGTCGCTGGTGTGCATCCTGCTTTCGGCGCTGTGCGGCTGGTTGCTCAGCCATTACACCGACGACCCCCAGCCTTACCTCGACGCTTTCACCACCGTCCCCGCCCTTTTCGCACAGATACTGATGATTTTGGTCTATCGCGAGCAGTGGCATCTGTGGATGATAGTGAACGTGCTGGCGTTCTTCATGTGGCTGAAAGCGGGCGACTACTGCATCGCCGTGCAATACATCTTCTGGTGCGCCAACTGCATATACGGCTACTACCACTGGACGAGGCTAATTAAGAATTAAAAATTAAGAATTAAGAGAGCGCATGCCCTGATAATTCTGAGAATTCAGAATACTCTGATAACTCAGAAATTCGTAAATCGTAATTCGTAAATCGTAAAATCGTAAATCTCTCCGTGCCTACTCCCTACCTGCTCATAGAACACTTGACCAAGTCCGTCGGGTCGAAGGTCTTGTTTGAGGACATCTCGTTTGCTGTCAACGAGGGGCAGCGCATTGCCTTGATTGCCCGCAACGGTATCGGAAAGTCCACGCTGCTGGACATCATCGCGGGCAAGACCGACTACGACGATGGCAAAATCACCTTCCGCAACGGGCTGAAGATAGGCTACCTGCCGCAGGCAATCACCGGGGACGCAGGCGTCTCGCGGGCGGTAAAAAACACCTTGAAGTTCACTCAACTCCTCACCCAACTCGGCATTACCGACATCGACAGCAAGCCTTTTGACCAACGCTCCGGCGGGCAGCAGAAGCGTATCGCGCTGGCGCAGGTGCTGGCGGAGGAGCCGGACTTCCTCATGCTTGACGAGCCCACCAACCACCTCGACCTCGACATGGTCATCTGGCTGGAGGAGTACCTACGCAAGGCGCGTATCACCCTCCTGCTCGTTACCCACGACCGCTATTTCCTCGACCGCGTCTGCTCCGACATCCTCGAACTCGACCAAAACCAACTCTACACCTACCACGGCAACTACGCCTACTACCTCGAGAAACGCGCCGAGCGCATCGAGGCGCAGAACGCCGAGACCGATAAGTTTCGCAACCTCTACCGCACCGAGTTGGACTGGATGCGCCGCATGCCGCAAGCCCGTGCCCACAAAGCGCAATACCGCATTGACAACTTCTACGAGATAGAGAAGAAAGCCAAGCGGACTATCCAAGAGACGGACATCCGCTTGCAGGTGAAGTCCTCCTACATTGGCAACAAAATCTTCGAGGCGCACGAGGTGAGCAAGCGCTTCGGCGACCTGCATATCCTGCGCAGTTTCTCGTATGTCTTTGCGCGCTATGAGAAAGTTGGCATTATTGGCAATAATGGCACGGGCAAGTCCACCTTCCTGCGCCTGCTCTTGGGCGAGTTGCAGCCCGACAGCGGACATTTCGACATCGGCACCACCGTCCGTTTCGGCTACTACCGCCAGCAGGGGCTGCCGTTCGACGAGGGCAAGAAAGTGATAGGCATCGTCCGCGACATCGCTGAGACCATCGACCTCGGCAACGGCGACCGCCTGACGGCAAGCCAGTTCTTGCAGCATTTTCTCTTCTCGCCTGCGCAGCAGTACGACTATGTAGCCAAACTGTCGGGCGGCGAGCGGCAACGCCTGCACCTCTGCACGGTGCTGATGCGCAACCCCAACTTCCTCATTCTCGATGAGCCGACCAACGACCTCGACATCCCCACGCTGCAAGTGCTGGAGGAGTATCTGCGTGCGTTCAAGGGCTGCCTCATCGTGGTGAGCCACGACCGCTATTTCATGGACCGCGTAGTGGACCACCTGTTCGTCTTCCATGGCGACGGCATCATCAAGGACTTCCCCGGCAACTACACCCAATGGCGCGAAGCAAAATGTCCGGGTGCGTCCCGACCCATCGGGGCTAAAAACACTGGGGACGTCCCGACAGTGTCACAGACGGTAAAATCGAAGCAGTCAGACAGTGAAACGGTCGGACAGCAGAACGGTCAGACAGCGAAGCGGTCATCCTCTGCGGCTCAGGGAGCCAACAGAGGCAGAAAACTCTCTTTCAAGGAGCAGCGCGAGTTAGAGGAGATAGAGCGTTGCTTGCCGCTGCTGGAGCAGGAGAAAGCCGCCTTGGAGCAGCAACTCTCCGGTGGCTTGACCGACCCGCAGGCGATAGCCCAAGCCTCCGCCCGCTACGAGGAGGTGCAGACCGCCCTCGACGAAGCCGAACTCCGCTGGCTTGAACTGAACGAATGACAATAGTATGCAATAGGAATCCATAGCAATAATCCATAATTGTTTTCTCCATCATTTCCTACCATCCACCTGATACCCCAAAGAGGAATATCTCTTGAGTACTACGCAAAAAAAGAGGAGTTCGCTTGCGCGTTCCCCTCTTGAATGTTTACACATCGGAATAAAATCCTTATTGTGTATGTCTTGAAATTTTGTGCCGCAAAGGTACTGCTTTTTTTTGAAGTGTGCAAATATCTTGTTCTTTTTTTTGTGAAAAATTTGCATAATTCAGTAAAAACAGGTAAATTTGCGGCGTGATTCCCTTGTCGGATATTCTTACACGGGTACTTCCTCCCATTATGAGGGGGGACTTCCTTAGCAGGGGAAAGGGTAGAGTTCTTTTCGCTTATTCTAAAAATCAAATATCTATGTACACGACTATGGACAAAGACGCGCCAAAGGGCAGCAGGAAGATTCTCGGATTGGATTTGGGTGTAGGGTCTATCGGCTGGGCACTCATTGAGGAGCAAGACGGTCAATTGGGGCAGATACTCGGTATGGGGAGCAGAATCGTACCTATTGATTCTACGGATGTTGATAAGTTTTCCAAGGGTCAGGCTATCACCATCAATGCCGACCGTACCTCTCGCCGCACGGCTCGCAAGGGTCTTAATCGCTATCAGCAGCGTCGTGCTGCGCTGACGGAGCGGTTGCGGGAGAAAGGGATGTTGCCTGATTTTCAGGCAGAGCGTCAGATTGCGCTATGGGAACTGCGCAGCCATGCCGCCACGCCCGGCTGCAGGTTGTCACTGCAACAGATAGGGCGTGTGCTATACCATCTCAATCAGAAACGCGGCTACAAGCATAGCAAAGCCGACGAGGGCGGCGAGAAGAAGCAGACGGAGTATGTAGAAAAAGTGAATAGTCGCTACGCTGCCCTGAAAGAGGAGGGACTGACCGTTGGTCAGCATATGTATCAGCAGTTAGTCGCCTCTGCGGTGGTGCGCCCGAGCGGTCCGTATTACACATTTCGGGTAAAGGGCGAGGTGTATCCTCGTGCTGCCTATTTGGAGGAGTTTGACCGTATCATGGAGGTGCAGAAGGTGTTTTACCCCGATGTGCTGACAGACGAGTGGATAGCGGAGGTGCGCAACCGCGTGATATTCTATCAGCGTCCTCTGAAATCCTGCAAACATCTGGTGGGCCTATGTGAGTTTGAATCCAAGGCGTTCACTATCAAAGCGACAGGCAAGGTGATAACGATAGGTCCGAAGTGTGCCCCGCGCACCTCTCCACTTGCTCAACTTTGCGCCGCATGGGAGGCTGTGAACAACATCGAACTGACCAATCAGGAAATGGAACGGTATCCTATCACCGCTGCACAACGGCAGGCGATGGTGGAGCACCTGTGTACTCATGACAAACTGACAATCAAAGATGTGCAGAAGATATTGGGTCTGCCTGCCAAGTCAGCGTGGAAAGGCACAAAACAGTTGGAGAAAGGTATCAAAGGCAACAACACCCTCTTGCAGTTGCGCAAAGCGTTGGAGGGATTAGGTAAAGACCAAACAAATGAACTGTTATCCTTTGACATCCCTGTCAAGTCTATTGACATGGTGGATACAGCGACCGGGGAACTGACGCAGCGCGCACAGATAGACCCATCGGCAGAAGACAGCACGCTATATCGTCTGTGGCATAGTATCTACTCGATACACGATGAGGCAGAACTGCGACATACCTTGCAAAAGAATTTTGGCATTCACGATGATACCGTACTGGATGCCCTTTGCAAGATTGACTTTGTGAAGCCGGGTTACTCCAACAAGTCGCATAAGTTTATTCGCAAGATACTGCCCTACCTGATGCAAGGAATGAAGTACAGCGAGGCATGCGAAGCCGTGGAGGTAAACCACTCTAACAGTAAGACCGCCGCCGAACGCGACAGCCGCATGCTGCTCTCGCAGATTCCTCTCATCAAGAAAGGCGAATTGCGTCAACCGCTTGTAGAGAAGATTCTCAACCAGATGATAAACGTGGTGAATGCGCTGCGCGCCGAATATGGTGAGATAGACGAGGTGCATGTGGAACTGGCGCGCGAACTAAAGCAGAGCCAAAGCGAACGGGAAAATACCGACAAACGCAACAGAGAGAACGAGAGAAAGAATCAGGAGATAGCCAAGCAGATAACAGAAGACTATGGTTTGACTCCCACGCGCGCGCGTATCCTCAAGTATAAGTTGTGGGAAGAGAGCGAGCATAGGTGTTTCTATTGCGGAAAACCCATTTCGGCTGCAGATTTCCTAAACGGTTCCGAGGGTGAGATAGAGCACATCATTCCGCAGAGTGTGCTATTCGACGACAGTTTCAGCAACAAGGTACTCGCGTGCCGTGCCTGCAACCAAGCCAAAGACAACCAAACCGCGCGGGAGTTTATGGAGAAACAGTCGGCAGGAGAGTATGAAGACTATCTGCAGCGCGTAGAGAAGATGTACAACGGAGGCAAGAAAGACAGCCAAATTAGTGCCACCAAATACAAACACCTGCTATGGCGCAAAGCAGATATTCCTTCGGATTTCATAGAGCGCCAACTGCGGCAAAGTCAGTACATATCCCGCAAAGCGATGGAGATACTGCAACAGAGTATTCGTCTCGTGAGCGCCACGAGCGGCAGTATTACCGACTTCCTGCGCCATACTTGGGGGTATGACGAGATATTGCACACCCTGAATTTCCCGCGCTACAAAGAAGCAGAGATGACCGCCATCGTGCGCACCAAGAGCGGCAGAGAGGAAGAACGCATCAAAGACTGGAGCAAGCGTATTGACCATCGCCACCATGCCGTTGATGCCCTCACGATAGCGCTCACAAAGCCATACTACATACAGAAACTCAACAGACTGAACGCTTCGCATGATGAGATGATGGCGGTTGTACGCCAAAAAGATTACCATTGGGACGCAGAGTATTCGCTATTGGAGAAGTGGCTATTGGCGCAACCGCATTTCAGCACCCGAGAAGTGTTGGAGAAGGTGGACGGTATCTTGGTATCGTTCCGTGCGGGAAAGAAAGTAACTACGCCCGGGAAACGCTATGTGTACAAAAACAGCAAGCGTGTCTTGGCGCAGAAAGGCTTGCTCGTGCCGAGAGGTGCACTGACCGAAGAAACTATCTATGGTAAGTTAGGCGACCGATATGTGGTGAAGTATCCTTTGACACACCCGTCTTTTAAGGTAGAGAACATCGTTGACCCCACTATCAAGCGCCTCGTGGAAGAACGATTGGCGTCGTTCAATGGCAATGCAAAGAATGCGTTTGCTGCGCCGTTGTATTCCGAAGAGGGTATGGAAATCAAGTCCGTCCGCTGCTACACGGGGCTGAAAGATAGTTCTGTGGTGGCGGTAAGCCGAGATGAAAAGGGACTACCTATCGGCTATGCTAAACTCGGCAACAACCACCATATTGCCCTATACCGCGATAAAGAAGGTAACCTGCAAGAGTCTTCCGTAACATTTTGGCAAGCCGTAGAACGCAAGCGATACGGGTTGCCCGTTGTCGTAGAGCAACCGCATGAACTATGGAGCAAATTGCTGGATAGGGACGATATACCCCAAGGCGTTTTGGAGAGTCTGCCGCACGATGATTGGGAGTTTGTGCTGTCAATGCAGCAAAATGAGATGTTCATATTAGGCATGGATGATTTGGAATTTGAGATGGCTATGCAGGAGAAGGATTATCGAACACTGAACAAACATCTCTATCGTGTGCAAAAGATATCCCATAATGATTACTATTTCCGCTATCATACCGAAACAAAGGCAGATGATAAATACGGAGACAAAAAGGACATAGGAAAAAGTCAGAAGATGAAAAGGATGAAGTTGATAAAAAGTTTGGGTGCTTTACTTGCTCAACATCCTCACAAAGTGCGTATCAACATATTAGGCGAGATAACGATATGATAAAGCGAGTGATTTGT
This sequence comes from Paludibacteraceae bacterium, assembly GCA_016297215.1. Classification (GTDB taxonomy): domain Bacteria; phylum Bacteroidota; class Bacteroidia; order Bacteroidales; family Paludibacteraceae; genus Colicola. Next base: position 1,498 of record JAEDGZ010000028.1, on the reverse strand, counting down.
TTTTCCAATCCCGCCTACTTGAGTTTGCGGCTCAATCAGTTGGTCGTCAAACTGCCGGAGGTGGAGCATGCTCCCAACTTGCCTGCCATCATTAAGGAAGAGAGTGTGCGCACTATCCCCATAGAAGATATAGGGGTGGTAGTGTTGGACAATAAGCAAATAACCATTTCGCAGGCAGTGATGGATGCTTTGCTCTCCAATAATTGCGCCCTGATTACTTGCAACGACAAGCACCATCCCGTGGGCTTACAACTGCCTTTGGACGGGCACACGCTGCAGAATGAGTTGTTTCGCAAACAGATAGACGCTTCCGAGCCGCTCAAGAAACAAATGTGGCAACAGACCATTGCTTGCAAGATTGCAGGACAAGCGTATGTGCTCCGTTCTCAGAAGATAGATTGTCCGAACATGAGGGCATGGGCGCAACAAGTGCGCTCAGGAGATGCAGATAACATGGAAGGACGGGCAGCGGCGTTCTATTGGAAGAACCTGTTTCATATCCCCGATTTTGTAAGGGGGCAAGAGGAAGCACCTCCTAACAACTTGCTGAACTACGGCTATGCGATAGTGCGTGCGATGATGGCTCGGTCGCTGGTGGCTGCCGGATTGCTGCCGACCTTGGGGATTCATCATCACAACCGCTATAACGCCTACTGCCTTGCAGACGACATCATGGAGCCTTACCGTCCATTGGTGGATATGCTGGTGCTGGACATTATGAAAGAGCGCGAAGACATCTCTACATTGAGCATAGAGATTAAGCGCGACCTCTTGGCGCTATCCACTATGGATGTGCATATTGGCGGAAAACGGAGTCCGATGATGATTGCCATGCAGACAACCGCGACCAGCGTGCAGAAATGTTTCACAGGCGAAGCCCGCAAAATCATTTACCCCGAATGGTAAGCAGGGCGCGCTTTAGCGAATATCGAATTATGTGGGTCTTGGTATTCTTTGATTTGCCCACCGACACAAAAAAAGCACGCAAGGACTATGCCCTGTTTCGCAAGCAACTGCTGCAAGATGGTTTCACGATGTTTCAGTTTTCGATGTATGTACGCCATTGCCCCAGTGCAGAAAATGCAGACGTGCATATCAAACGTGTAAAGCGGATTCTGCCGCCGGAGGGTGATATCGGCATTATGCGTATCACGGACAAACAGTTTGCGGATATGGAGATTTTCTCTTGCCGTCAAATACGCCCCACACTGATGCCTTCTCAACAACTGGAATTGTTTTAATAGAAAATGGCAACGACCTACTATCTCAAAAAATCACTCCCAACTGATATACTTATTAAGAATTTTCTTCCCTCCTGACATACAAGTTGAGACCAATATAGAATTTGAAAGAAAGGTCTATATACAAAAAATGCAGCCCCGAAAAGGCTGCATTTTTTAATTCTATAACACATCGTAAGTTGCTGATTCTATTATAGTTCCAAACAATAAGTTGTTATAGAACTATTAGGTTACAAAATTTCAAAGACATACACAAC
>JAEDGZ010000027.1 GCA_016297215.1 Paludibacteraceae bacterium | reverse complement strand
AACCAGTGACACAAGGATTTTCAGTCCTTTGCTCTACCAACTGAGCTATGGCACCTTGATGCTTCTCTTATCCATACCCGAGCGGGTTATCGGCGAAAAGCGAGTGCAAAAGTACTGCTTTTTTTTGATATAACCAAATTTTTCCGAGAAAAAATGCTAAAAAACTGTATTTTTCTTTATTTTCCTTTGCTTTTCGCTCAAAAAGTCGTACCTTTGCAGCCATGAAAACCATAGAATTGCAAATTATCGCACATGCGCACAATGGTTTTACCGATAAGTTCGGTATTCCTCGCCAGCCGCAATCGATTTCGCAAATAGAGACGAGGATAGTCTTTGAGCCGCGTTACCGTGTGCGAGAGGCGTTGCGTGGGATAGATGGTTTTTCTCATCTATGGCTTATTTGGGGGTTTTCGGAGAATGCGCAAATGTCGCAGTGGTCTCCCACGGTGCGGCCGCCTCGCTTGGGCGGTAATAAGCGAATGGGTGTCTTTGCCACCCGCTCTCCTTTCCGCCCTAACCCCATCGGATTGAGTAGCGTCCGACTCCTGCGTGTGGAGGAAACCGAGAGAGAAGGTTTGGTGCTCGTGGTTGCCGGTGCCGACTTGATGGATGGCACACCCATTTTCGATATTAAGCCCTATCTCTCATACTCTGATGCTCACCCCGAAGCCTGTAACGGCTTTGCCGAGGAGACGAAAAACTACCACTTGAAGGTGATTTGGGGCAGCGATATCCTTCGGCAGATAAGCGACTCGCAGCGTACTGCATTGGAGGAGATTCTTTCCCAAGACCCGCGTCCCGCCTATCAACATGACCCTTTGCGAGAGTACAAATTAGATTATGATGGTATGCGTGTTGCGTTTTCCGTTGAGGAAGCAACACTTTATGTGCGAAGCATTGTGAAGATACAAGAAAAGACGCAAAAGTGTAATTTTTAACCTTTTTTCTTGCATATCTCAAAAAAAAGCAGTAACTTTGCCCGCTTTTTGAATATTGAATTTTAAGGTACAATTTTCTATACAATGCAAAAGATTAGGAACATAGCGATTATCGCGCACGTGGACCACGGGAAGACGACGCTCGTGGACAAGATGCTGTACACGGCTCATCTGTTTCGCGAGAACGAGCAGAAAGGCGAGTTGATTCTGGACAACAACGACCTTGAGCGCGAGCGAGGAATCACCATCTTGGCGAAGAACGTGTCGATAGACTATAAAGGCTACAAAATCAACATCATAGACACTCCGGGGCACGCGGACTTCGGCGGCGAAGTGGAGCGCGTGCTGAACATGGCAGACGGCGTGTTGCTGCTGGTGGACGCCTTTGAGGGTCCGATGCCGCAGACGCGCTTCGTGCTGCAAAAGGCGCTGGAACTGAACCTGAAACCGATAGTGGTGATTAACAAGGTGGACAAACTGAACTGCCGCCCCGACGAGGTGCAGGAAGAGGTGTTCGACCTGATGGTGAACCTGAACGCGACGGAGGAACAACTTGATTTTCAGACTATTTACGGTTCTGCAAAGAACGGCTGGATGAGTACGGATTGGCGCAAGCCGACGACGGACCTGACGGCGCTGATGGACGCGATAATCGAGTACATCCCCGCTCCGGAGGAGTTGGAAGGCACGCCGCAGATGCTCATCACGTCGTTGGACTACAACGCCTATGTGGGGCGTATCGCCGTGGGGCGCGTGCACAGAGGTGCGCTCAGAGACGGCATGAACGTGTGTCTGGCGAAGAAAGACGGGACGATGGTGAAGACGAAAATCAAGGAGTTGCACACGTTCCAAGGGATGGGGCACGTGAAGACGGACGTGGTGAAGAGCGGCGATATCTGCGCGCTGATAGGCATTGACGGCTTCGAGATAGGCGACACGATATGCGACTACGAGCAACCCGAGGCGCTGAAACCGATTGCGATAGACGAGCCGACGATGTCGATGGTGTTCACTATCAACGACTCGCCTTTCTTCGGCAAAGAGGGTAAGTTCGTAACGAGCCGCCATATACAAGAGCGACTGAACAAAGAGTTGGAGAAGAACCTTGCGCTGCGCGTGGAGCGCGGTACGGACGAGAACTCGTGGCATGTGTTCGGGCGCGGCGTGCTGCACCTGAGTGTGCTGATAGAGACCATGCGCCGCGAGGGGTATGAGTTGCAAGTGGGTCAGCCGCAGGTGATATTCAAGGACATAGACGGGGTGAAGTGCGAGCCGGTGGAGATGCTGACGGTGAACACGCCCGACGAGTGCAGCGGCAAGATTATCGAGTTCGTGTCCACCCACAAGGGCGAGATGACGAAGATGGAGATGGTGAACGACCGCGTGCAGTTGGAGTTCCTGATTCCCTCGCGCGGCATCATGGGCATGCGCACCTACGTGATGAACGTGAGCGCGGGGGAGGCGATAATGGCGCACCGATTCTTCGAGTATCAACCGTATAAAGGCGAGATAGTGAAGCGCAACAACGGTTCGCTGATTGCGATGGAAGGCGGCACGGCATACGCCTACGCGCTGGACAAACTGCAAGACCGCGGACGGTTCTTCATCTACCCGGGCGAGGAAGTGTATGCCGGGCAAGTGGTCGGCGAGAACAGCAAAGAAGGCGACATCGTGATAAATGTTACGAAATCGAAGAAACTGACGAACATGCGGTCGAAGTCGGCAGACGACAAGGCAGTGCTGCCGCCGCCTGTGATTTTCTCGCTGGAAGAGGCGCTGGAATACATCAAAGAGGATGAATATGTGGAGGTTACGCCGACGCACATGCGTATCCGAAAGATTATCCTCGATGAATTGGAGCGGAAGAGAGCGGGGAGGAGTTAATTATGAATTATAAATTATGAGGGCGCATGCTCTGAGTAATCAGAATAATCTGAGTAATCGGACAACAAAACAAATTGAAACTATAATTAAAAATTAAACGATATGCAAATTAATCAAAGTGAAATGAAAGACTTGCAGGCGGTGTTGACGCTGACTGTAGAGCCTGCAGATTATCAAGAGAAAGTACAGAAAGACCTGAAGCAGATTCGCCAAAAGGCGAACGTGCCGGGTTTCCGTCCGGGTATGGTGCCCATGGGGCTGGTGAAGAAGATGTACGGCAAGGGCGTGCTGGCAGACGTGCTGAACAAGGTGGTCGGCGAGCAACTGAGCAAGTACATCGACGACAACAACCTGAAAGTGCTGGGCGACCCGCTGCCTAACAACGAGTTGACCCCCGACATGGATTTGGACAACCAAGACACCTTTACCTTCGCCTTCGACATCGCCGTTGCGCCCGAGTTCGACGCGAAACTGAACGGACACAACAAACTGACGCAGTACGTGATTACCGTTACCGATGAGATGGTGGATAAGCAGGTGAACTCCTACGCAGAGCGTTTCGGCGAGTACGTTGACGCCGAGGAGGTGCAGGACGGCGACATGCTGAAAGGTCTGCTCACCGAGCAGAAAGAAGGTGGTATCGTGAAGGAAGACGCCGTTCTGATGCCCGCTTACATGAAGGATGACGCGCAGAAAGCGCTCTTCCAAGGAGCGAAGAAAGGCGATGTGGTTACGTTCAATCCCGCAGCGGCTTACGGCAGCGAGGTAGAGGTGTCGTCGCTGGTAGGTATCAGCAAGGAGGAGGCAAAAGACCTGACTTCGGACTTCACCTTCGAGATTAAGACGATTACGCGCCATCAGCCTGCCGCTATCGACGGTGAGTTGTTTGCCAAAGTGTATGGCGAGAACAACGTGAAGGACGAGGCTGACTTCCGCGCTCGCGTGAAAGCCGAGATAGAAGCCAACATGGCAGAGGACGCGAAATATAAGTTCGGATTGGACGCGAAGGCGGCTGTCATGAAGAAGATGGAGGGCCTGCAGTTCCCCGAATCGTTCCTCAAACGCTGGGTGCTCGCGACGAACGAGAAGATGACCCAAGAGGAGTTGGACAAGGACTTCCCCGCTATGCTCGAAGAGTTGAAATGGCACCTCGCGAAAGACCAACTGATGAAGGCTTTTGAGGTGAAAGTGGAGAAAGAAGACGTGGAGGCTTATGCCCGCGAGGTGGCTCGCATGCAGTTCATGCAGTACGGCTTGATGCACGTGGAGGACGCTTACTTGGACAACTTCGCACAAGAGATGCTCAAGAAGGAAGACCAACTGCGCGGCATAGTGGAGCGCGTGGCAGAGAACAAGATTTACGACGCACTGCGCGGCGTAGCCAAGGTGGAGGAGAAAGCCATCAGCCACGAGGACTTCGGGAAACTGTTTGCGTAAGATAAAAGAGAAAGGATGAAGGTTAAAAGACGGATTAGTTTTGAATAGTCGAAGGTAATTAGTCTTTAATCCTTCATCCTTTATCCTTAATCCGAAAAACCATGCGAATCCATTTTATTGCCATCGGTGGTGCCGCCATGCACAATCTTGCATTGGCGGTCGCTTCCAAAAAAGGATATGTGGTAACGGGGTCGGACGATGAAATCTTCGACCCCGCTCGCACACATTTGCAGGAGGCAGGACTGTTCCCTGAGGAGTTAGGTTGGCATCCCGAGCGCATCACATCCGATATCGATGCCATTATATTAGGTATGCACGCGCGCGAGGATAACCCCGAGTTGGTGCGCGCACGCGAGTTGGGTCTGCGTATCTATTCCTTCCCCGAATACCTGTATGAGCAGACGCGCGACAAGGTGCGTATCGTCGTCGGTGGGAGTCACGGTAAGACCACCACGACCTCGATGATACTCTATGTGTTGCAACGTTTGGGCATCGAGGCAGACTATATGGTGGGTGCGCAGATAGAGGGTTTTGAGCGCATGGTGCGGCTTTCCGACACGGCAAAGTATGCCGTCTTCGAGGGCGATGAGTACTTGACTTCGCCGCTCGACCTGCGGTCGAAATTTCTGTGGTATCATCCGCATGTGGCGATACTCACGGGTATTGCGTGGGACCATATCAATGTGTTCCCCACCTTCCCGCAGTATGTGGACACGTTCCGCAAGTTTGTGGATTCGTTTGAGCCCAATGGGAAGTTCATCTATTTTGCCGGCGATGAGAACCTGCGCGACATAGCCGCGCATGCCCGTCCCGACATCACTTCTATTCCCTACGAGGCATACGACGGCAGTGTGCCTATGCAGGTGTTCGGCAAGCACAACATGCAGAACCTGCAAGCCGCCTGCCTCGCTTGTCAGCAGATAGGCATTGCGGCAGATGATTTCTACTGCACCATCAGCACGTTCACGGGTGCCAGCAACCGCTTGGAGAAGATTTGCGAGACCGACACCTCGGTGGCATACAAAGACTTCGCCCACTCGCCCAGCAAACTCCGCGCGACGGTGAACGCCGTGCGGGAACGGTATCCCGACAAACGGCTGATTGCATGCATGGAGCTGCATACCTTCTCCTCGCTGATGGCGGATTTCCTGCCGCAGTACGAGGGGCGTATGGCAGAGGCAGACGCGGCGTTTGTCTATTTCAATCCGAAGGTGATTGAACATAAACGTCTCCAACCTATTACCGCCGAGGAGGTGCAACGCGCGTTTGGCACGAAAAATGTAGTAGTCTTTACCGACAGTCAATCGCTCGCCGAGGCAGTGCGCAAGGAGGTGGCAGGCAAGAGCCATATCGCGCTCCTGATGATGACCAGCGGCACCTTCGACGGCATTGACATTCCTGCTTTTGCCAAAGAGTTGTTATGCGGAGGTACCCAAGAAGCATAGTTGATTTACAAATAAGCAGGCGAGGACGCCTGCGTACCCGGTCTTATGAATACAGAGAAACAGACAAAACGTGATTATCTTTACATGCGCATGGCTCGCACGTGGGCGGAGAACAGTTACTGCCAACGCCGTAAGGTGGGGGCACTGCTTGTGAAAGACCAGATGATAATCTCCGACGGCTACAACGGTACGCCGAGCGGCTTTGAAAACTGCTGCGAGGATGCGAACAACGTGTCGCTACCCTACGTTCTGCACGCAGAGGCGAACGCCATCACGAAAGTGGCGCGAAGCAACAATAGCAGCGAGGGAGCCACGCTCTACGTAACCGCCAGCCCGTGCATGGAGTGCTCCAAACTGATTATCCAAGCAGGTATCAAGCGCGTAGTCTATGGCGAAGAGTACCGTATCATGGACGGTATTGAACTGCTGAAAAAGGCAGGGATTGAAGTGGTGTACCTGAATGATTAAAGACCGCTCGCTTTGCTTGCTGAAAGATAAAGGATAAAAGACAAAATAGTTCCGAATGCGAAAATTCATAGACGGTGGTGATAAGTCTTTAATCCTTGTTCCTTAATCCTGAATCCATTATGAAACCGAATGTAAAAAAGTATTTGTTTCCCACGATTGCCGTGGTGGCGTTGCTGGTGGGGTTTCTCATCGGTAACGCGGTGAGCAACAAGGTGAATGCCCAGCGTTTCTTCATTCAGAACGGGCAGATTTACCAAGCGCCTGCCAGCAAGGTGGACCAGTTGCTGCAACTCATGGAGTCCGCCTATGTGGACGAACTGAATATGGACAGCATCACCGACGAGGTGATGGTGGAGTTGGTGCAGAAACTGGACCCGCACTCTGCGTATATCCCGAAGAAAGACCTTGAGATGGTCAACTCTGAGTTGTCCGCTTCGTTCTCCGGCATCGGGGTGCAGTTCAACATACAGAACGACACGGTGCGTATCGTGGCAGTCATCGCGGGCGGTCCGAGCGAGGGCGTGGGCGTGGTGGCAGGCGATAAACTCATCACCGTGGACGACTCGCTCTTTGTGGGCAAGCATATCAACAACGAGAAAGTGATGCACACCCTGCGCGGCGAGAAAGGCACGAAGGTGAAGATTGGTGTGATGCGCAGCGGCGAGCCCGAGTTGCTCCATTTCACCATCACGCGCGGCGACATTCCCGTCAACTCGGTGGACGCGAAGTTCGTCATCGAGGGACAGAAGAAGATTGGTTTTATCCGCGTGAATAAGTTCGGCGAGAAGACCTATTCTGAGTTCATCTCTGCGCTTGCTACGCTGCGTTCACAGGGAGCAGAGGCATATATCGTGGATTTGCGTGAGAACAGCGGTGGCTATATGGACCAAGCCATCCGCATGGCGAATGAGTTTCTTGCCAACGGCGATATGATCGTCTATTCCGAGGGGCGTGCTTACCCGCGTTATGAGGCGCGCGCCAACGGTACGGGGCGCTTCCAAGACGTGCCTATGGCAGTGCTGATAGACGATTTCTCGGCTTCGGCGAGCGAGATTTTCGCAGGCGCCATGCAGGACAACGACCGCGCCGTTATCATCGGTCGCCGCTCCTTCGGCAAGGGCCTAGTACAGCAGCAGATGCCGTTCTCGGACGGCAGTGCGATACGCCTGACGGTAGCGCGCTACTACACGCCCTCGGGCAGGTGCATACAGAAGCCCTACACGCTGGGCGACCAAGCGGATTACCAGATGGAACTGCTTGACCGCTTTGAGCACGGCGAGTTCTACAACGCCGACAGCGTGCACTATCAGGATACGACGACTTATCGCACGAAGAAAGGTCGCGTGGTGCACGGCGGCGGCGGAATCATGCCGGATGTGTTCGTGGGACGCGACACCACGCTCTACACCGCCTATTTCAACCAAGTGGCGAACCGCGCCTACACCTACCAATTTGCTTACCAATACACCGACGCGCACCGCAAGGAGTTGAGCCGCTACAAAGACTGGCAGTCGCTGGAGAAGCACCTGCTGGAAGCCAACTGGCTGCCGGAGTTCGTGCAGTACTGCAAAGCCAAGGGCGTGGAGCCTAACCAACAACAGATAGCGAAGTCGAAACCCTTGATTCTCAGGCTGGTGAACGCGTATATCGTGCGCAATATCCTCGGCGATGACGGCTTCTTCCCGCTCTTTGAGCGAGACGATGAGATAACGAAGAAGGCGGTGGAGACGATTTCTAATTAAGAATTATGAATTAAGAATTAAGAGGGCGCTTGCTCTGACCACTAACCACTGACCACTCAATTTGGTACAATTTTTGCATAAGCGAAATTAAACATATTAACCAACATTAAACAAAACTTTACAACAATGAACAAGAAATTCATTTGCCCGATTTGCGGATTCGTATTTGAGGGCGCAGAGGCACCTGAGCGTTGCCCGCAGTGCAAACAAGTAGTAACATGGAAGACCGTTGACGAGAACGCAGGCTTGGCATTTGCTTGCGAGCACGTTATCGGCGTAGCCAAAGATACCGACGCACAGATGAAGGAAGACCTGAATGCGCACTTCATGGGCGAGGCTACCGAGGTAGGTATGTACTTGGCAATGTCGCGTCAGGCAGACCGCGAGGGCTATCCCGAGGTAGCAGAGGCTTTCAAGCGCTATGCGTTTGAGGAGGCAGAGCACTGCGCTAAGTTCGCTGAGTTGCTGGGCGATGTAGTATGGGACACCAAGACCAACTTGGAGAAGCGTATGATGGCAGAGGCAGGCGCTTGCGAGGACAAACTGCGTATCGCTAAGCGTGCGAAAGAGTTGAACCTCGACGCTATCCACGACACTGTTCACGAGATGGCAAAGGATGAGGCGCGCCACGGAAAGGGCTTTGAGGGTCTCTTCAATCGCTACTTCAAGAAGTAAGAAAACCATCTTTCAAACGAAAAGGCGGTAGGGTAATCCTATCGCCTTTCATTTTGCAAATAAGGGGTGAAAGTGCCTGAAAATGCAAAGTATAAATAGCAAAATGCGGAAAAGTATGCTAAAAAACATATTTTTCTGCATTTTTATTTGGTGGTATCAAAAAAAAGCAGTACTTTTGCACCGTGTTTTTCATGGTATTAGATTTAAGGTTAATAAAAGATTGGGTTGTCGGGATGACAATCCTTCTTTTTTTTATCGGACTATCAAGTCCACGTGTTCGCTTTTCAAGCGCACGCGTAACCATTCCTCCATTTTCTCTCTATCCGTCTGCTGCAGCCGCTTCTTCGGGTGCAGTTGCAGGCTGACAATGGTTACGGGCTGCAGCACGCTGCTGCTGTCCGTGCTTACCATCAGTTCCCCCTCTGCCAATGTTACTTGCGCCACTTGCGGGTATTGTGCTTTTATCTCCTCCGTCAGTTGCTGCGTGGGTAGGGTAGGGCGCTTCTGCACCTGCTGAATCGTTACCTCTGCCGCCGCCAACTGCGTGCGGAGCTCTGTGATCTGCTGCTGATAAGCGGCTATCTGCTCCTCTTTCGAGGCAAATAGGTCGCGCACTAACTGGTCTTGCCTCAGGTCGCTGTCATCCCTCGTCAGCGCATCCTCGTGCAGAACTATCGCCGTGGAGTCGAAGCCCGCGTTCAAAGCAGCAGCGTAGAACAACTTGCGGTCGGCATCCGTCAGCGCCTCGCCTGCCAAGAAGAACTCTATCTGCCCCTGCGAGGGCTTCACCTCCGTCTGATAGACGTAACTCGTCCCGATGGTCTTGTTCGCGGCGATGAAGGCTTTGGCGTGGCTCGCAAACTGGTTCTCACGGACCACCGAGATGGCGCTCATCACGCTCGGTACTACCAACACCACCACCACCAGCGCAATAGACCACGCGCGCCGCTTGCCGCTCGTGGACTGCTCCTCCACCATGGGGTAGTGCAGGTACTTCACTGTCAGGAACGTTGCCAGCGCTATCAGGATGCTGTTGATAAGAAACAGATACAGTGCCCCAAAAGCATACTGCCAGTTCCAACTCGCGATGCCGTAGCCCACTGTGCAGAGCGGCGGCATGAGGGCGGTGGCTATCGCCACGCCAGACATCACCGTCCCCCGCTCCTTGCGGCTCGTCTCCATGATACCGGCGAAACCGCCGAACAAGGCGATGAACACATCATAGATAGTCGGATTGGTGCGCGCAAGCAACTCCGTCGGATTGTCCATATCCAGCGGCGAGACAAGGAAATACAGCGTGGAGGCAATGATACTGATAACTACCATCACTGCCAAGTTCTTCAGCGCGTCTTTCACCAGCGTCGTGTCGTTCGTCCCTAGTCCCATGCCGAAGCCGATGATAGGACCCATCAGCGGAGAAACCAACATCGCGCCGATTATCACGGGGATGGAGTTCACGTTCAACCCCACCGACGCAATGATAATCGCGAAGAAGAGAATGAACACGTTCGGTCCGCGGAAGTGGATATTTTCCCGAATACTCGCCGCTGCGGCTTGCACATCCATCGCATCGCTCAGCGACACCAACTGCTTGAGATAACTCAGTATCTTGTTCTTGTTCCAGTCCATAATGATAGTAAGGTTTTATTATTTCCGTTTTGTCAATCGAATCACTTCCTCGGCGATGCGGCGGGCGGAGTCGGGTTGGGCAAGGGTGAGGATATGCTCGCTCAGTGCGCTGAGGCGGGCGGAGTCTTGCAGGAGTGCGAGGGCGGCGGGGATGAGTTGCTGCTCGGCATCTGCGTCTTTCACCAGCACGGCTGCGTCTTTGTTGACCAATGCCATGGCGTTATGCGTCTGGTGGTCTTCTGCCACATTGGGCGATGGCACGAGGATAGCAGGCTTGCCCAACAGGCACAACTCGCTGATACTGCTTGCCCCCGCGCGGGAGATGACCAAATCCGCCAGCGCATACAGGTCGGGCATGTTGCTTAGAAAAGGAGTAACAACCATGTCCGGGTGCGCGGGCGTCCCCGCCCGCTGGGGTAACTCCGCTTCCCTTCCTATATGGTTATCCTGTAATTGCTTAATGATTTGTTCGTAGTAGGTCTTGCCCGTTTGCCAGATGACTTGTATGCCTTGGTTGAGCAGTTGTTGTACGCCGCCGAGCAGGGCTTGGTTGATGGTGCGTGCACCGAGGCTACCGCCGATGATGAGCAAGGTGGGGCGCTCGAGCGAGAAAAACACGCCGTACTCCTTTTGCAGGTAGTCGATGGCTTGCTCTTTGCTGCCGCGGACTAAATCTTGACGCACGGGGTTGCCCGTGAGCAGTATCTTCTCCGCAGGGAAGAAACGCTCCATCCCCTCGTATGCCACACAAATCTTGCGGGCATTGTCTTTGAGCAGTTTGTTGGTAACGCCGGCAAAGCCGTTCTGCTCTTGCAGCAGGATAGGTACGCCCATCTTCGCCGCCACTTTCATTGCCGCGCCGCTGGCATATCCACCCACGCCGATACCCACATTGGGGCGGAAGTCGCGGACGATACGCCGCGCCTGCACCATAGAGCGCAGCAAGTCCCACACGACGGAGATGTTCTTCCACGGCTGCTTGCGGTTGAAGCCGCGCACGGGCAAGCCGATAATCTTATAACCTGCTTGCGGCACGCGCTCCATCTCCATGCGCCCTAAGGCACCGACAAAGAGGATGTCCGCCTGCGGGTCGAGTTCACGCAAGGCATTGGCGATACTTACTGCGGGGAAGATATGTCCACCTGTTCCTCCGCCTGAAATGAGGTACTTCATATCAATTAAGAATTATGAATTAAGATGGTGCGTTGATGATTAAGAATTATGAATTATGAGTGCCCATACTACAAAAACTCAGTTCCAATGTCCTCTTAATTCTTAATTCATAATTCTTAATTCATCATAGTATTTCCGGCACGTCTTCTGCGCTGGCGCGGGTGGTGCTGTCTTGGCGCTCGCGGAGAATACTCTGCTCGCGGCTGACGCACATCATGATACCGAAATAGACGCTGGTAATCAGGACGCTGGTGCCGCCCTTGCTAATCATCGGCAGCGGCTGTCCCGTTACGGGCATGATATCGACCGCCACAAGCATGGACATGAGTGCCTGCGTGGTAATCATCAGCGCCAATCCCATGACCATGAGCATAGAGGCGGTATCGCCAAAGCGCGTGCTGACATAGCAAGCGCGGAAGAGTATCCACAGATACAAGATGATAAGCCCGATGGCACCTATGATGCCCCATTCTTCTACGAAGATGGCAAAGATATAGTCCATGAACGCGAGCGGCAAGTAGTCGCGCTCTTTGCTGTTGCCGGGTAGCACGCCGATGGGCGACGCTCCCCCACGGGCGATGGCTACGTTGGCATACACCTCCTGACGGTTCTCGTCCGTAACGGTATATTTGGTGGTCTTGGCGTCTGCCTCGTCGGGAAAGAGTTTCTTGTCTATACGCTTCACCCATGTTACGGAGCGGTCGAATAGTTTGGGCGTCCTGTCTTGGCGCACAAAGGCGAACTCCACCAAGGTATAGCCTGCCACGAGTGCGATGATGGCTATGCCCACCATGCTGAGGGTGTATTTCCAAGGAATGTTCGCAAGCACCCACAGCAAGAACACGATGCCGCAGACGAGTATGGTGGTGGAGAGGTTATGGACGAGAATAGGCAGCACGGTGATGCCCGTGATACCTAGTGTCCACCAGAAATACTTGCGCTTGGTCTCGGGCGTTTTGGCGCGGGAGAGCAGGTCGGAGACGACGATGATAAGCCCCAACTTCGCCAACTCGGAGGGCTGGAACGTGATGCTTCCAATGCGCATCCAGCGTGTGGCGCCGTTGGCAGTGAAAGCCAGCGGGTTGCCCGGAATGAGCAGGGAATAGAGGCATAAGACAGACATGCCGAGCAGGAGGTAGCCGCCGAAGCGTATGACGTAGGTGGGCAGCAATTGGATACCGAACGCGACGGCGATACCCAACGCGATGAACAACATCTGTCCTCCGATGGGTCCTAACACCGAGCCTTTGGCATAGACCAGCGTGCTGGACGCAGAGAAGAGCGTGATGATAGCCAACGCCACAAGTATGAGGTACAATACCCAGAACGTGCGGTCGATATGTAGGTTAGTTAGTCGTTTCATAGGTTACGGACGGCCTGCATGAATTGGTCTCCTCGGTCTTCGTAGGAGCGGAAGAGGTCGAAGGAAGCGCAGCAGGGCGAGAGTAGGACGGTGTCTCCTTCGCGGGCAGCGCGGAAAGCACCCTCTACGGCATCGTGGAGGTTGTCGGTATCAATGATATTCAATCCAAAGGCGCCGAAGTGCTCTCGTAGTTTCTCGTTGTGCAGCCCCATGAAGACCAGCGTGTGGCACTTCTCGTGGACGAGGTTGTCTATCTCGGAGTAGTCGTTGCCTTTGTCCTTGCCGCCGAGGATGAGGACGGTGGGGGTGGTCATGGACTCTAATGCGTACCAGCAGGAGTTGACGTTGGTCGCCTTGGAGTCGTTGATGAAGCGCACCCCGCGCACAGTGGCTACGTACTGCAAGCGGTGCGCCACGCCGGCGAACTGCTGCAGGCTCTCGCGGATGACGCTGTTCTTGATATGCAAGATTTGCGCGGCGAGCGAGGCTGCCATGGAGTTGAGTTGGTTGTGCTTGCCTTGTAGGTTCAGTTGCTCCACAGGCACCTCCAACGGCTCGGGACAGGTGTTGACGACGAGGTTGTTGTGGTCAATCCACGCGGCATTCACGCCGCCTACTTTGTCGGCAGACTCGGCGGGTGTGGCGAAGCCGAACGGGTAGAGCGTGGCTCCCGGGCGCATCTTTTCTATCTCGCGGTCAAGCACAGGGTCTTCCGACCAATAGATGAACGCATCATCTTGCGTCTGGTTTTGCGTAATGCGGAACTTGGCATTCACGTAGTTCTGGAAGTCAAAGTCGTAGCGGTCGAGGTGGTCGGGGGTGATGTTCATCAAGATGGCGATGTTCGCACGGAAGTCGTACATGTTGTCCAACTGGAAGGAGGACAACTCAATGACGTAGTAGTCGTGGTCCTCATGCGCCACTTGCAGGGCGAGAGAGTTGCCGATGTTGCCAGCCAGCCCGACGTTAAGCCCTGCGCGGTGGAGGATGTCGTAGATGAGCGAGGTGGTCGTGGTCTTGCCGTTGGAGCCCGTGATACAAATCATCTTAGCATGGGTGTAGCGTGCGGCGAACTCTATCTCGGAGATGATGGGCGTGCCTTGTGCCTGCAACTGTCGGATGAGGGGGGCTGTCAGGGGAATGCCCGGGCTCTTCACCACCTCGTCGGCATTGAGTACTTTCTCGGCGGTGTGCCCGCCGTCTTCCCACGCGATGCCGTGTTGGTCGAGCATAGCGCGGTAGGGCAACTTGATTTCGCCCATGTCGCTGACAAAGACCTCGTAGCCTTTCTCTTTGGCGAGAATCGCGGCACCCGTGCCCGACTCTCCGGCTCCTAAAACAACCAAACGCTTTAACATATAATTATCGTTTTTCTTTTTAACATATAATTAACGTGTAATTATTCATTAATTTTTCCTTGTGGGGGGGAGAGTTTTAACATATAATTATCGTGTAATTATTCATTAATTTTTCCTTGTGGGGGGGGAAGTTTTAACATATAATTATCGTGTAATTATTCATTAATTTTTTCGTTGTATGGTGGTAGTTTTAACATGTAATTAACGTGTAATTATTCATTAATTTTTCGTTGTTGAACATGTTTGTCGGGTTTATTGCCAGTGCGTGGGACGGAAGAGGTAGTCATAGTCGTGATTGATGGGTTGCATGTTTTTATTGATTAGAAAACAAGTATTGTTCTCTTTGTCAAATGCCCATCGCTCTCCTATTAGGCTGCGCTCGCCGAAGTTTATCAATAGACCTACTCGCTTTTGAGTCAGGCGAAGGTAGTTACAAAGTTGCTCGCGATGTTCTGCTTTGAGTTGCGCAACGGATTTTAATTCTACAACGACATCTTCCACCAACATATCTATGCGAAATCGCTTATCCAGTACGAAATCTTTGTATCGTATAGGTACTTCCTTTTCTCGTTCGCATTGTAAACCTCTAAGTTTCAATTCTTTCTCCAAAGCCTCTTGGTATATGGGTTCTACCAATCCCCATCCCAAGATACCATGCACTTCCATCGCTGCTCCGATAATATGATACGTAGTTTGCTTGTATTGACTTAAATCAGACATATAGAGAAAATTACTATGCAACAATTAATGAACAATTACACGATAATTATATGTTAAACGTTCTTCACGGCAATTCATGTTAGACAGCATTATCGTATCTTGAGGGTGAGGATGGTGAGGGCGGCGAGGAGGAGGGTGGTAATCCAAAAGCGGAGGACTATCTTGGTCTCGTGGTGCAACTCGTTGCTGCCCTTGAACCGAATGGTGCAGGTGGGGTCGTTTTTCAGCACTTGCTCCACGCTGGTGCGGAAATGGTCGTGGAGCGGGGCGCGTTTCCATACGCGGACATGCTTGCCGCGGCGCTTGGCGAACTTATAGACCTGCGTTTGCAGGATGACGGATATGCTCTCCATGAGGAATACTCCGCAAAGGATAGGGAGCAGTAACTCCTTGTGAATCAGTACGGCGCAGACACCGATGATACCGCCGATGGTGAGGCTGCCCGTGTCGCCCATGAAGATTTGCGCGGGGAAACCGTTGTACCAGAGGAAGCCCACGAGTGCGCCGACAAAGGAGGCGAGGAAGACGACTAACTCTTCGCTGCCGGGTATGTACATCACATCGAAATAGTCCGCCCAGATGTAACTGCCGCTGATGTACGCCAGCGCGATGAGCGCCACGCCGATGATAGCCGAGTTGCCCGCGCACATGCCGTCCATGCCATCGTTGAGGTTGGCTCCGTTGCTCACCGCAGCGACTACGAGGACGGTCAGCAGCACGAAGAATATCCAGCCGGCGCGGTACTTGTTCTCGCTGCCGAGGAAGGAGAATAGGTCAGCGTAGTTGCAGTTGTGGTGTTTGACAAAGGGGATGGTGGTTTGGGTGGACTTGACGGCGGGGGACTTCTCGACGATGGTGGTGTTGTTCTCCGTGCGGGTGGAGACCTGCTCGTTCATGGTGGTTACGGGGCTGTAGCGGAGGGTGAGTCCGACAATGAGTCCGAGCAAGACTTGTCCTGCGATTTTGACCCAGCCGTTGAGACCGTCTTTGTTGCGACGGAAGGTCTTGATATAGTCGTCGGCAAAGCCCAATGCCCCGAGGATGAGGGTGGTGATGAGCATGAGCAGGAGGTAGATGTTGCTTAGGTTGCCGATGAGGAGGACGGGCAGTAAGATACTGATAATGATGACGATACCGCCCATAGTGGGTACGCCTTTCTTGGCGACGTTGAAGGGGTCGGTCTTCTCGTCGCGTTGCACCTCGCTGATGTGCTTGCGCTTCATGAGAGCGATGAAGTACTTGCCGAAATAGATACTGATGAGGAGAGCAAGCACCGCCGCGATGATGGCGCGGAAGGATATGTAGGTCATCAGTCGCGAGCCCGGGAAGTCGGGGAGGAGTTCGAATAGGGAGTAGAGCATGGGATTAAAGGACCCTCCCCGCCCCTCCCTACAAGGGAGGGAGTTTGGGTGCTGTGAGTTTAGAGGTTATTGTTATTGATTTGTTACCGAGTTGCGGTCGAGTTGCGGTATTCTCTGCTTCTTTTGCCGTCTCGTTGCCGTGTCGTTGCCGTCCTTTTGCCGTAATTATCGGCTTGTGGTCTCGGAGAGGACTGAGGACTGTCGGGGAACGATAAGCGAGGGGTCGGCAGGAGACGGCGAGCAGGGGTCAGCAGTATTTCTTCACTACTTCGTGGTCGTCGAAATGGTGCTTGACACCTTTTATTATCTGGTAGTCTTCATGTCCTTTGCCAGCGATGAGGATGACATCATCCTGCTGCGCGAGGGTGCAGGCGGTGTGGATGGCGCTCTCGCGGTCTTCGATGATGAGGGTGCTGCGCAGTTCGTCCTCGGAGAGCCCCGCCGCCATGTCGCGGAGGATGTCCGAGGGCTCTTCGTCGCGGGGGTTGTCGGAGGTGAGGATGAGTTGCTCGGAGTTGTGTTTGGCGATGGCAGCCATCATGGGTCGCTTGCCCTTGTCGCGGTTGCCGCCACAGCCGACGACCGTGATGAGTTTGGCACCTTTCTTCTTGATTTCGTTGATGGTCTGAATGACGTTGTCCACGGCGTCGGGGGTGTGGGCATAATCGACAATCGCCGTCCAGCCTTTGGGGCTGCGGATGGTCTCGAAGCGTCCGTTCACCGCGTGGAGCGTGGAGAGGATACGGAGCACCTCCGTGGGTTCGAAACCGAGGCAGAGGGCGGCGCCGTAGATACAGAGCAGGTTGGAGACATTGAAGCGTCCGACGAGCGGTACGAAGACCTCTTGACCGTTGATATTCAGCAGCATACCGTCGAAACCTTCTTCGAGTATCTGCGCGTGGTAGTCCGCCACGGCGCGGGTGGAGTAGGTGCGGACGCGGGCGCGGGTGTTCTGGGTCATCACCAAGCCGTTCTTGTCGTCTCGGTTGGTTACGACGAAGGCTTCGGGTTTGAGGCTGTCGAAGAGGCGTTTCTTGGTGTCGCGGTAGTTGTCGAAGGTCTTGTGGTAGTCGATGTGGTCGCGCGTGAGGTTGGTGAAGAGCGCGCCGTCGTAGTCGAGCCCCGCGATACGCTCCTGCGCGATGGCGTGGCTGCTGACCTCCATGAAGGCGTATTGGCAGCCCGCGTCCAGCATGCGGCGCAGCAGGCGGTTGAGTTCGAGGGCATCGGGCGTGGTGTGGGTGGCGGGCACGGGTTCGTCATCGATGTAGTTGCAGACGGTGGAGAGCAGTCCTGCCTTGTAGCCCATCGCGCGTACTAATTTATATAGGAGTGTGGCGATGGTGGTCTTGCCGTTGGTGCCCGTTACGCCGACGAGGGTGAGTTGCCGCGAGGGGTTGCCGTACCATGCGCTTGCGAGCAACCCGAGGGCGCGGTCGGTGTTCTCCACCAAGATATAGGTGGTGTTGCCTGCGTCCTTTGGCAGGTATGCTTCGTTGCTCAGCACGATGGCGGCGGCGCCTTTCTCGACGCAGGAGGCGATGAATTGATGCCCGTCCACTGCCGTGCCGGCTTGGGCAACGAAGAGGTTGCCCGCCTCCACCTTGCGGGAGTCGAACTGTATGGCGGTGATGTCTTTGCCGGTGTCCCCGATTACGCGCAATGGGGAGATGGAGGTTAATAAGTTGTTGAGTATCATAGTGGTTAATGAGGCCCTCTAAATCCCCCTTAAAGGGGGACTTTTGGTCTGTGGTTGATTATTCTTTGATGGTTAGTTGCAGGGTGCCGTCTTTCTGTATTTCGTAGCAGCCTTTGTATGCCATGGTCTTTTCGGCGATGGTGCGCACGGTGCGTCCGCAGTCGTAGCCGGCGTCGTATTTGGGGTATAGTTTGGGGTCGTTAATCATGCAGATGCAGGTGTATTGCGGGTCTTCCTCCGGGAAATAGCCCACGAAGGTGATGCGGTGGCGCGTGGTCTGGTAGCCTTTTATGTAGAGTTGGGCGGTGCCCGTCTTGCCTGCTATGTGTACGAGGTCGCTTTGGGCTTTGCGTCCGAGGTAATGCCCTTTCCATCTGCGCACGGAGGCGGTGCCGAGGTCGTTGTCCCACACTACATCGTGCAACGCGCCGCGTATGTCCTCCAAGGTCGATTCGGAGCAGATACTGCTTTTTACCACCTCGGTGCTGAACTTGCGCACGACATCGCCGTCCTGCTCTATCTGCTTGACGAGCATGGGGCGCACCATTTTGCCGTCGTTGGCGATGGCGTTGTAGAACATCACGATTTGCATGGGGCTCAACTCCACCGAGTAGCCGTATGCCATTTTGCTGAGCGTAACCGTATCTTTGGGCACGTCGATGCGCACGCGCTGTGCACCCGGGATTTCGCAATAGACGCTGTCCATCAGCCCCGTGCGCTTGATGCGATTGACGAACTTCTTTGCGCTGCCCTCGTAGGCTCGGGTGATGGTCTTTGCCATGGCGATGTTGCTGGACGCGGCGATGGCTTGGCGCATGGTCAGCACGGTATCCATCTGGTGGGCATCCACGTGCTTGGAACTCAGGTACTTCCATGCGCCTCGGCAGACGCTCACGGTGTCGTCGATGTCCACCTTACCGTCGTCGAGCGCCACCATCATGGCGATGGGCTTGAAAGTAGAGCCGGGCTCCACGCGGTTGACGGCATGGTTCTGCATCTCGTAGTAGTTGCCATCGTCGGCGCGGTCGAGGTTGGAGATGGCTTTTATTTCTCCGCTATGCACCTCCATGAGTATGCAGCAACCCCACTCGGCTTGGTAATGCTCCAGCGGTCCTCGGAGGGCTTTCTCCACTATGTCTTGGAGGTTGGCATCGATGGTGGTGCGTATGTCGTAGCCGTCTTGCGCCTCGCGAATGGTTACGTTCTCCGTCCTGCCGCCGATACGTTGGCGTGCACTCAGTCCCTCTTCGCCTTTCAGTTCGTCCTCAAATGCCATTTCCAGTCCCGCGTTGCCGTAGCCGCCGTCGCCGTAGATACTGCCTATCGTGCGGCTGGCGAGCGAGCCGAAAGGCTTGATACGCTTGTGCTGCGCCTCGAAGATGATACCGCTTTTATATTGTCCTAATTTGATAAGTTCTATGTTCTCCAACTGCCGTTTCTGCAAGTAGTTGATACGCTTTTCGCATAGTCGTAGCCGCCGGTCGCCTTTGTTGTAACCGCTGACTATCAGTCGTTTGTATTCTTCTGCTGTGTGCTCACCCGTTACTTGGCTCAAGCCTGCGGCCAGCGAGTCGATATGCGTCTTGAAGAGTTTGCCGTTCTTTACGTGGAGTGCCTCGGCTTTGGTGTCCATATAGACGAAATACTGTGGCATGCTGCTCGCCAGCAGTGCTCCGTTGCAGTCGAGGATATTGCCGCGCGTGGCGGGGATGGGGCGCAATACGGGCTCCTGCTTCTCCGCTATCTTGAGCCACTCATCACGCTCGATGGTCTGGATATAGAATATCTTCCCCACCACCAAGACAAACCCTACGACAATCACAATAAAGATTATCGCAAAGCGCAGGATGATATTTCTTTGTTCCTCGGACATGGGGAAATTGGATAATTTGACAATGTTATAGTTTTACGGGCGGGGTGGTGTTCTCTTTGATGCGGCTACCGCGCTGCTCCAGTTCGGCGGCTACCTGCGATTGGCGTGTGGTCTTGACCAACTCTGCGCTGATGGTCATATACTCGTATTTGGTATCGAGCATTTCTTTCTTCAGATCGGTAAGCCTATGTTGCTGTTTGGCGGCGCCATAGCCCGCGAGGATATACAGGAAGACCAAGCCTGCTATCAGCAAGAGCAACGGATACTGCTTCTTCATCTTCTCGCTTCGCAGTTTCTCTCCGTTGAGCCAACTCTGTATATCTTTTATGCTCATAAACTACACTATTATCCTCTCCCTCCCCCTTGCGGGGTCCCCAAACAATCTTTGATTTTTGGGGTGCTCTCGTAGGGGGAGTTGGAGGGGTCATTTATTTCTTTTCCCCCACCCGCAGTCGTGCGCTGCGGCTCCGTGGGTTGCGCTCCACTTCCTCGGGCGATGGCTGCCGCCCTTTCTCTATCACGCGGAAGGGGGTCAATATATTGCCGTAGAAGTCTTTTTCTATCGTTCCCTCTATGTTCCCTGCCCGCAGGAAGTTCTTCACCATCCTATCTTCCAGTGAATGGTAGGTCAGTATGGCGAGTCGCCCCCCGGGTTTGAGTAATTGCAATGCGCCCTCCAGCATCTCCCGCAGAGCCCCCATCTCATCATTCACCTCTATGCGTAGCGCCTGAAAGAGTTGCGCCATGTCTTTCTTCGGCACCTGACAAACTTCTACAAACTGCTCTACGGTGGTGATGGATGTTGTGGCGCGCGCCTTCACTATCCTGCGCGCCACCTGCCGCGCGTTCTTCATCTCGCCGTACATATATAGTACGCGCGCGAGGTTCTCCTCATCGTAACTATTCACGATATCCGCCGCCGTCCGCCCTCCCTGCTGGTTCATACGCATATCCAGCGGTCCGTCAAAGCGGAAACTAAACCCCCGCTCCGGCGTGTCGAAATGGTGAAACGACACCCCCAAGTCCGCCAACACACCATCCACTTGCTCCACGCCGTAGTAGTCCATGAAGTTACGCAAGTATCGAAAGTTCCCATGCACCAGTTGCCACCGTGAGCAAGGCATCTCTTGTCTCTGCAGCGCATTCGCTATCGCCTCCCTGTCTTGGTCGAACGAATACAACCGCCCGTTCGCCCCCAAACGCTCCAAAATAGCCCGCGAATGCCCGCCGCCGCCGAGGGTAACATCCACATAGATGCCCTCCCTGTCGGTTATCAGCCCTTGCAGCGTCTCTTCTAACATCGCCGGTATGTGGTAAACGTTCTCCATACTATCACTTTGTTAAAATAATTCCATAATCATTTTGCAAAATGTCAGTTCTTAAAAACACCCCCTCTCCCTGCGATTTGCATAAGGGTTAAGTAAGGGTTAAGTAAGGGTCTAAAAGGGTTCAAAAGCCCTGCAATGGCTCAACACAAAAATATCAAAATGTTACCAATCATCCCCAATCACCTGTCAATCGTCTATTTCTCTACCGCTGCCGAACTCGCCATCATCTTCGCTCGAATACGCACTGCCAACTCCTTCTGCTCCAACTTCCGCGACTCAAACTGCGACGGCGACCATAGAGCAAACCGGTCGAGCATCCCCACAAACAGCACCTCCTGCTCCACGCCCACCATCTCCAGCACCCGCCGCGACAGCAAAATCCTACCCTGACCGTCCATATCCATAAACTCCGCGTCCGACATAAACTGCATCAACAGCATCTGGTCTTCCGGATCCCACTCGTTCAACGCCCCGCGCAGCGCCTCCACCTTACCATTCCATACCTCCTCAGGATAAAATACAAGGCACGCATTATCCGTGTCCCGCCGCATCACAACGCGCTTCGAGCCGTTCTCCGCGAGAATTCGACGATACACCGCAGGCACAAAAATACGACCCTTCTCATCGCACCTTCCTGCTATATTTCCGATAAATGTACTCATATTTACTTCAAATTCCGCTGCAAAGATACGAAAAAAAAATGATATTTCCCCACTTTTCACCACAAAAAAATTATCTTCAATCTTATTAACATACTTTCGACAATTCAAACAGTATGGTAAAGTGCAATAATTCAATAAAATACATAATTTATAAACAAAGTGGATGAAAGTGGGGGAAGCGACATCTCAAACAGACCTCAACCACACACAATCACTTGACCCGCCCGAAATTATCTGCAATACCCTACCAAACATTTGCACATCTCGAAAAAAAACACTAATTTTGCACCCGCAATCGCAAAAACACGACAACTATGAACAAAAAAATCGTTATACCCGTCATCATTATCCTGCTCTTCGGCATCGCAGCACTCATCTTCCTCAACTTCCGCCAGCGCCAAGAAATGAACGAAGTGGTGGAACTCATGGAGTACGAAAAATCCGAACTCCAAGAGGAGTACGAAGACCTCGCCATACAGTTCGACGGATACCAAAACATGAGCATCCAAAACGACTCCCTACAAGACCTCCTCTCCCGCGAACAACAGCGCGTGCAAGACCTCTTGGAGGAGTTGCGCATCACAAAAGCCACCAACGCCCGACGCATCGCAGAACTCAAGAAAGAACTCGCCACCGTCCGAGCGGTCATGGTCGAATATGTGCGACAAATCGACTCCCTCAATGCCACCAACCAACGACTAACTGCTGAAAATCAGCAATATAGACAAAACAACCGCCAACTCGCGCAACACAACGAGCAACTCACGCAAACCAACACCCAACTCACCGAGACTGTCCTGCGTGCCTCCATGCTCGAACTCAATAGTTGCACGCTCATCACGCTCAATAAAAACGACCGTAAAACGCGCATTGTCAGTCAGATACGCAAGTGGCAGTTCGACTATACCATCGCCAAAAACATCACTTGCGACCCCGGCATGAAGACTCTCTATGTCCGACTCATCGACCCCAACGGAAACCTCCTCGGAGAAGACCCCGACAAGCTCTTCCCCTTTGAAAACAGCGAGATTGGCTACACCATGGCGCAAGATTTCGAATACGCAGGCGAGGAGTTCTTTGGTACCATCTATTGGTCGCTCAGTGAAGCACCCGAAACGGGCTACTACAACGCCGATTTCTTCGCAGACGGCAACTTAATCGGCTCTTTCCCCTTCCAAATTAAAAAATAATACCGAATTATTTGCATAATTCAAATAATTTGCGTACCTTTGCACCCGCTTTCCCTGCGAAAGCATAAATGCAACGAAGTTTCTACCTTGAAAATCGTAAATCGTAAATCGTAAATTTCTTGTGTGTTGCTTTGTTGTGATTGTTTAACTTATCAATTTTATTTATTGTCATGTACTTGACTTCTGAAAAGAAAGCAGAGTTGTTCGCACAGTACGGCAACGACGCAAAGAACACCGGCTCCGCTGAGAGCCAAATCGCGCTCTTTACCTTCCGCATCAACCACCTCACCGAGCACCTGAAGAACAACCGCAAGGACTTCGGTACAGAGCGTGCGCTGACTACGCTGGTAGGTAAGCGTCGTCGCTTGCTTGACTACCTCAAAGAGAAGGACATCGAGCGTTACCGCGCTATCATCAAACAACTCGGTATCCGTAAGTAACAAAAAAGACAGCCCACAAGGCTGTCTTTTTTGCTAAATAAATGGGTTATATGGCGCAAACTTGCTTTGTGGTACGATATTTGTAAGATTCCAAATATACCTCCCAAAAACTCCTCCCTTAGAGAGGCAGGGAGAAACACTAACCACTAACCACTAAACTCTCAACCCCTATGAAAGACTTAGCAAAATTATTCGCTGCCTTTGCCGGAGGTGCATTGGTTGGCGCAGCAGTCGCTCTGCTGACTGCCCCGAAGAGTGGCGCGGAGACACGCGCGCAGATTATCGCCCTTGCCAAAGAGAAGGGCTTGTATCTTGATCACAACGAGTGGGATGCTTTCGT
Organism: Paludibacteraceae bacterium; assembly: GCA_016297215.1. GTDB lineage: Bacteria > Bacteroidota > Bacteroidia > Bacteroidales > Paludibacteraceae > Colicola. Next base: position 4,375 of record JAEDGZ010000027.1, on the reverse strand, counting down.
CGCCAAAGTGAAAGCACGCCTCCACGACTACTTCACTGACGAAGAACTCGAAGCCGCCGTGGACGAAGCCCTCGCCGACAAAGAGTAACTACGTCCGGCGTGCGCAGGCATCCCCGCCTGCTAAAAAACACTGGGGACGCGGGCGTCTCGCCCGCGGTTGGTCAAATAGTAAATTGTCAAATTGTCAAATCACTATGCTTTCCGACGAACAATACCAAAAACTGCTTGCCGATACCCGCGCGTATCTGAATACGCAGTATGACCTCTTGCGCCTCGGGCTGCTGGAGAAACTGAGTAAGATTATCGGGCTGATACTCTTTGCTTTGGTCGTAATCCTATTGCTCTTTGCGGTGCTCGGCTTTGGCGCGATAACGTTGGCTTTCGTCTTGGCGCAGTGGCTGCCGCTATGGGCATCCTTCCTTATCATAGGTGGTGTTTGCCTATTGCTACTGATATTGGCTGTTCTGTTCCGCAAGCAATGGTTCATCAACCCCATGGTAGCCGCATTGAGTGGAATCTTGTTTAGCCACGATGATACTTCGACCGGTGAGGCAAATGGAAAGGAGGTAACCCATGCCTGATCTCAGTAAAATCCGCTCCTTGGATGATATTGCCGCTGCAAGACAAACTTTGCAGCAGCGCGCCGACCGTCAGCAGGCTGACTTGCAGCGAGATGCCGCAGGCATACAGCGTAACATCAATCATGTGTTGAACCGCTTCCGCAGCGTAGGACAAACTTTCTCATCCCTTGTTTCTTTCTTCACGCCGGTCTCGGTCTTCACACCGAAACTGAGCAAGGGAGCATTGTTGCTCTCACTCCTGAAGCGACTCTTCCGCAAACTTTCCCCAAAGCATTCCCCAAAGCCCAAAGCCAAGTAGCAGCAATGCTCGGGTGCGCAGGCGTCCCCTGCCCTTCGCCGCCGCGATATATCGCCTGCGGCGCTATATCGCTCCCCGCCGACTCCCCCCTGCAAGCCACTCACAAACAAAAAGAGACTGCCTAACAAAACTCGTTAGACAGCCTCCTTGTCGTATAGTGTATAAGTTTAGCCTTGGTGCTGGAGGCGGAGGAGGTCGTTGACCGTCTTGACGGGGTTGAAAGTGCTGACGGGCACTTCTACGAAGAGGGTGTTCCACTTCGCCATCGCACCGTTCCACAAGCCCGGTAACTCAAGCGCGAGTAGTTCTTTGCCGTCCTTCGACTTCTGGGAGATGAAGCCCGTCTGCGGGTCCACATAGTCGGGGAGGTGGAAGGGTTTGCCGTTGACATCGCGCGTAGCGCATACGAGGTCCACGGGATTGAAGTGAGTCGCTTGCGCCATGAGAGCGGGGTCGGCTATCTGCGAGGACTCGAGAATCTGTCGGCTGATAGTGCCGTCTGCATCGCGTACGAGGAAGGGACCGCCGCCGGGTTCGCCCGTGTTCTTCACCACGCCGCAGACGCGGATAGGACGGTTGAGGCGCTCGCGCTCCTCGTCAGAGATAGTGGGGTCTTGCAGGCGAGCGAAGACCCGTTTCTGCTCTGCTACGAGTACGCCGGCGAGAATCTGCTTGTAGCGCACGGTGTCTTTCTTCAGACGGTCGGGCACCACGTTGTCGATGTTCTTCACGAAGATGACATCGGCGTCCTGTGCGTTGAGGTTCTCGATGAGTGCTCCGTGTCCGCCCGGGCGGAAGAGGAGTTTGCCGTTTTTGTCGCGGAAGGGGGTGCCGTCGGGGTTAGCAGCGAGCGTATCGGTGCTGGGCAGTTGCTCAGAGAAGGAGATGTCGAAGCGCACGCCGTACTTGGTCTCGAAGGCTTGCAGGTGGTCTGCTATATGCTGACGGAAGAGGGGCAGGTGCTGGTGGGAGACGGTGAAATGGAGGTGCACCATGCCGTTGCTCGCTGCGTAGAGTGCGCCTTCCACCATGTGCTCCAACGCGGGAGTGCGGGGACCGTCTTTGTATTTATGGAAGAGGAGCAAACCTTTGGGCAGGTCGCCGTAGTGCATGTCTTCGAGGAGGAAGCGCACTGCGTCCTGACCGCTTTTGCCGGCGAGTTGGTCGCCGAAAGCGAAGTCATCGATATGGGTGAGGAACTCCTGTATGAAAGCCGTCTCTTCGCCATCTTCGAGGTACTGGAAGAGGTTCTTGAACATACGGCTCGCCGCGCCGCTGGCGGGGACGAACTTCAAGATTTTGTGTCCCTCAGCGAGGTACTCCTCCCAGATGCGGATATACTCGTCCTGCTCTTTCTTCGTAGGGGCGAGGATACCATCTTTGGTGGAGGCGGCTGCTACGATGTCTAATGCAGGGAAACCTGTGCGGAAATACTCCAGTTGCTCTTCGGCTTTCGCCACGCTGATGCCTCGAGCCTCTAACTGCTCAAGGTCTTGGGGAGTGAAGACTGTGTTCATGATAGACTATAAGTTTTAGTTTTAAGTTTCAATGTTTCCCGGCTGCGCAGGTGCCCCCGCCTTCTATGTAAGGAGGTACGGTCTCCAGGCCGCACCATAGAGATGTCCGAGTATGCAGGCGTCCCCGCTTGCTGAATTGTCTGGGGACGCGGGTATCTCGCCATATAGCAAATTGTCAAATACGCGCCGACATCCTGCTAAACACGCACGCAAAGATAGCATTATTTTCACAAATAAACAAATAGTATTCCAATTCAAACACGAATTAACTCAAAAAATTAACAAAAAAACAACGAATCTTGCATATATCAAAAAAAAGTGGTAAATTTGCAGCGGAAATTTTGACACTATTGTGCTGACTTTCTTTAATACATAATTATCGTATAATGAACCGGTAACACGAAGCGAAGCGGAGTTGCAAACACGAAGTTATTTACACGAAGTTCCTAACACGAAGCGAAGCGGAGTTGCAAACACGAAGTTATAATGAAAAATATCGCCTTTATCATCAACCCTATATCGGGTACGCAGAATAAGCGCAAACTGCCGAAGTTGATTCAGCAGACGCTGGACAGTGAGCAATGGTTGCCGAACATCGTCTATACGGAGCGTCAGGGACACGCCACGGAGTTGGCGCAGCAGTTCGCTCGCATGGGTTTTGATTCAGTGGTGGCAGTGGGCGGTGACGGCACTGTGAACGAGGTGGCAAGCGGCTTGCGCCATACGCAGACCGCGATGGGGATTCTGCCGATGGGTAGCGGCAACGGCTTCGCAAGGCATATCGGCGTGCCGGTGCATGTGAGTCGCGCGATAGAGATGCTGAACCGCTGCGAGCCCATCACGGTGGACTACGGCTTGGCGAACGACCGTTTCTTCGTCAGCACCTGCGGCACGGGGTTCGATGCGCTGATAGCCGACCACTTTGCCGTAGCGGGCAAGCGCGGGATGAAGACCTACATAGAGAACATCCTGAGAGACGCGTTCACCTACAAGTCGCAGACCTATCATATCACGGGCGACGGGCTGGATATCACCCACAAAGCGTTTCTCATCACCTTCGCCAACGCGGGGCAATGGGGAAACGACGCTTATATCGCGCCCAAAGCGAGTATCCAGGACGGGAAGATGGATATCTGCATGATGTCGTCTTCGGCGCTGATAGGTGCGGCGGGGCTGGCGCTACGGCTCTTCACCAAGAGCATAGACAACAGTCTGTTCATGGACACCGTGCGGGCGAAAGAGGTGCTATTAGAGCGCGAAGAGGCGGCGCCCTTCCATGTGGACGGCGACCCCGTGGAGATGCCCAAGGATATACGGATAAAGATAGTGCCCGACGGGCTGCGAGTGCTGGTGGAGAAGAGGTTCTGAGACTGCGTGTAAGAAAGCGCTACGCGCTGTAAGAAAGTAAATGTACAAAAGCGCTACGCGCTGTAAAGAAGCCCCCTTGGGGCTGTACACGAAGCGAAGCGGAGTTGCAAACACGAAGTTCCCAACACGATAGTTATATACAGCGCGAAGCGCTTATAAACACGAAGTTTTATATATGCAACTGAAAATCATTAATAAAAGCAATAACCCTTTGCCGCGGTATGAGAGCGAGCAGGCGGCGGGTATGGATATACGGTGCAACCTCAGCGAGGAGGTAACCTTGCAGCCTATGGAGCGGCGACTGCTGCCCACGGGCTTGTTCATCGAACTGCCGCAGGGCTACGAGGCGCAGATTCGTCCACGCAGCGGTTTGGCGCTCAAACGCGGGCTCACCGTACTGAACAGCCCGGGCACTATTGACGCCGACTACCGCGGAGAGGTAGGGATTATCCTCATCAACCTGAGCAACGAGCCGCAGACTATCGCCCCCGGGGAGCGTATCTGTCAGATGGTCATCGCGCGACATGAGCAGCCCGAAGTGGTGGAAGTGGAGGTGCTGAGCGACACCGAGCGAGGGGCAGGAGGCTTCGGGCACTCGGGGGTGAAGTGAA
>JAEDGZ010000026.1 GCA_016297215.1 Paludibacteraceae bacterium | reverse complement strand
TACTGGCACCTCTGGCGCTACAACCCCGCACTCGAGGCAGAGGGCAAGAACCCGTTCTCGCTCGACTCCAAAGAGCCGCAGTGGGATAAGTTCCAAGACTACCTCAAGGGTGAGGTGCGCTTCGCCAGCGTGATGAAGCAGTACCCCAACGAGGCTGCCGAACTCTTCGCTGCTGCCCAAGAGAACGCACAATGGAGATACAAATCCTACCTTCGCATGCTCAGTACGGCATGGTAAGTTGCGTGGCTCGACACCCGTTTGAGCCATGCGGATAATAAAGAACGCGCGTACATATGTATGCGCGTTCTTTAGTGTTAGAAGAAAGATGTAGTTATTCTATGTCGATATAGTTAATTAGTTTCTCTACAAGTCGATGAGACTCACAATAAAAACTACTATCCGCTTCTGATTGCTCTTCGACAATTTCCTCCAAGATACCTTCTGTAGAAATATCATCATCAACCCACGAAGGCATATCATTCTTAAATTGCTTGATAACTATATCCATCATCTCTTGCTTGTCGCGGAGAATGTCTCTAAAATGTTTTTTTGGAAAAATCCTCTCGAAAGAAAATTAATGTTTTACCGTTTTTACAGTTGAGAAATTTCCTTCTACGCGCGTATACGAATTAGGCGAAAATACCCAACGCAATTTAATGTAATATGTCTGTCCACGCATATCTACACCGTATTTACGAGTATAGTCTAACTCGTTTTTGCTATAATCATATAAGGTGTAATCATTATACTGCCATGCCCAATCAATGGTATAAGTTCCACTATAGGATGTAGAACGATACATCTCCAAAGAGTAGTATTGCTTCCATTCATCAGGGACATTCAAATCTTTCACCATAATGTCAAGCCCTTGTTGGGATGCATATATTGTTGTTATAGTAGGAGCAGCAATACCTATTTCAGATGAAACATTCTGTCCTGTTGCGTCGCCATAACTATTATACGCGACAACTCCGTATCTGTTAATGCCGGGGAAAGGTTGCGAATCAGTGTAGGACGTAGAAGTTGTGCCAGTTTTTAATGTTTCTTCCTGTCCTGTGATAGGATTTATGCGTTTAACATCATATGAGGTGGGAGTGCCACATCCACTTCCAGTACTTGGTGTCCATCTAACAGTAACAGAAGATGTTCCTGAACATGTTACCGATGGTGCGCAAGGAGAATTATTTGTAGTTTCACCTCCTCCACTAGAGCTGATTTTAGCAGAAGCATAGGCACTTTGTCCACTCTCACCGTCACTATTTTCAGCGGTAACCTTGTAATAATAGGTAATTCCGGTATTTACGTCATAGTCTGTATATTTAGTAGAATAAGCCGTATTGATATAAGAATACGAGCCGCTTGCAGAAGTAGAACGATAAACTTTGTAATAATCTGCCCCACTAACAGAATTCCATGAAACAGTTATGTAAGAGGAACCTGGGGTAGCTTTTACTCCAGATGGTATATTTGGTTTAGAGGTTGTTCCACCTCCGTCTCCACCGCCTGAATTGCCGGTAAAGGTAATTTGGTCATATGCTATTTCACCATTATTACCATTTGAGTCGAATGCTGCTACTCCATAAATATATGTTTCCCCTGCTTGTACTATGTAATCTTTATAACTTGTAGATGTAGTTTCCTCAAGAATATACCATTGTTCTTCGTTTAAATCATACCACAAGGCATAGTAACCAGCTGCTCCACTTACATCGTTCCATGTTAATTGTACATATTCAGATGTTTGTGATAAAACAAATCCTGTAGGTGCAGGAAGGTTGCCAGTTTCACCTCCGTCATCAGAGCCTGTTTTTTCAAAACTACATGACACATACACAGCTTCTGACCAACCATAAGTATTTCCACATGCTCTTAGTTCATAATCATTCTGTCCTTCTTTAGGATTTTTATCAACAAAGGAAGTTGAAGTAATTTGTTCTCTTAAGCCCGTACTGATATTTTCTATGCAATATTCATCAGCTTCATACACACGATTCCACGTTAATTCAATCGTGTTATTTACTTGCTTTGCTTCGAATCCTGTAGGCGAAGCGGTTCTTTTCTCTCCACAACTTATTAGGCATAATGCAACTAATGTAATGAATGCTAATAGAGTCTTTTTCATTTTAGTAATAACTTTATTTGTTTTTCTACTCACTTAACGGCTTTTCGAATACTCCGTTAGCACCAAGAGCATTCCGGGTTAGGCACATAAAAAGAGCGTGGTGCTTGATGCTTTCAATTCGGGTCTTGAGGATTTACCGGACTACCTATATACGCCAAATCTACAGAACAAAGCCCACGCTTCGCGTGAGCATTTCGGCTTGTTCCTTGACGTATATTTAAGTCTTAAGAAGTGTCCGGCTTTTCAAGACCCAAGTATTTAAGCTAAAACGCTATTTTATGTATGTTGCCTTTTAGTTGTTTTTCATCATAGGCAGTAATTGTTTATTTCTTGATTATCTTGGTATTAGTTCTCAATCAACTCCAAGCCTTCTTTACGATATGGTGGGAACTTGTTATCGTCAGAGATAAGAGGCATCTGCATAGTGATAGCCTGAGCAATGATGACATGGTCGGACGGGTCATTGTGATAGAGGCTCATTTTTCCGTATGTATACATCACATCCGGTGTTAAGGGCAAAATCTGGAAACAGTATTTCTCCGTAATCTCCCTCAGCATCTGCTCTTTAGACGACCAAAACTTTCGAAGTAATGTCTTGTTATTATAATGCACTATCAACTCGCGCAATGATTCGTTGCTGATGTAAATAAGATTGTCGTAGTCAGTTAACAACGCAAAAACATCGCGGCTGAGTCTTTGCTGGTCAGTCGCATAATAGATGAAGATGTTGGTATCAGCAAGAAACCTCATAGCCTAAAGCTTTCTGCAAATCTCTTTTAACCGCATAGAAAGCCGGTGACAACCGCTTGCCTTGGCTGGTCATCTCTTGCTCGATAGAGAGCACATAATCCAGGTTTTCTTGTTGTCTTTTCTTGGTCATAGTTATGTTCTTTTGATGTGTTTATTACTAACTCGCTGCAACCATTGGGTGCAAAATTACATTTTTTTTTTGATATGTGCAAGTTTTAGAGCGTAATTCTGCCAAATTTATGCTTTTTTATTCGAAAAGGGACTACCCAATGGCAATATGATATCCAGCGTCTTAGTAGTTGTGAGGCTACCGCGAACTCGCGTGGCGTACTTATTCCTTGGGTTGCTCTCGAACATTCTTATTACGCTTAATGCTTCGCTTTAGGAGCAAAAAACTACTCCAACGAGGCTGCCGAACTCTTCGCTGCTGCCCAAGAATTGCTATATTTCTATAGTTTTTATAGCGACAATCGTTCCTATAGTACACTACGAGCCGCTTGACAAATCGTCAAGCGGCTCGTATAGGAATAGTTGCGATAGTTGCTTATTCTGCCTCAGTGGCTTCGGTATCGAAGTCTGCTGCGGGAGCGGCAGGAGCCATCTGCTCTGCGGCTTGCTGTACTTGCTCTTTGATAGCACTCTCGCTCGGGTCAGCACCTTGGTTCCCTTTGCTGAAACCAACGGCTAATACGCTCAGCACCACGATGATAGCGATAAGCGTCCAACTGGCTTTCTCTAAGAAGTCTGCTGTCTTGGGAGCACCCATCACTTGGTTAGCACTTGCAAAACTCGAAGCCAAGCCGCCGCCTTTGCTGTTTTGTGCCAATACAAGGAGCGTCAGCAGAACGGCTGCAATAACGATAAGGATAGTTAAGAAAATGTACATAGTCTATCAATGTATTTACAATTTACGAATTACGATTTACGAATTAGCGTGCAAAGATACGTCTTTTTTTTGATATAACCAAATATAATTGCGTTTTTTCGTTAATTTTTCTGATTTTAGACGTTTTTTATTTCAACAAAAATTTCCAAAAATTGTCCAACTATTTTTTCTCCGTTAATTGCCGTATAATTATTCATTAATTTTGGCAATGATATACATGTTGACTCCGGCGATTCAAAATTGAGTTATGTCGCCCCTTCTTATATAGGAACTCACGTTGAATAAATATATGCCGATGGGTGGGGTGAAATGAGATGCACCATGCAAATGAATACTAAATGTTCATGTGGCAAATGTGGTGTTTGTGGCATTGTGATGTGACACATGTAACATTTGCCACATTGGAATTTAGTATTGGTATAGGTCTCAGTTAGGTCTCGATAAAGACCTTATGATGCCACGTAACAAAAAAAAGGACTTCAAGTGGGTCTGAAAAGGGGGTAGTTTGGGCAAAAATAACCCTACTTTATGCTCAAAGTACCCCTACTTTTTGGTGAACAAATGTTAAAATTTGGGGGGTTGTGGGGGTTACTCTAATTATATATTATATATATAATATATAATTTAATATATGGGTGTGGGGGTTACTCATTTTTTATGTGACAATTGTGTCAAATGTTACGTGATAAAAACAGCCTCTACCACTTGGCGACGGTATCGTTGTAGATGCTTTCTGCGATTTCGGTAATCATGGTGTTGCAGAGTTCATCTTGCACATCAGATAGCATTTGCGAGGAGTCGAACGTTTGGAAAGCGGTGTAAGTCTTGTCGAAACTCTCCTCGGGGTGGATGTTGTTGGTGAAGTGCACTTTAACGCGGATGGTGAGTTTGGTCTCCGAGGCGTAGGAGTCGGCAGAGATAGCCATGGCTGTGATGTCGTAGCCTACGATTTCGCCTTCCAGTTCAAGGTCGCCGCCTTTGCGGAGCACTTGCAAGCGCGTCTGGCGCTGGAAGAGGTCGCGTATGCCTTCCGAGAGGTTGTTGCTCAATGAAGGATTGACCATTGCCGCGTTGTTGGGGAAGTCGGCGATGGAGATACTCTTGGTGGTGGAGTAGTCGATATTGGCGCCATTGAACTTGATACTCACTGCGCAGGAAGAGAGGGAGAGCAGCAAGAGGGGTATCAAGGTCAATTTGAAAATATGAAAATTTGAAAATTTGAAAATTGCCATGCGGAGAGTGTTTGTCGAATCTTATAGATTGTATTCTTTGATTTTGCGGTAGAGGGTGCGCTCGGAGATACCTAACTTCTCGGCAGCGAGTTTGCGGTTGCCGTTGCATTGAGCAAGGACACGGAGAATGGTCTCGCGCTGCGTCTCTTCGAGGTTGGGGGTGGAAAGTTGAGCGGTGAGCGTTGAGGGTTGAGCGCCGTCTTGTATCTCCTCCACTTCCTGTATCTCTTCGGCATTGGAGTGGGAAGAGTGGGGGTGCGGGTTGAGGCTTACGCCGAGGTTTGTTTCTGCGTGGGATGCTTGCGGCAGAGAGGCGGCGGGAGAGGCTGTAGCCGTATGCAGTTGGGCTTTGAGGTCGGAGATTTCCTGCTGCAACTTAACGACCATATTGTAGAGCAGGCTTATCTCGTGGGCATAGTCTTTCCCTGCATTGGCGCTGCCGCCTGCGGAGGAGAGTACCAATCCGCTTTGACGCTCGTTATCAGGCAGATAGCGTTGGAGCGTGGTGGCGGATATATGGTGGTCCATCTCGATGACGGAGACCTGCTCGGCGATGTTCTTCAGTTGGCGGATGTTGCCGTTCCAGTAGTAGGATTGGAGCAGGCGCGTTGCCTCCTCGGAGAGCATGAGCGGCGGCATCTGGTAGCGGTTGCAGAAGTCGGAAGAGAACTTGCGGAAGAGCAAGGGGATGTCCTCTTTGCGGTCGCGCAACGCGGGCACCCGAATCTCCACGGTGTTGAGACGATAGTAGAGGTCTTCGCGGAAACGTCCTTCTTCGATGGCGCGGCGCATGTTGAGGTTGGTGGCAGCGACCACGCGGACATTGGTCTTCTGCACTTGGCTGGCACCCATACGGATGAACTCTCCCGTCTCCAACACGCGCAGCAGGCGCACCTGCGTCTGCAACGGCAACTCGCCCACCTCATCAAGGAAGAGGGTGCCGCCGTTGGCTATCTCGAAGTAGCCTTTGCGCTCGGCTTTGGCGTCGGTGAAGGCACCTTTCTCATGCCCGAAGAGTTCGGAGTCGATAGTGCCCTCGGGGATGGCGCCGCAGTTGATGGCGAAATAAGGACCGTGCTTGCGGGCGGAGAAGGCATGGATAATCTTCGGGAAATGCTCTTTGCCGACACCCGATTCGCCCGTTACGAGGACGCTGAGGTCGGTCTTTGCCACTTGCAGGGCAATCTCTATGCCGCGGTTGAGCAACGGGCTGTTGCCGATAATGCCGAAACGTTGTTTGATATTCTGTAAGTCGGATTGGGGAAGCATGGTTTGAATTAAAAATTATGAATTAAAAATAATCGTTCGTAGCGTAGCGGAGATAAGAATGGTGAGGGCGTTGCAAATCAGATTATTCCGAAAATTCTGATTGTTCTGATAATTCCGATTATACATTGCCATTCTTTCAAAGCGAAAGAATTCAAAAATCGGCTGCAAAGGTAGTGATTTTTTGGGAAATAAGCAAATAAATCAACTTTTTTGCATAATTGTTTGCCTAATTAAAAAAAAAGTCGTACCTTTGCACGCTTTTACAAAATACAACCCTATTGATATATGATACAAATTGGGCGTTTAGCATCCTTATTGTTAACTACTCTTGCATTTGCGAGTTGCGTGACGCAAAAGCAAATGACATATTTTCGAGAAGTGGATAGTTCCACGGCAGATTCCGTAAACAAAGTATTTGAGTCGCAGATAGACCCTGTCATCAAGGCGGGGGATGCGTTGGCTATCACCGTTTCCGCATTGGATATGGAGGCAGTGGTGCCGTACAATCTGCCGACGGTAGTTTTCTCGAACCCCGGTACAGATCAACTGACCACCACTCCGAGCCAGCAGTATTATACGGTGGATGCAACGGGAAAGATAGAATTTCCTGTTTTGGGTAGCGTGAATGTATTGGGTTTGAAGACGACTGAGGTGGCGGATTTGCTGGAAGAGAAACTTTCGGTGCAGGTGAAAGACCCGATGGTGTTGGTGCGATTGATAAATGCAAAGGTAACCGTGATGGGTGAAGTCAACCGCCCCGGGCAATATACGATGCCGAATGGACGTATGACTTTGCTGGACGCGCTGGGTGCTGCCGGCGACCTGTCGGTGTACGGGCAACGTGATAACATACTGATTACGCGCGAGACGAATGGAAAATTGGAGTTCCATCGCCTCAACTTGAACTCTGATGAACTCTTTACTTCTCCGTTCTACTATTTGCAACAGAATGATGTGATTTATGTGTCACCAAACAAGGTGCGGGCTATCAATAGTACAAACATCAGTTTGTGGTTGAGTATGGTGTCCACATTGGCAAGCACCGCTACTGTGATTGTTACTGTGGTAAAGGCTGCTAACTGATATAAGGCATAATGGTATTAGACCGAAAAAATTGTTTGTTTTTCATTCCTACTAATTTTCAAATTGTTATAGCAGAGTCATGGCTCAAGAAAATACAAATAATCAAGAGATAGATATTCGTCGTATACTCCTTATATGTTTCCAACATTGGTATTGGTTCCTCATAGGGTTGACGCTTTGTGGAGCGTTGGGAGTGTTATACTATCTGCGAACGACCCCGCAATTTCAAAGCCAAGCGGCAATTATGCTTCGCCAGAAAAATGATACCCAACTCTTTTCCGGTGCAGCAAGCGGAGCCTTGGATATGTTGGGAATTTCGATGAATGGGGCTGTGGAAGATGAGGTGCAGGTGCTGATGTCAAGAGACTTGATGTACCAAGCCATTGATGCACTCAACCTATGGCAGAGTCCGTATTATAAGGAGGGCATGCGCTGGAAAGGTGAGTTCCCGAGTGCAACTTTCCGTGTGGATACCATATCGCTTACCGAGAAAGCGCAAAAAAAAGGCTTTGTGGTAAAGGTGAAACAGACACGCGACGGCGGATATAGAGTCAAAGTGAATATCGGTCGTTTTGTCCGCTCTACCGCGAAGGTGGAAGATTTATCTGCTCCCATAGAGACTTGCGCCGGTAAGATCACTCTCACGATGAATAAGCCGTGGAACGAGAAAGCATCCACTTATCGTATTTATTACCCTGGAAACAAACAAGCAGTGGTAGATGCTTATCAAAAGAAAGTAACCATCTCGCTGCGGCAAAAAGAGTCGAATATCGTTGACCTCAAAACAACCAGCGATGTACCTACACGAGACGTGGCTCTTTTGGCGAAAATAGTAGAACTATACAACCTCAATTCTGTCGTCGATAAAAACATTATGGCGACGAATACCGCCGCTTTTATTGACGAGCGTTTGGCTATCATTTCCAATGAGTTGAACGATGCCGAGGAGGCGGTGGCTGATTATAAAAGTCAAAACCAACTCACCGATCTCTCCGAGGAAGCCAAACTCTTCCTGCAAGTAAGCACGGAAGACCAGAAAGAGTTGGCTCGCGTAGAGACACAACTGAATCTGGTGAACTATATTGAGGATTTTTTGCAGGACGACACCAAGCGATTTAGCCTTTTGCCCGCTAACTTAGGTATTGAAGACCCCTCCCTTACCTCGTTTATCAGTGAGTACAACACCATGCTTCTGCAACGTATGCGTGTCTTGCGTACAGCTACGGAGGAAAACCCCGTTGTGGAGCAGTTGAACGACCAGTTGCTGAGTATGCGCCAAAATATCATCGCCAGCATTGCTTCTGTACGCGAGAGTCTGACGATAACCCGCAAGGGCTTGCAAGAACGCGGATCGGAGTTTAATTCCCGTATCCGAACTGTCCCCACGCAAGAGCGGCAATTTGTGCAGATTAAGCGACAGCAACTCCTAAAAGAAGAAATTTACCTTTTCCTCTACCAAAAACGAGAAGAGAACGCGCTTATGCTTGCCGCGACATCTACGCCGGTGCGTGTGATCGACAAACCGAAGGTGAATAGCCTGACTGCCAAGCCGAGTTTGAAGATGATAGGTCTCGTTTGTTTCATGCTCGGTTTGCTCATCCCTGCCGCCTTGCTTTACTTGAAAGTAATGATGGACAATAAGTTGCACGATCCGAAAGACTACGAGAAACGCGTCAATGCTCCCTATGCAGGGCAAATCGTAGAAAATTCAAGAGGAGCGCATATTGCAATTCACGAGGGAGAACAGACTGTTTCTGCCGAGTTGTTCCGACAACTACGTACCAATCTCCGCTTTATGTTGCCCGCTGACATACAAAATCCTGTCATTTTAGTTACCTCTTGCATCAATGGCGAAGGTAAATCTTATGTCGCAACCAATATTGCATTATCCCTCGCTATTTTAGGCAAAAAAGTTGCGTTGGTGGGCTTGGATATCCGCAAGCCGATGTTGGTGAAGTATTTCGGACTGAGCGAGAAAGGATGTCTAACTTCGTATCTTTCTGATTCTTCGTTTGATATAGACGACACTATCGTTCCATCCGGAGAACACCCCAATCTCGATTTGTTACCCTGCGGTGTCATCCCCCCGAACCCAAATGAGCTTTTGCAGAATGAGCGATTAGACGCATTGTTTGAAGAATTGCGTAAGCGATACGATTATATTATCGTCGATTCTGCCCCGATGGCAATGGTCAGCGATACTTTCTTGCTCAACCGTATTTGCGATATGACGCTCTTTGTCAGTCGCTCTAACTATACACCCGTGGAGATGGTGGATTTCATAAACGAAGTAGTGGCTGATAAAAAAATGAAGAACGTTGCTTGTCTGCTCAATGGCGTGAAAAATGTACGTGCAGGCTATGGCTACGGCTATGGTTACGGCTACGGGTATGGAGAGGCGACAAGTAACTAAGAAGTGTTGAGTGTTAAGAGTTTTGTATACCGCTTTCTGAATACGCTGAAGACTCTGATTATTCTGAAAAACTTCGAATGCTCGGAATGAGCAGGTTAATGTGTCTTCATAATTCTTAATTCAAAATTCATAACTTAGGATGATTGTTTGTGTTGCGGAGAAACCTTCCGTGGGACAATATATAGCAAAAGTTCTCGGCGCCAATCAGCGCCGAGACGGTTATTTTGAGGGGAATGGTTATTGCGTAACATGGACATTCGGGCATCTTTGCGCCCTGCTGGAGCCGCAAGAGTACACCGACCAATGGAAAGGCTGGAACCTGAGTTCGCTGCCGATGATTCCACAGCGGTTTAGCATCAAGGTGAGCGGCGATGAGGGGGTGCATAAGCAATTCAATGTGATTAAGTCGCTCATTGCGCAAGCCGATGAGGTGATTAACTGTGGTGATGCGGGGCAAGAAGGGGAGTTGATACAACGTTGGGTGTATCAGAAAGCGGGCTGCAAGGTGCCGGTGAAGCGGCTTTGGGTCAGTTCGCTGACGGGAGAGGCGATAGCAGAGGGCTTTCGGCAACTGAAAGACCAGTCGGACTACCAACGCCTATACGAGGCAGGGCTGATGCGCGCCATCGGCGACTGGCTCTTAGGGATGAACGCTACGCGCGCGTACACCATACGTTACGCGCGAGGAACGGGAAAAGATAGGCAGGTGCTCTCAATCGGGCGAGTGCAGACCCCGACCTTGGCGCTGGTGGTGAAACGGCAGGCGGAGATAGAGCGCTTTGTGCCGAAGACCTATTGGGAACTGAAGACCACGTATCGCGACACGTTGTTCAGCGCGCAGTTGCCTGTAGAAGAAGACGAATATGCCATTACTTCGTTGGAGCAAGGGGAGAAGTTGGTGGCGGCGATAAAGGATAATCCGCTCTGCATCACTTCCGTGGAGAAGAAGAAAGGCACGGAGTCTGCGCCGAAACTCTTTGATTTGACGAGCTTGCAGGTCGAGTGCAACAAGAAATTCTCGTTCTCTGCCGACCAAACGCTGAAACTCATTCAGTCGCTTTACGAGAAGCGAGTAACCACTTATCCCCGCGTGGATACTACTTATCTTCCCGATGATTTGTATCCGAAGGTGCCTGCTACCTTGCAGGGCATCAAAGACTATTTTCCGCAGACAGCCCCGCTGCTGGGGCTGAAAGCCGATGGGGGAAAGGGAGAAGGCTCGCTACGCAAGTCTAAGAAGGTGTTCGACAACAAGAAAGTAACTGACCACCATGCGATTATCCCTACCGGTCAGCGTCCTGATAACCTGACCAACGAAGAACGTAAGGTGTTCGACCTCGTGGCACTACGTTTTATCGCGGCTTTCTATCCTGACTGCGAGGTGAGCAATACGACGGTGCTGGCGGAGGTGGAGTCGGCAGACAAAGAGTGGCAGAAAGTGGATTTCAAAGTAACGGGCAGACAAGTGCAGAAAGCCGGTTGGCGGGAGGTGTTTGCCGGCGACAAGCAGGCGGAGGATGCCGAGGGGGCAGAGAATAGCGAAGGTGAAGGTACCGGCAAGTCGTTGCCTGCTTTCGTGAAAGGGGAGAGTGGGGCACATGTGCCGCAGTTGCAGGAGAAGACGACTATGCCGCCGAAGTACTACACCGAAGCAACCCTATTGCGCGCTATGGAGACCGCTGGCAAGACGGTGGACGATGAGGAACTGCGCGATGCGATGAAAGAGAACGGCATAGGGCGTCCTTCCACGCGAGCCGCTATCATTGAGAAACTCTACCAAAGAAAGTATATCGTGAAGCAGGGCAAGTCGCTGCGCGCTACGGATGTGGGTGTGGAATTGATACACACGATTATATCGCCGCTGCTGAAGTCCGCCGAACTGACAGGACGCTGGGAGAAGAAACTGCGTGAGATAGAGCGAGGCGAATACACGGCGCAGCAGTTCTTGGATGAACTGAAGCAGATGACCGGCGAGGTGGTGAAAGAGGTGAAGACCAATAAAGCAGGTATGCTTTGCCCCGTCTGCCGAAAAGGGGTGATTATCCGAGGGCGCACGCGCTACGGTTGCTCCCGCTGGCGAGAGGGATGCACCTACGCGGAGGCGTTTTGAGTAGAGGGAATAGAAAGACTAGAAATCATAGAAAAACTATAAATTCTAAATATAGCAGAAAGCACAATTTCTTATCTGATAGGAAATTGTGCTATTTTTTTGTCAATTTTTCCACGCTTTCACGCCTGAAAAGCCGTATCTTTGCACGCGGTTTGAGAAGGTGTAGACGAGAAGGGCTTTGAAAAGGGTAGGTGGGAGGATTGAAAAAAAACAGATTGGGGGAGGCATATAGGAGAAGGGTAATCGTGAGGAGTTCGAGAACGGGCAAGCATTAACCTTGAAAACTAATAACATTAAAAACAAGATATTTCTTTATGAAACTTAATTCCAGCGTGTTTCGCTCGGTAGTGTTGTCGCTGCTACTCTTCTGCGGAGTTGCAGTGTCTGCTCGTACTATCAGTGGAACGGTGACAGACCAGACGGGGGAGACCATCATCTCCGCTTCGGTTATGGTGAAAGGTACCACGATTGGTACGGTAACGGATTTTGACGGTAACTACGTGCTCGATGTGCCCGATGACGCCAAGGTGCTGGTGTTCTCGTACATCGGTTTGCAGACCGAGGAGGTGGCAATCACGGGCAATGTGATTAACGTGGTGCTGAAAGAGAACTCCGAGGTGTTGGAGGAAGTGGTGGTGACGGGTTACGGAACCACGAAGAAACGCGACTTGGTAACCTCGGTGGCAAGCGTGGGCGCAGACCAGTTGAAAGATATCCCCGTTACCTCTGCGGCAGAGGCGCTGCAAGGTAAGTTGGCGGGTGTGAGCGTAACGACCACGGAGGGTAGCCCCGATGCGGACGTGAAGATTCGTGTGCGCGGCGGAACATCGTTGACGCAATCGAGCGAGCCGCTGTATATCGTGGACGGTATGCCCGTGTCGAGCATTGCGGATATTCCCAACAGCGATATTGAGTCGATGGACGTGTTGAAAGACGCGGCGGCAACGGCTATCTACGGTGCGCAGGGTGCGAACGGCGTTATCATCATCACGACGAAAGACGTGAAGACCGACGGCGACAAGATGCAGATACGCCTTGACTACACGGGCTATATGGGCTGGCGTACTGTGGCGAAGAAATACGACATGATGGACAACGAGGACTATCTGCGCATGCAGTATGAGTATGCTTACATGGCAAACCGCGGCAGCGATGAGAAGATGTTCAGCGATTTCTACAAGTACTACGACCCGACCACTAATGTATCGGAGAAGACGCATTCATGGACTCTGCCGCAGATTATTGACTATTGGAACGAGCAGGGACAAGACGATTGGCAGGATGTAACATTCGGTGGCAATCACTTGAACTCGAATCACAACATCTCGGTGTCGGGCGGTATCAAGGCGGCTACGTTCAACTTCTCGTACAACCGTATCGACGATGAGAGTGTGATGTACGGGTCGAACTACAGCCGCAACAACCTGTCGCTGAAAACGAAGTTCCAGCCGATTAAGGGACTGACCATCTCTGCTACCGTTCGCTACTCGAACACCAATGTGCTGGGTGCGGGAACCAACCCCGCGGAGGACAGTGGTTCGAAGGGCGAGAGCCGTCTGCGTAACGCTACGAGTTTCGTGCCGTTGCATGGTGTGGAAGTGCGTCTTGCGGATTTGGAAGACGACACGGATATGGGTAACCTGTACAACCCGATTATCGCGATAGACGACAACTGGAAGCAGAAACGGGACAACAAGTTGACCTTGGGCGGTTATGTAGAGTATAAGTTCTTGAAGCACTTCAAGTTGCGTGCAGAGTTGGGCTATGAGAGCCGTGATATTCTGCAAGACCGCTACTATGGTGCGACCACCTCGTTTGCCCGCACGGGCGATGGCAACGCCTTCTCCGGTTCGCAAGGACTGGGGCATATCATGAGCACCGACCAATACAGTTCGCGTTTGAAAGAGACCAACACGTTTGAGTATGCACAGAAGTTTGTGGATAACGCCCACGATTTCTCGCTGTTGATTGGTGAAGAGCAGACCATCAACAACGGTTTCCTCCGCACGACCTACGGTTACGGCTTCGACCCCACGATGAGCGGTGAGGAGTGCGTGAACATGTTGGGTCTCGCGAAGACTTCCTCCATCAACAACTACGTGAATCCGACGGACAACATCTTGTCTTTCTTTGCGCGTGCGAACTACAACTACATGGGACGCTACTACATCACCGGTACGTTCCGTGCGGATGCTTCCACGAAGTTTGCCAAGGGCAATCAGTGGGGCTATTTCCCCTCGGTGGCGATTGCATGGCGTATGATAGACGAGAGTTGGATGGAGCCGGCACAGGACGTGATGTCCAACTTTAAGTTCCGTCTGTCGTATGGTACGGTGGGTAACAACAACGTAGATTTAGGGTACCTCTATTTCGACTATCGTGCTTCGCAGAATGCGTATATGCAAGATATGGGTAATATCCTGACGGACGGCGGCAGTTCGAAGATAGCAGCGAACAGCAACCTGAAATGGGAAACGACGGTAACACGCGATTTCGGTATTGATTACGGATTCTTCAACGAGCGTTTGTCGGGCGCGTTAGACCTCTATTGGAACACGACGAAAGACCTGATTCTGCGATATAGTTTGGCAGCCGGAGGATATGACTATCAGTTCCGCAACATCGGTTCGACCGATAACAAGGGCGTGGAGTTCTCTATCCGCGGCGTGATATTGGACCACAAGTCGAAGAATTTGAGTTACGGCTTGACCGTAGATGCCAATATCTCGTACAACCACAACACCGTAGCGGACTTGGGCGGTATGGATGAGTACTTGGTGAGCGGACAGTGCTTCTCTTCCTATTATTCGCAAGCGTATGAGTACAAACTGACCCCCGGGTCGATGATTGGCGACGTATGGGGCTATAAGACCGACGGATGGTACACAGCGAGCGATTTCGCTTCGTTCAATAAGTCAAGTGCTCCCACTAAGTATGGCTGGTATGATGAGAATGGCAATAAGATAAGCACCCCTCTGGGAGGGGCATACCCCGGTATGGTGAAGATTGTGGATACCAATGAAGACGGCGTGATTGATGCTAACGATATGGTGAAGATTGGTAACACGATGCCCATAGTAAACGGCGGTTTCAACGTAGGTTTCCATATCGGCAGCGATAAATGGGGTAAGGTTGATTTGGCAGCCAACTTTACGTATTCGATTGGCAACGATGTGGTAAATATGACCGCACTCGACTATACTATGGTATGTTCTTCTACAGACCACCGCAACCTGCTGGCAAGCAACAGATACGGGCAACGCTATTCTCTGTTTGATGCCAATGGCAACTTCCGTCCCGCTGACGGTTACACCTATAAGAGCAACGTGATTAGCGGAGAAGATTATCAAGCAATGGCAGCCGCTTTAGACGCGGCGAATGCCGGTGCAACGGTAGCCAACCCGACAGTAACTAACACGGTGCTGACGGATAAGTTTGTGGAGGACGGCAGTTACTTGCGGTTGAGTTCGCTCACGGTGGGTTACAGCCTCTCGCACCAATGGATAAAGAAAGCGCACATCTCGCAGTGCCGTATCTTCTTCTCGGCAAGCAACCTCTTCTGCGCTACCAAGTACTCGGGCGCTGACCCTGAGGTGGATACCCGCTCTAAACTGAATCCGTTGGCTACGGGTATGGACTTTGCGCCGTTCCCCAAGAGCCGCACATTCAACTTCGGTATTAACTTGTCGTTTGAGTAAACAGTAACCTATTTAGAAACAACAATAGCATTATGAAAGCAACAAAATATATAGTGATGGGATTGGCGGCGATGGTGTTCGCCGGTTGCTCCGACTTCTTCGACACCAACTCGCCATCCACATTGGATAAGAAAACCGTTTTCTCTAACGAGGAGCGCACAGAGATGGCTATTTACGGCGTGTATGAGTTGTTTGGCGAGAACGACTCGTATCGTAACCGTATCGGGTGCGGCTTTGCCGGTCTGAATACGGATATAGAGTGGTCCACCTTCTCCACGAGTTCGGATGTACAAAACCAGCAGGTGGTATTGTACGGCATAACAACAGCCAACGGGAAAGTAGCCAACGGTAAGAAGTCCATTTGGTATTATCTCAACTCGATGGTAGAGCGCTGCAACAATATCATTGAGGGTATTGAAGAATACGGCGACCCTGCCAATAACGAGAAGATGCGCTACTTTTTGGGCGAGGCGTATTTCCTCCGCTCGTTTGCTTATCTGGAGCAAGTGAAGATGTGGGGCGATGTGCCTGCACGCTTCACCTCTTTGGCGAGCGATGACGAGGGCGTGAACACTCCCAAGACCGACCGCAATGTGATTTTCGAGCAACTGCGTATTGATTTGCTGAAAGCGGCGGAGTTTTTGCCTTGGTCGCCGGAGTGCCCGGGTAAAGCCAATAACCATGTAGGTCGTGCTAACAAAGCGGCGGCATTGGCACTCTTGGCTCGTGCAGACCTGATGTATGCCGGCAAGGCTGTACGTCCGACCACGCTGAATGACCCTAACGGTTATTCTGTACGTTTTAACATTGAGGATGCCGAACTGCGTAAACAGGTGTATCAAGAAGCATTGGAGGCTTGCGCAGAGATTATTAAGAATGAGGACTACAAACTGGCAGATAACTTTGCAGAACCTTTCCAACAGATATGCTCGGACAATACTTCGTATAAGGAGATGGAGCATATTTGGGTGATGCCTTTTGCCGATGGTGCCCGTGGGCAGATAATGAACTACAACTCGCCAAAGATTTCAACGGATATGCAGAGTGTGTTGCCGGGTCATCTGCACGGCTATGGCGGTGGCTCTTCGGGAGGCAATGTGTGCGTGTCGCCGAAGTTGGTGTATGCGTTTGACAAGAACGACAAGCGTCGCGAGGTAACCTATTTCTTGGGACAATGGATGTATGACAACGGTAGCGGCGAGAGCAGTGATGACACCACGCGTATGGACCTCTTCCCTGGTATTGACCCGCAGGCTCCGCGTCTGTATCAGAAGCATACGCAAGCAAACAACTTCTACTTAGGCAAGTATCGCTATGAATGGATGGGCGGACGTGAGCACACGAGCACGGACGATGGTGTGGATTTCCCTGTGCTGCGCTATGCAGATGTATTGCTGATGTTTGCCGAGGCGGCTATTGGCGGTGTAGGCGGCGATGTACCTGCCAACAATACCGGTCTGGACCCGCTGGCACAATTCAACAAGGTGCGTACGCGTGCGGGCGTTGCTCCCAAGGTAGCGCTTGATATGGAGACGATAATGCAGGAGCGTGCGTTTGAGTTGTGCGGCGAGTATGTGCGCAAGTACGACCTAATGCGCTGGGGGTGCCTGAAAAAGAAGATGATGGAGACGGAGCAATACATCCGTCAAATGGCAGCAGACGGGACGCGCCACCAGATGAATATCGGCGATACGATTTTCTACAAATATACTTTCGATGCCACTCTCGGACCTAATGGCGGTTGGAAGATGGACAGCGTGTATGGTTTGGCGGTAGGTGAGACCACTCGCCCCGTTTACGCCACCAAAGAGAACGGTTGGCAGGCAAAGGATATCTTCAACAGCGACTCCAAGGGATACGTGTTGGGAGCAAGCCAATATCCTATCTATACCTCGGAGGAACAGTTGGAGAGCCGCCAATACTGGCCTATCTTCAAAGATGTTGTCGCTACCTCTAATGGTACACTTTGGAACAACTACGGCTATTGATTGAAGGCAAGATGAAAAAACGGGAAATGGGTATAGTATCTCTATTGCTGGTTGTTCTGACGGCATGTGGCGGCGTGACGGAAGTGAACGAGCCGCATGTTGATAGCACGTTGGCTAAGGCATGCCAATGGATTCAAGGCGGCGGCAAGGGCACTACCGGCGGCAAGGGCGGCACGGTATAT
This sequence comes from Paludibacteraceae bacterium, assembly GCA_016297215.1. GTDB lineage: Bacteria > Bacteroidota > Bacteroidia > Bacteroidales > Paludibacteraceae > Colicola. Next base: position 11,998 of record JAEDGZ010000026.1, on the reverse strand, counting down.
GTTGTCTCCACATTGGAGGATGCCATCAATCCCGAAGACAACAAACCCGAGTCGGGTACACTTCGTGCCGCGGTGGAAGCCGGCGGGGCACGCACCATTCTCTTTACCGTCTCGGGCACGATACACTTGCAAAAAGAATTGGATATCCGTAACGGCAACCTGACGATTGCGGGGCAGTCGGCACCCGGGGACGGGATTTGTATCGCGGGCTACCCCGTGTGCGTGAAGGGCGCAAGCAATGTGATTATCCGATTCCTGCGTTTCCGCATGGGCGACGAGGCGAAAGTAGAAGGCGATGCGCTATCGGTGTATGACGCACGGAACGTGGTGATAGACCACTGCTCGTTCTCGTGGAGCACGGATGAGTGTGTGTCGTGCTACGGCAATACGGACTTCACGCTGCAATACTGCTTTATCACGGAGTCTTTGCGCAACTCGGTACACGGCAAGGGCAGGCACGGCTACGGCGGGATATGGGGCGGCACGAATGCTACGTTCCACCATAACCTGCTGGCGCATCACGACTCGCGTAACCCGCGGTTTGACCATTACTATGTGAATCAGACATGCTTCGGACCGATTGACTATGTGAACAACGTGGTGTACAACTGGGGCGGCAACTCCACCTACGGCGGCGAGGGCGTGAACCAGGCACGGCAAATCAACATGGTGAACAACTACTACAAGCCCGGTCCTGCGACCTCGAAGAAAGAGCGACTGCTTGACCCGACGGTGAGTTGCGGTTATTGCGCGGAGAAAGGAACGGTAGTACCCGCGAAGTTCTATCTGCAAGGGAACTACATGCACGGTTCTGAAAAGGTAACTGCCGACAACTGGCAGGGGAGTACGGTGCAGACAGAGGCAGTGAAAGCCGTTGTGCGTTGGACGGAGGGACTGACCCTGCTGAGCACGGAGGAGAGTGCGGAGCAAGCCTTCGAGACCGTGCTGGCAAAGGCAGGTTGCTCGCTCCACCGCGACGCGATAGACACACGTATTGCCGAAGAAGTGCGTACAGGGACGGCTACCTGCAAAGGGTCTAACGGCTCTACGGGCGGACTGATTGATACCCAGGCGGACGCAGGTGGTTGGCCCGCGCTGCAAACAGGAGAAGCGCAGAAAGATACAGACCGAGACGGCATACCCGATGCGTGGGAAGAAGCGCACGGACTGAACCCGCTGTCGAATGCAGACGGCAAAACGGAGACGCTGGTGAGCGGGTATAGCAACTTGGATGTTTATTTGAACGACATTGTAAAACACTTATATTGATACTATTATGAAGGACATTCGGATTTGGACGTTGGCTTGCTTGACATTGTTGGTAAGCACCACCTTGTCGGCAGCGGGGTATGAGCAGTACTATACCAATCTGCCGTTTGAGATGGAGCAGGTGGAGGCGGTAGTGATTCCCGACTATACGGTTACGCTGACGGAGTTTGGGGCTTTCGGCGATGGGGAAACGTTGTGCACGGAGGCGTTTGCAAAGGCAATCAAACACTTGCAGAAACAGGGCGGCGGACATCTGATTGTGCCCGAGGGTGTTTGGTTGACGGGGCCTATTCAGTTGCGCAGCAACATCGACCTGCACCTGAATGCGGGTGCGGTGGTGCGTTTCTCGCCCAATCGTGAACTCTATGTGCAACCTTCGGACACGCTGCGCGACGGAAGCAAGAAGTGCTACGCGCTGCTGCGTGCAAGCAAGTGCGAGAACATCGCTATCACGGGGCAAGGTACGCTGGACGGACAAGGTATCTACTGGCGACCGGTGAAGTCGGAGAAGGTGGATGAAGAACAATGGAACGAGTTGCTGGCGATGGGTGGCGTGGTAAAACCCAACGGCAAGACGAAGAATATATGGTATCCGTTCAATCTCAACAAGGAGTTAGGTGTACCGAATATCGCGTCCGACCCCATCAAGCAAGAGAAGATGCGTCCGCATTTGGTGAACATCACCGACTCGAAGAACGTGCTGATAGAAGGGGTACGGTTGCTGAACTCGCCGAAGTTCCACCTTGTGCCTACTCGTGTGCAGAACCTGATTATTGACGGGGTGAATATCCGTTGCCCGCATTGGGCGCAGAACGGCGATGCCATGGACCCGGGCAATGTGCAGGTGGCACTGATAGTGAACTGCAATATCGCCTGCGGCGATGACGGTATCTGCATGAAAGGCGGCGTAGGTCAGAAAGGTGTGGAGGCAGGTCCGCAGCGGGATTTCCTCATCATGAACGACACGGTGTATCATGCCCATGGCGGCTTTGTGATTGGTTCGGAGTTCTCCGGCGGCATGCAGCGACTGGTAGTGCGCAACTGCATGTTTGACGGCACGGATATAGGTCTTCGTATGAAGTCGGCACCCGGGCGCGGAGGCTGGTGCGAGGATATCTATTGCAGCGACATCGTGATGAAGAACATCAAAGACGCGGCTATTTATTTCGAGAGTGGCTATGCCGATAGGGGTGCGGGCGTGAGCGCGACCGACAAAGACAACAAAGAGGCGTTCTTCCCCGACTGGAGCCATTTCACCTTCAAGAACATCACCTGCGTGGGTGCGAAGACGGCGGTGGAGATAACCGGCATGAAAGGAAAGCCTGTGCATGACTTGTTGTTTGAAGATGTTACGATACTGAATGCGAAGAATGGGTTAGTGCTGAAATTCGCGGAGAACTTGACCTTCAAGGGTTGCACCATTCGTGCGAGAAACAGCAACGAGACGGAGCGCTGCAAGAACATCCTCTACAACGGCAGAGACCTGCTGGCAGAGGAATAATCCTTCTTCTTCTCCCCAAGTACGGAAACAAAAAAATACAATAAACTAAATACATTTACAATTATGAGAAAGATTTTCTTTTTGGCAGCCGCAATGCTGGCTGCGGTAACGGTTAGTGCACAACGCATTGAGTTCACGGAATTGATTGCTGTAGGTAATTTCGGCACAAGCAAGACATTTAGCGAAGGCGATGTAGAGTTGACTATTGACAATAGCTATGGCAAAATGCAAGTGGATGCCAACAAGACGAAGTTTGGTACCTCAACAGCAGATATGTGGCAAAGTACCAATCGCCTGAAAACCGGCGGTATGTCTTCTGTTACCGAGGGGCAAGAGTTGGGTATGACATTGTATGTGCCCAGTGCAGGTGTGGTAAAGATTTACGCTCGCTCGGGTTCTTCTTCCGCAACTCGCGCTATTGTATTGATACAGAACGATGTAGAAGTACTGAATCATGCCTTTAACGATAATGTTGATGCTGTTATAGACGGAGATGTAAAGATATTCCCCGTCTTCACTTCGGAGAAAGTGTCGGAAGGTGAGATTGAGATTCAGTTCGGCAAAGTGCCCGAAGGTGAGAGTGGCAGCAATGGCGGAATGTACATCTATGCTATTGAGTTTGTAGCTGACTCGGAGACTGCTGTTGAGAATGTATTTGTTGCTCCGAAGGCTACGAAGATAATGGAGAACGGACAGATGATTATTGTTCGCGGTGACGTGAAGTACAACGCACTGGGAACGGTAGTGGAGTAATACACGATTTGAGATAATAACAATAACTCAACAAAGGGTTGCCTAACAAGTCAAGTTAGGCAACTTTTGTTTTCCTGCAACTTGCAAGAGAATAAATTATTGCTGAAATTATCGTGAGTTCAATATAAGTAAATTCTTGCAGCTATCAAAGTAATAAGCTCTATTAGTTAGTGATTAGTTAGTGATTAGTTAGTGATTAGTTAGTGATTAGTTAGTGAATTATTAAACATAGAGCAGTTATACCCGCGCACTCTCACCACTCAAATCCTAATTTGTTTTTTGCTAATTAATGAATGAAGAATTATACGAAAACTATATGCTACAAAAAAAATATCTGAATAATTTTTGGAAATTTTGGTTGAAATAAAAAACGTCCTTACTGTATGTATATGTGCCTTATTTTGCAAACTCTACTTTGCAAAATGAAAATTTTTTGCAGAAAATGAGGATTTTAATAGAAAAACTGCATTTTCTTGCAAAATTATTTGGTCATTCCGAAAAAATGTCGTACCTTTGCATGCTTTTTCGCGGCGATGTGTCCCTCGCGCGTGTATATACGGGCGCAAGGAGCCTGCGCAAACGGGGCGGCGGAGCCGGCGGAAAGCATGGAAACATTTAATTACAATTCACTAACAAACTAACAAGTTAAAATGCCTACAATTCAACAATTAGTTAGAAAAGGAAGAGCAGAACTTATCGACAAGAGCAAGAGCCCTGCATTGGACAGTTGCCCTCAGCGTCGTGGTGTTTGTGTACGTGTGTACACTACAACTCCTAAGAAGCCTAACTCCGCAATGCGTAAGGTGGCTCGTGTACGTTTGACCAACCAGAAAGAGGTGAACGCCTACATCCCGGGCGAGGGTCATAACCTGCAAGAGCACAGCATCGTGATGGTGCGTGGCGGTCGTGTGAAAGACCTCCCGGGTGTTCGTTATCACATCGTTCGTGGTACGCTGGATACCGCAGGTGTAGCAAACCGTCTGCAGCGTCGAAGCAAATACGGCGCTAAGCGTCCGAAAGCAAAGAAGTAATCGGATACAAGTTTTAGGTTTCAAGTTTCAGGTTTCAAGTGCCTGAACGGAAACGGAAAACAAGTGTTCTTTCCTTTTGAAAACTAACTAAATGTTCCATAGATTGGGACGATTATTAATGGGTTGATTCGGTTGAGTAAGTCAAAGATGCCGAGGCAAGGGCTGAGGTGTGAGGCTGAAGCGATGACAACCAAAAAACAAGTAAACAACAATGAGAAAAGCAAAACCAACAAAACGAGTTATCCTGCCGGATCCCGTGTTCGGTGAAGTGATGGTGGCTAAGTTTGTGAACCACCTGATGCTCGATGGTAAGAAAAATACCGCATACAGCGTGTTCTATACCGCGCTCGATACGGTAGAGCAGAAGATGAAATCTGCAGACAAGACTCCGCTGGAGGTGTGGAAACAAGCGCTGGACAACATCACCCCGCTGGTAGAGGTGAAGTCGAAGCGTATCGGTGGTGCCACTTTCCAAGTGCCGACCGAGATTCGTGCTGACCGCAAAGAGTCTATCGCTATGAAGAACATGATTAACTTCGCTCGCAAGCGCGGTGGTCATTCCATGGCAGAGAAACTGGCTGCGGAAATCATGGACGCATTCAATAACCAAGGTGGTGCCTTCAAACGTAAGGAGGATATGCACCGTATGGCTGAGGCTAACCGTGCATTCGCACACTTCCGTTTCTAATGCGTTCGCGCGCGTATATAATATTTAAGGAATAAAAAAGATGGCAAAACACGATCTGACATTAAACAGAAACATCGGCATTATGGCACACATTGATGCCGGTAAGACCACCACTTCCGAGCGTATCCTGTTCTACACAGGTCTGACGCACAAGATTGGTGAGGTGCACGATGGTGCCGCAACGATGGACTGGATGGTTCAGGAGCAAGAGCGTGGTATCACGATTACCTCCGCTGCTACTACCACCTACTGGAACTACAACGGCAACAAGTACAAAATCAACTTGATAGACACTCCGGGGCACGTGGACTTCACCGTAGAGGTAGAGCGCTCGCTCCGTATCTTGGACGGTGCTGTGATGGCACTCTGCGCTGTGGGCGGTGTGCAACCCCAGTCTGAGACCGTATGGCGTCAGGCTGATAAATACGGTGTGGCTCGTCTCTGCTATGTGAACAAGATGGACCGTTCGGGTGCTAACTTCTTCGACGTAGTGCGCCAAATCAAAGAGGTGCTCGGTGCTACTCCTTGCCCCATCCAGATTCCTATCGGCGCAGAAGAGACCTTCAAGGGCGTGGTTGACCTCGTGAAGATGAAGGCTATCCTGTGGCACGATGAGACCATGGGCGCTGAGTACGAGGTGGATGAAATCCCCGCAGACCTCCAAGCCGAGGCAGAAGAGTGGCGCGACAAGATGCTCGAGACCATCGCTGAGTTCGATGATGTGCTGATGGAGAAGTACTTCTCCGACCCCTCCACCATCACGGAGGAGGAGATTCGCGCTGCGCTCCGCAAGGCGACCGTAGGCATGCACATCTTCCCCGTCATCTGCGGCTCTTCGTTCAAGAACAAAGGTGTACAGACCATGCTTGACGCTGTCTGCGCTTACCTGCCCAGCCCGATGGATACCGAGGTTATCAACGGTACCGACCCGCGCAACGACGAGGCTATCACCCGCAAGCCGGAAGATGATGAGCCCCTCTGCGCATTGGCATTCAAGATTGCTACCGACCCGTATGTAGGTCGTCTCTGCTACTTCCGCGTATATAGCGGTAAGTTGGAGGCAGGCTCGTATGTCTATAACCCCCGCTCGGGCAAGAAAGAGCGTATCTCGCGTATCTTCCAGATGCACTCCAACCACCAGAACCCCGTGGACTTCATTGCTGCCGGTGATATAGGCGCAGGGGTAGGCTTCAAGGACATTCGCACGGGTGATACCCTCTGCGACGAGGAGCATCCTATCGTATTGGAAGCCATCGAGTTCCCCGATCCTGTGATTGGTATCTCTGTAGAGCCTAAGAGCCAGGCTGACCTCGACAAACTCGGCGTAGGTTTGGCTAAGTTGGCTGAGGAAGACCCGACCTTCACTGTGAAGACCGATGAGCAGACGGGACAAACCGTCATCTCGGGTATGGGTGAGTTGCACTTGGAGATCATCATCGACCGTCTGAAACGTGAGTTCAAGGTAGAGTGCAACCAAGGTCGTCCGCAAGTGGCATACCGTGAGGCTATCTCGCAACCCGTTGAACTGCGTGAAACCTACAAGAAGCAGACCGGTGGTCGCGGTAAGTTCGCCGACATGATTGTTCGCGTAGAGCCTGCTGACCCCGAGTTCGAGGGCACGCTCCAGTTCATCAACGAGGTGAAGGGTGGTAACATCCCCAAGGAGTATATCCCCTCCATCGAGAAGGGCTTCCAGACGGCTATGAAGACCGGTGTGCTCGCCGGCTATCCGCTGGAGAAACTGAAAGTAACCGTTATCGATGGTTCGTTCCACCCCGTTGACTCCGACCAGTTGTCGTTTGAGGTTTGCGCACAGATGGCGTTCAAGAACGCATCCGTAAAGGCTAAACCGACCCTCATGGAGCCTATCATGAAGGTAGAGGTGGTAACGCCCGAAGAGAACATGGGTGATGTGATTGGCGACTTGACCAAACGCCGTGGACAGGTAGAGGGTATGGATACCGCTCGCACCGGCGCACGTATCGTGAAAGCCAAAGTGCCCTTGAGCGAGATGTTCGGTTATGTAACCGCACTGCGTACCATCACCTCCGGTCGTGCAACCTCCAGCATGGAGTTCTCGCACTACGAGGCAGTATCCAGCGCTATCGCGAAGACAGTACTCACCGAGGTAGGCGGCCGTGCCGACTTGGTATAAGCAAACACAGGAGGGACGCCTAAGCGTATGACTCTTTAGGCGTCCCCCGAATATGCAAAATAATCGTAATTTGTAAATCGTAAATCGTAAATCACAATCATGAGTCAAAAAATTCGTATCAAACTCAAATCGTTCGACCACAACTTGGTGGACAAATCCGCAGAGAAAATCGTTAAGACAGTGAAGGCAACAGGTGCCGTAGTAAGCGGTCCTATTCCATTGCCCACCCACAAGCGTATCTTCACCGTGAACCGTTCCACCTTCGTGAACAAGAAATCGCGTGAGCAATTCGAGTTGGCAAGTTTCAAACGTCTGATTGACATCTACAACAGCAATAACAAGACGATTGAGGCGCTGATGAAGCTCGAACTCGCCAGCGGCGTAGAGGTCGAAATCAAGGCTTGATAAGACAATCAATCGTAATTCGTAAATTGTCAAATCGTAAATAAAACAGGGTTGCTTCCCTCAGAGAGGCAAGGGCGTAAGCCACGCAAACCTGCGGGCGAGAGCAATCAAATTACTAATAACTAATTCATTAACAACAAAATGCCAGGATTATTAGGTAAAAAAATCGGAATGACTTCCGTTTTCGGTGCTGATGGCAAAAATATCCCATGCACCGTTATTGAAGCAGGTCCTTGCGTTGTAACACAGTTGAAAACCGTCGAGAAAGACGGATATCAGGCTGTTCAGGTAGGTTTCATGCCCAAGAGCGAGAAACACACCAACAAGGCAGAGGCTGGGCATTTCAAAGCAGCAGGGGTGCAACCTATGCGCCACCTCGCTGAGTTCGACGAGTTCGGAAAAGAACTCCATCTGGGTGACACCATCACCGCTGCTGACGTGTTCGAGGAGAACTCCTTCGTGGATGTTATCGGCACCAGCAAAGGTAAAGGTTTCCAGGGTGTTGTAAAGCGCCACGGTTTCGGTGGTGTCGGACAGAGCACTCACGGTCAGGACGACCGTCTGCGTGCACCGGGTTCCGTAGGTGCCTGCGCGTATCCTTCTCGTATCTTCCCGGGTACCCGCATGGGCGGACACATGGGTGTGGACCGCGTAACGGTTCAAAACCTGCAAATCTTGAAAGTGATTCCCGAGTACAACCTCATCATGGTGAAAGGTTCTATCCCGGGTGCTAAAAACTCAATCGTAATTATCAACAAGTAAGAAGTATGGAACTTAGTATTTTGAATATGGCCGGTCAGGAGACCGGCAAGAAGATTGCCTTGAACGATGCAATCTTCGCTATCGAGCCTAACGACCACGCTATCTACTTGGACGTTAAGCAATTCTTGGCTAACAACCGTCAAGGTACTGCCAAGGCAAAACAACGTAGCGAGAACGCTCACTCGACCCGCAAACTCGGTCGCCAGAAGGGCGGCGGTGGAGCACGTCCGGGTGATTTGAAGTCGCCGGTTCGCGTAGGTGGTGGTACTATCTTTGGTCCCGTACCCCGCTCCTATGATTTCAAACTCAACCGCAAGGTGAAACAACTCGCACGCAAGTCTGCGTTGAGCCTTCGTGCTTCCCAAGGCAACATCCTCGTACTGGATGCGCTCAACTTCGAGGCTCCCAAGACCAAAGCAATGATCGAGGTATTGAACAACCTCAAAGTGGCTGGTCAGAAAGTGCTCTTCGTAGTGAACGACGCTAACGTGAACGCACGCAAGTCCGCTGCTAACATCCAGCGTACCAACGTAGTGAACGTCAATGAACTCAATACCTACACAATCATGAACGCTAACGTAGTAGTGCTCACCGAGGCCTCGGCGGCTGCTATCGAGGCAACTTTTAACGCATAAGGAGGTTACAACTATGGCAATTATTCTGAAACCTATCGTCACGGAAAAGATGACCGCCGCAGGCGAAAAGTTGAACCGTTATGGTTTTCGTGTAGAGCGTGCTGCCAACAAGGTTCAAATCAAAAAGGCAGTGGAAGAAATGTACAATGTACAGGTAGTCGATGTAAACACCCTGATTGTTGCTCCCAAAGTGAAACAACGCTGGACTAAGAGCGGTCTGCTTCGCGGCGCACAACAGGCTTACAAAAAGGCTATTGTTACATTGAAAGAAGGTGATACAATCGATTTTTATAGCAATATCTAAAAATGGCTGTTCGTAAATTTAAGCCCACTACACCAGGGCAAAGACACAAAGTTATTGGCGCATTTGAGACAATTACCGCAAGTGCACCAGAGAAATCGCTTGTGTTCGGAAAACGCAAGACCGGTGGTCGTAACCATGTCGGCAAAATGACCATGCGTTACATCGGCGGTGGACACAAGCAGAAATTCCGTGTAATTGACTTCAAACGCAACAAAGATGGTGTACCCGCAACAGTAAAGACTATTGAGTACGATCCTAACCGCTCGGCACGTATCGCACTCTTGTTCTATGCTGATGGCGAGAAGCGTTACATCCTTGCTCCCAATGGATTGCAAGTAGGTCAAGTAGTTATGTCTGGAGCAGACGCTGCTCCCGAAGTAGGAAACGCATTGCCCATGGCAAACATCCCCCTCGGTACCTTGATTCACAACATCGAGCTCCGTCCGGGTCAAGGTGCTTGCATGGTTCGCTCCGCAGGTGTGTTTGCACAACTCTCTTCCCGCGAAGACAAGTATGCAATCATCAAGTTGCCTTCGGGTGAGATGCGCAAGGTGCTCGCTGCATGCAAGGCTACCGTAGGCGTTGTAGGCAACAGCGACCACGCTCTCGAGAAGAGCGGTAAAGCAGGTCGCAGCCGCTGGCTCGGTCGCCGTCCTCGCAACCGTGGTGTCGTAATGAACCCTGTAGATCACCCGATGGGTGGTGGTGAAGGACGTGCTTCCGGTGGACACCCGCGTTCACGTAAGGGCTTGCTCGCTAAGGGTTACAAGACGCGTCATCCTAAGAACCAGAGCAACCAGTACATAATCGAAAGAAGAAAGAAATAACCTATTAAAATCGTAACATTATGAGTCGTTCATTGAAAAAAGGACCTTTTATCAACGTTAAGTTGGAGGACAAGGTGTTGGCCATGAATGAGTCGGGCAAAAAAGAAGTTGTCAAGACTTGGAGCCGCGCATCGATGATCTCCCCCGATTTTGTAGGTCATACAATTGCAGTTCACAATGGAAACAAATTCATTCCTGTTTATGTAACCGAGAACATGGTCGGGCACAAGTTGGGCGAGTTCGCGCCTACTCGTACTTTCCGTGGTCATGCCGGCAATAACAAGAAGTAATCCATTGCATCATTAACACAACATTATTAAACCAAGAATTACAATGGGTGCAAGAAAACATAATACAGCAGAGGCAATGAAGGAGGCTCGCAGAGAGCAATACTTCGCCAAACTGAACAACGTTCCTACCTCCCCGCGCAAGATGCGTCTCGTAGCAGACATGATTCGCGGCATGGAAGTGAACCGTGCACTGGGTGCGCTCCACTTCTCCACGCGTGAGGCTTCGCGCGCTATGGAGAAGGTACTGAAATCTGCTATCGCCAACTGGGAAACCAAAACCGGCAAGAAAGCAGACCAAGAAACTTTGTATGTAAGCAATATTATGGTGGATGGCGGTATGATGCTCAAGCGTCTGTTGCCCGCTCCTCAGGGCCGCGGATACCGCGTGCGCAAGCGTTCCAACCATATTACTGTGTTCGTGGATACTAAAAATACTAACGCTGAAAAGTAATTACCAAGATGGGACAGAAAATTAATCCTATTGCAAACCGCCTCGGTATTGTTCGCGGTTGGGACTCCAACTGGTTTGGCGGTAAGAACTATGGTGATACGATTGTAGAGGATACCAAAATCCGTGAGTACCTCAATGCCCGTCTTGCAGAGGCAAGTATTTCCCGTATCGTCATCGAGAGAACTCTGAAACTTGTAACTGTAACTGTCTGCACCGCTCGCCCCGGGTATATCATCGGAAAGGGTGGACAAGAGGTTGACAAATTGAAAGAGGAACTGAAGAAAATCACCAAGCAAGATGTACAAATCAACATCTTCGAGGTAAAACGTCCTGAGTTGGATGCAACCATCGTTGCTACCAAAATCGCTCGCCAACTGGAAGGCAAAGTGGCTTACCGCCGTGCGGTAAAGATGGCCATCGCTTCTACCATGCGTATGGGCGCTGAGGGTATCAAGATTCAGGTCAGCGGACGTCTCAATGGTGCCGAGATGGCGCGCAAAGAGATGTACAAGGAAGGACGTACCCCGCTGCACACTCTCCGTGCGGACATCGATTACTGCCAAATCGGCGCTATCACCAAAGTAGGTGTTATCGGCGTGAAGGTATGGATCTGCCGCGGTGAGAAGTACGGCAAAGTGGATTTGGCACCTAACTTCACCCAGAAGCAGGAAGGTCGCGGCATGGATCGCCGCAACGACCGCCGCGACGGGGATCGCAAGGGTGGTTTCCGCAGAAACAAAAAACAATAATGTCTAACCGATTTGTAGATTACAACAGTTATGTTACAACCTAAGAAAACGAAATTCCGTCGCTCGCAGAAAGGCCGTATCAAAGGCATCGCGCAACGCGGCAACGAACTTGCTTTTGGTTCGTTCGGTATCAAGAGCCTTGGTACCATCTGGTTGACAGGTCGTCAAATCGAAGCAG
>JAEDGZ010000004.1 GCA_016297215.1 Paludibacteraceae bacterium | reverse complement strand
ATCCTACCACTCCGCTGAAGCCCATGAACGCCATGGCGAGCAAGCCTGCGGTGAGGAGTGCGATGGGCGTGCCTTCCATTGCTTTCGGCACTTTGTTCATCGACAACTGCTCGCGGATACCTGCGAACAAGACGAGGGCGAGGGCGAAGCCGAGGGCGGTGCATACCGCATACCAGAGACCCGTCCATAGGCTCGGGTCAGCGCCTCCGGGGAGTTTGTTTGCCAACATCTCGGGCGTTGCCACGATGATAGCCACACCGAGAATACAGCAGTTGGTGGTGATAAGGGGCAGGAACACACCCAGCGCCTGATACAGCGCGGGGCTGATTTTCTTGAGCACAATCTCAATCATCTGCACCAATGCCGCAATCACAAGGATGAAGACAATGGTTTGCAGGAAGCCCAAGCCGAAGCGATTGAGCAACATCTGCAGCAGGTAGGTCAGCAGGGTAGCCAATGCCATGACAAAGGTAACGGCAGCGCCCATACCCAGCGCAGTGTCAATCTTCTTACTAACACCCAAGAACGGGCAGATACCCAAGAACTGCGACAGCACTACATTGTTTACAAGAATAGCGCTAATAAATATCAATAGGTAAACCATAGGGTAATTATGAATTATGAATTATGAATTATGAGGGCTTCGCTCTTTGACCACTTCGTTGTCCGACTATTTATCGCGGGCGAGACGCCCGCGTCCCCGGTGTATCGGTCGTTCAGCGCGAAGCGCAGTCATTTCATTTTTTCAGTTTGTTAACTAATGCCATTACGTATGCCAGTGCGATGAAGGCGCCGGGGGCGAGGACGAAGACGAGCATGCCGTAGTTCTCGGGGAAGATAGCAAAATCGAAAATCTTGCCCGTGCCCAGCAGTTCGCGGATAGCGCCGAGGATGGTCAGCGCCAGCGTGAAGCCGAGACCCATGCCGATGCCGTCCAATGCAGAGAGGCCTACGTTGTTCTTCGCAGCAAACGCCTCTGCGCGACCCAGCACGATACAGTTCACCACAATCAGCGGGATGAACAAGCCGAGTGCGTCGTAGATAGCGGGCAGATATGCCTGCACGAGCAGTTGCACCATGGTTACGAACGATGCAATCACCACGATGAAAGCAGGGATACGCACCTTATCGGGAATCAGGTTCTTTAGGAGAGAGATAACGATATTCGAGCAGATGAGCACCGCCGTGGTGGCAAGACCCATCGACATACCGTTGATGGCAGAGGTGGTAGTGGCCAGCGTGGGGCACATACCCAGCACGAGAGCGAAAGTAGGGTTCTCGCGCAGAATGCCATTGGTTAGTGTTTTTAATGCCTTATTCATAGTCTATTTAATTATGAATTATGAATTATGAGGGCTTCGCTTGGTGAAAGATAAAGAGTTTCATAGTAGAAGGTAATACGTCTTTAATCCTTTATCTTTTAGCGTAGCGGTCTTTAGTCCTCATTTACTTCTTGCAGTTGTGTTTGCATTGGTGCTCACCATCGTGCTTGCACTTGCCGCAGTTGCCTTCGCAGGGTGTGCCCTTAGTCTTGCAGCACTCTTCGATGGGCTTGCCGCACTCGCAGGTGGCCTGCTGCTCGGGGTTCTGCTCTGCTGCCACCGCAGGCGAGACGCCTGCGTCCCCAGTGTCTTCCGACACTTTCGGCGCTGCCTGTTGGCTGGCGCCGGACGCTGCTTCTACTTCGCCCTCGGTATAAGCCTCGTAGGCTTTGTTTACTGCCTCCAAGAAAGCGCGGCTGGAGATGGTGGCTGCCGTGATAGCGTCCACGTCGCCGCCGTCTTTGCTCACAGTCATCGCGCCCGTTGCCTTACGCCCGATGATGTTCTGTCCTGCCTTGTTGGCATTCTTGAACCACTCTACGATATGCGTACCCAAGCCGGGGGTCTCCACCTGCTCCAGCACCTCATAGCCGGTGATGTGGCTGTCGTTGTCGAAGCCTACCATCAGGCGGATTTTGCCGCCGAAGCCGTTTGACTCAGTCTCTACGGCTGCCCCCACGAAGGTATCGCCCGTGTAGGCCTTGTGTACAACCAGTCCCTGCACGGTCTCAGGGTCGGCTATACGCTCGTGCGTAGGAAGAACGGCACTGATGGCTTCCAACTGCTTTGCTGTTTTCTGCGCCTCGATGTTCTCCTGCGTCAGCAGATAAACACCCGACAACAGCGCTGCTGCCACCAACGCAATGCAAGTCAGCGACAGTATCATATTCAAAAGTGTACTCTTTAACTTTGCCATAGTTGTATCCTCCTTATTTCTTTTTCTCGCCGAAGCGTTTCGGGCGAATATGGTTCAACAACGGAACGCAAGCGTTCATAATCAGAATGGCAAACGACATACCTTCGGGGTAAGCGCCCCATGTACGAATCACCATCACAATCACACCGATGCCCACACCGAAGATGATTTTTCCCCATGCTGTCATCGGCGAGGTAACATAGTCTGTCGCCATGAAGAATGCGCCGAGCATGATACCACCTGTACAGAGCGTCATCGCAATGTATTGGCTTGTGGTGAGCCCTTCGGGCAGTGCACCGCACCAGCCGGTAACGGCAGCGAACAGCGTTACAGTAGCCAAGATGCTGACGGGGATATGCCATGTTATCACGCGCGTGATAATAAGGAAGAGTCCGCCGATGAGCAGGAGCAATGCGCTGACCTCACCGAGCGAGCCGCCCATCACGCCGAGGAAGGCATCCCAGAGGTCGGGCAATTGGCTCACTACAGAGGCGTCGCCTGCCTTCACTGCCTGCTTGAGCAATGCCAGCGGGGTGGCACCCGTCTCTGCGTCCACATAACTGCCTGCGAAGCCCAGCGGGCGAGGCCAAGTGGTCATCTGAACAGGGAAAGAGATAAGCAGGAAGACACGTCCGACCAGCGCGGGGTTGAAGGGGTTCTGCCCCAGCCCGCCGAACGACATCTTACCAACGCCAATGGCTACCAATGCGCCAATCAGCACTATCCACCAAGGCAGGTTGCTCGGCAGGTTGAATGCCAGCAGCAGACCTGTCAATACAGCGGAGAAGTCTCCAATCATAGGAGTCTCGCGGAGCAGGAACTTCGTAATCAGCCACTCGAACAGCACGCAGGCTGCCACGCTGATTGCCGCAGTAATCAAAGCGCCCCAACCGAACTCAATGACCGACATCACGTATGCCGGCAGCAGAGCCAGTATCACAAGGAGCATATTTTTCCGAACACTATCGTTGTTGTGTACATGCGGTGCCGGAGATACAATTAACTTTTGCATATTTCTTGTTTGGATTAAGGATGAAGGATGATGGATGAAAGACTGATAACATTCGTCTATGAGGTTTCAGCGTCGAGACTAATAGGTCTTTTATCCTTTACTTTTTAGCGAAGCGGTCTTTTATCCATCAACGTTCTATTGTTACTTCTTTGCCGCTTGTCGAGCGCGGATGTTGGCACCTACTTTGCCTTTGCCCAGACGGATATAGTCGAGCAAGGGTCGATGGCTGGGGCAGGTGAAGAGGCAGCAGCCGCAATCGATACAATCCATCACGTCGTGCTTCTCCATGGTGTCCCAGTCTTGGCGTGCGCTGAGTTGCGCCAGCAGGTAGGGCTCCAAGCCCATAGGGCAGGCATCCACGCACTTCGCGCAGCGGATGCAGTTGGTCGGCTCGTGGCGGCGGCTCTCGTTCTCCGGCATGAAGAGCAATGCTGACAGACGCTTGTTGGCGGGCATTGCCTCCAGGTTGGAGATGGCGCGTCCCATCATAGGACCTCCGGCGATGATACGCCCCGAGTGGTCTGGTATGCCGCCGGCGAAGTCGATAATCTCCGTAATAGGCGTACCGAAGCGCACGCGGTAGTTGCCCGGCTTCTCCATGTGTTTGCCCGTTACGGTCATCACGCGGTCAATCAGCGGCTTGTTCTTCTGCACTGCCTCATAGACAGCGTACAGCGTAGCCACGTTGTCCACCACGGCACCCACCTCGATAGGCAGCGCGCCGCTCGGCACTTGGCGACGGATACAAGCGTCAATCAACTGTTTCTCACCGCCTTGCGGGTACTTCACCTTCAGCGGTTTCACCTCTACGCCCAGCATCTTGCTTGCCAGTTCCTGCATGTGTTTGATGGCATCGGGCTTGTTCTTCTCAATACCGATGATGGCGCGGTGGATACCGAGGGCTTTCATCACGATTTGAATACCAATCATGATTTCCTCGCCGTGCTCAAGCATCAGTTGGTGGTCGTTGGTCAAGTAGGGTTCGCACTCTACGCCGTTGACAATCAGTACTTCGGCTTTCTTTCCCGGGGGCGGGAGCAACTTCACCTGCGTGGGGAAGCATGCGCCGCCTAGACCCACGATACCCGCTGCGGCAATCTTGTCCACTATCTCCTTGGGCTCAAGCGTGCACTCGCGCTTGATGTCCGGCGTGCGGTCTATCTCGGGCAGCCACTCGTCGCCCTCCACGTCTATCATGATAGCCGGTGCGCGGAAGCCCGTAGCGTCCACGATAGAGTCAATCTTCGACACCGTACCGCTCACGGGCGAGCATACGTTGGAACTAACGAAACCATTTGCTTTGGCTATCAACTGTCCTACCAGCACTTTGTCGCCTTTCTCCACTACGGGCACTGCGGGCGCACCGATGTGCTGCGCGAGCAGGATGGTCGCTTTCTTCGGCAGCGGGCAATCCACGATGGGCTTGTGCGCCGAAAACTCCTTGTTTTCCTGTGGATGAACTCCACCTATACGAAACGTACTCATGCTTTTACCTCCTTTTCTACATTTACTGGGGACGCAGGCGTCTCGCCTGCGGGTGCTGCTCCGGCAGCGGGTGCAGCGGCAGGTTTGGCAGCGGGCTCTGCCGGTTTTTGCGGGCGCGGAGGGAAGTTCACGGCGTGGATGGCACCCGTGGGACATACAGCCTCGCACTTGCGACACAGACGGCACTTCTCGAAATCAATATATGCCAAGTTGTTCTCCACTACGATAGCGTCGAACGGACATTCTTTTGCGCACTTGCCACAGCCGATGCAGCCGTTTTTGCAGACCTTGCGCGTGATGGCGCCCTTGTCTTCGTTGCGGCAGAGCACCACCATGCGGCGGTTCTTCGGACCTTTCTTGCGCAACTCAATCAGGCGGCGCGGACAGGCTTGAACGCACTTGCCGCAGGCGGTACATTTCTCTTCGTCCACCACGGGAAGCCCCGTCTCTTTGTCCATCGACAGCGCGCCGAACTGGCAGGCGCGGGTGCAGTCGCCGCAGCCCAAGCAGCCGAAGCGGCAGTCCGCCTCGCCACCATACAGGCTGTGCATGATGTCGCAATGGCGCTCGCCGTTATACTCACTCGTCTTAGGACGCGCCGCGCAGGTACCGTTGCAGCGTACTACCGCCACTTTCGGCTCCGTCACAGGGGCAGCCATTCCTAAGATTTCGCCCACTTTCGTCATCGTGGGTGCACCGCCAACAGGGCAGAGCAGACCATCCAGCGAGTCGGCTTTCACGCATGCCTCCGCCAGCGCGCGGCAACCTGCGAAACCGCATCCGCCGCAGTTCGCACCTGGGAGCGCTTCCTGCACCTCATCGATACGAGGGTCTTCCTCTACCTTGAACTTTTGGGCAATCAGGTAGAGCAGCACCGCTGCCACCAAACCCGTTACGCCCAAAACGAGCAAAGAAATAAAGATTAAATTCATGATATATGTTTTTGTTAATTAGTTGTCAGTGGTTAGTGGTCAGATTTTTCTTGCTGTGAAGGAGAACTCTTTCTGCAGCCGCCCTCTGAAGAACGATAACACGATGTAGTACAACGCAATAGCACACAGCGCCACCGTCCCCACTACCGCCTCGCTCTCTATCCACAGGTTCAGCAAGCCAATCACCGCCATCATCACTACGAACGGCAGGATATACGCTAGCAACACCGCTTTCCATGCCAGCCGCTCTGTAACCATTACCTCTACACGGTCTCCGGCGTTCAGCGGCTCCGCCATCACGGCATCGATACGCTTCTCTTGGCTCTCGGCGGACATGCACATACTGCGCGCCTTACAGGCGCTGCAAGCACTCGTCTGCACGATTTCCACTAGTGCTTTCCCGTCTTTCACGGCGAGTACTATCCCCTCATGTCGTATCAGTTCGTCCATAAAATATATATTTCAAAAAGCGCACAAAGTTACTATTTTTTTTTGAAACTGCCAAATCTATTTAGCAAAATGCACATTTTTCCACAAAAATTGCATAAAAGCACACTCTCGGTCAACATTTGGAGGGAGAGGACACCGAGGGAATAGCGCAAAAGTGAATGCAATCTCGAAATAAAGCACTAATACATCGAAACACTTTCTAACATATAATTTTCTTGTAATTAACCATTAATTTCCTACCCCAAAAACATATTAGTCTTTGATTGCTGAAATAATTAACAGGAGTTTGATATAAGTAAATTTTTCATCAGCAAAGTAATCATCGCAATGCGAGTTAGTGATTAGTTAGTGATTAGTTAGTGATTAGTTAGTGATTATCAAATAAAAAGAGGCAGAAAACAGCGGGATAGGCATAGAAAAAGTGTGTAAATCTAAACGGTAGTTTAAATTTACACACTATGGCGATAGCAGATTGCTACCAAATTGCGGAGCAAAGATAGTACTTATTTTTTATATAAGCAAATAAAGTGGCAATTTTTCATGGGAAAAATAACAAAATGTAGTATATGAGTCAGCGTTGCAGTCCGATTTACTGTTTTTTACAGCCCTTGTAGGCATTGCGGGCTACGATGGGGGCAACAGGGATCGAGGGCGGGAGGAGGGATTCGCAGTCGCGGAAAGCCGCGCTCTTGATTTCTTTCAAAGCAGCAGGGTAGCGCACTTTCTTCAGGTTACGGCACTCTGCAAAGGCTTCTTCGCCAATAGTAGTGATGCTGTCTTTGAGCACTATCTCGCGCAACTGCGGGCAATGGAGAAAAGCCTGCTTCTCAATCGTCTTCAGTCGGTCGTTGAGTTCGAGCGAGTGCATATTGATACAATGTGCGAACGCTCTTTCGGAGACGGTTTCCAGCAGAGGCGGGAAGACGATCTCTTCTAAGTATTGGCAGCCTTGGAAAGCCGCCTGCTCAATCATCTGCACGTGGTCGGGCAGGCGCAGACGGCTCAGCTGCATGCAGTCTTGGAATGCGGATTTACCGATGCGGTATGTCGATTCGGGCAAGACAATGTTTATCAGAGCAATACATCCTTTGAAGGCTTCGTCTCCGATGGCATATATCCCTTCCGGCAGCACCACTTTCCGAAGGTGTGTACAGCCCATAAACAGACTCTTGTTGATAGTGCTGATCTGCTCGGGCAGCGTAACCTCGGTGAGTGTGATACATCCCGCAAAAGCCATCTCTCCTAATTCTTTGACCGTCTCGGGGAAAGTTATTTCCGTGAGTTCCGCGCAACCGCAGAAAGCCCCGTTGCTGATTCGTTGCAGTCGGGAAGGTAGGCGCAGGGTCTTTACTCTGCCGCAGGAGTAGAACGCCGCTTGGGGAATGGAGGTGATGGATTCCGGCAAGGTCAGTTCGCGCAGGCTCTTGCAGCCGTAGAAAGACCCCATGCCGATATGCTCCACCCCACTCGGAAAAGCGATAGCGCGCAGTTTAGCACAGCCGTAGAAAGCGAAGTTCCCGATGGAGCGTATAGTGGCGGGCAGGGTGATGCTTTCAAGGTTCTCGCAACGATAGAATGCGGCGTTAGGAATGGAAGTTATTGTTTTAGGGACGCCTACCTGCTTGATGGTCTTGTTGTTAGCGAATGCCCTTTCTGCAATGAGGCGCGTGGGAATCTTGTTTTGGAAGGAGAAAGCAGCCGGTGCGTTGTCGTTGACCGCGATCAGGCAACTATCGATATAGAGTGCCCCTTTTTTCCACTTCTTATCATTTAGGTAGATACCCGTGCCTTTGAACGCATCTTCGCCGATAGATTGTACGGAGGAGGGGATATTGACGCGCTGGAGATTCTTGCATCCGAGGAAGGTCTCGTGGTCAATGCGCGTGATGGATGCGGGTATCTCCACGCGTGTAACCACCTTGTTGTCGCGGAAGGCACCCGCAGCGATGAGGCGTGTGCCTTCGACAACGGCATACTTGGGGTCGATGGTCTTGTCGGTGGCAATCAAACAACTATCCAAATAGAGCGCCCCATCGCGCCAATTCTCCTTGTTGAGTAGAATACCCGTACCCTCGAAGGCAGAGCGGTAGATGCGGTTGAGGGAATGCGGCAAGACGATGGCGGTGAGGTTTTTGCAGCCTTTGAATGCGTTGTCAGCGATAGACGTAACGCGGTAGGTTACCTCGTTTACCATAATCTCCTCGGGGAGAAACAGCGCACCGCTTGCCTTGGCATTCGTTGCCACTTCGGCAGTCAGATTGTCGGCGTCAATGGTGTAGTAAATCTCCTGAAAACAGACTTTCTCCTCTTGCGCTACGAGCGTGAGGGGAAGAAATAGTAAAAGTAATATATTTCGAAATACCTTCATAATGGTTAATTATTTTTTTCCTTATGTGTCATGATGTCAAGGATGAGGTCATCAGTCTGGGTCATGCCGTCGTGTCCTATTCGAGTGAGGTTGTGGATGGTGCGGTCGATATCTTCTTCCACGATGCCCTCCGAAGCGTCGGCATACGAGTGCTGCATCGCCAGCGAAGCAGAAAGAATCGCCGTGCCCACGCCGCTCGTAACTTTCAACGCGCAACCGGGTTTCGCGCCGTCGCATATCATACCCGAGATATTGGCAATCATGTTCTTGATGGCGTATGTGATTTCCTCGTATCCGCCGCCCATCAGGTAAGTAATCCCCACCGCCGAACCCGTTGCCGCTACCACACAGCCGCACAGTGCCGACAGCCGTCCCAGCGACTGCTTGATGTACACTACCGTCAGGTTGCTCAGCGTCAGCGCACGAATCGTCTGCTCGCGGCTACAACCCCGCTCTTTGGCGTAGAGATAGACGGGCACCGAGCAGGAGATTCCCTGATTGCCGGAACCCGAGTTGGACATCACCTGCACCATCGCGCCCGACATACGCGCATCGCACGCCCCGCAGGTGTAACTCAGTATCTTCGTGAAAAGCGTGTCGCCAAAAACATCGCCGATTTGACAATTTGACAATGGTGCTTGTGTGGAAGAGTGCAGAAGTCGTCCCAGTCCGTGTCCGTAGTTGCCGCGGAAGGAGGTCTCTGCGGCGCGGATATTCATCTCTGCGCCCTCTTGCAACCATACTACCTCCTCCAAATCCACCGTCATCGCATACTCCCATACAGCGCGCAGCGAAGGAAGGATATCGGCTTTCGCCTCCGTGCTTGTTTCCGATATATTGGTACTACATTGCTTTTTCACTGCCTCTTCCTCAGGTGGAAGGAAATGCGTATGTGTCCCTTGAATAGTGGCTTCGGCTTGTGCTTCGCCTGCACGGACAAGGGTGTGGATGTAGAGGATATCGGGTGCGTCTTCTGCTACCTCAATGCGGATGGGTGTCCGCTCCATATAGCCTTTGGCATAGGTTACGGCAGCCTCGTCCGCATCGCGCAACACCTCCAGCATATACGCGCTATGCCCTGCCGTTGCCCCCAGCGCAATAGCAATCGGAAGCCCCGTCATGCCGGTGTTGGGAATACCCACAGCCATGGCGTTCTTGTAGATGTTCTTACTCAGGCGCACCACAATCTCTTCGGGTTCTTGACCCAGTTCTTCTTTGGCTTTCGCGACACATAGTGCCACCGCGATAGGCTCAGTACAGCCGATAGCGGGCACCACCTCTTGACGGAGTAAATCAGTGATTGTCATGGCGTTATGTACGATTTACGAATTATCGGATTGCTCTGAATTATCAGAATTATCTGAGTTCTCGGAGTACTCAGAATACTCAGAGCAGTGGAATGTTAATTGTTAATTTTTAATTGTTAATTTCTCTTCCAAATAGGTCGTAGGTCTTGTCGCCGATGAGGAGGCGGATTCCCTGCAGCGTGCAGACTTTGCGCACAGCGGGGTGCGGTAGTTTGTCAGTGGCGACCTCCTGCGTCGGACCTTGCGGCAGCGGCAGGGACAGGAGGTAATAGACGGTGTTCTCCAGCACTTGCAGTGCCTCGTTGGTAAGGTAGGCGGTGCTGTATTCCGAGATACCGATGGTAACTAACCGTTGCGGGAGTGTCGTTCCGCCGACCACTGTCCCCACGGGCATATCGGCTATGGTTGTGTAGGAGTTTTGCGAAACAGGCGAGGCTAAGCAAATACCTTCCTGCGTCCAGTCTGTGATAGCCGTTACGGCGTTGGTGTTGCACTGCGAGAAGAGCACTAACTCATTACCTCCGCGGAAGTTAATGTTTTGGAATATCGTATGCGTGGTGTCGGACACATAGACTGCCACATCCTGTGTGTTGGCGGGCGTTCCCCAGTTCCACACGCTGCTCTTGTAGAGGAAAGGTTTCAACACCAACATGGGCTTGTCGTAGCCTTTCAGTTGTGCAAAGGCGGCGGCACCACTGTTGGGTTTTGCGCTAAGGATGAGTACATCGTACAGCGAGTAGTCCGTGTCGGTGGCAGTAGCGTCCAAGATAGTTACCGCCAGCGAGTCGCTGCGACGCAACTTATTGAGAATCAACGCGTCCTCCGGGCTATTAGGCATAGTAACAAAACCGACTTTCTTGCACGCGCTTGATTTGATATGCAGCGTTGCGTTAAGGCTGTTTACCTCTGCTTCATCGGAAACCGTAGAAACGGTGATGGTGTAGGTTCCTGCTTGCCCCACGTTGCCCGAGAGGGTGAGCGTCTTGTTGGTATTGCTGATTTTGTAGGTAATACCTGTCGGTAAATTGCTGCATTTCAATCTGGTCGCCGCGCCGCCCCATTGGAATACAATCGGGCTAATGTTCTCTCCTTCCATCAGCCACTGTTCGCTGTTTTCGGAGGTGCAGGTGATGGTCGGGTGGAGTATGCCGTCCGTCTCGTAGCAGCCGAGGTCGGGAGCCGAACCGGTATAGGGCAGACCTACATTCGTACCCGCATCAATCAGGGCGGAGCCAGCGGCAAGGCGGAGCAGTGTGCCCTCTGCGAGGGAACCGTCCGCTTGGCGGGCAGCGAGAATCTGCGTGGTGTCGAGCGAGAGGAAGTCTGAGGAAGTAACGCTTAATCCATTGATATTCCAACTGTTGTACGAATTAACAAGTGTAGTTGCTGCCTCCGTATAGTTGCCGTTTTTGCTCTTGTACGAGAGGCAGTTCTGTATGCTGAGGGTGCCGTACTTGGTGGTGAAACCGAAGTCGTAGCCGTTGAAGTAGCCGGTGTTGTTGTAGAAACGCATGGTGCCGTCGTTGTTGTTCTGGTCGAAGCCTTTGACGGTGTTGGCAACGGCGAGACAGTGGTGTATCAGCACCTGATGGCTCGAGTAGTTGCCACCCATCTTGAAGCCGTTGCCATTGCCCATATTCGGGTATCTTTCCAGCGATACGGTTACTGTATTCCCGTCAGCATCCACCACGGTGCGCGGGGTGGCGAATTGGTCGAACCATGCTTTGTCGGTCTCATAGCGCGGGTGGTTGCGCATGTCGTAGTAGGCTGGACCATTCTTGTAGCAGATGCTCTGCTCGATAACTGTCTCGCCGGTGGTTACGCGGTCGAAGAAGTCCCACCCGTCATCGGAGTTGTTCCAACTACGGCAGCCGATATAGTGGTTGGGGGCACCGCTGTGCTGCTTGTCGGCAAAGCCGTCTGCGTTGCCGCCGAAGTCGCACTGCGTCAGATTGCCCGACTTGTCCAACTCGTAGTCGAAATTGTCGTGGGAGTCCACGTTCTTGATGATGTTGTATCCGCCTACTTTCATCTGGCAGCCCGTATCCGCCGAACCGTAGATGTCCAAGTGCTCAAACAGACAGTAACTGCCCTCGTTGTAGAGGTTGTTCTTGCCGGAATAGCGGAGGGTCAAGTCCTTGATATGCAGATAGGTGCAATTGCTTGCGACTTGCAATCCGCGCGTGCCGTAGGCGGTAGTGCGGAAGTCCAAGATAGCGGTCTCCCCCGGGTAGCCGGAGATGACGATATAGGCAGTGCTGTTGCCGTTCTTGCTGCTAATCTTGGTATTCCCAAGGTCGTACTGCCCGCCGAGCAGATACAGCGTATCACCGGCACTCTTCAATTTACTGATACCCGTACTCAACAAGCAAGGACTCGCATACGAACTACCGTTCCCCGTCCCCGCCGGCGAAGCAAAATACGTCGCCGCAGAAAGAGGGAGAGAAAGAAAGAGGGATATGGAAAATGCTGCAAAATAGTGCTTCATATCAATTATTTTGTGAGGATTTTAAGGTGAATGTACATATCACTATCCTGTATAAGGCAAAGATGAGGTAGGGAATCAAAGCCATATATGGTAGTGAGAAACTGTAAATCAATAGGGTAGCCAATAGCGTGCAAACGATGTAGTAGCCGCATCGGAACTTGGCTTTGGAGGGCTCATCAGGTATCAGTCGGCGTATCCATGGGTATCTTTGTTGCGGCATAGAGAACCGCTCGATGCTGATTTCGGCGGGATAGGAGAAAAGCAACAGTAGCAGCAGTGCCCACCAATGGGTAGAGCCATAGCCGTACAAGAGGAAAGGGATATATCTCCAAATGACCAAGACGGGATAGAAAAGCACGGCTTTGAGTCCGCGGATATGGTTGTACACCTGAAAGACGGGCAAGAGCAACAATACCCACGCTATGGTTAATAGGCTATTGGTCTGCCAATGGTTGAGAGCGCCCAATGCAGCCAACAAGGCAACGACCCAAAGGAGGCGTAGTATGTATATGCTTTGGGTATATTGGTAGAAATATGCCGTTTGGGCATCTGTCAAGCGCAATGAGGGCTTTTCTTCTTGGCGTGTGGTATAGGTGTCGTTGTACATATACCCCAATTCGTAGTAGGGGATAATGCTGCACCACAGCAGAAGATAGGAGAGTATAGCCGTGCAAAGGGGTGTCTCCGCCGGCAGGGAAAGGTAGAAATACGTCAGGGAGGGAACCAGTAATAGGAAACACCACGATACAAACTTCCCGACAGAGCGCATACGCACTCCGTAGAGATAAGCAAACGGGAGGTAGAACACTCGTATGCTGTGGTTAGTATCTATGATCGTCTTCATAATGGTATTCCGCGTGTTGCAAATGCTGTTTCTCCCACCAATCCTTGTTGGAATAGCAAACGATAAAGGCTTGCTCGGCTTGCTTCACTAAGTCTAAGTCGGTGGTGTTATCGGTGAGGATAGCGAAACGGTCTATTCCGATGTATTTCTTCTTGCTCAGCAGGATGTCTTCTTTCAGTTTGCCTGTGCAAGCGCCATTGCGATACTCCAAGGCGGAAGAATAGATTTCTTGCGCGTAAAGTCTGTTTCCCACCGCCTTTGCAATGCAATCCAAGGTGCCGGAGAGGATGACAATGGGTGCTTGTTGGCGCGAGAGGATATTAAACGATGCCTCTATGCGTTTGGTCTGCTCCAAGTTGGCAACGAAAGTCTCGGCTTTTGCCGCTAACTCTGCTTGAGATATTCCTTTCAGGTATCGAATAGCAAGCCGTCTTTGCCAGTCTGTGCGGGTAAGCCGATAGAGCAGGATGTTTCCCCTATAGCCAACTTTGGTCTTGAAAAAGGCTCGGAGCAGGCGGTATGATTTTTTAGAGATGATAGCGTCTAAGAAATCAAACGTGGTATTGGAGCGGTAGAGAGTCCAACAAATATCCACCAATATGGGGGGCGTGCTTAGCATTGCAAAAATAGTTCTTCAAATTGTCGGGCTTGGTACTCGCGGGAGAATTGCTCTTTGTTTCTCACCTCTTGGTGGGTATATCCGTTGGCTTGCCATTCGTGGTACTTCTCCAAGATAAACTGTTTTATCTCCTCCTTGCTGTCAGTGGCGATGCCGGCGTTGGTATTCTGAATGGTCGCTGACAAGACACTTTCGTCTGACGGGAAACACAAGATGGGTTTCTCGCAGCCCAAAGCCTCGTAGAACTTAGTGGTCATCATTCCTTTTGCCGACTTATTGGTCAAGACCATGCAGATACTGCTACGTCTGATTTCATCGCCGACAGCGGTTATGGGAATAGGGTTATGTGTGGGAGTGTGATAGTTCAACACGATGTCCGATATGTTTAGTTCACGAACAGCTTGCTCTATGGATGTAGGGTCTTGAAAATCATATATCTTTCCGATATACGATATGAGGAATTGCGGTTGCTTGACAGGCGCAAAATAAAATTGCTTCGGTGCATAGCCGTTGTATATCAAATGCACCTTGGGATTGATAGTTCGTTGGATAAAATCTACGTGCCACGGAGATACGGTGGTAACCATATCTGCCTGCCTGAGGACTTGGTTGCGGCGACGGATGTTCGTATTCCGATACCATTGACGGAAGGGACGCGTCCACCACTGGCGATGGCTTTGGTATTGCGCTCCGGGCACTTGTTCGTCCAAATCTCGGATATCTGCAATGAACGGGATATGGCGGCTATGGGCGACCTCATAGGCAGCGCGAAGCGGAAAGGTAGAGAAGGTGGTGCAAAAGACTATATCGTATGGGGTGTCGGTAGTTGCTCGTTGCACCCACTTAGAGAATTTGCGATTGCGATAGTCTGTCAGCAAAGACCAAAACGATTGTATCGCCCACAGCCATAGTTTTTGACGGGTGGGCTTCTCATAGATAGGATAATCGTGCGGGAAGTCGTGCGCCTGAAACTGCTCGGTATAGACATCAACGGAGTAGCCCTGTTGCGTGAGGTAATCACACAAATACCGCAGGCGCGGAGCAAAAGATGGCTTTCCGTAGGGGTCTGTCAATATGAGTATGCGGGGTTTCATGCGTGCTTCGTGTAGTGGCGTAGTCCCTTCAACAATTTGATGTATAGCGATTGATGGTAGGGGTTACCTGAAGGATTGCTGTTATGCCAGAGGAGGGTGATGTCGCCGGCGTATTGGCGGACTTTGTCGAAGAGTTGCTCGCAGAAGAAGTAGGCTTCGTCCTCTGTTTGGAGGTTCATATAGTTGGTGTTGCTCAGGGTGCAGTCCATGACCGTGAGGGGATGGAGCGTGAGCGGGGTGAGCGTGTAGGTCTTGGGGTTAATCCACCGCACGGGGCGCGAGGTCTGCAAGCGGAAGCCTGCTTGGTCGGGGAACGCCATCGTGAAGTCGTCGGTTACGCCCGCGTCGGCAAGGGCTTGCATGTTGTCAATAGAGCAGCGGAGGTAGTGGCTGCGGTGGAGAATGCTTTCTTCGGATGAAGGATGAAGGATGAAGGATGAAGGAGTTCCTTGGTCCAAACCGTAGTAACTTGAATGGATGCCGAGGCGGGCGCCGGATTTAAGCAGGGTGTTCTTCAACTGCTGAAAATCAGTGCCTTGCAGGTTGTATTGCGGGTAGTCGTAGCTTTTGCCGCGGGTATGCTTGACAAAATAGATGACTTCTGCGGTCGGCACTTTGGCATCCTGCTCTATGAGCCATGGAAAGGTGTAGACAGGGTCGTGGCGGAGGTCCGTGAGGGCTTGCAGTGCTTGACTCATCTCGCCGCGGTAGATGCCGCCGAGGAATCCCCGCAGGTGGCGGTATTGGGAGATAGTGTCGATGTCGTGGGTGAGGTAGATATGGCTGTAGCGAGGCGCGGGCATATCGAGTTCTATGTGCTTCATGAGGATATGCGCGTACTCGTCAATAATGGGTATCTGCAAGCGGTTGCCGTATCCGAGGATGGAGTAGCGTGCGCAGAAGCGTCCGTGCTCGTCGCGCTGGTGGTTGAGCAGTTCTTCGGCGCGGGAGATGAAGAAGAAAGTGTTGTAGATGAGGTCAGTACGGATGACGAGCGTCTTGCCGCGTTGCTCCATCTGCGGGCGACTCATGTCGGGCAGTACAAGACTGTTGCCCAAGAAGCCGTTGGGCACAATGACTACGGGGTATTGCTCCCACTCCTGCTCGTCGGCGGTGTATCCGACGCGCTGCGCTGCCTCGGCGTTGCCGTAGAGGAGGAACTGCTTGATGTAGTCGATAATCGACTGGATGTCCGATATGGTTTCCATATACGTCTTTTTTCTATGCTTTTGTCAGCTTTTCGCTTGCTCTTTTTGCCGTCCTTTTGCCGTCTTTTTGCCGTAATTGACGGCTGAGAGACTTTTTACCGCGGGCGAGACGCCCGCGTTCTCACTTCCACTTACTCGCTCAGGATTTCCCACTCGTAGAGTTTCTGCTCTATCTCGCGTTTGATATGCTCGTAGCGTTGGAAGTTCTCGGGGGTCTGCTGCGCGGGATCTGCCGCCATGGTCTCTTCAAGGGCTTTCTGCTCTGCTTCGAGTCGGGCGATGGCTACTTCAGTGTCAGCAATTTGCTTCTCTTTCTTGCGGCGCGCAGCGGCTTCCGCTTTTTGGGCAGCGTACGCTGCTTGCCCCGCTGACGCAGGGGGCGTTGTTTCCGTATTTCCCGTAGTTTTCGTTGGCTTTGTTTTGCGTTCGAGGTCTTGCAGGTTGTTGAGTCGCTTCGATTGCAGGAAGTCGTAGATGCCGCCGAGGTGTTCACGGACATGTCCGCCGCCGAACTCATAGACCTTGCTGACGAGTCCGTCAAGGAAATCGCGGTCGTGGCTGACGCAGATGACGGTGCCGTTGAAGTCCTGCAAGGCGACTTTCAGTACGTCCTTGGACTGCATATCAAGGTGGTTGGTCGGCTCGTCGAGGATGAGGAGGTTGCAGGGTTCGAGCAGCAGGCGAATCATCGCGAGACGGCTTCGCTCGCCACCGGAGAGCACTTTCACCTTCTTCTCCGATGCCTCGCCGCCGAACATGAAGGCGCCGAGGATGTCTCGTATCTTGGTGCGGATGTCGCCTACCGCCACGTAGTCAATGGTCTGGAAGACCGTCAGGTTCTCGTCGAGAAGGGCGGCTTGGTTCTGCGCAAAATAGCCAATCTTCACATTGTGCCCGATTTTGAGCGTACCCATATAGTCGAGTTGACCCATGATACACTTGACGAGCGTGGATTTACCTTCTCCGTTCTTGCCGACGAATGCCACTTTCTCTCCGCGGCGGATAGTGAATGTAACGTCCTGAAAGACAGTATGCTCGCCGAAGTCCTTGCGCAGCTCCTTTACGATGAGTGGGAAGTCGCCGCTGCGGGGCGCGGGCGGAAAACGGAGGTTCAGGCGCGAGGTGTCCTCGATGTCTACTTCGAGGCGCTCTATCTTCTCCAACTGCTTGATGCGGGACTGCACCTGTACGGCTTTGGTGGCTTTGTAGCGGAAGCGCTCGATGAAGTCCTCGGTCTCCTGAATCATCTTCTGCTGGTTGAGGTATGCGCGCACCTGTTGCTCGTGGCGCTCGCGGCGGAGTTCGAGAAAGCGGGAGTAGTTGACATTGTAGTCGTAGATACGCCCAAGCGTGATTTCGATGGTGCGGTTAGTGGCGTTATCAATGAATTTCTTATCGTGGGAAACAAGGATGAGGGCACTTGGTGAAGTGCGTAGGAAGTCTTCGAGCCATTGGATGGACTCAATGTCAAGGTGGTTAGTTGGCTCGTCGAGGAGGAGTAGGTCGGGGTGTCGCAGGAGAATCTTCGCTAACTCAATACGCATACGCCACCCGCCGGAGAACTCGGAGCAGGGGCGGTCGAAGTCCTTGCGCTCAAAGCCCAAACCGATGATGGTGCGGTCCATTTCGGCGATGCGCCTTGCCTGTTCCTCTATCGGTGCATCGGCAAAGACTGAGGACACATCCTCGCGGAGGGTCTTGCCGTCAGTGTGCATCATCACCTGCGGCAGGTAGCCGATAGTGAGGTCGGTGTCGCGGGCGATACGACCCGCTGTGGGCGTATATTCGCCTGCGATGAGGCGCAGGAGCGTGGACTTACCCGCACCGTTCTTGCCAACCAAGGCGATGCGATCCTTCTTGTTGACCATGAAGGAGATATCGTCTAAGACGGGACGCGAAGCAAATTCTATGGAGAGATGTTCTACGGTAAGCACCCTGATTTCTAATTAAGAATTATGAATTAAGAATTAAGAATTAAGAGTTTGCGGTGTGGAGTGTTTTTGCAGGGGGATAGCTTAACACCCGATAGGTTATTTGTCTAATTGTTCGTAGATGGAGTTCTTGCTGATGAACTCGGGTACGAGGTCTTTCATTTGTTGCACGGTGAGGAACGGCTTGTCTTGGTAGGCAAGGTCTATGAGGGTGTTTATCTTCTCGCTGACTTCGGTGAAGGGAAATTCCCGCACGCGCGCAATCATTATTTTCTCGTTGGTAGTGGGGAGCGTAGTCTCCTTCTGATTCAGCAGTTCCTCGTACAATTTCTCGCCCGGGCGGAGTCCTGTGAAGACGATGGGTATCTCCTCTTCGGGTATGAAGCCCGCAAGGCGTATCATGTTCTTCGCAAGGTCGTAAATCTTCACGGGGTGCCCCATGTCGAAGACGAAGATTTCGCCTCCGTTGCCGAGCGTACTTGCCTCCATGACGAGGGTGCACGCCTCAGGGATGGTCATGAAATAGCGGATAATGTCGGGGTGGGTGACCGTTACGGGTCCGCCTGCGGCAATCTGCTTCTTGAAGTAGGGGATGACAGAGCCGTTGGAGCCGAGCACGTTACCGAAGCGAGTGGTGATGAACTTGGTACAGTCGGGGTTCTCCTTCACGAGTTGCTTGAAGAGCGACTGCACGTACATCTCAGCGATACGTTTGCTGGCACCCATGATGTTGGTGGGGTTCACCGCCTTGTCGGTGGAAATCATCACAAAGCGCTGCACGCCGTATTTGACCGCCATGTCCGCCATGTTCTTCGTGCCCTGCACGTTGGCGCAAATGGCCTCGTTGGGGAACTCCTCCATCATCGGGACGTGCTTGTAGGCAGCGGCGTGATAGACCACGTCGGGACGGAACTCATTGAAGACACTCTCCATGCGTTCGCGGTTGCGCACATCGCCGATGACGGGGATGAAGCGACGGTTGGGGAACTGCGCTTTCAAGTCCATCAAGAGGTCGTGCAAGGGGGACTCCGCCATCTCGAGGAGGATGGTTACCTGCGGCTCAAAGCGTTGTACCTGCCGCACGAGTTCGGAGCCGATGCTGCCTGCCGCTCCGCTCACCATCACCACTTTTTCGGTGATGATTTGGCGCACGTTGTCGGTGTCGATGTTGATAGACGGTCGCTCCAACAGGTCTTCAATCTGTATGGCATTGATACGTCCTATGCGGTTGGCGTCCGCCTCATCGGCATTGTCAAACTCGGTGAAGTAGGGTGTGCTGAGGATGTGGATGTTGTGGTTAAAGAACACCTGCAAGTCTTGCGCCGGCGTTATCTCGCGCATTTTAATAGGGGAGATGATGATACTCTTGACCTCGTGGTCTTTCATCCAACGGAAGGTCTTCTCGTTGAGCGGGAAGACGGGGAGTCCGTTGAGGCGGTAGTCCGATTTCTTGGTGGTGCTTTCGCCGATGAAGCCTACGGGGCGGTAGGGCGTGTCGCCTGCGCTACGGAGCATCTTGGCGATGGCGAGACCGGCGGACTTGGTGCCGTAGATGAGTACTTTCGGGCTGTTGCTGGTTTGGTGGCGGATAAACTCGTATGTAGTCTTTATGCCTACGCGAAGACAAAACAGCAACACGAAAGCCACCGGCATGTAGATAAGCAGGAGCGTGTTCATCAGGAGTTTATCGCCGGAGAAATAAGTATATAAACCATTGAAGATGAGCAGGCTGCCTCCACATACCAAAACAGAGAGCAGGCACTTGATGGTATCTACAAAAGTAGAGTAACGCAAGATACCGGAATAGGTATGGAAGCCCCAGAAACAAACGGTTTGCACTCCAAGCACGATTAGGAATTGTACCCAGTATTTCAACGTTGTGGTACTTACAGTGGAACTGCCATAATGGAACATGCTGGTACCGATGCCCAAACTTATCCCGAAGGCGATGGACACGAGCAATAGGTCAATAAAGAGGACGCACCAACGCGGCAAGTAGCCGGCAGAAGCGAGGTGCGAGAATATATCCGATTGGCGAATTTCTTTTTTCAAAGTCTTCATGTTAAAATTGGATTTATTGGATATACTTGTTATTTGCATTGTTGATGTGGTTTGCGGTGTTTTCAAAGTGTTTTACATTGCTTTCATTGTTTTGGTTGTTCATTGGTTGTTGATATTTAGTAAAAAGTCAGTACTCAGTCTCTATTATCCTACGTATATCTTACGTAATCGACGACTTACGGACTGTTGATTGTTGCAGGAGCGTCCGCAGGTATCTGCCTGTGTAGCTCTGTTCGCACTCGGCGAGCGCCTCGGGAGTGCCCTCGAACACCAGTTTTCCGCCTTCGTCGCCGCCCTCTAGACCGAGGTCGATGACATGGTCGGCAGCGAGGATGATACTCGAGTTGTGCTCAATCACAATCACGGTGTGCCCGCGGCTGATGAGTTGGTTGAGCGCGCGGAGCAGGACCTTCACATCGGTATGCGACAGACCTGTGGTGGGTTCGTCGAAGACGAAGATGGTGGGTGCCGCTTCCTCCTGCGCGAGGAACGAGGCGAGTTTCACGCGCTGGCTCTCGCCGCCGGAGAGGGTGCTACTCGACTGCCCTAACTGCACATAGCCGATACCCACGTCCTGCAACGGTTGCAGGCGCTTGACAATCTTGCTGCACGCGGGGTCTTCTGCGAAGAACTCTATCGCTTGGTTGACCGTCATGCAGAGGATGTCGTAGATGGACTTGTCGCGGTAGCGGACATCGAGCACGTCTTGCTTGAAGCGTTTGCCGTGGCACTGCTCGCACTCCAGCGTGATGTCCGCCATGAACTGCATCTCGATGGTGATGGTGCCTTCGCCTTTGCAGACCTCGCAGCGCCCGCCCGGGGTGTTGAAGGAGAAATGCGCGGGGGTGAATCCCATCTGTCGACTCAGTGGTTGGTCGGCGTACAACTTACGTATCTCGTC
Source organism: Paludibacteraceae bacterium (assembly GCA_016297215.1). GTDB lineage: Bacteria > Bacteroidota > Bacteroidia > Bacteroidales > Paludibacteraceae > Colicola. Next base: position 71,227 of record JAEDGZ010000004.1, on the reverse strand, counting down.
GTAGGCTTTCAGGTAGGTTACGGGGTTGGAGCGCGAGGACTTGCTGAGCGGGTTCTGGTCGATGAACTCAATGTCGGTGGCGAGGTGCAGGCTCCCTTTGAGGGTGCCGTAGTCGCCCGTATGCTCCGCCGTGCCGCCGTAGTATTTCTTCAGCGCAGGGTAGAAGACCTTGCTGATGAGCGACGACTTGCCGCTGCCGCTCACGCCTGTAACGGCGGTCATCACGTTCAGCGGGAAACGGACGTTGAGGTTCTTCAGGTTGTTCTCGCACGCGCCGTCTATCTCGATATAGTTGCTCCAGCGGCGGCGCATAGCAGGCACCTCGTGGGTGAAGAGGTCTTTGCGGGGCACGCCGCGGTAGGTTATTTCGCCGCCGTGCCGCCCCGCCGCGGGACCAATCTCTATCGTGTAGTCCGCCGCGTTGATGATATCCTCATCGTGCTCCACCACTACGATGGTGTTGCCCAAGTCGCGCAACTCGCGCAGCACTTTGATGAGCCGCTCGGTGTCGCGCGGGTGCAACCCGATGGAGGGTTCGTCCAGCACATAGAGCGAACCTACGAGGCTGCTACCCAGCGACTTAGCGAGCGTGATACGCTGGCTCTCGCCGCCCGAGAGGGTGCTGCTCATGCGGTTGAGCGTCAGGTAGCCGAGCCCCACGTCCTGCATAAACTGCAAGCGCGAGCGTATCTCATGCAGCAACATCTCCGCCGTCTGTTGCTCTATCGGACTGAGGGTCAGCGTGTTGAACCACTGCGTGAGTTCTTGTACTGACATGCCGCATAGGTCTTGTATGCTCTTCTGCTGAATCTTCACATACCCCGCCTCCTTGCGCAGGCGCGTGCCGTTGCAATCGGGGCAGATGGTCTTCCCGCGGTAGCGTGAGAGCAGCACACGGTATTGTATCTTCTTGTATTGCTTCTCTTCCAACTCGCGGAAGAATGCGTTCAGTCCGCGGAAGTGCTCGTTGCCCGTCCAGATAAGGTGTTTCTGCTCGGGCGTGAGTTCGTAGAAGGGCTTGTGGATGGGGAAATCGAACAAGTGCGCGCTGTACACCAACTCGTCTTTCCACGCGCTCAGTTTCTCGCCCTTCCAGCAGGCGATGGCTTCGTCGTACACCGATTTCGACTTATCGGGCACCACCAAGTCGGGGTCTATGCCGATGATGTTGCCAAAGCCGTTGCACGTGGGGCATGCTCCCATGGGACTATTGAAGTCAAACAGGTGCTCCGTGGGCTCTACGAAACGGATACCGTCCATCTCGAAGCGCTCGCAGAACCACTCGTACTGCCCGTCGTGGTAGAGCCCGCAGTCGCCGTGTCCCTCGAAGAAAGCCGTCTGCACCGAGTCAGCGAAACGGTTCGCCGTGGCGCGCTCCCCATCGGCTACCACGCGGTCAACCAGCAGGTAACAGTCCGGCAGCAACCGCCCTTGCTCGTCGCACAGATGGGCTGCAGCGGACGCGCCCATGCGCACCACGTCGCCGCCTATCAGCAGGCGGGAGAAACCCTCCGACTGCCAGATGGTCAGTTGGTCGTCTATGCTCTTCTCGCCGAGCACGATGGGTGCAATCAGATAGACCCGCGTGCCTGTCGGCAACCCCATCAGCGCATTCACCACGTCGCGCCCCGTCTTGCGGCGCACCTCCTGCCCGCTGACGGGCGAATAGGTCTTGCCGATGCGGGCGAAGAGCAACTTCAAGTAATCGTATATCTCCGTAACCGTCCCCACCGTGGAGCGTGGGTTGCGACTCGTTACCTTCTGCTGGATGGCGATGGCGGGCGGGATACCCTCTATCTTGTCCACCTCCGGCTTCTGCATCCTACCGAGGAACTGCCGCGCGTAGGCGCTCAGGCTCTCCACATAGCGGCGCTGCCCTTCGGCGTAGAGCGTGTCGAACGCCAGCGACGACTTGCCGCTACCGCTCACGCCCGTGATGACCACCAACTTGTTGCGCGGTATGTCCACCGACACGCCTTTCAAGTTATGGGTCTGCGCGTTCTCTATATGGATAAACTCCTCGGACACTATTTGTTTCGGTTTATCGCGTTGTCTTTCAATCGTTGCATCACCTCGCGAGTGGTTTGCAGGGTGGTATCCTGCTGCTCCGTAGTGAGGCGGGGAATACGTATGGGCGTACCCACACGAATCTCATTCGGGTTGTCCAGATGGTCTTTGTTGGCATCGTAGATATACACCCACAGGTCTTTGTTGCCGTAGTAGCGATAGGCGAGCCATGTCAAGCGGCTGCCCTCGCGAATCTCCTCGGTGGTGATAAACTGCTGATAAACAGGCTGCTTTGGCTCGATTGCTATTGCGACCGTATCTTCCGACAGCACCTCAGCTGCAGGCGTAGCAGGCACAGCGGCAACCGTATCTGCCACGGGCGTCTCGCTCTTGGCAACCAGCGAGTCTATCCAGTTCGCCATCGCGCCGCGCAAGAACAAGAAACCGCCAGCCAACACCACCAGCAGACACACCACACATATCAGCGTATCGCGCCAGAAATGGTAGTTCCTCTTCTTGCCAGCTTCGCCCTCTTTGGGGGCGATGGGCTCCACAGGTACCGCGATAGACTCTTCTTTGGCAGGCGCTGCGATAGGCTCAACGGTAGGTTCTGTAACAGGTTCCTCCGTAGTAGGCTCTACAGCAGGCTCCGCGACAGGCTCGGATAGTTCTTCTTCCTCCTTCTCCTCGGATGTCTCTGCCTCCGCAACCTCCTCCGCAATCGTTTCCTCTGCCACGATTTCTTCCACTACTTCCTCCGAAACAGACTCTTCTGCGACCTCCTCGGAGACAACAGCATCCGCTGTATCCACTTCCTCCGGCGCACTCTCCTCCGCCGCCTGCGAACGCGTGCGCGGGTCTTGCCCGAGGTCTGCCAGTATGTCCACTATCTCGTCTGCTTGTCTGCCCAATTTCTCTAACGGGCTCAGCGCGTCTTCGTTCACGGTGGGGCTCGGCGCTTGCCCGTTCAGATTGAGGATAGGTGTAACGCTCTTGTTCTTCTCCACCATCTCGCGCATACTCACCTCCGGCGTGAATACCACCTTGGTGTAGCCCGGGATGATGATAGGCTCGCCCGTGTTCACGTTCACGCTTTTTCGCGGCGCCATCTCTTGCAGACGAAACGTACCTAACCCGTTGATTTTTATCTGTTCTCCGCTGCGTAGTCCTTCCGTGATTTGCTCCACCAGCACGCGGAGAAACAACGCTGCTTCCCGCTCTGTTGCGTCTGTCCTGTCCACTATCGCCTGACGCAAGTTCCCGCTATTTAGTTTGTTGTCTGCCACGTGTTGTACTAATTAAAGGTTTCTTTCAAGGTAGAAGTTGGTTTGAAGGTTAGTTGTTGCTTGGCGGGTATCACTTGCCGCTCGCCGGTCTTCGGGTGCACGTTCACGCGCTCGCTGCGTTCTCTCACCTCAAAGATGCCTAATCCCTGTATCGACACGCTCTTGTCTTCCATTAGGGCATTGCGCATCTCGGCGGTGAACGCTCCCAGCATGTCCTCCGTCAGGGTCTTCGACAAGCCCGAACTCGCGGCTATCTTGGTTATCAGTTCTTTTGTAAGCATGATAATCTAAAAACTTATCCTTCAATATATGTTTTTGGCAATAAATTAATGAACAATTACACGATAATTAATGTTCTAAAAATATTTGAACAATTTTTGGTGATTTTTGTTTCAAGCCACCACCTCCCCATAGAGGTCAAACTCCTCGGCGCAGGTGATGAGGACGGGGTAGAAATGCCCCACTTCCAGCGGTATCTGCTTGTCTATCAGCACTTCGCAGTCCACCTCCGGCGAGTCGTATTGCGTCCGTCCGATGTAGTAATCGCCTTCCTCGCGGTCTATCACCACGCGCTCCACCGTCCCCACTTTCTTCTCCTCCAACTCGCGCGATATCTCCTGCTGAATAGCCATTATCTCCGCCACGCGCTGCTCCTTCACCGCCTGCGGGATATCGTCCGTGTAATGCAGGTTAGCGTAGGTGCCTTCCTCGTCGGAGTAAGCGAAAGCCCCCATGCGGTCGAACCGCATCTCGCGCACCCACTCTTTCAGCGCCTCGAAGTCCTCCTCCGTCTCCCCGGGGTGCCCCACGAGGAGCGTCGTGCGGATACATATCTCGGGCACCGCCTCGCGTATCTTGCGGATAAGCGCGTCCTGCTCCGCGCGGGTGATATGCCGACGCATCAGCCCCAGCATGTGGTCGGTGCAATGCTGCAATGCGATGTCGAGGTACTTGCAAATGTTCGCATGCTTCGCCATCACCGCGAGCAACTCCTCGGGAAAATCCGTCGGATAAGCATAGTGTAGCCGTATCCATTCCACGCCCGCGATGCCCGCCATCTCGTCCACCAACTCCGGCAGACAATGCCGCCCGTACAAGTCCAGCCCGTAGGACGACAGGTCTTGCGCTATCACATTCAGTTCCTTTACCCCTTTGCTCACTAACCACCTGACCTCGTCCAATATCTCCTCTTTCGGGCGCGACCTATGCCTGCCCGTTATCAGCGGGATGGCGCAATACGAACAGAAGCGGTTGCAGCCCTCCGAAATCTTCAGATACGCATAGTGCGCAGGCGTGGTGAGCACACGCTCTTGTCGGCAGGTCATAGGCTGCTGAAGGGCACTCAACTCCTCCACCAACTGCATGAAATTGAACTTCCCGAACCACTTGTCCACCTCCGGTATCTCTTGCTCCAACTCGTGCAGATACCGCTCCGACAAGCATCCCATCACATATAGTCTCCGCAGTTTGCCAGCCGTCTTCCGCGCCGCGAACTCCAGTATCATGTTGATACTCTCCTCTTTGGCGTCGCCGATGAATCCGCAGGTGTTGATAACGGCTATCTCGCCTTTCGGTTGCTCCGCGTCATGCACACACCGATACCCCGCCAACTCCAGTTGGCGCATCAGTCGCTCGGCATCCACAAGGTTCTTCGAACAACCCAAAGTAACTATATCAATCTCATTCTTGTGCATAAAACTTCACTATGGACGCATTATCACTGGGGACGCAGGCGTCTCGCCTGCGGTCAGGACATAAATCCGTACTACAACGTTTAGGTGAAAATTAATGGCTAATTACACGATAATTAATGTTCAAAAAAGAAAAAATATCTGTTTAACTCAAAAGCAGTTTTTATAAGTTTTTGAACAAAAATTATTGGATGTTTTTGTAGCCCCCGTCAGTTCCCCAAATCGCAGTGGAACTGTATCCTCACTAACCGCACATGTCTCTCGTCGTAGTAGTCTTCGCCCAACTCCTCCATCGCCGTCTTAATGTCGTCGCTCTCGGCGTTCTTGAAGTAGTCGTATATCTCCTCTTTCTCGTCGGCGTCCACCACCTCCTCGATGAAGTACTTGATATTCACCTTCGTACCGGCGAACACTATCCCCTCCAACTCGTCCAACATCTCCTCCATCGACATGCCCAGCGAGTCAGCTAACTCGTCCAAGTCCACGCGCCTATCTATCGCCGCGATTATCTGCCGCTTGCGCGACGACTTCTTCGCTACCGTGCGTATCCTTAGGTCTTCGGGGCGGATAATCTCGTTCTCGTTCACGTACTCCTTAATCACGCGCAGGAACTCCTCGCCGTAGCGTTTCGCCTTGCTCAGACCCACGCCCGGGATGTTCAGCAACTCCTCCATCGTAATCGGATACGTCGTTGCCATCGCCTCTAACGACGGGTCTTGGAATATCACGAACGGCGGCACATCACATTTTTTCGCCATCTTCCGCCGCACGTCTTTCAGTATCGAGAACAGCACATCATCAGCTGCCGCACAGGTCGCCACACCCGTCTCCATGCCGTCCGACTCCTCATCTTTCACCTCTATCGGCACCTCGAACCGACCGCCGCGCTTCATGTATTTCCGCCCGTCAGACGTAATCTTCAGGTCGCCGTAACTCTCTATGTCCTTGCTCAGATACCCGCTCAGCATCGCCTGCCTTACTATCGCCAGCAGCACTGCCTCATCCACATCCGCCGCCGCGCCGAAGTTCTCCAACTCCTTGTGCTTGTAGCTCAGCACTGCCGCCGTCTCGTTGCCGTGCAGGATATCCACGATATGCTCTGCCTTGAACTTCTCGTTCACCTGCTGTATCGTCTCCAACACCAGCCCCAGCAACTCCGAGCAGTCCTCCATACGGTATGTCTTGCGGCAGTTGTCACAGTTGCCGCAGTTGTCTTTTTCGTACTCCTCGCCGAAATAGTGCAGCAGCAACTTCCGCCGACATACTATCGACTCCGCATACGACTGCGTCTCAAACAGCAACTGGTTGCCTATCTCTATCTCCTTCACAGGCTTGTCTTTCTGGAACTTACGCAGCCGCTCGATGTCCTCCGGCGAGTAGAAGCAGATACACTGCCCTTCGCCGCCGTCTCTGCCCGCGCGACCCGTCTCCTGATAGTAACCTTCCAGCGATTTCGGCACGTTGTAGTGCACCACAAACCGCACGTCAGGCTTGTCGATACCCATACCGAAGGCTATCGTCGCCACTATCACCTGACACTCTTCCATCAGGAAAGCGTCTTGATTGGCGCTCCGTTGCTCCGCGTCCATGCCCGCATGGTATGCCCGCGCGGAAATACCGTTCACGCGAAGCACCTCCGCCAAGTCCTCCACCTCCTTGCGCGACAGACAGTAGATGATACCCGACTTCCCCTCCATCGAACGCACGTACTTCACCACCTCTTTGTCCACATCGCTCGTCTTCTGCCGCACTTCATAGTACAGGTTCGGGCGGTTGAACGAACTCTTGAACACCGTCGCCCCCACTATGTCGAGGTTCTTCTGAATGTCTTTCTGTACTTTCGGCGTTGCCGTAGCGGTCAGCGCGATAATCGGCGCCCGCCCAATGCGCTTCACCATGTCGCGTATATGGCTGTACTCCGGGCGGAAGTCATGCCCCCACTCCGAGATACAGTGCGCCTCATCCACCGCATAGAACGAAATCTTCACGTTCTTCAGGAAGTCCACATTCTCGTTCTTCTGCAAACTCTCAGGCGCCAAATACAGCAGTTTCGTCCGCCCTTCCGTTACGTCTTTCTTCACCTCGTGTATCTGCGGACGCGACAGCGACGAGTTGATGTAGTGCGCCACACCGGGCACGTCCGAGTAGTTGCGCATCGCATCCACTTGGTTCTTCATCAGCGCAATCAGCGGAGAGATAACTATCCCCACGCCGTCCATCATCAACGAAGGCAACTGGAAACATAGGCTCTTGCCGCCGCCCGTAGGCATCAGCACAAACGAGTCCTTCCCCTCCATCACGTTGCGGATAATGGCTTCCTGATTCCCCTTAAACGAATCAAAGCCGAAATAGCGCTGCAGCGCCTCTATCAATTCTTCATGCGTTACTGACATATAGTAGTATTACGTAGTTTCTGTATGTTCACTGGGGACGCGAGCGTCCCGCCCGCGGTTAGACAGTTTGGAACAAACTGCCCTAATAGTCCCCTTAAAAGGTTTGCAAAGGTAAGCAATAATTTTTAGATACGCAAATTTTTTCGGCGAAAAAAAATAAAAAACTTGCACACCCCAAAAAAAAGCACTACCTTTGCAACCGCTTTGCTAATTTTCCCAAACGCTATCTCACGCTGACCTACAGCCAACCAAAGTTAGTGATTAGTTAGTGATTAGTTAGTGATTAGTTAGCGATTAGTTAGTGATTAGTTAGTGATTAGTTAGTGATTGTCGAGACCTAACCGAAACAATATGCGGTCAAACGTGGGTGATTCGTGGGTGATTGACGAAGCAAAATCCTGTCCGGGTGCGCAGGCGTCCCCGCCTGCTAAAAACCCGAAACCTGAAACCCGAAACTTGAAACATGCCCCCACACACATGGTAGTTTTTTGTTTGTTTTTGTCAAGTAATAATTAGGTTTTTGATAATAAATTAATGACTAATTACACGTTAAAGAAAAAAAAAAAAAATATTTGCCCAATTTTTGGAAATTTTTGGTAAAAAAAAGTTCAACTAAAATATACAAACAAATCAATCAAACATGGAAAACAAATCAACCAACCGCTCGTTTGCACAACTCTTCAACCTCAGTTTCGGGTTCTTTGGCGTGCAGATAGCCTATGCCCTCCAGTCGGCAAACATCTCTCGTATCTTCGCCACCCTCGGTGCAGACCCTCATCAACTCTCTTTCTTCTGGATTCTGCCGCCCCTCATGGGTATGATTGTCCAGCCCCTCATCGGTCTTCTCTCCGACAAGACTTGGCTCGGACCCATCTTCGGTCGTCGTAAGTTCTACCTTCTCATCGGCGCTATCATCGCCGTTGCGGTGATGGTTCTCCTCCCCAACGCGGGTAACTTCACCTTCGAGCAGAGTGCTTTCCTCGGGCTCAACGCCGCTATGTGGTTCGGACTCTTCTCCCTCATGTTCCTCGACACCTCCATCAACATCGCCATGCAGCCCTTCAAGATGATGGTCGGCGACATGGTCAACGAGGAGCAGAAAGGCACCGCCTATGCTATCCAGTCTGCCCTCTGCAACGCTGGCTCGCTCGTAGGCTACCTCTTCCCGATTTTCTTCACATGGATAGGTCTTGCCAACACCGCCCCCGACGGCGTCATACCCGACTCCGTGAAGTGGAGTTTCTACATAGGTGCCGCCATCCTCATCCTCTGCGTGCTCTACACTTTCGCCAGCGTCCGTGAGATGGACCCCAAAGAGTATGCCGAGTTCCACGGTATCAAGGAGAACACCGCCAAAGCCGACAGCAAGGAAGACAACACTCGTATCATCCGCGCTTTCTTGACTATCGGTCTCGTGCAGTTCTTCTGCTGGGCAGCCTTCATGTATATGTGGACCTACTCCAACGGCGCCATCGCTTCCCAATGCTTCGGCTGGGATGGTGTGAACACCGCCGCAAGTGCTTTCCAAGACGCAGGCAACTGGGTGGGCGTATGCTTTGCCGTGCAGGCTGTCGGCTCCCTCCTTTGGGCAGCCCTCCTCCCCGCTATCGAGCATATGATGGGCAACAAAGGGGCATACATCCTTTCCCTCGTTGTCGGCGGCATAGGCTTCATCTCTATCTTCTGGGTACACGACCAATACCTGCTCTTCTTGAGTTACGCCCTCATCGGAGCAGCGTGGGCAGCCATGCTCGCATTGCCCTTCACCCTCTTCACCAACGCCATCGAAGGCAGCAGCAAGATGGGTACCCTCCTCGGGCTCTTCAACTGCACCATCTGCTTGCCCCAAATCGTTGCCGCTCTCTGCGGAGGCTTACTCCTCAAAGGTTGCTGCCACGACTCCCAAGCAGGCATGCTCGTAGTAGCCGGCATCCTCCTCTTCCTCGGTGCCCTCTCCGTTTTCCTGATCAAAGAGAAGAAATAAACTGGGGACGCAGGCGTCTCGCCTGCGGTCAGTTTGGAACAAACTGCTTGTATAGGCAATGCCAACTCCCCCGCCCCGCTTGCGGGGAGGGGGTTAGGGGGCGGGGCAAATAATGGAGGTGCGGTCTCCAGGCCGCACCCTCTGAGAAACGATTTCAAAAAGAAATTAATGTTTAATTATATAATAATTATACGTTGAAAGAGATTTGAGATTATACGTTAAACTATGTTCCTCCAAATAGACATACCGACTCCCGCGCCGTTACCTGCCGACTCCATTCGGCAGGTAACGCAGCAGATACTCCAACAAGCGCAGGCTGACCCCCAGACCTTCTGGCAAGGCGTGTTGGATAGTGCCCTCCGCTTCGGGGGCAAAGTGATTATCGCGCTTATCATCTACGTGGTGGGGGCATGGTTCATTCGGTATGTCAAGAAGATTCTCGTCCGTATCTTCGAGCGTCGGCATACCGAGCGCACGCTGGCAACGTTTATCACGTCCTTCGTCAGCATCATGCTCACCGTCCTCCTCATCTTGGCTACCATAGGCACCCTCGGTGTGGACACCACCTCTTTCGCCGCCCTCCTCACAGCAGGCGGTATGGCGATTGGTATGGCGCTCTCAGGTACCGTGCAGAACTTCGCAGGCGGTATCATGCTCCTCACCTTCCGCCCCTTCAAGGCAGGCGACTTCATCAAGGCGGGCGGCGAGGCAGGCACCGTCATGGAGGTTACTATCGTCTCCACCAAGGTACTCACGCCCGACAATCGCGTGGTCATCCTCCCCAACGGCTCGCTCTTCAGCGGCAACATAGAGAACGTCTCCGCGCAACCTCTACGCCGTATCGACTGGACTATCAGCGTAGAATACGGTGTGGACGCGCAGAAATGTATCGACGCCATGCTGGAGATACTCCACTCCGACCAGCGTATCCTCACCTCGGCAGACCAACGTCCCGTGGTGCATGACCGCTCCGGCGTGATAGTGGACTCCAAGACACCCATCCCCGACCCCTTCGTCGCCCTCGCCTCGCTCAACGAGAACGACATCTCTTTCGTTGCCAAAGCGTGGGTGCATACCGACGACTATTGGAGCACGTTCTACGACCTCAACAAGCGCTTCTATACCGAACTGCCCCCACAAGGCTTCGGCTTCGCCTATCCCCACATGGATGTCAACATCGTAAACCATCCCCAAGGCGATACATCGCCAAAGGAATCGTAAATTGTCCGGGTGCGCAGGCGTCCCCGCCTGCTAAATCGTAAATCGTAATTCGTAATTCGTAAATCATGGACTCTCTCTTAGGCAAGACATTGGCAGAGTTGCAGGAGGTAGCGCAGCGCGTAGGCCTCCCCAAGTTCGCGGGCAAGCAACTCGCCGAGTGGCTCTATGTCCGCCGTGCCATGACCTTCGATGAGATGACCAATATCTCCTTGAAGGGCAGAGAAGCCTTGAAGCAGCACTACACCACCGGTCGCCATGCGCCCGTAGCGGAAGCCGTCTCCCAAGACGGCACCCGCAAATACCTTTTCCAAACTGGGGACGCAGGCGTCTCGCCTGCGGGAAAAGAAGCAAAAAGTGGAAGAATAAGCCCTCAACTCTCAACCCTCAACTCTCAACCTACTTACATCGAGTCCGTCTATATCCCCGACTCCGACCGCGCCACGCTCTGCGTCTCCACGCAAGCAGGCTGCAAGATGGGATGTAAGTTCTGCATGACGGGCACCCTCGGCTTCCACGGGCACCTCCCTGCCGCCGAGATTCTCAACCAAATACTCTACTTTGGCGACCTCACCAACGTGGTCTATATGGGCGAAGGTGAGCCCATGGACAACCTTGACAACGTCCTCCGCTCGCTGCAAGTGCTCACCTCCGACTGGGGTTGCGCTTGGTCTCCCAAGCGTATCACTGTCTCCTCCGTGGGACACCCCAATCTCAAACGCTTCTTAGACGAGAGCGAATGCCACCTTGCCATCTCCCTGCATAATCCCTTTGCCGCAGAGCGCCGCGAGATAATGCCTGCCGAGAAGATGTTCTCCCTCGCCCAAGTGGTGGCGCTCCTCAAGCAATACGATTGGACGCACCAGCGGCGTATCAGTTTCGAATACATCTGCTGGCATGGTCAGAACGACACTATCCGCCATGCCAACGAACTCCTGCGTCTCCTCCGCCCCCTCCCCTGCCGCATCAACCTCATCCGTTTCCATTCTTCCCCCACCCTCAGCAGAGAGGGTTTCACAGGCTCTGACGAGAAACAAATGGAGTGGCTGCGCGAGTATCTCTCCGACCACGGTATCACCACCACCATCCGCCGCTCGCGAGGCGAAGACATCCTCGCCGCTTGCGGCATGCTGGTCAACGCCTTGCAAAACAAACAATAAAAAATGCCCTCCATAATAGGAGGACATCAAAAGTTGTGTAGCCCCGTCGGGAATCGAACCCGAATCTAAGGTTTAGGAAACCCGTATTCTATCCATTGAACTACAGGGCCGCGTGTTCTAATTAAGAATTAAGAGGGCATTGTTACACTCAACACTAAACACTCAACGCTCCACCCTCTTGAAAGCGGTACAAAAGTACTGCTTTTTTCCGAAATAAACAAGAAAAACGCAAAAAAAGCATAAAAAATTTGCACAAACCGAAAAAAAGTCGTACCTTTGCACGCTTTTTCGGCGGTACTGTGCCCGAATGTTCTAATTAAGAATTAGTAATTATGAATTATGAGGGCGCGTGCGCTCGCGGAGAAGCAGTGTTATTCCTTATAATTATTAACAACAAAATTCATTAACTAACATTATGTTAAATCATTACGAAGCCGCTTTCGTGTTGACTCCCGTTTTGTCTGAACCACAGATGAAGGAAGCGGTTGACAAATTCGAGAACCTTCTCACGCAGAATGGCGGTACCATTTTGAACCGTGAGGAGTGGGGCATGAAGCAACTTGCTTACCCCATCCAAGGTAAAACAACGGGATTCTATGCCTTGCTGCAGTTTGATGTAGAACCCGCCTTTATCGCAACGCTCGAGACTGAGTTCCGCCGTGATGAGCGCGTCATCCGCTTCCTCACAACGCGTCTGGACAAGTACGCTTTCGAGTACGCAGAAAAACGTCGTAACAACTTCAAAAAAGAGGAGGCTTAATCATGGCACAGAACGATGAAATCCGCTATCTGACTCCGCAAACATCTGAGCAGAAGAAGAAAAAGTACTGCCGTTTCTTGAAATCCGGCATCAAGTACATTGACTACAAAGACCCTGAGTTTTTGAAGAAGTTCCTCAACGAGCAAGGTAAGATTCTGCCTCGCCGTATCACGGGAACGAGCCTGAAGTATCAGCGCAAAGTGGCTCAGGCAGTGAAGAAAGCACGCCACTTGGCATTGCTGCCCTACGTAACCGATATGATGAAATAAGTGTTGAACCCTAAAAAACGAAAGACATCATGGAAGTTATTTTGATTCAAGACCTTGCAAACCTCGGTTTCAAGAACGATATTGTAAAAGTACGCGACGGCTATGGTCGCAACTATCTGTTGCCGAACAAGATTGCCGTTATCGCAAACGAGAGCAACCGCAAGCAGTTGGCAGAGAACCTGAAACAACAGGCTCACAAGCAGGCAAAGTTGCTGGCTGACGCACAAGCACTGGCTGCCAAGTTGGCTGAGACCGTAATCACGCTGACCGTAAAGGCAAACGAAGACGGTAAAATCTTCGGTACCGTTACGACGACGCAAATCTCCAACGCACTGGCTGCACAAGAGATGAACATCGACAAGAAAGTGATTACCATCGCAGAGCCGATTAAGGTAGTAGGTGAGCACACCGCACAGGCCCGTCTCCACCGCGAGGTAAAAGCAGACATTCATCTGAACGTAGTGGCTGCAGAGTAATTGTTTAATCCTAAGACTGTAAAGACAATGAAACAAGGAATTCATCCCGAGAACTACCGCGTGGTAGTCTTCAAAGATATGTCCGACGGTACTCAGTTCTTCAGCCGCTCGACCGCTGCAACGAAAGACAGCATCGAGATTGACGGCGTGCAGTACCCTCTGATTAAGTTGGAAATCTCCAACACGAGCCACCCTTTCTACACCGGCAAATCGAAACTGGTCGATACCGCCGGTCGTGTGGATAAGTTCATGTCGCGCTACGGCAACCGTAAACGCAACTAAAAATAACATGCAAAGGCGGACTTTTAAGTCCGCTTTTGTGTTTTTAGTAGGAGCCAGGAATTAGGAACCAAGAGCCAAGATGTATTAGTTAGGCTCGGAATAATCAGATAATTCGGAGTACTCGAAATACTCAGATCGGCTATGGTAAAGAAAGACCTATATCGAGAACTCGGGCGGATGTTGCTGCTGTCGGCGGGGATTTATGCGGCGCTATTTGTGGTGCTGCTGGTGGTAGAGCGGCTCTGCGAGCCGTTGCGTGGCGTGCTGCTGCAATGGAACAGTGCCGCTTTCATCGTGGGTATTCCCGCCAGCGTGGTGGGTACGGCGTATGTGCTCACTATCCGCAACCCGCAGAACTACACGGGCTTCATCGGCGGTATTGCTATGGCGGTGCTGCTGGGCACGCAGTTTGCGCTGCAAGGCAACTACGACCTCACTTTCTTGCAGATAGGTATCTTCATCCCCTTCATGGTCCTGTCGCTCATCACGTGGCGCAAGAAACTGGCAGCAACGACTGGGGGCGCGGGCGTCTCGCCCGCGGAGGTAACGCAAGCAACGGAAACGACGCCAACCACGGCGGAGCCTTTCCGCCCCGAGTATCTGCATGGCTGGCGGCAGGGACTGACGCTCACGCTCGCTCTGCTTATCATCGTGGCAGACTATGCCTTCGCTACGCTGGTGCTGAACCACGACGCATGGGCTGACCAATGGCTGCTCAAACTGGCAGGGGCGGTGATGATTGCCTCCTCCGTGATGGCGAACTTCTGGCTTATCTATCAGAAGATGGACGCTTGGATATGGTGGGTGGTGTACAGCCTCGCGGGCATACTGTTCTACGTCCTGCTCGGGAATATCTACTGCATTGTTCTCTTCCTTTTCTACCTCGTTATCAACGCTTCTGCCTTCTTCGCATGGCAGAGACTACGCAAGAACTGATTATGCACAAGAAAAAAGACGATACTTCGCTCCGTGTGGAGCAAACGGCTACCCTGCTCGACTTCATACAGTCGAAGATGGGGGGTATGGCAAAGACCAGCGTTAAGCAACTCCTCAGCCAGCGCCGCGTAACGGTGAATGGCGTGGTGCAGACCCGCCACGACACGCCGCTGAACGGCGGCGACACGGTGGTCATCAGCAGCGGCAGGGGAAACATCCAACTGAACCATCCCAAACTGCGCATTGTGTTTGAGGACGACCACCTCATCGTGGTGGAGAAGCAGGTGGGGCTGCTCACGGTGCCCACCTTCCCCGGCTCTACCGAGACCACGGCGTTCTCCATCCTGAAAGCCTACGTCCGCCGCCAGAACCCTCGCGCGGGCATCTATACCGTCCATCGTCTCGACCGCGAGACGAGCGGACTGCTGGTGTTCGCTAAGTCGCCGGAGTTGCAGCACTACATGCGCACCTACTGGCGGCAACTGGTTACGAAGCGCACCTATGTGGCAGTAGCCGAGGGGATTTTCGAGCAGAAAGAGGGCAAAATCACCACCTGGCTCACCGAGGACAAGCGCAACGCCATGGTCTATTCCTCGCCCGTGGACGACGGGGGCGACATCGCGATTACCAACTACAAGGTCATCCGTGATAACGCGGAGAAAGACCTCTCGATGGTGGAACTGAACCTCGAGACAGGGCGCACCAATCAAATTCGCGTGCACCTTGCGTCTAAGGGGCACACCGTCTCGGGCGACCGCAAGTACGGGCACGGCAACGAGTTCTCGCCTGCCGACCGCCTCTGCCTGCATGCCCGCGTGCTGGAGTTCATCCACCCCGCCACGGAGCAGACCGTCCACTTCGAGACACCTATCCCCAAGGAGTTTAATCGCATTTGTCAATAAATTGCCATAACACCGTGGCAATTTTGTCTATTTCACATTACAAAATGCAAATTTATTTGCACGGGTCAGGAAAAAGCAGTACCTTTGTGGTCGAAAAACAAGAATAAACATTCTAAATCTATACAATTATGTCAAAAGTAACCGTTGTAGGCGCCGGAAATGTGGGCGCAACGTGTGCAAACGTGTTGGCTGTGAACGAGGTAGCCAACGAAGTATGTCTGATTGATATCAAGGAGGGTTTCGCAGAGGGTAAGGCAATGGATATCATGCAAACGGCTCAGTTGATGGGCTTTGATACCGTTGTTACCGGCGTTACCAATGACTACACCAAGACCGCTAACTCTGACGTGGTTATCATCACCAGCGGTATGCCCCGTAAGCCGGGTATGACCCGTGAGGAGTTGATTGGTATAAACGCAAGTATCGTGAAGTCTGTGGCTAATCAGGTGCTGACCTATTCGCCCAACGCTATCCTCATCATCGTTTCCAATCCTATGGACCCCATGGCTTATCTTGCGCTCCACGCGCTCGGTCTGCCCCGCAACCGCGTGATTGGTATGGGTGGCGCACTCGACAGCGCACGCCTCAAGTACTTCTTGAGCCAAGCTATCGGCTGCAATGCAAATGATGTAGAAGGCTTCGTTATCGGTGGTCACGGCGACACCACGATGATTCCTTTGGTAAGCTACATGACCTACAAAGGTATCCCCGTTAGCAACTTCCTGACCCAGGAGCAGATTGACGAGGTAGTGAAATCGACCATGGTAGGCGGTGCTACCCTAACCGGCTTGCTCGGCACCAGCGCATGGATGGCTCCGGGTGCGGCTTCCGCAAGCGTAGCTGAGGCTATCATCAAAGACCAGAAGAAGATGATTCCTTGCGCCGCTGCACTCGAAGGTGAGTATGGCATGTCCGACATCACTATCGGTGTACCCTGTATCATCGGAAAGAACGGTATCGAGAAGGTGCTCGAACTCAAGCTCACTGAGGCTGAGGCTGCACGCCTGAAAGACAGCGAAGCGGCTGTTCGCAAGACCACCGAGATTCTCAAAGGGCTGAATGTGTTGTAAGTTCCCTCTTATGGGATAATCCTAAGAACGAAGGGGCGAGTACTGTGAGATATACAGCACTTGCCCCTTCTTGTTTTAGCAATGAACAACCGTAAATCCATCACTCAAACCCTTCTCATCACAGGAGCCTCTTCCGGCATAGGAAAAGCGACGGCGCAGTTGTTCGCCGAGCGAGGGTATCAGGTGTTTGACTTGTCGCGACGCGGCACTATCCCGTGCGATGTAACCGACGAAGCGAGTGTCCGGCGTGCCGTGGAGGAAGTCATGCGACGCACCGACCATATCGATGTCCTTATCCTCAACGCGGGCTTCGGCATCTCCGGACCTGCCGAGTGCACGCCGATAGCGGATGTGCGCCGACAGATGGACGTGAACTTCACCGGCGCCGTTGCGGTGGTGAAGCAGGTCTTGCCCCACATGCGCCAACGCCGACAAGGGCGTATCATCTTCACCAGCAGCGTCGCAGCCATCCTTCCCATCCCCTACCAGAGTTTCTATTCTGCCAGCAAAGCAGCCATCAATGCCTTTGCGCTTGCCTTGCAGAACGAGGTGCGCGACTACGGTATCTGCGTCTCCGTCCTCATGCCCGGCGATGTGCAGACGGGCTTCACCGCCGCCCGCAAGAAAGTGCAACTCTCAACTCCCTACCCCCACGCCGAGCAGGCAGTAGCCGCCATGGAGCGAGATGAGCAACGAGGACTGACGCCCCAAGCCATGGCGCGTTGCCTCTACCGTATCGCCACTGCCCGCCACCCGCGCCCGCAGTACATCGGCGGCGCAGAGTACCATCTCTTCGCTTTCTTACAATGGCTTCTTCCACTGCGCCTCGTCAACTATATCGTTGGACGACTATACGCTTAATCAGAAATCCGCATTGCTTATCATCAATCCATACATTCGGAAATCGGACTCGGCGATTGTAGTCGTACAACAACAATACACAAAGAGGCTGCCTAACATGACCTGTTAAGCAGTTTTTTTGATATGCTTTTTAACTACTTTTCTTTTCGTATCGTTGTCGTGTCGTTGCCGTGTCGTTGTCGTGTCGTTGCCGTAATTGACAGCTGATAGATAGTTGGGGGATATGAAAGGAAACAAGTAGAGAGAAAGAAAAATAGTCTTATTTGTACGAAAAACTGTTCGGATTATCATATTTATTTTGCCGTTCCATACAAAATGACTACTTTTGCAAGCAGAAATTAGGATTAAAGACCGTTCGCTATGCTCACTGAAGGATGAAGGATGAAAGACTAAATAGGTAATAGGTAATAAGTAATATGCACAATGGGATATTAACTATTACGTATTACCTCGCGTAGCGAGATATTACTTTCCTTATCCTTCATCCTTTATCCTAACAAGACTATTTCGTCTTTAATCCTGTGTCTTTTATCCTTCATCCTAATCTATATGGACGTAACAAGACTATCGGCAAATCAGTATCGAAGCATGGGTACGCTGTGCTTGGATGATGACGTGGTGCTGCTGGACAAGACGCACTCGCTGTTCGACCGCGGCATCACCTACGAGGTGGACCACGTGTGCGTGGCGCTGGTAACCTGCGGCGAGGCGGATTTCCAGATAGACAGCGTGGCGTATCACGTGCAGAAGAACGATATGCTGGTGATTATCCAGCAGCAGCGCGTGAAGCGGTTGGGCTTGAGCAAGGACTTCGAGGCGCGGGTAGTGCTGATGTCGCGCGCGTACATTGAATATCTGAACCTGAAGAACAGTTATCAGATGTTCTTGAACCTTCGTCGGGAGCCTCTGGTGCACCTTGAGGGCGAGTCGCTGTCATCGTTAGAGACGGCATTGGGTGTCCTGCGTTCGTCTCTTTCGCACAAGAACAACCCGTATCAGAAACAGACCATATACTATATCATCAAGGCGTATATCTACGGTTTTGCCTACTACCTGCTGCCTTACAACGGTCAGCCACAGACGCGTGAGGAGGAGGTGTGTGCGCGCTTCCTGGCGCTGCTGGAGAGCCACTACCGCGAGGAGCACTCGGTGGGCTACTACGCCGACCGGCTGCACCTGACGGCGCGCTATGTGTCCGCCTGCGTGAAGAGCGTTACGGGCAAGCCCGCCATCGAGATAATAGCCGACAAACTGATGCTGCAAGCCCGCAAGAGCCTGCAGAACGAAGACAAGACCATTTCGCAGATTAGTTACGAACTGGGCTTCAGCAACCAGTCGGCGTTCGGGAAGTTCTTCCGCACCCACGAGGGGGTAGGACCGAGGGAGTATAGGAAAGGATAAAGGATGAGGGATAAAGGATAGAGGATAAAAGACTTATTACTTTCGACTTAGCAAACGGTGCTCGGAGTGCTCAGAATAATCAGAATACTCGGAGTGCTCGGGAACTACGAAAACTACGCGGACCACCGCGGGCGAGACGCCCGCGTCCCCAGTAACTACGGAAACAACGAGACAATATATGACAAATCTCACACAGTTATTTGAAGATTCGGTAAAAGCACACTGGTCGGCGGCGGCGCTGTCGGACTATCAGGTGCGGACGGAGACCTACGGCGAGTTGGCGCGTAACATCGCCCGTCTGCACCTCGTGTGGCAAACCATCGGACTGCAAGAAGGCGACAAGATAGCCATCAATGCCAAGAGTTCGGTGCATTGGTCGGAGGTCTTTCTGGCAGCCCTCACGGGCGGCTATGTGAGCGTACAACTCTACAACGCCTTCCTGCCCGCCGACGTGCAGCAGTTGGTCAACCACTCGGACAGCAAGATACTCTATACGGAGAAGAAATCGTTTGACGCGATGTCGTTCGACGCCATGCCCAACGTGGTAGCCGTCCTCGACACCGACACCTTAGAGTTGCTGGCGGCGACCGAGGAGGCGCGGCACGCCTACGAGCAAGCCGATGCACTGCTCGCTGCCGCCTACCCGCAGGGGTACAGTGCCGCGGATGTGTATTTCCACCACCGCGACTTAGACGACGTGTGCGCCATCATGTACACCTCCGGCTCTACGGGAAACCCCAAAGGCGTGATGCTGACGGCGCGGAACTTCAGTTGGAACGTGGAGGCGTTTCAGACGCATATTCCCTACTGCGCGGGCGACAACTACGTGAGTATCCTGCCCTACGCGCATATCTTCGGCTTGACCTGCGACCTCATCACGCCGATGTGCAGGGGAATGCACACGGTCATCCTCGGGCGGTTGCCGATACCATCGGTGGTGGTGGAAATCATGCAAGCCTACAGCCCCAAGATATTCTTTGCCGTGCCGCTGGTGCTGGCGAAGATGGTGGAATATGTGATAGGTCAGCAGGCGGGGACGCCTGCGCACCCGGAAAGCGAGCAGTATTACCGCCTGCTTCGCGAGAAAATGATGGCGGCACTGGGCGGGAAGATAGAGGTGTTTGCCACCGGCGGCGCGGCTATCCCGCCTGCGATAGAGCAACTGCTGGCATTCCGTATCGGCATGCCGTTCATCACGGGCTACGGCATGTCGGAGTGCGCTCCGCTACTGTCATTAGGGCACGTGGGGCGCTACAAAGCCAAGAGTTGCGGCGAGACCATCGAGAGCCTGCAAGTGCGTATCGCATCGCCTGACCCCGAGAATATCCCGGGGGAGTTTCAGGTGAAAGGCGAGTGCGTGTTCGCCGGCTACTACAAGAACCCCGAAGCCACAGCAGAGGCGTTCACCGAAGACGGTTGGTTCCGCACGGGCGACCTCGGCACGCTGGATAAAGACAGCACGCTCTTCCTCGTAGGACGGTGCAAAAACATGCTGCTGTCATCCAACGGGCAGAACATCTTCCCCGAGGAGATAGAAGTGCTGCTCAACGGCATGCCCGGCGTGCAAGAGTCGGTGGTGGTACAACGCGAGCACCTGCTCCACGCCATCATCGTGCCGAAAGAGGATGGCAGCCTACCCCAACCATCCCTAAAGGGAGGGAGTGAGGTGTCCCCTGCAATGCAACAACTGGATGCCATCATGGAGGAGAACTTGCGCAACCTCAACAGCCGTCTGCCACAGTACGCGCAGGTGAAGACCTTTGAACTGCGCTTCGACCCCTTCGCCAAAACCCCGAAAGGGAGTATAAAGAGATACTTGATATAGACCCTCTAAATCTCCCTTAAAGGGAGACTTAATAATTAGGTAATGTATAACTAAAACCAATCTCTCTCAACTCCCTCCCTTTAAGGGAGGGGCGGGGAGGGTCTTCCAAATATGAAACGAGTAGTAATCACCGGACTTGGGGCAATCTGCTCTATCGGAAATACCGCCGCCGAGACGTGGGCAGCAGCCATCGCGGGCAAGTGCGGCATCGAGCCCATTCGCGGCTTTGAAGACGAAGTGCTGCCCATCCATGTGGCAGGACAAGTGAAGAACTTTGACCCTATCGCAGCCGGACTGACGGCGCAGGAGATTCGCCACTACGACCTCTTCTGCCAGTTCGCAGTAGCGGCTTCCTTGGAGGCCATGCAGCAGAGCGGCTTGGTCAGCGGCGAGAACATCGCCCCCGAGCGACTGGGTGTCTATTTAGGCTCCGGCATAGGCGGCTTGCAGACTTTCGTGGCGCAGACCAAGAACTACTTGGACCGCGGCGCGAAAGGCGTATCGCCGCTGTTCATCCCCATGCTGATTGCGAACATGGGCGGCGGCAACACGGCTATTCGCCTCAACGCGCAAGGTCCTAACCTGACCTCCGTGGCGGCATGCGCCACCAGCACGAACACCATCGGCGAGGCGTTCCTTGCTATCCAAGCAGGGCGCGCAGACGCCATCGTGGCGGGCGGTTCCGAAGCGGCTATCCACCCGCTGGCTATAGGCGGCTTTGCCAATGCGCGGGCACTGAGCACCGTGGAAGACCCCGCTATGGCGTGCCTGCCCTTCGACAGCCGCCGCAAGGGCTTCGTCATGGCAGAAGGTGCCGGCGTGATGGTGCTGGAGGAGATGGAGCATGCCATCGCCCGCGGAGCACATATCATCGCCGAGGTATGCGGCTACGGACACACCTGCGATGCACACCACTACACCGCGCCGCGTCCTGACGGCACGGTTACCGCACGCTGTATCCGCGCGGCACTCGACCAAGCAGGCTACCGCGATGGCGAGACGCTCTACATCAACGCCCACGGCACAGGCACCGCGCTGAACGACTCCGCGGAGACCAAGGCTATCAAACTCGCATTGGGCGAGGAGGAGGCACGCCGCGCGCTCATCAGTTCCACCAAGTCGATGACCGGACACATGCTCGGCGCGGCAGGCGGACTGGAGTTGGTGCTGACGGCGCTGGCGGTGGAGAACGGTATCGTGCCGCCCACGATAGGGCTGACGGAGCCCGACCCCTTCTGCGACCTCTACTACACCCCGCTGCACGCAGAGGAGCACAAGATAGACATCGCTATCTCCAACTCCCTCGGCTTCGGCGGCCACAATGCGACAGTAGCGATAAGACCGATTAGATGAAGGATAAAGGATGAAGGATTAAAGACTAAATAGTTTCGACTATACAAACTCCCCCGCCCCGCTTGCGGGGAGGGGGCAGGGGGCGGGGAAACTCACAGACGATAGTAATAAGTCTTTCATCCTTAATCAAAACAGACGGAGATAATAAGTCTTTTATCCTTAATCCTTGCTCCTTAATCCATTAAAAACATGAACCGAGAAGAAATCAAGCAGGTCATCCCCCATCGCGAGCCGATGTTGCTGGTGGATGAGGCGGAGGTGGCAGACGGTATAGCCACTGCACGGTACACCATCCGCGAGAATGAGTTTTTCACGCAGGGACATTTCCCCGGCAACCCGATTGTCCCCGGGGTCATCCTGTGCGAGATGATGGCACAAGGGAGTGCCTTGCTGCTCAAAGACGACTTAGATGGTAAGTTGGCGCTCTACGCCGGCTTGAACGATGTGCGCTTCAAGCGTCAGGTGCACCCGGGCGACACCGTGGTAACCCGCTCCACCATCACGGGCAAGAAAGGTCCGCTGGTGGTGGTAGATGCCGAAGCCACCGTGGACGGCTTGATGTGCTGCAAAGGCAGACTGTCGTTTATGCTGACAAAACGACCCACCCCTACCCTCCCTACGGAGGGAAGGAATAAATAAAATTACTTTTTGTATAAACTAAACTATTCTTCCGCCCTCCCCCTTTGCAGGGGGAGCCGGAGGGGGTCCTTATGAACTTATTATCCGATAAAACAGCCCTTATCACGGGCGGGAGTCGCGGCATTGGTCGCGCTATTGTGCTGGCGATGGCAGCCGAAGGGGCGGACATCGCGTTCACCTATCTGCACCGCAAAGACAGTGCGGACGAGGTGGCGCACGAGGTGGAGAACATGGGTCGCCGTTGCATGGCGATACAGGCAGACGCTTCCGATTACCACACCACCGAGCAGGTGGTGAACAGCGTGCTCGAGACCTTCGGGCAGATAGACATCCTCGTCAACAACGCGGGTATCACGCGCGATAGCCTGCTCATGCGCATGGACGAGAGCCAGTGGGACACGGTCATCACCGCGAACCTCAAGGCGGCGTTCAACTTCTGCAAGTTGGTCTCCACCCACATGATGCGCCGTCGCAGCGGCTCTATTATTAACATCTCGTCGGTGGTCGGCTTGTTCGGAAACGCCGGTCAATGCAACTACGCAGCGTCCAAAGGGGCACTCATCTCGCTCACCAAGTCGCTGTCGAAAGAGATAGGTCCGCGCGGGGTGCGGGTGAACAGTATCGCGCCGGGCTTTATCATGACCGAGATGACGCAGGCGTTGCCCGATGAGGTGCGTGCCCAATGGGTGCAAGACATCGCACTGCGCCGCGCAGGCGAACCCGAAGACGTAGCCAACGTGGCGGTCTTCCTCGCCTCCGACAAAGCCGCCTACATCACCGGCGAAGTCATCAACGTCAGCGGGAATATAAAGAGTTAAGAAGCCCCTGCGGGGCTGTATAAAACTGCGTGTAAGCAAGCCCTATCGGGCTGTAAGAAAGTAAATGTAAGAAAGCCCTACGGGCTGTACACAAAGTTAATTACACGGAGCGAAGCGGAGTTTCTCACACGCAGTTAAATACACGAAGTTATCAACACGGAGCGCAGCGAAGTTCCAACACGAAGTTAAATCATGTTCAATCTCTTACAAGGAAAGCGGGGCATTATCACGGGGGCACTGAATGATATGTCCATCGCATGGAAAGTGGCGGAGAGAGCCGCCGAAGAAGGTGCCGAGTTAGTACTAACCAACACGCCCGTGTCTATCCGCTTGGGTACGCTCAACCAACTGGCAGAGCAGACGGGCAGCATCGTCATCCCTGCCGACGCCACCTCCGTGGAGGACTTGGAGACACTCGTCGATGGCGCGATGGCGCATTTCGGCGGGCAGTTCGATTTCGTGCTCCACTCTATCGGCATGTCGCCCAACATCCGCAAGGGTATCCCCTACACCGACCTCAACTACGAGTTCTTCCGCAAGACGGTGGACATATCCGCCATGTCGCTCCATAAGTTGCTCCAGACGCTCTACAAGAAAGACGCGCTGCGTCGCGGCGGCTCCGTGGTGGCGCTCACGTATATCGCCGGCGACCGCGCCATGACAGGCTATGGCGATATGGCAGACGCCAAGGCGATGTTGCAGTCTATCACCCGCAACTTCGGACTTATCATGGGGCGTGAGAAAGGCGTGCGCGTGAACACCGTCAGCCAGTCCCCCACCATGACCACCGCCGGACAGGGTATAGCAGGCATGGACAGGATGATTGACTATGTCGATAAGGTCTCGCCCATCGGCAACGCCACGGCAGACGACTGTGCCGACTATATCCTCACCCTCTTCTCCGACCTCACCCGCAAGGTAACCATGCAGAACCTCTACCACGACGGCGGCTTCTCAAGCATACTCCCCAGCCCAACCGAGTAAATCCCGAGTAATACCCGAGTGCATCCCGAGTCTATTTCGAGACCTCCCCGTACAATTTCCGTGCTATTCCCGTACTATTCCCGTACAATAAAGCCGAGTATAAGCAGAGAATAAACAGAGGAAGAACCAAAAAGAACCAAGAAGGAACCCAAGCATACGCCGCCTATCTATCCCAGCACCACACTTCAAAGACGAAGGTAATTTCAAACTCCCCCGCCTCTCCTGAAAGGAGGGGAGGGGGTAAGGGGGCGGGAAGGTACACACGGCATCCAGCCGCAAAGAGAAATAAAAGAATAAACAAAATTAGCCCACGCAAAAAAGAACGAATGTATTAAGTTTATCCAATCATGAAATACTCCGTAGCACATTTTCAGACCACTTTTGCCGAGCAATGGCAAGCCGATATCTTCGCCCAAGCCCTCTGCGACATAGGTTTCGACACAATAGACGGCAGCGATGCCTACATCCCCACAACGCAGTTAGACCTCCCCGCCTTGCAGTCGTTGGTAGCGCAGACCGAGGGTGTGTCCCTGCTGTCGGTGGAAGAATGCCCCGACGAGAACTGGAACGCCGTCTGGGAGAGCGAACACCCCGTGGAGCAACTGCCCATGGGCGTGGTCATCGTGCCGCATTGTGCGTTTGGCGCGGGGCACCACGAGACCACGGGCATGCTGATAGACGCACTGATGGAGCGCGACTGGACGGGCTGCCGCGTGCTCGACAACGGCTGCGGCACGGGCGTACTCGGTATCTTCGCCGCCAAACGAGGCGCAGAGCACGTCCTCGCCATCGACATCGATGACAAGAGCGTGGAAAACACCCGCGAGAACGCCACCCGCAACAACGTAACTATAGAAGCACAGCAAGGCACCCTCGAAGCCCTCGCCGATGACATACCGTCCGCAGGTTTCTTCGATCTCATCCTCTCCAACATCCACCGCAACATCCTCCTCAGCCAACTCCCGCTCTACGCCCGCCTAACCAAAGAGGTCTGGCTCAGCGGCTTCTACGAAGACGACGCCCCCGCCCTCATAGCCGCTGCAAAAGAAGTAGGGCTGCACCTCACCCGACAAGACACCCGCAACAACTGGTGTATGATAATATTAAATAGATAATCGACATATTCATTTGGATATTTGCCAAAAAAGTTGTACCTTTGCGCCGTAGTTAATACTTTCCCAAAGAAAGTCATAGCAATACACTACAAACAAAGACGAGAAAACGAATAAATATCCAATATGAAGAATGTTCGATTAGTAGCCCCATCGGTGTTGTCCGCCGATTTTGGGAATCTTCGGAGCGAGATGGAGATGATCAACCGCAGCGAGGCAGATTGGCTGCATGTAGATGTGATGGACGGGGTCTTTGTGCCCAACATCTCCTTTGGTTTCCCGCTGATGAAGCCGATGCGGGAGCACTGCACCAAGCCGCTGGATATACACCTGATGATTGTGCATCCCGAGAAGTACGTGGAGCGATTCTGCGATGCGGGGGCATGGAGCGTCGGATTTCACTTAGAGGCAGTGGACGACCCGATGCCTGCGCTGGAACTTATCCGCGCCAAAGGGGTGCGCACATGCCTGACCATCAACCCCGATATAGACGTAAAACGCTTGCTGCCGTATTTAGACCAAGTGGATATGGTGCTGCTGATGTCAGTGTATGCGGGCTTCGGCGGGCAGTCGTTCATCCCCGAGACGATGGATAAGATACGGTTCGTGCGCGAAGAGATTGACCGCCGCGGGCTGAAGACGCTGATAGAAGTGGACGGCGGAGTGAACACCAAGAACGCCGCCGCTATCTACGAGGCAGGCGCTGACGTGCTGGTAGCAGGTAGCGCAGTCTTCTGCGCCAAAGATCCCGAAAAAGCGGTGAGATTGATAAAGGGGGTATAGAGTGTCCGGGTGCGCAGGCGTCCCCGCCTGCTAAATGGTCAAATAGTAAATCGTCAAATTGTCAAATAGAGTATGGCGCGGTATCCTATGCTGTATCTGCTGGTGCCTTTGGTGGCAGGGATATTGGTCTGCTACTACACAGGCAAGCCTATCAACCTGCTGCAAGACACGGAGGCGGACTACTTGGATTCGATGCAGGTGCTTGCGGCGGTGGTTCGGGATTATCCTCGGGAATGTAAGCGGACCGTGCGCTGCGAGGCGGAGGTGCTGCATCGAAAAGATAGTGTAGGATGGGTGTCGGCGCAGGGAATAGTCTATCTCTATATGATGCCCGACAGCATGGATAGGAGGCGAGATAAAGAGGCGCTGATGGGCCTGCAGATAGGCGACACGCTGGCTGTTCGCACTTGCATCCGACGCGGCGGGAAGTTAGGGGATTTTGACTACGGGATGTATCTGCGGCGGCAAGGAATTGTGGGAACAGGAATGGTTTGGAAAGGAAATTGGCGGTTGATATCCACCACCGCCAGCAAAGGAAGTCCTCACCCTCTCGGTATCGCGCGGAGAGTGCAGCGAAGGCTGTACAAACGATATGGAGAATTGGGCATCACGGGGGCAGAGCAAGCCACGTTGGGAGCCCTGACCTTAGGCTACAAAGAGGATTTAGACCCTACGCTCAAGCAAGCCTTTCAGCGGTCGGGAGCCGCGCATATATTAGCCGTAAGCGGCTTGCATACGGGGATTATCTATGCGGTATTGCTAAGCCTGCTGACGATAGGCGGGCGCCGGAGACCGCTGTATGAGAACAAGATAGGGCGCCGAGCATTGTCGCTGGCGGTGATTATCACGATGTGGGGCTATGCCTTCCTAACGGGACTGACCCCGTCCGTTGTGCGCAGCGTGGTGATGATAAGTGTGGTGGAAGTAGGGCGGATGCTATATCGGCAAGGGAATACGCTGAACTGCGTGCTGTTTGCCGCGTGGGCGATATTGTTGGTGCGCCCATTGGATTTGTTCTCCGTGAGTTTTCAGTTGAGTTTTGCCGCGGTACTTGCCATTGTGTTGCTTGCGCCAAATCTCTCCTCCTTAGGAGGACTTCCGCGAGGATGGCGCGGCGCGTTGCAGCAGGTAGGGAGTTATGTGATAGGGCTGTTGGTGGTATCGCTGGCGGCGCAGATAGGGACGATGCCACTGAGCCTTTACTATTTTGGACAATGCTCCAACTATTTTCTCCTTACCAACTTGCTGGTGTTGCCCTTGGCGGGGGTGATTGTGGTGATGGGTTTCGGCAGTCTGCTATTAGGCGGCATCCCCGTGGCGGGCTATTGGATAGCGCAAGGCACTAAAGGCGTGGTATGGCTGCTGAATCACGCCGTCCGGTGGATAGAGTCGCTGCCCGGGGCTTATACGGAAAAATCCATATCCTTGCTTGCCGTGATGGGACTGTATGCGGGTATAGTAGCAGGCTACGTAGTCATACGATTAGCATTGAATAGCAAGAAACTGAACCCTAACAACTAATTAGTCTTTTATCTTTCATCCTTTATCCTTATGAAAACTTATTCATTAGCAGAGTTTTGCGCGCAGATAAGTGATGCGTTAGACAGGTCTTTTCCCAAGACCTATTGGGTGCGCTGTGAGATAGCATCGCTGTCGGAGAAGAGCGGGCATCTGTATATGGACTTGGTGGAGAAAGGGCAACGCGGGTTGTTCGTGGCTCGTCAGCGCGCTACCTGCTGGAATGGCAGGCAGCAGATGCTTCGGGCATATTTCGAGCAGGAGACGGGCAACCGCTTGCAGGTGGGGATGCAGGTGCTATTAGGGGTGGAGGTGCGTTTTCATGCGGTATATGGGCTGAGCCTTGATGTGCAGAATATCGACCCGCAATACACTTTAGGCGATTTGGCTCGTCAGCGGCAGGAGACCATTGCCCGCCTACAAGAGGAGGGCATTTTCGATATGCAGCGTATGCTCTCGTTGCCTACGCTGACGCGGCGTCTGGCAGTGGTCTCTGCGGGCGATGCGGCAGGCTATGGCGACTTCGTCCACCAGTTGGAGGAGTCGGCTTACCGCTTCTCGCCTACCCTCTTCCCCGCTGCCATGCAAGGCGACCGCGCGGCGCAGTCTATCGTGAGTGCACTGGATGCTATTGCGGCGGTGGAGGAAGAGTTTGACGCGGTGGTGATTATCCGCGGCGGCGGAGCCAGTTCGGACTTGACTTGCTTTGACGACTACACGCTGGCAGCCCACTGTGCGCAGTTCCCGTTGCCTATCCTCGCCGGCATAGGGCACACGCGGGATGTGAGCATCGTGGATATGGTGGCTTATCAGTCGCTCAAGACCCCCACGGCGGTAGCGGCGTTCTTGGTGGAGCGCATGGATGAGCAATTAGCGCGCATCGAGCAATGGCAGCAACGGCTGCAGCAGACGGCATTGCGACAGGTACTGCTCCGGCAACACCGCGTGGAGCAGGCGGAGCAACGACTGACGAACAGCCTGCGGATGGTGGTTCTCAGGCAGAATAACCGCATCGCGATGCTCGAGCAACGGATAGAGACCGTCAATCCCGAGCGTATCTATCGGCTGGGCTACAGCCTGCTACGCAAAGAGGGGAAAGCGGTGAAAAGTGCCCAAGGACTTCTAAGCGGCGACCTGCTCTCCGCCGAGTTGGCAGACGGGACAATAACAGTAACCGTAACGGAATAAACAAGGCTTTTTCATCCTTCATCCTTTATCCTAATTTATGCAATTCATTACCAAACAACAGGGAATCGGCATATTGGCGTTGGTGATATTGATTGCCGCGCTGGAGTTGGTGGTACATTGGCTGCCCTCTCGTCCTGCGGAGGTGGATGAGGATATACTCCAAAGTGCCGAGGACTCGCTCAAGCAGACGCACCCTTACTACCGCTACCAACGCGACACGGTGGCTATTCATCTCTGCTTGTTCGACCCCAACACCGCCGATTCGGCGACCTTGGTCGGACTGGGACTTGCCCCTTGGCAGGCGCGCAACATGCTGCGCTATCGCGCGAAAGGCGGGGTCTATCGGCGGGCGGATGACTTGCGGAAGTTATACGGTATGACGGATAGCATGTATGCCGCGCTGCTGCCCTATATCCAAATCGACTCCTCGCGTTTTGCCGTAGCCACCGACAGCGTGCCTGCGTTTGCCGTAAGGCAGACGAAGCGCGACACGGTGGTAGAACTCAACAGCGTTGATAGTACGGGGCTGATGGCGATAAAAGGCATAGGGGCTGCCACCGCGCGGGTAATCATACGCTATAGAGAGGAGTTGGGCGGGTATGTAGATACCGCGCAACTGAGGGAGATAAACGATTACTACGACTATGTGTATTGGGATATTCCTTGGGACAGCATCCTGCCGCATGTGCGCGTCTGCACAGACTCGGTGCAGTTGCTGCGGGTGAACAGCCTATCGGTGAGGCGACTGGCAGCGCATCCCTACCTGCGTTTTGAGGATGCCAAAGCCATCTACACGCTGCGCCGCAACCGCTTCACGCTGGATAGCATCGGCGACCTCAGATCCATCCCCACCCTACCCGACTCGGTGATAGAGAAGATAACGCCGTATCTATCGTTTGAATAGGATAAAGACGATATATCGTTTTCTGCTTATGCGCAGTGGTAGAGGGTGTAGGAGGCAAGAAGGAGCAGGATATAGAAGAGGAAGGTGATGCCGCGTGCAATGGATTGGTTTTGGCGGAAGAAAAAGACCGCCGCTGCCGTAGGAAGGAAGAACAAATAGAGCAATAAGAGCAAGGTCTGTTGTCCTGCACTATCTCTATTTATTCGCACGGTGGCAACAATACAAAGCACATAGTGCAACACCACAAACAAGCCATAGCACACAGCCAAAGAGATGGTAAAAGCAGCGTCCGTCGCAGCGGGAAGACCAATCAAGGTCTGCCAATCGGGGAGATAGAACAAGTCCGAGTAGGGGCATTCTATTCCTCCCAATATGATTGTCAACGCGAAGTAAATAAGAAACACCCCGATAGCGATCAAAGATGCAAGGAACGTGCGGAAGTGCATTGCCCGCAAGCAAACATAAGCCATCCATATCAATGGTACTAAAAAGATTGCCTGCGGCACGAAAAGCGAGGCAACGAGTGCCAAACCGGTAGCACGAAAACTATCGGCGGCATTCTCTTCCTCTCGGTAGTTGCGTTGAATGACCTGCACGAGCATCGCGGTGCAGGCAATACAGGCTTGGAGTTGCCAGCGGGTGTGGATAGCGGGGAAGGCGGTGGTGGTGAGCAGATAGAGGAAGACGGGCAATAAGTCGCGATAGCGCACCACGCCATTTTCACGCATCATGAAGAAGACTAAGTAGGCATTCACGAGCATGAGCGCGAAAGTGAAGTAAAGAGGGAACGCCGCAGCGAACGAAGAATAGTCGCAAGCAAGAAAGTCAGGTATCCATCCGCACAACACCACCACCGATAGCACAATGGCTATCGGTAGAGGGATGCGGGATATGGAATTAACAGTTAACAATTAACAATTAACATGCGTTGCGATCGTTTTAACATATAATTATCATATCATTAACCATTCATTTGCGTTGAAAAATTATATGAATAATTACACGATAATTACATGTTAAACAACTTCTCTTGATGAATTACCTTAGAATCCTTTGCGTTGGAGGTAGAACTTGGGGTCGGCGGGTTTGTCTCGGAACTCGAGGTAGAGTTCTTGTGCGTCGCGCGTGCCTCCCTGCTCGAGCAGGTGGCGGAAGCGGCGAGCCACCTCGGGATTGAAGATATCGCCCGTCTCGGCAAAGGCGGCGAAGGCATCGGCATCGAGCACTGCCGCCCATGTGTAACTGTAATAACCTGCCTCGTAGCCCGTGGTGAAGATATGGTTGTAGAAGGTGGAGCGGTAGCGGGTGATGATTTCGGGTATCATGCCCATCTTCGCCATCGATGCTGCCTCGAAAGCATCCACATCCAGCCCCTCGGCGGAGGTCAACTCGTGGTAGTCCATGTCGAGGATAGAAGCAGAGAGCAACTCGGCGGTAACGAACCCTTGGTTGAAGGTGCCGGCGCGGTTGATTTTGGCGATGAGGCTGTCGGGCATGACCTCGCCCGTTTGGTAATGGAAGGCGTAGGTCTTCATCACCTCGGGGCGGTAGCAGTAGTTCTCCATGAACTGCGAGGGCAGTTCCACGAAGTCGCGCGGGGTGTTAGTGCCTGCGAGCGATTTGTAGGTCGCTTTGGAGAGCAGCCCGTGCAGCGCGTGTCCGAACTCATGGAAGAGGGTCTCCACGTCGTCCATGCTCAGCAGCGAGGGGTTGCCTTGGGTGGGTTTGTTGAAGTTGCCGACGTTGATGATGACAGGTCGGTGGTCAACGCCCTCGGCGTCCACGTACTGGTGGCAGATATCGTTCATCCATGCGCCCGGGCGCTTGCCTGCGCGGGGGAAATAGTCAGTGTAGAGGATACCGATGAGCGAGCCGTCGGCGTCGGTTACTTTGAACACCTCCACCTCGGGGTTATAGACGGGCATGCCTTCCAGTTGCTCAAACTGCAAGCCATAGAGCGTGGTGGCGAGTTGGAAGACACCGCGGCGGACGTTGCTCAACTCGAAATAGGGTTTGAGTTCCTCCTCGTCGAGGTCGTATTGCTCTTTGCGCAGTTTCTCGGCGTAGTACCACCAGTCCCAGGGTTGCAGTTTCTCGCCGGGGAGGTCTTTGTCCATGAGCGCCTGCAAGGCAGCCGCCTCGCGCTTCGCTGCCGCGATGGAGGGTGCCCAGACGGATTGGAGGAAGGTATCTACGGTCTTGGAGTCCTTTGCCATGCAGTCGGCAAGGATATAGTCGGCGGGGTTCTGATAGCCGAAGAGTTGCGCTTTCTCGATGCGCAGCGCCATGGTCTTTTGGATGACGGCTTTGTTGTCGAACTCGTTGTTGTGGTTGCCGCGGGTGGTGTATGCCATGAGCAGTTCTTCGCGCAGTTGGCGGTTTTGGCAGTATTGGAGTACGGGTGTGAAGGAGGTGCGCTTGGGGGTGAAGAGCCATGCGTCGGGTCTTCCTGCGGCAGCGGCTTCCTCTTTGGCAGCGGCTTTGGCGCTCTCGGGCAGCCCCGCGAGTTCACTCTCGTCGGTAACGAAGAGTTGGTATGCGTTGGTCTCCGCCACCACGTTGTTGCCAAACTGCAAGGAGAGCAAGCCTAACTCCTTGTTGATTTCTTTGAGCCGCTCTTTCTTGTCCTCGGGGAGGTTAGCCCCGTTCTGCGCAAAACTCTTGTAGGTCTGCTCGGTCAGGCGCAGTTGCTCGGGAGTCAGCCCCAAAGTCTCGCGGGCATCATAGACGGCTTTCACGCGTTGGAAGAGCGAATCGTTGAGGATGATGCCGTCGGAGAGTTCGGAGAGCATAGGCGTAACCTCCTCGGCGATGGCGTTCATCTGGTCGTTGCCGTCGGCGTCAAGGATGTTGAAGAACACGCCCGTAACGCGGTCGAGGAGGGCACCCGTGCGGTCGAGGGCAGCGATGGTGTTCTCGAAGGTCGGGGCTTCGGGGTTAGCAACGATAGCGGCGATTTCCGCTTTGTTTTCGGCAATGGCTTTCTCGAAGGCGGGCATGTAGTGCTCCGTCTTCACTTTGTCGAAAGCCGGCACGCCGTAGGGCGTGTTCTGCTCCGTGAGGAGCGGGTTTTCCGTGTTGGTGCAAGCCATAAGGGCAACGAGCGCAAGGCTCGAGATAATGAGTTTTTTCATAATTATTATGGTGAGTTTTTCTATCTTTTGCGTTTTTAGCGGTATTTTGTTGATGAATTCTATCGAACAAAATAGCAGTTGTTTAGTATTTTATTGAATTTCGCTGCAAAGATACACTTTTTTTTTGACATAGACAAACTTATGCGCAAAATTCGTTCGCCCGTGGTGCGCAGGCGTCCCCGCCTGCTTGAAACTTGAAACTTAAAAATGGGAAACCGCACCATAGAAAACACAGGAGGCTGCCTAACTCAACTTGTTAGGCTGCCTCTTGATGGAACTTGATTTAAGCGGGCGGGGACCCTGCGTATATAGGGCAGTTGCTACTACAGCATTTGTCCCATCATGTCGTAGGTCTCGCAGTTGCGGAGGATGAGCACTTGCCCGTTGCGGAGGATTTTCTCGGCTTGCCCTGCAGGGGTGTTTTCGCCTGCTGATTCTTGGATGCCCATCGGGTTGTCGCTTTGGGTGGTGAACTCGCCTGTGTAGGTCTCCAAGACGCTGTTCGCTGCATTGCGAACGGTGAGGGTGTAAGCATAGTCGGTACCCTCGTCCAAGCCCGTTACCTTGAAGCGGAAGCCGTTGGCAGTCATCTCCGCATAGGTGGCGGGAGTGGTGCCTTCTTCCGCAGGTGCGTTCTCACGGCGGGGTTTGAAGGCAATGCTTACCAACTGACCTTGTGCGTTGAAGACAAGCGTGCAGAAAGTAATGTCGCCTTTGGTGATGACGAGGGAATAGGTCTCTGCGCCGTCGGTGGAGGGCCATGTGATGGTTACATCTTCGTAACTCGGCGCGACGGTAACCTCGTCGTCGGGCAGCACTACGACCTCCGAGCCGATGCACTCGATGAACTTAAACTCACCCCATACTACATCTAAGGTATAGTCGCGTTGGTTCTCACAAGGCACATAGACATAGACATTGTAGTTGGCAAACGAGTTGGTTTCTGCAAGGGGCGGATAGGTGGGATAGCAGTATATATCGTAGAGTCGTCGGCAGCCTGCGAAGGCGTTGGCTTCGATGGTCTCAACACTCGTGCCGATAGTTACTTTTGCCAACTTGACATTGTTGTTAAACACCCCCTCTCGGATGGTCTTTACGCTATTGGGGATGGTGATGGAGGTGAGGGAGGAGCAATCTGAGAACGCCCAGTTTCCAATGCTTGTTACGGAGTTGGGGATGGTGACAGAGGTGAGGGAGGAGCAATCTGAGAACGCCCGGTTTCCAATGCTTGTTACGGAGTTGGGGATGGTGACAGAGGTGAGGGAGGAGAAACCAGCGAACGCACCTTTTCCAATGCTGGTTACGGAGTTGGGGATGGTGGTTGATTGGCAACCTGCAATAAGGGTATTGGTGGCTGTTTCTATAATCGCATTGCAGTTCTCACGCGAATCGTACACCCTATTGCTACTTTCCACTACAATGGAGGTCAGACTATCGCAACCAGAGAACGCCTCTTCTCCAATGCTCGTTACGGAGTAGGTAGTGCCATCGTTGGTAACGGTCTCGGGGATGGTGGCAGTGGTGAGACCTCGGTAGTTGGTACTACTCCATTGTTCTTGAGAGGTTACTTCCACAGTGTTTTTACCTGTGATGTTGTAATACAAGTCGCCGGATTTGAAATCGTAGTCGTAGGCAAAGGCGGTGGCTGCGGTGCATAGCAGCGACAGCAAAAAAATAGATAATTTTTTCATAATGTTTGTTGTTTTTTAGTTGGTTTGTTAATATGTTAATATAGTTGCTATAGTTGTTATAGGCTTTATAGATTGCTTTTAGCAGGCGGGGACGCCTGCGCACCCGGACAGGCATTGCTACCTCTCTCTCGCTGCTTTTTCGCTGCTCTTTTCTTCGTGTCGTTTTCGTGTCGTTTTCGAGTCGTTTTCGAGATGTACGGCTGAGGGGTCGCTTATTGAGATGTCAAGCACAGCACATACATACACAAAAAACGCAGACCTCGTGTTGATTACTCACCAACTGAGGCCTTCGCATTGCCCTAAGAGTCAAATAAACAACAGGAAGCCTACGCAGATATGACGACATAACGCACCTACAAATGCAGATGCGATATGGCAAACGCCATACCGGTAAGCATCTATTGCTCACTTTGATTTTGACTCTTAGATTCCGAAAGTTGCGAAGTTTCAGTCGGTCAAATACAAAGCGTCAATAAACGCTTTTATCAATATGTACACTGTTTGTCCTGCGCAAGACAGGGGCAAACAGAAAAGATCACACGAAACCGATTGTTCGATTTCGTGGGCAAAGGTACTACATTTTTTTCAAATGTGCAAGAGATATTGTAAAAAAGATGGTCGCTGACGGGAAGACAGTAGCATCTTCGGTGGTTTTAGCGGGGCGGGGATGCCCGCGCACAACCAACCTGCGGGTGTGCGGCTATTTCAGTGCGCGGAAATAGAGGACGATGCCGATGGCGAGAAAGACAAAGTTGGGAAGCCATGCGGACATGAAAGGCGACATCACGCCGTTGACCGAGAAAGTGGTGCTGACCGTGGAGAAGAGGATATACGCCGCGGTGAGGACGATGCCGATACCGAGGTTCTTGCCCATGCCGCCGCGCACCTTCTTGCTGCTCATGGTTACGCCCAAGAGGGTCATGATGAACGCACCCAGCGGCGACGCCCAGCGCTTGTGGTACTCGGTCTCGAAGGCTTGGATATTGCCCGCGCCGCGCTTCGCCTGCAACTCCATATACTCCACGAGTTCGGGGTTGGTCATCTCCTGCGCCTGCTCGGCGGTAACGAAGAGTTCGCGGGGCTGGACAGGGATGATGGTGTCCAGTCGGTTGCCGCGGGTGAGCGTCTCGCGCATGCCGTCGAAGTCGCGGCGGGTGTAGTTCTCCAAGTGCCAATGGTGCTGAGGGCTCAATGTCTTCTCCGCGGGCGAGACGCCTGCGCCCCCGGTGCTCGTAGAGTCGTAACGGATACGGTCGGCGGTGATACGCATGGTGAGCGTCTTGCCCTCGAAATGCTCCAGCGAGGCGCGGTAGCCCATGTTGCTGCGTTTCTGGAAGGACTCGATATAGAGGATGGTGCCCGGCTCAACCTCCATCTGCACATTGCGCGCGTTCTCTTTGCTGAAGTGCTCGATGTACTTGTCGGTGAAGTGGAGCATCTTGCCCGTGGCGGGTGGAATGATATAGCCGCCCAAGACAAACGAAACAATGAAGAGGAAAGTGGCGGAGATGAAGTAGGGCAACATCAGGCGATGGTAACTCACGCCTGCCGCCATCATCGCGATAATCTCGCTGTTGCCCGCCAGTTTGGAAGTGAAGAAAATGACCGATATGAAGATAAACAGCGAACTGAACATATTGGCATAGTAGGGTATGAAAGGCAGGTAGTAGTCGAGGATAATCTCGCGCGTAGGTACCTGATTCTCATAGAAATCGTCCAACTTCTCCGTCAAGTCGAAGACGATGGCGATGCTCAGAATCAGCACTATCGAAAAGAAGAACGTGCCGAGGAACTTGCGAATAATATACCAGTCGAGTTTTTTCATTAGGATGAAGGATAAAGGACGCAGGATGAAAGACTTATCACCTTCGTCTCTGAATGCTCTTTACTCCGTTAATTGCCGTTAATAAATCGTTAATCTTTTCTCCTTTAAGAACCCCACTGCGTCTGTTGTCGTTAGACCGTATCAGCAGGCGGGGACGCCTGCGTACCCGGACAGCGGTCTTTTATCCATTAAAGTCTATTCATCAATCGTTTCATCATCTCGTCTTTCCACGGTTTGAAGTCGCCGGTGAGGATGTGTTGGCGGGCTTCGCCTACGAGCCAAAGGTAGAAGGCGAGATTGTGGATAGAGAGTATCTCCAGCCCGAGCATCTCCTGCGCGTGGATGAGGTGGCGGACATACGCCCGCGTGTACTGGTGGTCCACATACGAGGTGCCGTCGGGGTCAAGGGGCGTGAAGTCGTTTTCCCATTTCTTATTGCGCATGTTCATCACGCCGTTGCGGGTGAAAATCATGCCGTTGCGCCCGTTGCGGGTGGGCATGACGCAGTCGAACATATCCACTCCGCGCTCTATACCCTCGAGGATGTTCCACGGCGTGCCGACACCCATGAGGTAGCGCGGTTTGTTCGCGGGGAGGATGTCGTTCACCACCTCTATCATCTCGTACATCTTCTCCGCGGGCTCTCCCACCGCCAGTCCGCCGATGGCGTATCCGTCGCGGTCGAGGTCGCGCAGACGCTTGGCAGCGTCTTGCCTGAGGTCGGTATAGACGCAGCCCTGCACGATGGGGAAGAGGTGCTGGCGGTAGCCGTAGAGGTCGGGCGTGCTGTCGAAGCGGGCGATACAACGGTCGAGCCAGCGATGGGTGCGCTCCATAGAGGCTTTGGCATAGGCTCGGTCGGCTGTACCCGGGCAACACTCGTCGAACGCCATCACGATATCGGCACCTATCTCGCGCTCAATGTCCATCACGCTCTCGGGCGTGAACAGCAGTTTGCGCCCGTCGATATGGCTGGAGAACTGCACGCCCTCCTCGGTCATCTTACGGATGTCGGTCAGCGAGAAGACCTGATAGCCGCCGGAGTCGGTGAGTATGGGTCGCGTCCAGCCCTCGAAGCGGTGCAACCCGCCTGCCTCGTGCAGGATGTGCGTGCCCGGGCGGAGGTAGAGGTGGTAGGTGTTGCCGAGGATGATCTGCGCCTTGATGTCGTCCTCAAGGTCGCGCCGCTGCACCCCCTTCACCGTGCCCACCGTGCCCACGGGCATGAAGATGGGCGTGAGGATGTCGCCGTGGTCGGTATGTACGACCCCGGCACGGGCAGAAGAACGCGTATCGGTTTGTTGGAGAGTGAACATGGGGAACTGCGTGTAGGGAACTTCGTGTAATTAACTTCGTGTTAGGAACTGCGTGTTGGGAACTTCGCTTCGCTCCGTGTACAGCGCGTAGCGCTTTTTTACATTTACTTTCTTACAGCCCAAAAGGGCTTTTTTAACACGCAGTTATATCTTGTTTCCCTCTTTCGGGAAGACGATTTGAGGGCGGAAGGTCTTTTGCTCTTCGGGGGTCATGAGGGCATACGCCATGATGATGACCGTGTCGCCCACGTGTATCAGGTGCGCTGCCGCGCCGTTCATGCAGATACATCCCGAGCCGCGTTTGCCGGCAATGACGTAGGTCTCCAAGCGGGCACCGTTGTCGTTGTCCACCACCTGCACTCGCTCGCCTGCCACGATGCCTGCGGCGTCCATCAAATCCTCGTCTATCGTGATGCTGCCAATATATTCCAAATTGGCTTCCGTCACCCGCACACGGTGAATCTTCGACTTTAAGATAGTCAGTAACATGTATTTATTTGACAATTTTACGATTTGACAATTTCATTGTTTGGGGAAGCCCAAAATTTGAGATGCTTCACCCCTATACTCGTTTCTGATAATGATAGTCAGAGTAGTCTTTGTCTGACGTACTGTCGAGGCGAGGATGCTTGCGGAAGCGGTTGGTGAATTGTTGCCAACGGCGACGCCACTCGCTCGAGCCGTTGTCGCTCACATGCCGCCACCAAAGCAACAGCAACCAGCCGAACAGCATGCCGCCCAAATGGGCGAAATGCGCCACATGGTCGCCGGCACCTACCACACTACCTAAACCCGCAAAGAGCTCGATAGCCGCGTAGATAATCACGAATACGCGCGCGCGGATGGGAATAGGCACAAACATGATAAACAACGGCACATTGGGAAACAGCCAACCAAAAGCAAACAGGATGCCAAACACCGCACCCGATGCTCCAATGGTAACCAACGGATTGATATAGTACGCTGCCTGCGCCGCTGCCATCGCGCTGAGAGTCGGCTGATACATCATCGCCCATACTGCCTCCTGCACCAAGCCTGCACCCACGCCGCAGACGAGATAGTAGGTTAGGAAACGCTTCCACCCCCATTCGCGCTCCAACACCGGCGCGAACATCAACACCGCGAACATATTGCAAAAGATATGTCCGAGGTCGGCGTGCAAAAACATATAGGTCAATGGCTGCCAGATATGAAACTGCTGTGCAGTGAAATAGTGCAGACCGCAAACGGCAGACAACTGTATGCCGGCGCGGCGAAGCACCATATCCAACAAAAAAACGATGATATTTGCCCAAAGAATAGAGCGGGTTACAATAGGGAGATTGCGCATGTAAAATGGTTTACAATTAACAATTAATAATTAACATGCCACTGATCCGAAAACACAGCGTTTTCAGGGACTTCGGTAATTAAGTCTTTTTTCCTTTATTTTTCAGCGCAGCGGTCTCTTATCCACGGCAAAGGTAGTGCTTTTTTCTGAATTAGCCATACAAAAATCGTGCTTTTTCTCGAAAAAATGCTTTTTTTTGCCCAAAAAACACATTTTTCAAGAAAAAGGCTTGGTAGTTTCATATTTTTGTAGTATCTTTGCGCCGTGATTTTTAGCAAAGAAAGCGTTAGAAATCATAAATAATACATTCTTATACTAACCCAAAATCGTTACAATTATGAACAAGGCTGAACTTGTTGCTGCTGTGGCAGCAAAGGCAGAGGTTTCCAAAGTGGAGGCTGCAAAAGTGATTGACGCTGCTCTTGACGCTGCTGTTGAGGCACTGAAGAACGGCGAGACCGTACAATTGGTAGGTTATGCTACGCTCTCTGTAGTAGAGAAAGCAGCACGCAATGGTATCAACCCTGCTACCAAACAACCTATCGTTATCCCTGCAAAGAAGGCTGTTAAGTTCAAAGCAGGTGCTAAATTGGCACTCTAAGAACTACTTTTGTTAATTAAGAATTATGAATTATGAATTATGAGGGTAGCGTAAGCCGCTCGTAATCCAAAGTTCATAATTCTTAATTCGTGTTTATTAAGGTATAAGATTTATGTTGAACATTATTCTTTGTGGTGCCCCGGGTAGTGGAAAAGGGACACAATCGGATTTCATTGTAGAGAAATATGGCTTGCAACACCTGTCCACGGGCGATGTGCTGCGAGCAGAAATAAAATCGGGTTCGGCACTCGGGCAGGAGATAGATGCGATTATCTCGAAAGGCAACTTGGTGCCCGATGAGAAGATGATTGCCCTCATCGAGAACTTCATCGCTTCGCTCCCCGCGGACAGCAAGGGCGTTATCTTTGATGGCTTCCCGCGCACCGTGGAGCAGGCAGAAGCGCTGACGGAGTTGCTGAAGAAATATAAGATGGAGGCAGTGATGCTGGATATGATTGTGGATGAGCAAGAGGTCATCACCCGCCTTATCAACCGCGGCAAGACCAGCGGACGCGCCGACGACAACGAAGAGACCATCAAGAAACGCCTTGAGGTCTATCACCGGCAGACGCAACCCGTAGCGACCTACTACCTCCACCAAGACAACTACTTCGCCATCAACGGCAACAACACGATGGAGGATGTCTTCGCGCAGATATGCCATATCATTGACCGCTTTTTGTAATTATGAATTATGAATTAAGAATTATGAGTGCATTGCATGCCACACTTTATGGCATGAGCACTCATAACTCATAATTCATAATTATCGAAGCATGGGCACTCATAATTCACAATTCTTAATTCATAATTATTCATAATGCCTTCTTCTAACTTCATAGACTACGTAAAGATTTACTGCCGTTCGGGAAAGGGCGGCGCAGGCAGCATGCACTTCCACCGCGCCAAATACCTGCCCAAGGGCGGTCCTGACGGCGGCGACGGCGGCAAGGGCGGCAGCATCATCCTCCGCGGCAACCGCAACCTATGGACACTGCTCCACCTGAAGTACCAAAAGCATATCATGGCGACCGACGGCGGCAAGGGCGGCGACAGCCGCTCCTTCGGCAAAGACGGCGAAGACCGTATCATCGAAGTGCCCTGCGGCACGGTGGTCTATGACGGCGATACGGGCGAGTATATCTGCGAGGTGCGCGAGCACAACGAGCGCGTGGTGCTGCTCAAAGGCGGGCGAGGAGGCTTGGGTAACTGGCATTTCCGCACCGCCACCAACCAAGCACCGCGCTATGCACAGCCCGGGGAGCCCGCACAGGAACGCAATGTGATTCTGCAACTGAAAGTGCTGGCAGATGTGGGACTCGTAGGCTTCCCCAATGCCGGTAAGTCCACCCTGCTGAGCGTGGTCTCCGCTGCCAAGCCGGAGATAGCCGACTACCCTTTCACCACCCTCACCCCGCAACTCGGCATCGTCTCCTACCACGACGGGCAGTCGTTCTGCATGGCAGACATCCCGGGAATCATCGAGGGTGCCGCAGAAGGCAAAGGGCTCGGGCTGCGCTTCCTGAGGCATATTGAGCGCAATGCCGTGCTGCTCTTCATGGTGCCCGCCACGGCGGAAGATATCGCCGCAGAGTATCGCATCCTGCTACGCGAATTGGAGAAATACAACCCCGAACTGCTCACCAAAGCCCGCATACTCGCCATCAGCAAATGCGACCTCTTGGAGGATACGCCTGACTCTCAACTCTCAACTCTCAACTCTCAACTCTCCGAGGAACTTCAACTTCCCGTGGTATGCATATCCGCTGTCAGCGGACTGGGAATCAGCGCGTTGAAAGACATGCTCTGGACGGAACTGAACAAAGAGCAGAATCAGGTGATAGAGATTTCGCACGCACCTATCGACATCACCGTGCGCGAAGAAGCGGAGAGCGACGTGGCGGCAGAGGACGACGATGAGCCTCAAACGATTTACCTGAATGAGGTGGAGGAAGAATGGGACTTGAACAAATACAAAGGCATCGGGTGGGATGAGTAGATGTTTCATTAAGAATTATGAATTAAGAATTAAGAGGGCATTATGCTTTCTCTTTGTAGAGGTGCTACTGCTCCTTTGCTTGGTGCTTGCGGGCTGCCATCGAGGCAGAGCCTATTTCCCTGCGGAGAAGGAAATGGCACCGCAGCATGTGGAGATAGTGCGGTTTGACAGTGCGCTGCAGGCAGACGGGCAGACTGCAGAGGGCGTCAAGCGGCTGTTTGCCGACTACCCCGCTTTCATGCCGCAGTTCGCCGAGGATATATTGGGCATTGCCGCGAGCGATACCTCCTACCTGCAAGAGGCGTTGCCGCAGTTCCTCAACGACACGCTCTACGGCTTTCGGCAGACCAACGCCCGCGAGCAGGAGATGTTCGCAGACGTGAGCGACATACAGCGGAGTCTGGAC
Source organism: Paludibacteraceae bacterium (assembly GCA_016297215.1). Taxonomy (GTDB): domain Bacteria; phylum Bacteroidota; class Bacteroidia; order Bacteroidales; family Paludibacteraceae; genus Colicola. Next base: position 29,105 of record JAEDGZ010000004.1, on the reverse strand, counting down.
GGCGCCTTCACGCGGCTGCATTACCTCTACCCCGACATGCCGCTGCCTACCATCTACCTCTTCATCTCGGGTTTTAACGCCTCTATCTATTTCGCCGGCGATGTTATTGCCGTGGGGGCGGATATGTACCTCGGCAGCGACTACGAGTACTACAACCGCGTGGTGTACGACTACCAGAAGCAGACCATGCGCAAGGAGTGTATCCCCGCCGATGTGGTGAGCGCGTACCTCTTCCGGCAACTGCCTTTCACGAGCAAGAAAAGCCGCCTCTTGGAGCAGATGCTCTACCGCGGCAAAGTGCTCTACCTCCTGTCTGTCTTGTTCCCTGAGTTGCCGAACTACGAGATGATGGGCTACACGCGAGAGCAATGGGCTTGGTGCGAGCAACACGAGCGCGCCATCTGGCACCTGATGATGGACAAACGAGACCTCTTCAAGACAGAGCCACTGGTGATGAGTTCCTATCTGAACGACGGACCTTTCACCGCCGAGGTGTCGCAAGAGTCGCCAGGGCGCTTGGGCACGTGGGTGGGATGGCGTATCGCAGAAAGTTACATGGAGAACCACCCCGAAGTGAGCCTGCAAGAACTGATGGCAGAGGGCGACGCACAAAAGATACTGGAAGAAAGCCGATACAAACCCTGAGCTTAATTATGAATTATGAATTAAGATTTATGAGCTCAACTGCTCTGACCACTAATCACTGACCACTTTGAACCCTGATTTTCCCATATTGAACGAACAGGTGTACGGCAAGCGCTTGGTATATCTGGATAATGCGGCGACGAGTCAGAAGCCGCAGGTGGTGCTGGACGCCATCATGGAAGCCTATACCCACTGGAATGCGAATATCCACCGCGGCGTGCACCATCTGAGTCAAGTGGCGACCGAGCACCACGAGCAGGCGCGCCAAGCGGTGGCGGACTTCTTTCATGCACGCTCTGCCAAAGAAATCGTCTTTACCAAAGGCACCACGGACGCCCTCAACATGCTCGCTTTCTCCTTCGGCGAAGCATTTGTGAACGAGGGAGACGAGATTATCGTCAGCACGCTGGAGCACCACTCCAATATCGTGCCGTGGCAGATGCTCTGCGGGCGGAAAAAAGCGACCCTCCGAGTGCTCCCTATGAAGGGTGAGGTATTGGATATCATCGGCTTGGAGCAGATGATTACCCCGCGCACCCGCCTCATCTCCGTGGCGCAAGTGAGCAACGTGCTGGGGATTATCAACCCCGTGGAGGAGATTATCCGCATTGCCCACGCGCATGGTGTGCCCGTGTGTATCGACGGTGCACAGTCGGCGCCCCACATGCCTATGGACCTACAAGCGCTCGACTGCGACTTCTTCGCTTGCTCTGCCCACAAGATGTACGGTCCTACGGGGCTCGGCGTGCTCTATGGCAAGGAAGAGTGGCTCAACCAACTGCCCCCAGCCGAGGGTGGCGGCGAGATGATAGAACATGTGCGCTTCGATGGCACTACCTACAATGTCTTGCCCTACAAGTTCGAAGCAGGCACCCCCAATTTCATCGGTTCGTATGCTTTCGCCGTGGCGTTGCAGTATATTCAAGACAAAGGTATTCAAGGCATTATGGAGCATGAGATGCATCTGACGCGCTACTGTGAGGAGCAACTAAGCAGGCTGCCGGAGGTGAAGATTTACGCTGCCGGCGAGCCGAAAGCGGGCGTGGTTTCGTTCAACGTGTATGCCGACAGCCGCGAGGGGAAGCGACTGGTGCACCCCTTCGATGTAGGCACCTTGCTCGACCGACAGGGTATAGCCGTGCGCACGGGGCACCACTGCGCGGAGCCGCTCATCGACTACCTGCAAGTGCCGGGCACGGTGCGCGCGTCGTTCGGGCTCTACAATGACAAAAAAGACGTGGATGACTTCATCCACGCCCTCCAACGCGCCGTCATGATGCTATCGTAGCAGGCGCTTTCTCAACAACGGCGAGACGGGAACTCGCCATATTCTTCAAACGTATAATTCAGAAAATCGTTCATGGGTTTGGCAGCCACTGCCATATCCACGGCGCGCTCTGTGAAATCGGGTGCGCATACTTCGGCATCGGTCAGCGGGCAAGAGAAAGTGAAACTCTTGCGTTTGAGCCAATCGGCATGCACGAATTCGGGGTCAAAGCCGGCAGGCACCCGCTTGAGCATATAGTCGGTATCAAAATCCTTGAAGTAGCGCGCGAAATGTGGGTTTGCCATAATCTCCTCAACTTCTTCATAGTTTGCCTCTATCTCCTTGCGCAGGGCTTTCAGCAGTTCGGGGGACGGGTCCCATATCCCGCCGGCGAAAAGGCAATGTTCGGGTTGCAGATGCACATAGTAGCCACCGCGCAGCGACTTGCGCCCGCCCTTGGGGGCTACAAACACCCCAAACCACTGCTTGTACGGAGTCTTATCCTTGGAGAAACGCGTGTCGCGGTAGATACGCCAGATACAGTCTTTGGCTTGCAGGTCACGGATGGCGGGGTCATACTCGCCGAGGCGACGGATGAACTCGGTGGAGAAATCCACGAAGCGGCTGTGGCAGGCTTGGTACTCCGCCTTTTGGGCATTGAACCACTCGCGGTCGTTGTGCACTGCGAGTTGAGAAAGGAAAGAAAGGATAGATTGCATGGGAAACACTATTAAGGGCTATAGTATCTATAGCGGCTATAGCTACTATAGAAACTATCAAGACTCCATGACCTTCAGGCAACGGTGGAGTGCTTCCGTCCAGTAGGGGACGGGCACACCGAAGGTCTCCTTATACTTCGCCTTGTCGAGCACGCTGTAGTGCGGTCGCGGGGTCTTGTATTGGTAGGCAGTGCTGAGGATGGGGTTCACCTGGCAGCGGATGGCGTTGTCGTGCAGGAGGTTGTACTGACGATGTATCTCCACGGTGAAGTCGAACCACGAGCACACGCCCTCGTTGGTGAAATGGTAGATGCCAGGGTGCCAGTCAGGTGCCTCAATAACGGTGAAGATAGCCGCCGCGAGGTCTGCCGCGTAGGTGGGCGTGCCGACTTGGTCGAAGACGACGCCCAAGGTGTCGCGCTCCAATCCCAAGCGAATCATAGTCTTCACGAAGTTGTTGCCGTAGGGCGAATAGAGCCATGCGGTGCGGAGTATGACCGCGTCGGGGCGATGCGCGAGCAGTCGCTCTTCGCCCGCCAGTTTGGTACGACCGTAGGCAGTGCGCGGCGCTACGGGATCGCTCTCGCGGCAGGGAATCCAGCCCTCGCCAGAGAAGACGTAGTCGGTGCTGACATGGATGACCTTGGCACCTGCCGTGGCAAGGTTCTCCACGGCATCGGCATTGATGCGCAACGCGGTGGGTTCGTCCTCCTCCGCCTTGTCCACGTTGGTGTAGGCGGCGCAGTTGACAATCATGTCGATGGCATGGTCGCGCACGAAAGTATGCACCGCCTCGCGGTTGGTGATGTCGAGTTCCGCCACGTCGGTGAAGAAATAGGTATGGGCGAGATGCGCCTCGGATAAAGTGCGCATCTCGGTTCCTAACTGACCGTTTGCGCCGGTAATCAAGATATTCATATTTGACAATTTACTATTTGACCTTTTAGCAGGCGGGGACGCCTGCGCACCCGGACATAATTTTCAAATATCAAAAAATCACTTGCAGGTCTTTCAGCAACGGGTGTTTTTGGTCTTTCTCCGACAAGATACGCTTCTCGGCGGGGACTTGCCAGTCGATATTCAGTTCGGGGTCGCTCAAGAGCAGTCCGCCGTCTGCCTCGGGATGGTAGAGGTTGTCGCACTTGTAGGTGAAGACGGCCGTTTCGCTCAGTACGGAGAAGCCGTGCGCGAAACCGCGCGGGATGAAGAATTGGCGATGGTTATCCGCGGAGAGTTCCACAGCATACCACTTGCCGTAAGTGGGGCTGTCGTGGCGCAAATCGACCGCCACATCCAGCACCTTGCCGACGGTGCAACTGACTAACTTCGCCTGCGTGTAGGGCGGACGCTGGAAATGCAGCCCGCGCACCACGCCGTAGGAAGAGCAGGACTGGTTATCTTGCACAAACTGCGCCGTGATACCCGCCTCGCGGTAGCGCTGTTCGTTGTAGGTCTCGCAGAAGTAGCCGCGTGCGTCGTGGAAGACCTGCGGCTCGATGACGAGCAGACCCTCAATGGGTGTTTTTATAACGTTCATATTTACAATGCTTTGAGTGTTGCCAAGAGATAGTGGTAGAACTTCTGCACGGTGGCGATGTTCACGCGCTCATCTGGGCTATGCGGGTGTTCGATGGTGGGACCGAAGGAAATCATCTCCATGCCCGGGTAGTTGCGCCCGATGATACCACACTCCAAGCCTGCGTGGATGGTGATGACACGCGGCTCAGCATGGAACTCCTGCTCATAAACCTGCTTCATCACCTCCAAGATATGCCCGTGGAAATTGGGTTTCCATCCCGGGTAGGAGCCGCTGAACTGCACGTCTGCGCCTGCCAGCGCGAACGCCGACTGGATGACGGACTGCAACTCCTCTTTGCGCGACTCTACGGACGAGCGGGTGAGGCAGAAGACGGTGATTTTGCCCGCCTCGGTATTGACCATGGCGAAGTTGTTGCTGGTCTCGACGATGTCGGGCATCTCTGGAATCATACGATAGACGCCGTGGGGGCAGAGGGTGATGGCGTGGATAAGGAAGTCCTGTACGTCCTCCGGCAGCTCGTGGTCGGGGCACGCCACTTCCTCGGCAGTGAGGCTGATGTTGTCCTCCACGCCGTCGAACTCGCGGATGAAGAGGTCCTCGTAGTCGGCTACCAAATCCAGCAGTTCATCTTTTCCCTCGGCGGGTATGGTGATGACCGCACTTGCCTCGCGGGGAATGGCGTTGCGCAGGCTGCCGCCCTCAACGGTGGCGAGGCGCGCCTCGTAGTTAGCCACCGCATCTTTGAGGAAGCGGAAGAGCAACTTGATGGCATTGGCGCGCTGCAGATGGATGTCGCAGCCGGAGTGCCCGCCTTTGCAACCCTTGAGCGACACTCTGAGCGCGATGTCGCCTTCCTCGGTGGGGACAGGCTCGTAGTCGAAGGTCGCGGTGGTGTCCACGCCGCCAGCGCAACCCACATAGAGTTCGCCTTCCGACTCGGAGTCGAGGTTGAGCAGGGTCTTGCCTTGCAGCCAACCGCCTTTGAGGTCGAACGCGCCGTACATGCCCGTCTCCTCATCTACGGTTACCAGCACCTCCAAGGGCGGGTGCACCACGCTCTTATCGGCAAGAATGGCCAGCGCCGTCGCCACGCCGATACCGTTGTCCGCACCGAGAGTAGTGCCGTTGGCGGTTACCCACTCGCCATTGTCCTCCACATACGCCTCAATGGGGTCGGTCTCGAAGTTGAACACCTTGTCGCCGTTCTTTTGCGGCACCATATCCATGTGCCCTTGCAGAATCACGCCCGGGTGGTTCTCCATGCCCGGGCTGGCAGGCTTGCGAATCAGTACGTTGCCTATCTCATCGGTCAGGGTCTCCAGTCCGAGGGACTTGCCGTAGTTCATCAGGAAATCATGCACTTGGTCTTTCTTGCCGCTGGGGCGAGGAATTTGGGTCAGGCTGTGGAATACGCTCCACACACCTGTAGGTTGTAAGTTTTGCATATCTTTGTAGGATTAAGGATACAGGATAAAGGATGAAAGACTGAATAGTTTCTTTGGATAAAGGATTAAGGACACAAGATTAAAGACGAAATAGTATTGACTCTGAAAACTCATAGACGAAGGTAATAAATCTTTTATCCTTTATCCTTCATCTTTCATCCAAACTACTCTATCGTTACTTCTCCGCAGAGGTCTTTTTGCAGCAGTTCTTTGACGGTCTTGGGGTCGTTTGGGTTCTCGCCCAGCAGGTACATCATCTTGGTCAGCAGTGCCTCGGTGGTGATGTCGTAACCCGAGATGACGCCCGCCTTGAGCAGGTTCATGGATACGGCGTAGAGCCCCATCTCCACGGAGCCTGTGTTGCACTGGGTCTTGTTCACGATGATGATGCCGCGCTCCACCGCATCGTGCAGCAATTGATAGAGCCACTCCGACGAGGGAGCGTTGCCTGCGCCGAACGTCTCCAATACCAGTCCTCGCAGCCCGGGGGCATTCAGCACTTGCCGAACAAACGCCTCTTGGATACCCGGGAAGAGTTTGAGCACCCCCACGTTTTGGTCCGTCTGCACGCGCAGGCGAAGCGGAAGCACGGGGTTGTTGTAATGAATGAGATGGGGCTGGTAGGTGATGTGCACGCCTGCTTTGGCAAGCGGAGGATAGTTGTAGGAGTTGAACGCCGAGAAATGCTCAGCATTGCGCTTTGTGGTACGATTGCCGCGGAAGAGTTTATCCTCGAAGAAAAGCGTTACCTCCGGCACGATGGCATTGCCGTCTTCATCTTTGGCAGCAGCAATCTCTATCGCCGTCAGCAGGTTTTCTTTCGCATCGGAGCGCAGCGTGCCGATGGGCAACTGGCTGCCCGTGAAGACCACAGGTTTATTCAGGTTCTCCAGCATGAACGACAGCGCGGAGGCGGAATAAGACATGGTGTCCGTACCGTGCAGGATGACGAAACCGTCATAGTCGGCATAGTGGTCGAAAACGGCATGCGCCATGCGCGCCCAATTCTCGGGATTCACATCCGACGAATCGAGCAAGGGGGTGAACGCCTCCATATCGATATGGATATCGCTCGTAAATAGTTCGGGGACAAATGCCTTGAAGGTTTCCATATCCGCCGGCAACAACGCGCCCGACTCGCGGTCGCGTACCATCGTGATAGTTCCACCTGTTAATATGACAAGGACTTTTGACTCTTTTTTCATTTCGACCGCAAAATTACTAAAAACTATTGGAAACTCCAAATAAAACGGGGTAGAAATTGCGCTTTTCGGTAGTTTTGTTAGCATTTTTATAGTTTTTAGCGCTTCAAAAGGGGTTTGGCATACTTTTTGCGATCCCTAATAACGTACAAATTTTAATCGTAAATTCTATGAACCCGACACAAACAAGCGTATTGATTGCTGATGGCGACATCAATTTGAGTACCGTATTGGCAGACTATCTGCGGTCTATCAATTTCATCGTGGATGTAACGAACAATGCTGAAACCACGATAGATGCTATCAAACGAAAGAAGTACGACATCTGTTTGATGGAGTTGAGTTTCGCGGATGGCAGTGGTTTTGAAATTATGAAGACCCTGCGCGATAGCAATAACACGCTACCTATAGTAGTGCTCAGCACGCGCTCGGGACGAGATGATGTTATTCGTGCCTTTGAGTTGGGCTGCGATGACTATATTACAAAGCCTTTCTCAATGGATATTCTCATCCTTCGTATCCGTGCCATCCTTCGCCGTTACCACGCGGGCGAGTCGAAGCCCGAGACGGTGTTCGACATCAACGGGCGAGTGTTCGACTCCGTGCACCAGACCTTCGACGGCAAGCACATGTCTTCGCGCGAGAGCGACCTGCTCTTGCTGCTCTGCCGCAACCTCAACCAATTGGTGGAGCGCCATGTGATACTGAGTGCACTATGGAAGACCGAAGACTATTTCTCCTCCCGCTCCCTCTCTGTCTATGTCAACCACCTGCGCGGTTTCCTCAACGAAACAGGCTACCGCATCATCGGCGTCCACGGCAAGGGGTACAAGTTGGTGGACAACAAATAAAGTAATAGGTAATAAGTAATAGGTAATATAAAAGAGGCTGCCTGACAAATCATGTTAGGCAGCCTCTTATATTTGATTTTCATAACATTGACCATTGAAAGCAGGCGAGGATGCCTGCACACTCGGGCAAGACCCTCTAAAGCCCCCTTATAGGGGACTTATAGATAGTTACAACACGACAAACTCTACGCGCCTATTTTCCGCGCGTCCCTCCTCTGAGTCGTTGGGGGCTATGGGTTCACTCTCGCCTTTTCCTTCGGTCTCAATACGAACTCCCTCCACGCCGCGCTCCGTCAATGCGCGTTTTACAGCCTCAGCGCGTCCCAGCGAAAGCGCGATGTTGTCTTGCTCGCTGCCCACATCATCCGTGTGTCCTACGATACGGATGCGCATTTCTGGATGTGCTTGCATCATTCTGCTCAATTCATTTAGTGCTTCTTCCGATTGGGGAAGGATGGTAGTGGCGTTGGTGGCGAAATACAAATTGTGTAGCACCACAATTACCCCTTTTTCGGGCACTACGGGTTGAGAAACCTCCACCACACTGTCTTGTATGGGCTGCAGTGCGAACTGCAGTTTGGCATTATCACCCAAAAGGGCTATCTCATAGTGTTGCGTTTCCGGAAGATACCCCAATGCACTAACCGTTACGTCAAACGCCCCCACCTTTGTACGGATATGTGCCTTCCCGTTTTTGGAATCGCGGATTGTCTCGCGATTGGTCTGTAGGTCAAACAATTGTATTTTTGCCGGTATTGTTTTATTCGTTTGCGCATCTATAATGAGCAAATCAAGATACGATTTCGGAGGTTCTACCACCTTCGGCCTATTCATCTGTATCAATGCGGCAAACTTCATACCTACCAAGAGGGAGTTGTAGCGCACATTGCACTCCGCCAGCGTACCCAGTTGCACATTGCGTGGTGCAGACACCGCCGCAGGATATAAATGTTCACCTTGCAACGTGTGTACATCTGTCATACTCTTGGCTGCTGCTAATACGTTCGTCAGCCCATAGTCGCAGAACAACGCTACACGGAAATAGTACGGCAGGGGTTGTTTCTTTTTCTTTCCTCTTGCCTGTCCGAGCGCAGGACGCTTGGAGGCTTTCTTCTTAGGCAGGAATCCGTTAATGGAGATACCTACCTCTGCCGATGCCTGCACATTCACCCGTCCCGCGGGCGAGGCTTCGGCGAACTCGCTGCTCGTCCATAGATTATGCGCGGGGATATCTCCCTGTTCACCCAGTTCTCCGATAAGCGAAGGGTCAAACAAGGTGGTTCGCAGCGTGGTGGTTGTTTTGGTATGGGTATAGATAGGCATACCTATCTTCACACCAGCCAAGAAATAGTATCTGTCTTGGAACATCCCTCCCGCCATAACAGGGATGGATAATTGACCTACTGCCTGTCGCTCCGTGAAATCAAGGAAGTGGAAGTTCTCCACCATCTCTACCCCGCTCTCCACATAAGGTGTCTGCAAGGCAAAGGGCTGTAGCCGAGTCTTTCCATTCAGAAGCACAAACTCCAAACCCGTATGGAGCAGGAACTGTCTGCGTTGCCACTCGTAACCCACTTGCAAATGTCCGCCTGCCGAACCCGGACATTTCGATACAAGGGGATAATTGGTCAGCATGGAAGAATAACCTATCCCTAATTCTGTTGTCAGATAGTGGTGGTCTTCCTCATGCACCCTCTTTTCTGTAGGCGAGGACTTTATCGCGGGCGAGACGCTCGCGTCCCCAGTATCTATGGTGCGGCCTGGAGACCGCACCTCCTTTTCAGCAGGCGGAGACGCCTGCGCACCCGGAAGTGTCTCCTTCGGGGAACAAAAACCATATGCTACTCCGAGCAAACATATACTGATTAGAGCAGACAAGCGTAGAGAATATCTCATAGCGGTTTGATGATTTTGTAGTGGTGTATGGTATGATTGTGCTCTACGGTTACGACGTAGAGATTACCTATCGGCAAAGCCATCACCCATTGCTCGCATATTATCTCAGCCCCTTCACTCAGCGTATGCTGCAAAGCACTGGGCACATCGGGTTCCTCAGGCTCTTCCGCTTGCGGCTGATTAAGCCAAAACGAAATCCCGTTGTACTCTGCAGGGGTCAAATCGTGCCACGCATCCGTTTCTCCCAAGCGATAGCACAACTTCATCTTGTAGGTAATACCTATCTTCAAGTTAGCATCAAACACCTGCTGCAGAGCCGAGGTCAGCGTTTGGTCGTGTCTGATAGTGAGTTCATCCATAATCTCATATTGTCCCTTGGCGAAGTTCCCCTGATAGATGCGAGCAGAAATCTCTCCGCGGAATGTTCCGCCGGTATTGCGTACCGCGAACGAAAGCGGTGCACCGGTACAAGCCACCGTATCGGTAGGGAAAGCGATAGGTTGTGTGAGTTCTAACACAGCGGGGGCATTGTTGTCCACAAAGGTAATCTGACTGTCGGTGATATAGAGCGTCTTATAATAATCATCCTGCGTGCACAGCATACGCGACCAGCCGTAAGCAGGGTCTTTATAAACACAACACAATCGATAGGTACCGTTCTTCACAGTAGAAGGGATGGTAACCGAGGAAAACGTAGAGGGGACAGTGCGATAATACCCTGATTTGAGCGAGAAATCCGCTGTACTGAGCAAGGCTGTCATCTGTGTGTCATCTTCATCATAAAGTGCCACTCCCCATGTACCCTGGTAATTGTCCATCCCGTAGTTTTGAATACGATATGCCGATACGCTGAAAGCGGATTTCCTACTGAGTGTAGTAGATGAAACGGTTATACTATCTGCCGCCAGTTGTTGAGGTTGCACTTTGGCATCATCGTTTTGAGGCTGTAGCCCGATAAAGAAGGTGGTATTCTTGTTATATCCGTTACCTGTGCCTCCCACGCCCTGGCTGCCAGGGTTCAATGCTGAAAGCAGGAAATAGCCATCCGACTGACCGCCCCACCCCCAGTTGAAATGGAAATACCCCTTTCCATCGTAACCGTCGCAGACAAAAGCATGCCCCCCGCTCTTGTTTTGCCCCGACACAAGGACAGGATGTTGCAGGGAGAGTTCTGTATATATGATAGTTTCCAAACTATCGACGGGATATATATCTTTTCGGATAGACTGATAGTGGCTGTCGTAGCCGAAATAGGTTGCCAAAGCGACGGGCACTTTGCTTGTTACCGCACCGCTCTCATGTCCTGCATTGCAATCGTAACCCATATCCACAGCCACACCGCAATGGTACATCAGCGTAGCCACCGCCATCTGACTATTTTCCGAAGCGGAAGATGTATATGATGGGAGCATAGCCTCCCAGTCGTAGGTGGTAGCCCCGAAATTAGCGGAGAGCCTGGCAGACAACGTTTCGTCATTCTCGCTCTGCCATAGATAACTATGGTTGCCCATTCCGCGGGAGGGATACTGATATGCATACATCACTTGCGCCATCGCCGTTGCTACGCATCCCGCTGCCACATGATTCACTCCATCGTAGCACGGCGCTAATAGATTGTAGGGCGATTTTTGATTCCATTTACACCCCACGAGCGGGGCTATCTCGGCGGTGAGGGTGGAGAGGGGAGAATGGAGAGGGGAGGGATGAGCGTGGAGAGTGGAAGGTTGAGAGTTGAGGATAGAATACTCAAACTCGTATTCCTCTAGCCAGAAGCGCATCGCGGGAGGGATACTATCCATGTCAAAACGCGCCTCACCATCGCAGTAGCCCAATATAGGCGTTAGTCGGTCATCGGCAGAAACGAGGACATAACCGCCGGAAGTATTGACCGCATAGAAAGCAGGGGATTGATATGCCAGCGAGGCATTTATATTATCGGAAACGACAGTGTCGTGAATAGGCAATTTTTGGCGATGCACACTCGCGTGCGCAGAAGCAATTTCTATGGCTTGTTCCGGTGTTCGGACAGCCGCACTACATGGTATGTACATCCAAGCGCATAAAAACAAGATACCATAAACTCGGTAGGATGTACACAAAAAGGGAGACATCATTTTCATCATCTCAATAGTTAGTAGGTGTATAAATAGAAGAAAAAGGAATAGCAGGGGGCGGAACGCTTGCGGAATTTGACAATTTGACAATTTACCATTTGACCAATTGTCCGCCCCCTGCTATCTTTACGTTACTTTACGATTACTTTCCCGAGACCACAATAGCCGTTGGAAGAAGTAACTCGCACGATGTACATACCGGCAGTATAGAAATCATCCATTACAAGATGTGTGTTAGCGGGATGGTAGGTAGCCATCACATCGCCTGTCATATCCATAACAGTAACGGTGAGTTCATCTGCTTGAGGCAAGGAGAGATTAACCTTCTCTCCCACTGCAATCATAGTAGGATAGATATTCAGTTTATCTGCACCAACATTATTGATACCCTCGCCCATCTTCACTGTGATATGCAAGTTGTAGATGGTAGAGCAAGGTTCGCCGTTCACCACGATAGCGGTATCGTAGATGCCTTCTTGGGTGCCCACATCGAGTAGCGTATCTTCGAGAAAGACAAAGGGGAGGTCTGCGGTTGTAATCACCGTATCCACTTGGATAACATTACGCCTTACCACCTCCAGCGACAGCATCATCACGCTATCACAGTGCGCAACAGACGTGTAAGTTACTTGGTACTCTCCTGCCTCAGAAAGCATGATGCCTTCCCATAGTAACGAATCGCCCTCGCATATCCTCAGCGTGTCTGCCGTAAGATAAGCGGCATTCACCGTCAGCGTGAGCGTAACCACACTATCCGTACCGACTGTAGTCAGCGTGTCGAAGGAGTAAACGCCTGCAGCCCTAATAGTCTGGTCTTTCCACAAGACGGGCAACTCGTTTTGGCATACGCTCATTTGGATATTGCCTTTTTGCTTTGCCATTGCTACCAATCGGAGCGACAATACGCTATCGCAACCATTCACCGCGGACAAGGTATCATAATACATGCCTGTTTGGGTGAGTAGTTGGTTGTTGAACGCAAAGGATTCGCCCATATTGATATACTTCGTGCCCAGCGATGTAGTAAACGTGGGAAGTACATTCAGCGTGAGCGCTACCACACTATCCGTACCTACCACGGTCAGCGTATCGAATGAATAGTTGCCCGCTTCGGTCAGCACTTGGGTCTTCCAATGGAAAGGCATCTCATTTGCGCATACCGTGATTTCTTCGTAACCGATGCTTTTGTTCACCACATACAAGTGAAGTTCCACAATGCTGTCGCAACCGTTTTCGGCACGCAGGGTATCGTAGTAAACACCTGTCTGCGAAAGCACTTTTCCGTTGAAATCATAAGTAGCCCCCGTATTGATGTACTTCGTTCCTGCCGAAGCACGCACAGCCGGAGTAACCGAGAGATAGAGGTAGATGGTGCTATCGCAACCGTTAGCCGTAGTGCCGAGCAACATGTAAGGTTGCCCCTCTTGGTTCGGTTCGGTCAGTTCATACGGTCCGAAACTATACGAAGAGCCTTCGCAGATGGTAGCATGAACGGTCTCTATTGCCGATTTCTCGGTCGTCAGCGTGAGGGTAACAATACTATCGCAGCCGCTCGTCTGCTTATTGGCAGCAAAGCGCGTGTATTGCTTCTGCTGCATCGGCTCAGGCAGCGAATCCTTGCTGATGACGAAGCCGTTGCGCTCGTAATCGTAGCCTTCGCAAGCCACATCGCTTATCGGATAATTCATCGTACAGTTGATACGCACGTCTGCCAAACGGATATCCGGCAAGTAACTCCCGGTAGAATAGCACATCGCATGGTAGAAACCTACCTGAACAGCCTTACCGGCATACGCCGACAAATCTACTTCTACTTGACGGAAGGTGCTATCGTACTGCGCCAGATCTATCTTCTGCAGCGCTTGATAGGTCTCTCCGCCGTCTTCCGATACCACGATGCGGAAATCTACCGGCTCCACCTGATTGTATTTACCATTGTTCGGATTGTAGAACATGCAGCCCTGCATGTTTGCCCACGCGAGGTGGAAGGACAACTGCGTGCCTTCATTCGCCTCTATTGCCGGCAGAACGAGCCACTTGTAGTAAGTACCCTTCGAAGAGGTCAAATCCTCTTGGAAGCAGTTAGACATCAAGTGTGCCTTGCCGCCGAAATACTTATCCAGATTGCTCTGGTAGGGCACTCCGAACTTGTATTTATAGTAGGTATAGTAGTTGCGCGTCGTCTCTTTAGGCAGTCGCTCCAGCACTTCGGTAGCGGGCTTACGCTGCCTGTTGAGCGAGTCGAGCGAGATGGTGGAGCGCAACTGCTGCCAGCAGTTGGGCAAGGTAAAGTTGACATCTGTACCTGCTTTATCCGCCAGCGCGTCGCAGTCGATGGTCAGCGGCATCGCGTTGACACCACAGTTGGTGGTGAACTGCACCTCTTGCGACCATGCGCTCTCTTCATTGCTTTCGCAGAGGGCACGCACAGCGAGCGAGTAGGTCTGCCCTTGCTGCAAGCCGGTGAGCGTGTACGGCTGTTCGCTTACGGTCAGCGTATCGCCGTCGCAAGCAATCTGCCATTGGGTCTCGGTACCGGTCAGCCAGTTGACCAGCGCGGAGGTCTCTCGGATATCGGTAATCTCTACCTGCATCGGCGTGATGCACGAGGGCAACTGCTCTACCGTGATATACTTGATATTGGTAACATTCGTTGCATCGCCCTTGATAGCAATATAGCGACCGCTGCCCTTGTATAGGTTGAAGAGTTTCTGCGCCGCCTCCAACACATACGGATTACCCTCACTGCTGGACAAAGACAAGGAGTTCCCCGTATGCACTATCATCACGGGCTCGAAGGTATCGGCATCCCATGGGTCGGTCATCACACCGATGGTATAGGTCGGCGCATTATAACCATTGAAGGTAGCCATAGTGATACCTAATTGCTGTACGGGAAGTCCGAAGTCGGGCAATACTGCCAAACCGCCTGCCGGCAACATGAGGTACGACCATTGCTCTGCTTCCTCGCCATTCGCCTTCATCTCCGCAGTAAGGTACTTCGCCGTAGAAGCCTTCGTGCCGGCGGAAAGCGTCCAGCAAGAAGGTGTTTCAGAGAAGGTCTCGGTGTAAGGCACCTGCTCATCGATGCACTCCGTCGTGAAATCAAACTCTACCCACTCGGTGTTCTCGCCCACACAGAGCGTACGCTGATAGAGGGCGTAGGTTGTATTCGGCAGGAGGTTAGTCGCGCGGAAGACGGGCTCACCGCTCACGAACGAGTGCGCCAGCATATCTTGCTCATCGAGCAACTCAGGGTGTGCCACTTTGCGATAACGGGAGAGTATCACCTCAAAATTCTTGTTCGCACCGGCTTCCCATGCGACGGCTGCTTCCGTATCGGAAAGGGCGGTTAAGTGGTGGTTGGAAGGTGCGGTGCAATCGTATTCTTCCACCCACACGCTATCCACCGCCACAGGCTCGTAGATAGTGCCCGGCGCCTCGCTGACAGAAGGATTGTACCAATAGAGCATTATCTGGTACATACCCGGCTCCGTGATAAGGGCTTTGCCGGAGAACTCCGTATAGTCAGAAACGCCGCAGATAGTCTTAGAAGGCACAATATTAAACTCGTTGTATGCCGTTTTTGTAGTTCCGGCACTGCCGTTGGTACCATCGGGACGCATTATGTTCGAAGCCAAGGGGGTGCATACAGCGGGAGCCAAAGCCACTACCATGTAGTCCGTCGTCTCGTTGTCCACCTTTTTGTTACCCGGGCAGCGTGCCTTCACGCCTACCACGTAGGTACCCTTTGAGGGGATGTCCACATTGCGCGTAGCCCATACGTACGACAAACCGATGTTGCCGTCAGCCTGCATGGGGCAGTAGCCGTATTGCCCGTTGTATTGCACATAGAGCGAGGTATTGCCCGTGCCGCCTACATTCGCCGCATCGCCGAAGGTGAAGGTGTTGGGGCAAGGATTGCCGACTGCATTCACATTGGTGAGCGTCCAGAGGTTGGCATTCTCGTCAGCATCCTCGAAGCCATAGTAGTACGGCAGTTGTGCCGCGGGTTTCACCGTAGTGAACGACAGCGGACCTACATACGCGCTACCCGACACATTCGACTTGACATACACATCATACGATGTAAGCGAAGCCAGTCCGGTGAGCGTGCAAGCCGTGGTGTCCAGCGTAAGCACCATGCCTGTGCCCGGCTCAAAGCCTTTCACACCATACTCCACTTTCCAACTGCTTATCCCCGGCGTGCTCTCCGCAAAGGAAATGATTGCCGAGGTATCGCGCACATTCTTCACGCTCAATGCGTTGACAGGAACCACCTCATTCGGGTTGGTCGTGATATGCAGGTTATCCATATAGATAGCCTGCTTGCCTGCCACGCTAAAGCGCAGGTATTGATATGGCTGTGCAGATGTATATACGTCGGCTAACTTCAGATAGATAGTCTGCCAAGCGGTGGGGATATCTACCGTGGTGATCGTTACCGATGCTGCATCCACTGCCTGCGACTCCACCGCCTCTATCAACAATGACGTGGCAGCAGAAGAGGAGTAAGAACGCGCATCGAAATAGAGCACCACATCTTTCAGCGTAGTAACATCCAGTTTCGGTGTGATGGCTTTCGGTTTGGCAGATGCGCTACTATTATATTGCAGATACAATCCAAGTGTGCCGTCCTTGGCTGCAGCGATAGATACATAAGCGTCCAATTTAACCGTTTGATTGCTTCCCTGTTGCACGTAACTTGTTTGTATCTCTCCCCAGCAGTTAGCGGGTGCACTGGCGGTGTAGCCTTCAAAGGTCTCTACATACGGCAGGGTTTGCACCTCCTCGCACTCGGAACGCCAAGAAGTTACGGTGCTCCAACGGCTATTGCCATCCTCCGCTCCGCATTCGCGGCGTACCGTAGCATAGTACAGGGTGTTGCCGTCAAGCCCGCTAATAACTGCCTGCGTGGTATCGGTAACCACCGTGTCTTTAACGGGAGTGTCCGTATCGAAGTCGGCATCCGCATGGTCGAAGATGCGCACGCGGAAGGTGCCGGTCTTCTCCTCTGCTTTCCACGAAAGACGTACCGTGTCGTTGCTGTATTCGACAACTGTCATTTGCGTCGGCATGATGCAGGTCTCCTTGTCGCCGATGGTAACGTTATCCACATAGATAACGCCGGAATACTCCGTACCGGTTGAGCCCTTATACGGCAGCACCTTGATGGCGATATACTTACCCTTCGCGCCGGATTCGTCGCCTGCGTAGGTATCAAAGGTATAGCGTTTATCCACCGGCTGTTTGCTTCCATCCGCTGCCACAGAATCCACCTTGACTGCCACATACGTGGTCGGGTCGTTGGGGTCGGTCATAATACCTATCTCATAGAAATACCACGACCACTTATCGCTTGTCGAGCCTTCAGTACCCCATGAACCGGGCAATACTTGCATAGCGAGTTGCAAGTCTTTGATGTCCTCGCAGGCAACCAAGGGGAAGGCACAATAGTTGGTATTGGCTTTATCCACCTGCGACAATTTCAGTGCTTGGCTGGTAGCCCCCGTGTTCTGTCCGGTAGCCGCAGCCGTAGCATCCATTACCTTGCCGGAAAGCGTGTAGCAAGCAGGAACGATACCTTTGTCCATCGCATCGAAGTTCTCTGAATAAGGACGAACCACAGCATCGCAAAGCGTATGGAAAGAGAAGACTTTGCTCCACTCACCTACACAGTCTTTGCTTGCGTTGGTGGACTGCACATATACGTAGTACTCGGTATCTGCCGACAGATTGGTGAGCATTTGTTTCGCGGTGCTCACTGCGCCGTCGAACATATTCGCCGTAGCGGTTGCGGGGTCATCCAACTCCGTGCTGCTCACTTTCAGGTTCCAAGCCGTTTCGTCTCCGGCAGCCTCCCACGTGATGGAAGCACCTGTCTGGGTAATTGCCCTTGCCGAGATGGTTTGTACCTTTTTGCACTGAGGGATAGCACTAATTGACAAGTTATCAATCATCACATCGTTGGATTTCTTAGCAGTAGCATCATACGTACAGGTCAATACGATTTGTCCATCTCCGCCCGTATATGAACTAAAATCTAATAACCACTCCTCCCATGCAGATGTTTGGGAGAGTTCCAATGTCGTTACAGCCACCACATCCGTAGCACCTGTCGGCAAAACGCCTACTTCCAGACGATGTACATAAGAAGTAGAACTAGAATAAGTGTTTGCCATCATTGACATCTGCAATGTGTTGATAGGTTGCTCCAATACAGGAAGTACCAATTGCGCTATGTTCTTTGTAGAAGAAGAAGCGTAAAAACGGTATGCCATTTGATACAAACCATCAGGATCTTTTGCAACCGCAGATGTGGCTTTAATCACATACGGATATGTTGATGCCGTCGTTGCACCTAATTCATAGTACGGCGGCAAGGTGTTGGTAGTTGTGCCTCCCGTCTTATAACTATCAAAGTTCTCGTAGAACGGCAAAGTCCATTTGTCTGTTTCCGTCCAGAAGGTGAGCGGCATTGACCATGCTCCCTTCTCTGTGCCTTTCACGGCGCGTACATAGACGGTGTATTGCGTGGAGTGGGTCAGCCCTGATAGTTGCCTCATGGCATCGGCAGATGCCGTAAAGGTCTTAAGAGGAGTATCCTCATCGGGATTGGCAGTTGCCCCTTCAAAGAGCAGGACTTCCCAGTTGGTTGCATCGCCGTTTTCTTTCCACTCGATTGTTGCCGAGGTGGTGGTAGTGGCAGTAGCCTTCACATCCGTAACACGCTGCGGAGAAGCAGAGAGGGTAATCGACAGGTTGTCCACATAGAAATAGGATGTAGAGGTTGTTTTATTATCCATATACAGCACAATGTACTTACCCGTACCGGTATATGCAGAGAGCGGTACAATGAAATACTGTGCTACCTTTATGGTATCCAAGGTAACCGAAGTAACCTCCGTTAATGTGTTAACATCCGTGGGGTCAGTCATCACACCTATCTTCAATTCCATGCAATAGGTAGTTTTGGTGTTGCTGGTCCATCCCCAGAAAGACAGCGTCAAATCATTTGCCGCCACCCCGGACAATTCCGGCAGGATAATATAAGGTTGCAAAGCCCGACTGGTTACTGTAGAAGTGTAGTACGCATAAAATCGCAACGAATTTTTCACCACTTCCGCAGGGATAGTGTATCCCGTGGCTGCCGTCCATGCTGTATTTTGTACGTTGGGCAGATATGCACTGGTTGCAGCCAATGAGGTATTCCCCATATTTCCCGTGATCCAATAGGCGGGTGCTTTGCCGTTTCCATACGTCTCATTGGTAAAATCGTTGTAGTAGGGAACAGTGAGTGCGTAGAGTGTGGTAACGGTAGTGGAAGCCCATTGGTCTCCGCAGGCGGGGGAGACATAGACATAGTACTTGGTGTTGGCGGTGAGTCCGCTGAACGCATACTCCTGCGCGGTAACCCGTTTGCTACTTACTACATCGCCGTTCTGCGTGGCGGGGTTAATCTCCGAGGTACTTACTTTTACATCCCAAGCCGTTGCCTTCAGGGTCTCCGTCCATGTAACTTTGGCTGCCGTGGTGGAAGTAGCGGTAGCGGTGAGGTTCTGCACGGGGAAGCAAGTAGGCGCATAGTCGATGATGATATCATCGATATACACCGCAGGCGTGGAGGTAGCAGAGACTACCCAGAAGGTAATATACTTACCCGTACCTGCATAATCAACGAGCGACAGGCTTTTCTGTTCCCACTCGCCGGAAGCCGCGAAGGAGAGGGTATCCACGGGGGTTACATTGCCTGTGCCGGACAACTGCTTTCCGTTCTCCAAATCGGTCGTTTGTGTGCTAGCCACTCCGACCACGAGTTTGAGTGCCGCATCGTTGGACTTGGCATAGAAAGAGAGGAGCAGTTGGTTGAGCGCACAAGGCATAGCGGGCATCATGGCATAGGAAGTGTTCCAAGAGCCGGAATAGGAAGAGAATGATGTACCTCTCAGCAGTAATGCCGCGGGCACGTAGGCAGATGCCGTATGGTCATCGGCAGTAGATATATAGGGCAGGTAACTGTCAGAATTTTCCTTGTCGTGGTTAGTAACCGTGTTATCCGCATAGAGCAGACGGCTACCCATGAGCCACATAGGCGGCACCGCATTGGCATCATCGGAGTAAAGCGCGGGGTCTAAGCGGTCGAAAGCCTGCTGATAGGGTATGCTCACCTCTTCCTGCGTGGTGAAGGAATAGACTTGCGTCCATTCGCTCTCTCCGCAGGCGGACTGCAGGTAAGCATAGTAGGTGGTATTGGGCAGGAGGTTGGTAGCCACATAGGGATTGGTGGTGATGCTGCCGGCATACTCTCCTTTGCTCTCATTGGGTTCACAGTCGAAGGGGTCGGCATACTCACGCATAGCGAGCACGAGGTTCCACTCCGTGGCGTTACCGGCTTCCACCCATGCGAGTTTGGCGGAGTTGGAAGTAACCTCCGACACATTGACAAACATAGGCATGGGGCAGGCTGAAGCAGGTTCGATAGACACATCGTCGATCACGATATGGTTCTCTTTGTCGGCATTACCTGCTTTGAAAGCCAAGATTTTTCCCGTTCCTTTGTATCCCGCGAGGGAGATAGTAACTTTCTCCCATCGTCTTCCTTGGGGCAGGGTTATCGTCTTCACCTCGGTGAAGTTCTCGGCGGTAGCATCGGTAGCCACGCCTATGGTGAGTTCTCTGCCGTAGGTGGTACCAGCCAACTCAGACGCCACCATGAAAGAAACCTGATAGCCCGTGAGGCTTTGCTGCGCCTCGGGGAAGAAGAGGTAGTTGTAGGTGTTCTTGGAGGAAACGAAAGAGAATGCCTTTTGGCTGTTGTAGGGGAACGTAGCACTCTGCGCAGCCGTCTTAGAAGTTTTGAGAATGGTATAGCAGTTGTTGAGCGGTTGCTCAAAATCTTGCGTCAGAGGCAAGGTAACAGCGGAGCATGGTGTGCGGAAGTCGAAGGTAGCCCACGGGCTATAGTCCTCGTCTTCACACTCGTAACGCACATAGACAAAATACTGCGTATTAGGTGTTAGTGCCTCAAGAGTTGTATAGGCGTTCCTTACATTTCCATCGAACACATCCGCCACATCGGTCATATTGGTCAACTCGAAGGTGCTGACCTTGAGGTTATACTGCACGAAATAGTCGCTTTTGCAAACCTCCCAACGGAGTCCTGCGGAGGAAGATGTGAGTTCTTCTGTTTGCAGGTTGGTGGGTGCGTTAGGCACTTCGTGGTTGTTCTCAATAGCGAGATAGTCGATAGCGGTCTGCCCACCGAGCAAGTACTTAGCCGCCAATGCCAGTTGCAGATCGGTTGCGGAGGCGACATTCGCAGGCAGCGGTAGATAGAGACGTGTAGCAGTTTCCGCAGGGGTCTCTATCTGCTGCAGTACCGTCCATTCGGGAGTGGCGGCAGTGCGATAGAGGACAGTCAGCGGATTCACACGCTCTTGATTAACCACCATACGGTAGTCAATAGTAACAGTAGGCTGATTCTCGAGCGAAGCGATATCCACACGCGGGGTGAAAAGCGTATCAACGCCATTCTCCACGAGTGCAATGAACTGCGCCTCGCCATTCGTCCACCGCCAAAGACTATTGGTAGTGGTCCAGCCTGAAGGAAGGGCACCCGACTCGAAATCTTCAGCCAGGGCTTTTTTCTGAGCAAATGTTGCTGTACCTACGCTACAGACTAAAGCGAGCAGCAACATACGAAAGAAAAACTTCTTCATAAGCGTTCGTTTTTTTGATTAGTTAATAAAAAGTAATTTACGTAACTTACGTAATTTACGTTGTTAATTTCTAATTTCAGCAGGCGTGGACGCCTGTGCACCTGCACAAATTCCTAATTCCTAATTCCAAATTCCTTAATTCCTAAAAGGTTATAGGTGTTGCCTTGCAGTTCGATAAGGAATTGTCCGTTATGGAGGTACTTGCGGGGTGCGGAAGGGGTTGCGGGAGCGGTAGGAACGAAAGGTTGCGGTTGGTAGGAGCAAGTGTTGATGGCGCTGCTTTCTCCCTCGCGCAAAAGGCGTACATGATAGTCGGCATCCGTGTCCAATCCGCCCTCCTCGTAGTAGTAAGGATAAACGGCATCGGGTATGGGCGCACCGTTCTTATACCATTGGTATGCGCTAAAGACATATCCGCCATTATAATTCTCGTTGCGTATTCCCAGCACATCGCCCCAGCGTTGCTGAATGATAGTGGAAGGATAGCGCACCTCTATGTGTGCGGAATCGCTGCTGCTACCGAGTTCGGTATTGTAGAATAGGATGGTGAGGGTGTAGTGCCCGGGGACTATGTCTTGCGGTAGGGTCAGCGTGAGGAGATGTTCTTCGTTGTTGAGATACAGTATCTCCATGCGGAGGGGATCGTTTTGAGCGGGGGAGGACATTACCGCGGGCGAGACGCCCGCGTCCCCAGTGTCTTCAGCAGGCGAGGACGCCTGCGCACCCGGACAAAGCATTGCTTCGGCGTAATGGATGCTGCCGTTGCCTGCCTCGAAAGCCACGTCGAAGGTGGTCTGTTCGCCCAAGCAGGGATGCTCCACGGAAGTGATATGGGCATCCAGCGGCGGGAGGACGAAGAGGTGCAGCGTGATGACGCTGTCGCAGGTGGTACCCGCTTGCGGCAGCACTTGCGTATAAGTGCCCGTCTCCGTGAGTAGCATAGGCGGCAAGTTGCCCACCGACCATTCGTAAGAAGTGCCGTTGAGGATGGTATCGGCGAGTTCCGTATAGGCAGTGGGGACAAAGCGCAGTACGAGCGTGAAAACGCTGTCGCATCCATAGCGGTTGCTGCCAAAGAAATGGGCGACCGTATCTGTAGCGTAGGTTTTGCCCATGTAGGTGAACACCTCTCCCTCACAGAGCGTATGTTTCTCCACGATGCTGTCTTTTCCTATCTTAGGCACGAGAACGGGTATCTGCAATGTCTCTTCGCATAGTCCGACGGAGGCAGTGAGCGAGACAGTGAACGTGCCTCCTTCGGCAGGTGCTTCGATGGTCTCTTCCCAAGCAGTGGAGGGTGTGGCGAGGTCGCCGAAGTTCCACACGGTGTATTCAACAGGGTACTTCGAGTGCTCGATGATTTCTCCTGTGCGCAAGTTTTTGGTACGCACATGGCTGGTGTTGCGAAAACGGATGTAGTTGCGGCAGTCCTGCTGAAAGACTTCGTATGTCGCCTCGGGCACAGGATAACGCGGGATAGCGCAGGCAGTGAGCGTGAAGCGGCATTGGTCGTTGGTTTTGTAGATGACATCCACCATATACTCTCTATCGTCGTCATACTGCACGGGGAAGACGCGCTGAGTGCTTAGGATATTGTCGGGCTCGGATGACAGATACCACGCATAGTCGAATCCTTCGGGAGCAATAAACTCGTTGGTAGGCGTGTCTCCGCAGTTGATACCCTCGATGTGTCCGGAGGTGCAGTTGAGGGTGAAATACGCATATCCGTAATGCACGCTTGCGGTACACCCGTACACGGTAAGTATGATGCGTACCTGTGTGCCGTTGAACTCCGTGAGGTTGAGCCCGACGGTAGTCCAGTCGCGCCAGCAGACATCTCGCGGGTCTTCTTCGCTAAGCGATTTGACAGGGCTGTAGAACCAGCCGTCGCCTTTCGTCTTAGACGAGAAATCCGCAGTGGTACAAGTGCTCAGTTCCTGCCCCGTCGCGCCGTCCACTATCTTGAGCGTGAAGCGAGGGCGCGCTTTCTCCTCGTGTCCCGAAGACTGAAGTACCATTGCATACTTGAGCATCAGCACGGACGCCTCGGTGGTGTCCACCGTGAAGTCGTACTGCACACGCGCCACGTGCGCCGATTCTTCCCAACTGCCTATACGCACTGAGGCGATCTCACCGTCAGGGATGGTTCGGAGCGGCGAAACGCGATTGCCGTCCGAGTCGTAACTATTGTACGTGCGCGCATCGTACTCACCCTCCATATAGTGGATGGTATGGCGACTCCTGTCGGACATGAAGCCGTTGTCTATCTTCCCCGCTACGAGCAGGCTCTCGTTGTTGTGCCAATCGTCTGCCGTCTCTGCGGAATAGAAACATTGGCTGTCCTGCAAATCGAGATAGTTAAAGCATTTGGAACTATATACTATGACCACGGGGAACGAATACCACACGCTGGTCTGTCCGTCACATACCACTTGTATATAGACATTGTACACGCCGTGCTCCAACGGCAGCACCACTTTGTTGCCTTTGACATTGGAGATGGTGGTGGAAGCAGTGTCTCCGTTCTTGGCATATCGTATGTTGCAAGCCTCGGCGGGGGTGTTCCATGTGAGCGTGGCGTATTGTCCGTTGACTGCCACTTGCAAATCGGTCGGTGTACCGCAGTTGGGAGCGATCTGCACATTATCGATACAAGCACTCGGGTTGCGTTCCGCCGCCATACCGCTCGTGCGATAGACGAACACGAGCCTATGCGGCTCTTCATTCGCCTTCAGCGAGCATACCGCGTGCGACCAGACAGAGGAGTTGTATAGCAGCGTTTTGCCATCAAAGGAAAGCATATTGTCCGTAAGCCAATAACGAGTGGAGATATCATCGTTCAGACCACAGTTCATAGTGCTCCAATCCGACTCCGGCACCCATGCCACGTAGATGCCTGCGCGGAGCGAATCGCCCACATTGCGCCAGTCGAACGCCAAATCATATTCCCCGGGCTCCAAGTCGCTAAACTCTCGCCATGCTATCATGATATTAGAGGCTTTGCTGTACGCCGCCGTAGTACCGCCATCGTTGGAGATATAAAGGCTCTGCGACCCGCCGCAAGACGTGGCGGCACCCACATACCACAGATTGGTCCATGCGGCATTCTCGTTCTTCGGCGTATTCAGTTGCCATAGCGCATTCTCGGCAGGGTCTTCAAAATCACACATATAGTATGTGATACCAAAGGATATATTTGGCAACAGTAGCAGGAAGCAAGCAGCGATAAGCCCCCGCACAATCGGGGAAGAATAGGCAGTTTTCATAATCGTGTCCCAAGAAGGTTATAGGTTTGTCCGTTGATGTCGATGTATATAAGTCCGTTTTTGAGGTACTTGCGGTATCCCTCTGCGGGAGTAGCGGTTACCTGCTCAATGGGGGTGCGGCTTTCGATGGTGAAAGGACATATCCACAGGGGTGTTCCGTCCGCCAAAACAACTTGCACTGTATAAACCGTCCCCTCGGGCATATCTTGTGCGTAGAGCACAGCGTGGGTGGCACCCGTGATGGGTTCCCCGTCGGCGTACCATTGGAATTGCGTCATATCGTAGCCGCCATTATGCTCGGTATCCTTGATGGCAAAGACATTTCCGAGTACCACTTCCACCACGTCGGAAGAGATATTCATATTGAAAGAACATGTATCTATGTATGTATCACACCACGACATATAGGTGTACAAGCGGGCTTGGTAGCGTTGCGAGTTCGCACGGATTATCCCCGGTTCAATTCGACATTGCAAGTCCGACTGTCGCCCCGTATAGACAAAGGTTCCTTGCTCGGGAATCTCTATTTTCAGGCTATCCATCCATTCGGCATGTGCTACCTCGAAGAGCAGGGCATCATCTCCGCACAACTCGTCGTCCAACAGCCGCGTGACAGGTCGTTCAGCGCGTGCGAGGTGAAGCGTTACGATGCTGTCGCAACCGGTTGTTTGGCAGGGCAGTATGCGTGTGTATTCCTTCGGAAGCGAGACATACTCGTCCACGAACCAATACTCCCCTTCGGCACAGATGGTGTCCTCGATGGTTGTGTAGAGCGGTTGTATCACATTCAGGTGCATCCACGTGGTGCTGTCGCAGCCGGTGATAAGAGACAGCCTTTCTTCTTTGTAGTCGCCGGAGACGTTGTAGCAAATGCCTGAGCCGACGGGGAACTCGATGGACTCACCGTTGCACAGGTCTTCATGCAGGTGCACCTCTTGCGCGCCTATTGCGGGCACCACGATAGTCAGAGAAACCGAATCTTGGAAAACAGAGTCGTTGACCCACACGCCCGTCCAGAGAGAATAGGTGAGGGTGTCTCCATCATCGGAGACAGGGACATAGAAGCCTTCGTAGTAGAGTTCTGTGGTACTTTGCCCGTCGGGCATCGTCCATCGGCAGTTGTCCATACGTTCATCGTAACGGTGTTCGATGGTATCCGCGGCGCGGTGGTATAGCCCCAGATGGCAAGCATTGCGCACGAAGATGCCGTTTTGGCAGTTCTCCGGTACCCATTGGTATTGTATCTCTGCGATGGGGCTGTGGGGCTTTGCCGTGGCTTCCAAAGAAAAGCCGCAATCGGGATTAGTGGGATAGGTGGCATAGCAGATATAGTCGTTCTCATCATCCTCGGAGACTTCAAAGAAACGGTCGGTGCTAATCGTATCCTGCAAGAGAGTGTCTTTTTGGTTGAACCACGCATAGTTGAATCCGCCGGGAGCAGTGAAGAGTTGGGTCTCTGCATCGTTTCCCCACGGGATACCGTCCACATCCGTTCGTGCACAACGGAGCGTAAAATAGGCGTAGCCGAAGTGTCCGCCTTGGTCGCAGTCGTAGGAAGTGAAAGTGATTATCAGTTCTTTCCCCACATACTGCCCCAAATTGATACCTATCATGCGCCAGTCTTGCCAGTGTACGAGTTTTCCCGAGGCGGTCGATTCATGCCATAGTGCTTTCACCTCGGGGTCAGACCACTCGGCGGAAGTGGGTGCATGGAAATCGACATCGCCGCACTCGGTATCAATAGCGTTGCCTTGCGTATCGGTAATAGTAAGCGTGAATCGAGGTTGGTCTTTGGCACTATGGTCGGGGTTTTCCAGTACCATCGCGTATTTGAGGAGCAAGAGCGCACTCATATCAGACTCCACGGTGTAGTGGTAAGACATCTGCTCATATTCGCTGCCGGTGTTCCAGTTGCCTATCCTCACCGATCCGGCTTCTCCCTGCGGTACCGTGCGCAAAGCGAGCGTATCTTTATTGGGGAGACGGATTATCGTACGGGGATCAATCTCGGTGGTATCAAAGTGGGTAGTCTGTCGGCTTCGTATGTCGTCCGGACCGTAGTCTATCCGCGAATAGCCAGAGGGCTGTAAGCCGGTGGTTGCCGCCCATTTGCCATATTCGAAATCGGCATTGTACATATTTAATACGTCGAAGCAGTCTGTCTCATAGATATAGACGGTAGGGAAGATGGTATAGACCGTCTTGTCTTCTCCGTTCACGCCGCAAATCCAGAATTCGTATGCTCCGTAAGGTACGTTGTTGAGCACCACCTCGGTGGTATCGGTCGTTACCTCCACAAACGTGCTGTCTCCCTTGCGCCGATAGAGCACTTCATAACTATCCGCTCCGCCCGTCCAGCTGACCGTAGAATAATTGAGGTAAGTGGATACATGTATATTCTCGGGGTATCCGGTGGCACTGGCCTTAGCCAGTTGGAAGTTATCAATGACGATAGTCGCCGGCGCACCTGCTCGCGCCTTGTTGTTTACCCAAATAAAGAACACGCGCGTGTCCTCTGCATTAGCCAATGCGCGCGGGATAGAGAAGGATGCCTGAATATGCTGCCAACTATCCGCATCGCCCAAGTACTCTTCCCCGCCCATCAGGGGTATCGCCTCACTCACCCACGCGGGTTCCACACTATTGCCCAAGCACTTGATGCTCTTGGTATCACGCGCCTCAAACACCACCTTCACATACCCGTTGAGCCCGTTGCCCATCCCCATCCAGTCGAACGCCACATCGTATGTACCTCTATCGAGGCTCACATCCCTATATGCCAACAGCACATTACCTATGGTGGCATACGAAGCCGTCAAGCCGCTGTCCGACGACACATACAGTGCTTTCTCGCCCGTATACGCCTCTGCGCTGCCTACATACCAAGCATTCAGCGTACTGATTGTCTCGATGCTCGGATTGAGCACCCAGTTAGTATTCTCGCTTTCCTCCTCAAAATCGCAGAAATAGGGCAGATCTGCCATCGTTACGGCAGTCTGCGCTACCATCGCTGCCGAACAAAGGAGCGACAATCCTATTGCAAACCACTTTCTCATAATGCTTCAAACTTCATACAATGACACGATTCTTGTTTCCTGATGCGCCACTGCACCGTCAGCCGGACACCAATCTCCAGCATATTAAACGGGGAAGATGACCATAGCGCATAGTCCGCGTAGGCAGCCAGATAATAGTCCGTTCGGGGATTAGGGTTTTGCTTGAACCCCGGGGAGTCGTCTCTACTATTAAGTCTGCCTCCTATCTCCACTGCCCCCATCACATCGAGCGTTACAGGCCGCTCGTAGCGCAGAGGCGGCAAACGGGTAGGGTCTTGGTCTTGGTCAGTAATAATCGTTTCGTAGAAGATCGAATAGTCTCGCTCGCCCTCGTATGACCAATTACGAGTTGCGGGCGAGTAGAGCGCGGCAGACACTTTCACCCCCGCGAGGAAGTAGAAACGTCCCCACTCTCCTCCCACCATCACCGGCATCTGTATGCGCAGACTATGAATAGAATCGCTGCGATGGTAGAAACGCTCTTCCAGACGATAATACAAGCCGTTGTCGGGATCTAACACTTGCTCTTTGAAGTAAGTGCTGTCGCGAGGATCGTTGGTGATATGCACATATTTGGCAGTGAGCCCCGTTTGGAAAAGTAGATGCTTATATGCCAATCGATAACCGACCCCCACTCCAACAGCTCCGGCAACGCTATTTTCTATGCTTGGCTGCGCATCACCATCGTACTTCATCCCCTTTGTCCACGGCAACTCACAGCCGCCGGCACCCTCCACAGATAAAGTAACCCGATGCTCTACTTGTTCGCTCACACTATATCCCGCGGCATATGTGTTTTCCACCATACACCCTACGACCAACAAGCATACGACTGCCGACAACTGCTGACGCACACTTGCCGCGATAGTATGCAAATACAACCACAATGAAGGGGGACATATTTGAACAATCGGAAACACAACTAATGTACTAAAAATAAGTTAATTACCTACTCTTCAAGACGGGTAAATCAAAACGAACTATTAAATTTACCCACCCTGAAGTTGTTTTTGTATTTTGAAAATCGCGGCAAAGATACAAAGAATAATTGGAATATGCAAGCAAAAAAGTTATAAAATTGATTTTTTATAAACTTTTTATCAGTAACAATTTATAAATACTTACCTTTTGCATATTCGAATGGAACGCAAAATATCTCACTTGGAATGCTTTTTTAGGCTCTATAAAAAGCCCCATGCAGGAAAAACCTTTTTTGAATATCCTATTTTATTTTCTTATGTACCTACTATTTTACATCGAGTTCAGCACCATTCTTTTTTCGTCCTTTTTTCGAGTCGTTTTCGAGTCGTTTTCGAGTTGTTTTCGAGATAGACGGCTGATAGACTGCAAGAAAACACAGCGGAGACAAGAAGAAACAAGGAGCG
>JAEDGZ010000025.1 GCA_016297215.1 Paludibacteraceae bacterium | reverse complement strand
CTAACTAATCATTAACTAATCACTAACTAATCACTAACTAATCACTAACTAATCACTAACTAATCACTAACTAATCACTAACTAATGGAGAAGAAGGATTACAACCCCGATGTGCTTAACTGCATCGCCAATCTGAGCAACGACGAGGTGTTCACCCCGCCGGAGTTAGCGAACCGAGTGCTGGATTTGCTTCCGCAAGAGTTGTTTAGCAGTTCGGAAACGACCTTCCTTGACCCGTTCTGCAAGTCGGGCGTATTCTTGCGGGAGATTGTCAAGCGTTTGGACAAAGGCTTAAGCGCCGTTATCCCCGATAGGCAGGAGCGTATTGACCATATCCTGCATCGGCAGGTGTTTGGCATAGCGCTGACGGAACTGACCTCATTGCTGAGCCGCCGCACGCTCTATTGCAGCAAACGCGCCGATGGCGCGCACAGCGTCAGCCATTTCGACGATGAGCAGGGCAATGTGCGTTACGAGAGCCTTAAACATACTTGGGTGAATGGCAAATGCCGCTACTGTGGGGCAGCCCAAGATGTGTATGACCGAGGCGAGGAATCCGAGCAATATGCATACCAGTTTATTCATACCGACCAACCCGAAACAATCTTTCATATGACATTCGATGTAATAATAGGCAACCCGCCGTATCAGTTAAGCGATGGAGGAGGAACAGGCAGTAGTGCAATGCCTTTGTACCATAAGTTTGTAGAACAAGCAAAGAAACTTTCCCCAAGATACTTGTGTATGATTATTCCGGCACGATGGATGACAGGAGGTAAGGGCTTGGATGCTTTCCGTGAGCAAATGATAGCGGATAGACACATTAGAATTATGCATGATTTCTTAGATGCTTCAATGTGTTTTTCCGGTGTAAGTATTGAAGGAGGTGTATGTTATTTCTTATGGAATCGAGAAGAGCAAGGTCTCTGTAATTATACATTACATCAAGCAAATGGTGTAGAGTTGACATCTGAAAAATTTTTGGATGAAGGTGGCTGTTCTGACATAGTTATTAGGGATCCAAATATTGTTTCTATACTATACAAAGTTAGGCAATTTGAAGAACCTTCGTTTGAGAAATTAGTCTCTACTCGTAATCCTTTTAGAATTACAAATGATATTAGTACAATCACAACTGATGCACATACGAAACGTATGCTGCTCTGCCTGCAAAATCGAAAGCGAACAACGCTATTTCTAAAAGATAGTTATACAATAACGAGCGGAACTCACTTACTAAATGGGTATAAACTATTTATTTCAAAAGCAGATGGTGCCGCAGGACAAATAGGGAATCCAATTCCTGCACGAATACTTGGTAAAACTGAAATGGCAGATGCAAATACTCTATGCACAGAAACTTTTCTTGCTGTAGGTCCTTTTCAAAAGGAAAATGAAGCGAGGAATGTGCAGAAGTACATGGAAACAAAATTTTTTAGATTCTTAGTGGGCATTAGAAAAAACAAGAACATGACTCACGACACCTATCTATACGCACCTCTTCAAGATTTTTCGCATCCATGGACGGATGAGATGCTGTATGAGAAATACGGACTGGATGAGCAGGAGATTGCGTTTATTGAGTCTATGATTCGACCTATGGAATAGACTTTTTCCTGATGGGACGAGAGCAATATCAAGTCCCGATAGGTCGGGACGCACTCGGACAACCGCGGGCGAGACGCCCACGTCCCCAGTGAACGCCTGCGCACCCGGACAACCGCGGGCGAGACGCACCGACATGTCGGCATGTACCACCCGCGTCCCCAGTGGACACCTGCACACTCGGACAGTTAAAAACAATATACTATGGCAGCAAGCGACTTACTCCAAAAACAGACATCGGCGCGGCCGATCATCTATGCGTACTCGGATACGCGTTTTCCCAACACCCTGAAAGTGGGCTATACCACGCGCCGTATAGAAGAGCGTATGCGTGAGCACTACCCCACCCTTGTGCCCGAACAGTCATGGAAAGTGGAGCTGACTCGCTCCGCGATGCGCACAGACGGCTCGGTGTTTATGGACAGGTCGGTGCATAAGGTATTGAGCAACTCGCATATTTCCAAAATCATAGGCGAATGGTACCGATGCAGCACCAAGGAAGTGGAGCAGGCGATAGAAGCCGTTCGTAACTATGAGACCACGCTTCTTGAGCGTACACAGGACTTCGCGATGCGCCCTGAGCAAGCGCGTGCGGTGAGCAAGACGGCAACCTACTTCCGCTCCTTCGCACAAGAGCCCGCCAACGAAGGGCGCACGCCGCACTTCCTATGGAACGCGAAGATGCGCTTCGGCAAGACCTTCACGGCGTATCAACTGGCAAGAGAGATGGGTTGGCGGCATCTGCTGGTGCTGACCTTCAAACCGGCGGTGAAGACGGCATGGAAAGATGACCTGCTGACGCACAAAGACTTTGCGGACTGGATATTCGTAGAGAAGCAAGCCGACAGGGAGTTCAACCATGTGGAGGACGGGCAACGCTTCGTATGCTTCGCATCGTTTCAAGACGTACTGGGCACCAACAGCGCGGGCGGCATCAAAGCCACGAATGAGTGGATTCAGGCGGTGCAGTGGGACTGTATCATCTTGGATGAGTACCACTTTGGCGCATGGGGCAAGAATGCCAAAGAGTTTTACAACAAGCAGGACATCGCGGCGCGTATTGCCGAAGAGACGCAGAGCCTGTACGCCGAAGATGCCGCGTCGCGCAAGGAGATGGAAGCACGCGAGAGGTACGATGAAGAGTTGATGCCCCTGCATACCAAGCACTATCTCTACCTCTCCGGCACCCCCTTCCGCGCGATTGCCAGCGGCGAGTTTATCGAAGAACAGATATTCAACTGGACCTACTCGGATGAGCAGGAAGCCAAAGCGCATTGGGATTCGGAGCAAGGACCGAACCCCTATCTCGCACTGCCACAGATGGTGATGATGACCTATCAGTTGCCCGATCAGATTCGCGAGATAGCGGAGCAGGGCGAGTTCAATGAGTTTGACCTCAACGAGTTCTTCCGCGCCGAGGGCGATACGTTTGTCCATGAGGAATATGTGCAGAAATGGCTTGACCTGATACACGGCAGTTACACGGAGAATGTGGTGTCAGACCTGAAGTTGGCAGGCGAGAAGCCGCCCATGCCGTTCACCGATGCGCGCCTGCTGGACTATCTGCACCATACTTATTGGTTCCTGCCCTCGGTAGCCTCCTGCCGCGCCATGAAAAGCCTGCTGCGAAAGAAAATCAACCGCAAATTCTTTGCGCATTACGACATCATCGTGGCGGCGGGGAGCGAGGCTGGGATGGGTGCCGACGCGGTGAATCCCGTGTATGCGAGCATGGGTAACCCGCAAGAGACCTACACCATCACGCTCTCGTGCGGCAAACTGTCCACGGGCGTTACCGTCAAACCCTGGACAGGTATCTTCATGCTGCGCAACTGCTCGTCGCCCGAGACGTATTTCCAAGCCGCTTTTCGCGTGCAGAGCCCATGGACGATGCGCGATGAGGAGGGCAACGAGGTGGTGCTGAAGCCGACTTGCTATGTCTTTGACTTCGCCCCGAACAGGGCACTGAGGCAAGTGGCGGAATACAGTTGCCGACTCAGCGTGAGCGAGCAGAATCCCGAGCAGAAAGTGGCGGAGTTCATCCATTACCTGCCTATCCTTGCCTACGACGGCAGCAGCATGAAGCAGATAGATGCCGCGGGCATCCTCGATATGGCGATGTCCGGCACCACGGCGACCCTCCTTGCACGCCGATGGGAGAGTGCCCTGCTCGTGAACGTGGATAACAAGACGCTCGACCGACTGCTGCATAACGAGAAAGCGATGCGGGCACTGATGAACATAGAGGGATTTCGCGCACTCAACAAGGATATCGAGACCATCATCAACAAGTCGGAGGCAGTGAAGAAAACCAAGAAAGAGCGCGGAGAAGACCTGACGCCCGCGGAGAAACGCGAACTGACGAAAGAAGAAAAAGAATACAAATCGAAGCGCAAAGAGATACAGGAGAAACTCATCAAGTTTGCGACCCGCATCCCCGTCTTTATGTACCTGACCGACTACCGCGAATACACCCTCTACGATGTGATTCGGCAGTTAGAACCGGAGTTGTTCCGAAAAGTAACGGGACTCAACGTAGACGATTTTGACCTGCTGGTATCGCTCGGGGTGTTCAACCGTGAACTGATGAACGATGCGGTCTATAAGTTCAAGCGCTATGAGGATGCCTCGCTCGTCTATACCGGCATCGACACCCACGCGGGCGAGCACGTAGGCGGCTTCGACACCGTGGTCTCCGAGGAAGTCTATCGCAGGAATGGCGTTTACGATTTATAATTAACAATTAACAATTAACAATTAAGAATTAACAATTAACATCCCTCCTCAATCAAAAAAGTGGCTTGCGCCACTTTTTTTTGTATAGTCTTTTTCGTACTCTACGAAAACTACGGAAACTACGATAGAACGTTTACTTGTACAGGAAGCGTTTGATACTCTTCTTCGGGGTCTTCTCGAAGGGCTCGCTCTTGATTTCGATGTCAGCCACTTGCGAATAGCCCGGGATAAGTTTGTTGAGTTTCTGTAAGTTCTCCTTCATCAGCGCCTGCAACTCCTCGAGCGACATCCGCTTGCTGGTCTCCTCATCGGGGAAGACCAATCCAATCAGTTTGCCCTCGCGCTCCACCACGATGGACTCCCCTACTCCGGCTTGGTTGTTCAGTTTGTCCTCTATCTCCTCGGGGTAGATGTTCTGCCCCGACGCGCCGAGAATCATCGACTTGATACGCCCGCGGATATAGATATTCTGGTGTTTGTCGATATACCCGAGGTCGCCCGTGCGCATCCATCCGTCTTCGGTGAAGGCTGCGCGAGTGGCTTCCTCGTTCTTGTAGTAGCCCATCATCACGTTCTCGCCGCGCACCAGTATCTCGCCCTCGCCCGTCTGCGGGTCGGGATTGTCTATCTTCGCCTCCATGTTCGGCACCGGCGCACCGCACGAGCGGCGCTTGAAGTACTTCGGCGGATTGCCCGAGATAAGCGGTCCGCACTCCGTCATGCCGAAGCCGATGGTCAGCGGGAAATGCACATCCAGCAGACATTTCTCCACCAGCGGATTCATCGCCGCACCGCCGCAGAGGAAATAGCGCACCTGCCCGCCGAACGCCTTGTTGAGCGCGTTCTTCACGTGGTTGCGGATGATATTCATCACGATAGGCGTGTACCAGAAGAACTTCATCACAGGTTTGGACAACAGCGGGTCGAGTTTCTTCTTGTGGATTTTCTCAATCACCAAGGGCACCGCCGCCACCAAGTACGGATGCACATCCGACATCGCTTTCAGCACCAGCGTGGGCGTGGGCGTCTTGGTCAGATAGTAGATATGCGTGCCCGCACAGAGCGGATAGAGGAAGTCCGACAACTGTCCGAACATGTGCGCCAGCGGCAGCATCGATACCACCCTCTGCCCGGGTTCCACGGGCAGGATATGCAAACCGTTCTCCACGTTGTTCGACAGCGACTTGCCGCTAATCATCACGCCTTTGGGCGAGCCTGTTGAGCCACTGGTATAGTTGATGAGCGCCAACGCCTCCGGGTCGATATCATAGTGGAAATCAGCAGGCTGCATGCCTTTCGGGAACTTGGCTTTGAAGACGGCAGACACCTCCTCGTAAGTGGGTATCGTCAGGTTCTCCTCCGCCCGTAAGAAAGCAAAGTCCTCCATCGAGAGGATACCCGTCAGTTGCGACAGGTCTTGGTGCTGCAGGTCCTTCCATACATAGGGACCCACAAACAGCAACTTCGCATCGGAATGGCGCAACAGGTGCGCGATATCCTCTGCCTTGAAGTCCTGCAAAATACTGACAACCACTGCCTTATACGTAGCAATAGCCAAATAGGCTACCACCCAATTAGCACAGTTTCTACTCGCAATCGCAATCTTGTCGCCCGCCTTAATCCCAATCTTCTCAAACAGCACATGCAATCGCTCCACTTCCTCCGCCATCTGCCCAAAGGTGTACGCCTGCTTCTCCCCATAATCCGACACCGCCGTATCACCCCACTGATGTTTCATTACCTCTTGCAGGTAATGCAAATAGTGATGCTTCATACTCTAATCTAACAGTTTAATAATTGTTTATAAAATTTAATTCGGGTGCAAAGGTACAGAAAATAATCCATTTCTCAAAACATACCCCCAATAAAAACATATATGGACCAGTTTATTGGCGTTTTTGGCGTATATAGTAGTCCCAAATAACGCTCCTGCGGCAAATAGTAGCGGGGTATGGCACGGTCGCCATACGCATGTTTTCTTCGCGTTTCGCGCGCATGCTCGGCTTCATCCGATGATAGTCCCTGCGCGCTTGCAGCGCCGCCCACGCCAACTTCGGCTTGCCCGTCAAGAGCAGTTGCAGTGCCGCCACGTAGTCCAGCACCCAACGCGCCACCATCACCCACCAAAGGCGCGATGCGGGCAGGTTCTTATAGAGCATGAGCAGATTGTTGCGGAAGTTGAGATAGGTCTTACGCGGCGACTCGTAATGGAGCGCCCCGCCGCCCAAGTGGTACACGTGCGACTGTGGCAGGCAGACCAGTCTGTACCCGCGGCAGCACAGCCGCCAGCAGAGGTCTATCTCCTCCATGTGGGCGAAGAAATCGCCATCCAAGCCACCGACCTCCTTGTATAGATTCGTGCGCACGCACATGCACGCGCCCGATGTCCATAGCACATCCGCCTCGGTGTCGAACTGCCCTTCGTCCTTCGCCGCATAGCCCACGATACGCCCGCGACAGAAGGGATAACCCAGCATGTCCAAGTAGCCTCCCGCAGCACCCGCGTGCTCGAAGTGGTCTTTCTGCAAGTCCGACAGAATCTTCGGCTGCACCGCCGCCACCTCCGCATGCCGCTCCATATAGGTCAAGAGCGGCGTGAGCCAACCCTCCGTAACCGCCACATCCGAATTGAGCAGGACGGTGTAGCGGCTCTCCACCTGCTGCAACGCGCGGTTGTAGCCCTCCGCGAACCCATAGTTTTTATCCAGTGTCAGCACTCGGACGGAGGGGAACTCCTGCCGCAACAGCGCCACAGACCCATCCGTGGAGCCGTTGTCCGCCACCACTATCTCCGCCTCCGCCGCAGGCGTAAACGCCACCACGGATGGTAGGTACCGCCGAAGCATCGCCTCGCCGTTCCAATTCAATATGACAACAGAACAAAACACAAGAATAACGATTATGGTGCTGCTTTTAACCACAATACGGCATCGGATTCTAAGGTCCAATGCGGTAGGGTTGCAGCGGGGATATAGTTCATATTGCGATAAATGGCAGTGCAGGGAAGATTGTTGGTAGCAATAATAGCATAGAGCAATCGTAGATTCAAGTGGTGAAACGCATATTTCTCCAACAGTTGCACTGCATTCTGCCCTACTCCCTTTCCGCGCGCCTGTTCGGCAATGTACATTCCGATAGCGGCTTTCCTATTGCGTGGGTCGAAATCAAAAAGGTCTATGCAGCCCAATGTTTCTCCATCGTCTTCAATGATTAAACGCAGTTGTCCGTCTCGATAAATATCACCTGTGGAAAAGTCGATATAATTGCGCAAGTCATGCTGCGACAAAGGATTATGCGTATCCGAGTCAGCCCACGCACGCGCATCATTCTCCCATTGGTAGAGAAATGGAAGGTCTGAGGGTTCTAACTTACGCAAACGGAGCATAGGAATTAGGAATGAGGAATTAGGAATTATGAGGGCATTGATAATTTATGCATATACTCATACATATTCGATATGAACTTAGCCGAATAGTTTCGAAAGGAAAGATTTCTTTTGGGGTACAGAATCAGGGTTAAAACTATCTGTGGGTACCGGCTGGTTGTGCTTGCCGGTATGAATCATATTGTAGATAACTCCCCAATCGGGCAGTCCTCCCAAGTTACGGTCGTCAATATAGATGTCTGCGGTAACTTTTCTATTGGCTCTGGATTCAGGGTTCTCTTCGGGATAGTTGGAGTTCACAGCATAAAACTCCAATCCTTTGGATGCACAATAATCGACTGCTTCTTTGAGCAAGTCGCCTTCGCGCACTGTCCAAAGAATGAGTTGGTGGTGGTCTTCTTGCTGTAGTTTCAGCAAGGTATGGATGGCAAAAGGAATGGGTTTGCCAATACGAGGATAGTCGTGGGTAACGATCGTTCCGTCAAAATCAACTGCGATAACCATATTGTTCAATTAGGAATTAGGAATTAGGAATTAGGAATTGGGAATTAGGAATTAAGAGAAACAAAGCGAGCCTTATTAGTAGTTTTCTTGATTGGCTTGCGGGGTCAGCTCTATCTGGATCTTACGGGCAGTGGGTTTGGTGAAATACCAGCCGATAGCACCAATCGCAGCAATCCAAAGCATAGACTGGTAGCAGCCCAAGAGATAAAATGCAACAATGCCAAGCACCATGGAATTAGACACCAACACGATGCGCCATGCGGCATAGGTTTGATACTTACGATAGTGCTCCTCGGTCATCGTCGGATTGTCGGGAGATAGGTCTTTGAGCATACGATTGCATGCTCTCTTGAAACCATACAAGCCCAAGGGGATTGTAAGCAAGGCATCGAAAATAATCACATATTGGAAGCCTTTGCCGGTCGTAGAGAGAGGGTCAATAGGCAAGACAACTGCCTTTACGATGAGCAGATACATGAGCGTAGCGGCAGCCACCGCTAAGAGCATCATGCCATAATAATACCAATTTAGGTGCTTTGCGATTTTTTGTTCCATAAAGATATTTACGAATTACGATTTACGAATTAGGATTTATTGCAATGGCTACCTATGTACCAAGTGTTTCTTTCAGCAGGCGGGGACGCCTGCGTCCCCAGAAGCCATTATCCTGCGGTGTGTTTTAATTATGCGTTAAAGAGCGTTCTGTTTATGATGGAGCGTCCGAGGGTGATTTCGTCGGTATATTCCAATTCGTTTCCTATGGCGACTCCACGAGCGAGTTGACTGATTTTCAGTTCTATGGGTGCATTGTTGCTATTGCATTCCAAGAGATTTTGCAGGCGGCGGTAGATGTAGAAATTGGTGGTATCTCCCTCCATGGTTGCGGGCAATGCGAGAATCACTTCCTGTATGTGTTCGGGAATGATACGCTCTATCAGCGAGTCGATCTCCAATTCCTTAGGTCCTATACCGTCCATTGGCGAGATAACGCCTCCCAACACATGATACACCCCCGCGAACTGCCCGGTATTCTCAATAGACATCACATCCTGCACATTCTCCACCACACATATCGTCTGATGGTCTCGCCTATGTGATTGGCATATCGGACACACCTCTTGGTCGGAAATGTTATGACAAATGCGGCAATAGCGGACTTCTTTCTTCATTCTACCGATAGCGGATGTGAAAGCATCTACTTCGTTTTGCGGTTGACGAAGCAGATGCAATACGAGTCGAAGTGCCGTTTTTCTGCCAATTCCCGGCAGCGAAGCGACCTGATTGACCGCATTTTCTAATAATATGGAAGGATAAGAGGAGTCCAAGGGGAATTAGTCAATTAGAAATTAGGAATTAGGAATTTTCTATGAGTTATCTGAGTAAATCGGAGGTTTCTGATATTTTTGGGCGGGGTTACTTGTTGTTGTTTTTTTGTGCCCATCGGGCCGGAATCATGCGATAAGGATAGCGCTCTCGGATATTGTCGGCGTTGGGGCAGTCGCAGCGATGAATGCGAATACCTTTGGTCACGCTGATAAATCCGAAAATGGGGTCTCCCGGCTGCGGGTTACAGCACTTGGAGAGGTTGTAGTCCACATTCTTGACATTCATATCTACCTCTATCGCAAGCCC
The DNA here is from genome assembly GCA_016297215.1 of Paludibacteraceae bacterium. Taxonomy (GTDB): domain Bacteria; phylum Bacteroidota; class Bacteroidia; order Bacteroidales; family Paludibacteraceae; genus Colicola. The sequence continues at coordinate 23,123 of JAEDGZ010000025.1, read as the reverse complement.
TTTCATATTTTCGTTGCTGACAGGTTGGTGCTTGGAGTCCTCTTCCGAGTTTGCAGGCAGCGGTCTTATCGGGGCGGGTGCATCTAACTGTAAAAACACATCGCGCAGGCGCAGAATATCCTCTTTCTCTTGCGCAATGGACTGGTAGAGGTCGCTGACCATCTTGTAGCCGAGTTTATTCGCCAGACGTGAGATGTCGCCCTCAGTGTAGTCAATCTTCCAATTGTGGAATCGCCGTTCCAGCATTTCCCTACCCTCGGCAGCAAACTTGTATTCTATCTCTTTGAGCGATTGGCGGATTTTGTTCTTCGCTTTGGAAGATACCACAAAATTGAGCCAATCGGCATTGGGCTTTTGGTTGGGCGAGGTAAGGATTTCTATTTGGTCGCCATTGTGTAGCGGTTGTCTAATCGATACATTTTGGTTGTGGATTTTTCCTCCTACGCAGTGGTCTCCAACATCGCTGTGGATGGAGTATGCAAAATCCAACACCGTAGCATTTGCGGGGAGACGTTTGAGGTCTCCGGTAGGTGTGAAGACATAGACATACTGTTTGTTAGCGAGGATATTTCCTTTTACGCCTTTGTATGCCCAGTGCGCAGCCACCCCCTTCTCCGCCACTTCGTCCATGCGTTTGGTGCGGATCTGCACTTCGACCCAGCGGTCATCCGGTCCGAGGACCGTGGTATGGAGACTCTCGTAGCCGTTTTCCTTGGGGACGGAAAGCCAATCGCGCAAGCGTTTGGGATTGGGTTGGAAGATGTCGGTTATCAGCGAATAAACCTGCCAGCAATCGGACTTTTCTTTTTCCGGCGCGGAGTCTAAGATGATGCGAATGGCGAATAAATCGTATATTCTATCCACGTCGCAGTTCTGCGCCTGCATTTTATGGTAGATAGAATGAATGGACTTGGGGCGTCCTTTGATGGTGAAAGTAAATCCTTCTCGCTTCAGTTTTTCCTCTAAAGGTGCAATAAACTTTGCAATATATGCATCTCGCTCGGACTTCTTAGCATTGAGGGCGTGAGCGATGTACTTGTATGTTTTATAGTCCGTGAATTTGAGCGCGAGGTCTTCCATCTCGGTCTTGATTTGGTATAGACCGAGACGGTGTGCCAGGGGTGCATGGAGCGTCTGCGTCTCTTTGGCGATATGTCGCCGGTGTTCAGAGTCGCCTTCTTTATCCAACTGACGAAGGAGGTCTAACCGTTCGTTGAGGATGTCAAATAGTATTTTATTGCTGTCTTCCATACTATGCTTTCGTATTAGTTAAGGAGCGTTTCTTCGTGATAATCTCCGAAAATCGCTGCAAATTTACGATTTTTTTTGCATATATAAAAAAAAAAGTGTAACTTTGCGGCGGTTTTCGGGAAAAAAAGTATTTCCCACGAACCATTTAGGTCGATAATAATCAAAAACTATACCAAACAAATGAAAGCAACAAAAATTATTATGGTCAGTCTGCTCGGCATAGCAGCCGTAGTGATGGCCTATTTTAGCGTGATGAGCGTGGTAACTCCCATTTCTTTTGAGAACACTCGCGAGACACGCCAAGTAGCAGTCATTCAGAACTTGATTTATCTTCGTACCGCTGAGGTGGAGTTCAACCGTGAGAAAGGTCATTTCACCGCAGATTTGGACAGTTTGGTGCTATTCTTGAAGACCACTCCAAAGAAAGAGGTGCTGAAAGAGGGTAGCCTGACGGACAAGCAGTTGGAGGCAGGTTTGACGGAGCATAAGGCCGTGAAGATTATGGATGCAGCCAAAGCCAAAGCCATGAAGAAACAACAGTTTGAGAGTGTAGAGGCTTTATATGCTTATGTTTGGGCAAACGACAAAGAAGTAATCAACAATGGTTTGAGCGGTTTCCGTCGTGATACGATAGAGAAGGATATGATTGAGACGCTCTATAAGGGTGCTCTGACGGCAGAGAATATTGACCAAATTATCTATATTCCTTATACAGACGGTAAGCGCTTTGAGGTGGAGGTGAACAACGGCTATACGACGAGTCAAGGTATTCGCGTACCGTTATTTGAGGCTCGCGCTCCATTCGAGACCTATCTTGGCGACCTGAACCAACAGGAGTTGGTGAACCTGATAGACAAGGAGCAAAAGTTGGAGCATTATGCAGGATTGAAGGTAGGTAGCATAGATGCTCCGAACAACAACGCGGGCAACTGGGAATAAAATGAGAATTATCTCGGGACAATTTAGGGGGCGTCGATTGATGCCCCCTAAAAATATCACCGCACGTCCGACCACGGATTTTGCGAAAGAGAGTTTGTTCAATCTGCTCAACAATCGCATAGATTTTGAGGGGGCAGATATGTTGGATTTGTTTGCCGGCACGGGAAGTATCGGTTTGGAGTTTGTGAGCCGCGGGGCACGCTCCGTAACGGCAGTAGAGTTAGCACATACTCAACAAAACTTCATCATCTCGACGTGCAAGCAATTAGGCATCCACAACTTGACCGTGGTGCGGAGTGATGTGTTTAAGTATCTGAATGCTTGTGCGTTGCGGTTTGATTTTATCTTTGCTGATCCGCCATACGCGTTGGCAGAACTGCCCTTGCTTCCGAACTACATCTTCGAGAAACAGTTGCTGAAGGAGGATGGCTATTTTGTTTTGGAACACGGGAAAGGGTATGATTTCTCGGCGCATCCGCATTTTGTGGAGCAACGTGTGTACGGGAGTGTGCATTTCAGTTTCTTTCAATAAAGATACGCTATAAGAAGAGGCTGTCTAACAACTCAAGTTAGGCAGCCTCTTTTTGTTTGTGAATGGCTTATAAGGGGCACAAATCACCGCAAAACCCTTCGTTTTGTTCCAAAACGCCCGCGTGCCCGGCATTCTCAATGGTGCGGCCTGGAGACCGCACCTCCTTGAAAGCAGGCGGGGACGCCTGCGCACCCGGACAACATGGTGCAGACAATAAACGCTTCTCCTTTAGACATAAAAAGAGACTGTCTAACTTGACTTGTTAGACAGCCTCTTTTTTATTATAAGAATTGTGTAAATTCTTACTTGATTCTTGTTTGAATCTTACTTGTCGTCCTCTACGGCGGCTTGGGCAGCGGCGAGGCGAGCGATAGGCACGCGGAAAGGCGAGCAGGAAGCGTAGTTCATACCCACGCGGGCGCAGAACTTCACAGACGAAGGCTCACCACCGTGCTCACCGCAGATACCGGTGCGCAATCCCGGACGAACGGCACGACCCTTCTCTACCGCCATCTTGATGAGTTGACCTACACCATTTTGGTCAAGTACCTGGAACGGATCCACTTGCAGAATCTTCTTCTCCAAATAAACCGGCAGGAAGGAAGCGATATCGTCGCGGCTGTAGCCGAAGGTCATCTGCGTCAAGTCGTTGGTACCGAAGGAGAAGTACTGCGCCTCGGTAGCGATGCGGTCTGCGGTCAAGGCTGCACGAGGAATCTCAATCATCGTACCAATCTCAAACTCTACCTCAACGCCATACTCAGCGAATACCTCTTTGGCAACGCGTTGGATAATCTCTTTCTGCTGTTTGAACTCGTAGAGGATACCAATCAGCGGCACCATGATTTCGGGCATCGGGTTCTTGCCTTCTTTCTTGAGTTCGCAAGCAGCGGAGAGGATAGCGCGGGTCTGCATAGCCGTGATTTCAGGGAAGGTGATACCCAGACGGCAACCGCGGTGACCCAACATCGGGTTGTTCTCTGCCAAGGAAGCCACACGCTGTTGGATTTCCTCAACCGATACGCCCATCTCGTCAGCCATGGTCTGCTGACCAGCCAAATCGTGGGGAACGAACTCATGCAACGGCGGGTCGAGCAGACGGATGTTTACGGGGAATCCGTCCATAGCCTCCAAGATACCCTTGAAGTCAGCCTTCTGATAAGGCAGCAGTTTAGCCAATGCTTTCTCACGTCCCTCGGTGTCCTTCGCAAGAATCATCTCACGCATAGCGACAATCTTCTTGTCCTCGAAGAACATGTGCTCGGTACGAGTCAGACCGATACCCTTTGCACCGAAGTCGCGAGCCACCTGTGCATCGTGCGGCGTGTCGGCGTTGGTACGAACCTGCAAGTGGGTATATTTGTCGCAGAGGTCCATAAGGGCTTTGAAGTCGCCGGAGAGTTCAGCCGCGCGGGTCGGAATCTCACCTGCATATACTTGACCGGTGGAGCCGTTGAGCGAGATGTAGTCGCCCTCGTGGTAAGTAACGCCCTCGATGGTGAGGGTCTTAGCCTTGTAGTCCACGATGATAGCACCTGCACCCGATACGCAGCACTTACCCATACCACGAGCCACCACAGCAGCGTGGCTGGTCATACCGCCGCGAGCGGTCAAGATACCCTCTGCAGCCGACATACCTGCCAAGTCTTCGGGAGAGGTCTCGATACGAACCATCACTACTTTATGACCATCCTTGTGCCACTCTTGTGCATCGTCAGCGTGGAACACAATCTGACCACAAGCGGCACCCGGGCTGGCGGGCAGACCTTGGGTGATGACTTTGGCTTTCTTCAATGCAGCCTTGTCGAATACGGGGTGCAGCAACTCATCGAGTTTCTGCGGTTCGCAGCGAAGGATAGCCTCTTTTTCGCTAATAACGCCTTCGCGTACCAAATCCATCGCAATCTTCACCATCGCGGTACCGGTGCGCTTACCGTTACGAGTCTGCAAGAACCAGAGTTTGCCCTCTTGTACGGTGAACTCCATATCCTGCATGTCGCGGTAGTGGTCCTCCAACTTCTGTTGTATGGTGTTGAGTTCCTTGTACAGCTCAGGCATAGCCTCCTCCATGGAAGGATACTTGCTTGCGCGCTCCTCCTCGCTGATACCTTGGAGTGCTGCCCAGCGGCGGCTGCCCTCAAGGGTGATCTGTTGCGGGGTGCGGATACCTGCCACCACGTCCTCACCTTGTGCATTCACAAGGTACTCACCGTTGAAGATGTTCTCGCCGGTAGCGGCATCACGGCTGAAGCAAACGCCCGTAGCCGAAGTCTCGCCCATGTTGCCGAATACCATCGCCATCACCGAAACGGCGGTACCCCATTCGTCAGGTATGCCTTCCATCTTACGATAGAGGATAGCGCGCTCGTTCATCCAACTGCGGAACACAGCGCAGATAGCGCCCCAGAGTTGCTCCATCGGGTCGGTGGGGAAGTCCTTGCCAGTCTGCTCTTTGATAGCCGTCTTGAAACGAGCTACAAGGAGTTTCAACTCATCCACGTTCAAGTCCTTATCCAACTTGATACCGCGAATCTCCTTCACCTCCTCGATGATAGCCTCGAAGGGGTCGATGTCCTCTTTGTTGACGGGCTTCATGCCGAGCACCACGTCGCCGTACATCTGTACGAAGCGGCGGTAGGAGTCATAAACGAAGTGGGGGTTGTTGGTTTTCTTGGTCATCCCCTCTGCCACGGTGTCGTTCAGACCGAGGTTGAGGATGGTATCCATCATACCGGGCATAGAAGCACGCGCACCCGAGCGCACGCTGACAAGCAGCGGGTTGGCGGGATCGCCGAACTTGCAGTTCATCAAGTCCTCTACATGCTTTACGGCAGCCAGCACCTCATCGTTCAGGAGTTCCATAATCTTCTCCTGACCAACCTGATAGTACTCGTTGCAGGTGTCGGTCGTGATGGTGAATCCCGGAGGAACGGGCACACCTACCAAGTTCATCTCGGCGCAGTTAGCGCCCTTTCCGCCCAGCACTTCACGCATCTGGGCATTACCTTCAGCCTTTCCGTTTCCGAAGGTGTAAACTCGTTTTTTGTTGTCCATTGTTTGTTGTTGTTATGTTTTTTAACGTATAATTTCCGTGTAATTATTCATTAATTTTGGTAATGATGTACATATTGACCCCGCGATTTAATATAGAGTTATGTCGCCCCTTCGGGGCTACCGAATGTGGGTCAACTCGTAATTACCTTTACTAAAATCATCAGACTCGCGTTGGTCCTTGTTCTTGTTTTTCTATATGGGGCTGCAAAGGTACTACTTTTTTTTGAGACTTGCAAGTTTTTAAGGATTTTTTTACAATTTCAATGGTAAATAGGCAAGTTGGGAGGAGCGTGGTTCGGGTTTCGTGTATCGGGTTTAGCGGGTGAGGGTTGCAAAGTATATTCAGCCAAGGCTCGCGCCTTGAGCGCGGAGAGCACCCCACCTTGAAAGCAGGCGGGGACGCCTGCGCACCCGGATGCCGCGTCCCCAGTGTGTTCTATGGTGCGGCCTGGAGACCGCACCTCCTTGATAACGGCGGGGGAGTTCGTATGCATCCCCAGTATTTTACGAACAGAATGATATTGTTATTGGCTTTATTGTTACTTTTTGTTATTTTATAGTTTATAAGCAAAATGAATTTAGACCCTTATTAGACCCTTACTTAACCCTTATCAAAACTTTACTTTGACAGCCTAATCACCATTCTGACTTTTTGCTATAAAACGTATAATTTTGCTTGCATATTGCTATTTATATAATAACAAGGATGGGGTTTGTTGTTCTATGTCTTGTTATAGGAGTTTGATGTTCAATTCCTATTGAAAAGCAGACAATTTGCAAGTTTTTTATAGAATTATTTGCGCAATTCAAAAAAAAGTTGTAATTTTGCGGGCTGTAATGGGCATAAATATATTCATCGCAAATGGAAAACTTATTAAGCAATATGGATACAAAACGATTGGTGGGCAGGAACTCCTATTTAGGTGCTCTGCTAAGTATGGTTGCGCTACCGTTGCTGTTGCTCGGTTGTCGCGCAGATGTTGATATGAACAACATTGATACGACTTCGGAAGTAGAATTGGGACTGGCGTTGCCTATAGGCTCGATGAGTGTATCATTGGCGGATGTATTAGGTGCAAGCAGCCCTGATATGCTATATTTCAGGAATGACGGTGTGCTGTGTCTTCATTATGATTACGACAGGAATGAAGATTTCCACGCGGTAGATTTCACACAATACATCTCCAATGCTGAGCAGACAGTATATTTGTATGATTCTCTGAATGCTCAGATGGATCGTCTGCGCGCAGCTTATCCCGGTATAGACCTACCGACAGGCTATGTGTGTGGCTTGCCGTATAGGGATTTCTCATTGATGATTCCGACGACGATGAGCATGACATACGATGGTATTAACGATGAATTGTCTTCAGAACGAATCGATAGTGCTTACATTGTAGAGGCAAATTTTGAAGGTTATTTGCAGAGAAAGAACCAAAGTACTCCTTTTGAATGGGTAGATTCAGTTGTGTTGGTGTTAGGCAAAGAGTATGTTGCTAAGAGCGGCAATCGGCAGAAATTGTATGATAAAGCTACCAGCGGCGGGAATATAGGTTATGGAATGACAATGCCCATCGTACTCAAAGATTTTAGTTTGGACCTTGTGAAAGACCATACGAAACCTTGTTCGAACACGAATGTGGTTAATGGTTCCTCTATGGATGTGGAGATATACTTAACGGTCCCTAAAAATGCGCCTCCACAACCTATTGTAAGTGATATGGCAGTAATATTCGGCATGAATGTACAATTTATAGAATATACCGCTATTTGGGGTATGTTCGAGAGTTCGAACAAGATGCGTGATGAGGGGTCAATATCTATGGATAGTATATTCGGGAATTGGAGTACGATGAAAGACATTTGTCTGCCCGTTGCCGAACCGTTAATCAACATTCATGTTACACACGAGTTGGCCGGTCCGCTGGTATTCAATGGCGACTACTTGTTTGTAACTTCTCGTGATGGTAAGATACAATACGCTGAATTTGGCGATAGTCGTGAGCATTCTTATATGTATCCACGCGATGCAGTAGAAGCAGTTCGTGATAATGTATGGATGGATCAAAATCCGTCAACCATTGGCGATTCAATCGTATTGGATATAGTCTTCAACAAAGAGCCGGAGCATGGGCGTGTGGATCAATTATTTGCAGGGACTCCTGATGTGATGTCGTGGAAATGGTATATCGATTTCGATAAGACACTGACAGAACAAACTCGTTTGACCCCGACCACCAAACTAAACATGAACATAGACATGGATGTGCCGTTCATTTTCAATGAGGGGTTGTATGTGGCTTACAGTGATACATTGGAGAATATCAATCTGAATATAGCAGGATTGATGGATTCGATAAGCATAGTGGATAGCATAAAGCAGAGCGACTTGTATGTTCAGATGAAAATCGAAAACAGGTTGCCGCTGGATGTGCGTATGGTGCTTTGCTGCCTTGACTCAAACGGTCATGTTATCATAGATGATCGAACAGGGGAGCCGCTCCGCCTGACTCAAAACGACACACTATTTATAAAAGCCCCCGAGTATTCAATCGGTGCAGAAGGCGAAATGATTATCAGCCAGCCCGGTACTATGGATGATGCGATAAGCATAAGCAAAGATAAGTTAGAGAAGATTGACGAGTTGAAGGCTTTATCGTATATGGTGATAGTGGATGATAAGTCGCTACATAGTGCTTTTGAGAGCGATGAGAATTTCAAAATACGCATAACAGACGATTCCCGCTTGAAACTGCAGATAGGAATCGGAGCGAAATTAGGAGCGGTCTTTAATTTTACTAACAACTAAAAGACAGGAGGATTAACATTATGAAAAAGCAAATTCGTAGTATCTTGGCAGTGGTCCTCCTTGTAGTGGCTCCAGTTGTTTATGCGCAGCAGGTCAATACTTTATATTTTTTAGAGAATGCTCCAATGCGGCATTTGGTGAACCCCGCATTCCAACCCGTTAGCAATGGATATATCAACTTCACCCCGCTTGGATATACAAGTTTTTGGTTTGGTAATAACTCGTTCTCGGTGAGCGATTTTATCTTTGTAAATCCCAATAATCCGAACTCAACCATCACAGTATTACACCCCGATGCCAACAGGGATGCTTTCCTCAAACGGATCCGTAAGAGCACACTTATAAACGGCGAGGCAACGATGGACATTTTGGGCTTTGGATTCCGTTTGAAGGAGAAAGGTTATTTCACATTTGGTATAACGGAGCATCTTGATATGGGCGGAAGTATTCCTCGCGATTTCTTTAACTTCACGCTTGGGGGAGGTATGGAAGACATAACCGGAGGTAATAACTACTTCAATTTAGGTGGTTTTGGGACGAATGTGAATGTTTACACGGAGTTGGCCTTCGGCTATTCTCACAAAATAAATGATGAGTGGACAGTGGGCGGAAAACTGAAGTTTTTGATGGGAACGGCTCATGCTCGACTCAATGCAAACACATTGGACCTGAATGCATCAATTGACGAGTGGCATTTTAATGGAAATATGGACTTGGAAGTAGCTGGTCCAATAAATATGTCTGCTATTCCCGACGGTGCGACCATACAAGATATTATTTCAACAGATATGAGTACCCTTTTGCCCATCGGCGATGGTGATTGGATGTCCACAATAGGCGCTTTCCTAAAGCCTGCCGGATTTGGCGGTGCGATAGATATCGGTTTTACTTATAAACCTATTGAACAAGTGCAGATTACTGCTGCCGTCAATGACTTAGGTTTCATCAGTTGGGGCAAGAAGACCAGTGCGAAGATGTCTGCCAGCATGGATACCACCTTTGTAGGCGTGGGAGATTTTGATTATGGGGATTATGTAGTAGATGGTGTGTTCAGCACAGACAGCCTATTAAGCGATGTGATGAACAATGCTGCGGGGCTGCTGGATGCTGCTCGAGTAGGTAGTAAGAAAGGCGGTTTTACCAATATGGTGAGCATGAAACTGAACGTGGGTGTGGATGCCAACTTCTGGGATAACCGGATAGGCGTAGGCATATTATCCCGCACACGTTTGTACAACCGCAAACTATATGAAGAGGTTACCATCGGTGCGGCATTGCGTCCGTGCAACTGGTTCAACTTAGCCCTCTCCTACTCTCTTGTGGATAACGGGCACTATAGCAGTATAGGCGCGGGCTTGAGTTTTATGCCCTACGATGGTGTTAACTTGACACTTGCGCTGGATTACATCCCTACTGTTTATACAAAATCTATTCCTATCCCCTATCATATGAAAGGTGTCAATGCCGCATTGGGCTTCAGCATCGTATGGGGAACCAATCATAAGAAAGATAAAGACAAAGATGGCGTGTTAGACCAGTTTGATATGTGCCCGAATACGCCAAAGAACGTGAAAGTTGATGCCTTGGGTTGCCCGTTAGACAGCGATGGTGATGGTATTCCCGACTACTTGGATAACTGTCCGTTCACCTCAGAGAAGGCATACGGCTTGATAGACAGCGTTGGTTGTCCAATTGACAGCGATGGCGATGGTGTACCTGATTATGAAGACGAGTGTCCGAACACGCCGAAAGAAGCGTTGGGACTCGTGGATGAGAAGGGTTGTGAATTAGATACCGACGGCGACGGCGTGCCTGATTGGCGCGATGACTGCCCAGGAACGCCGCTGGAAGCCAAAGGATTCATTGATGAACACGGGTGCTTGTTGGACACTGACGGTGACGGTGTACCAGACTACATAGATGAATGCCCGAACACACCTGCAGAAGCCATCGGATTAGTGGACGAAAAGGGTTGTGAGTTGGATAGCGACGGTGATAGTGTGCCAGACTGGCGTGATCTATGCCCCAACACACCGATAGAAGCACGAGGTTTCATTGATGCAAATGGTTGCGAACTGGATACAGACGGAGATGGTGTACCTGATTGGGAAGACAAATGTCCGACTACAGTAGGACCTGCTGTCAATAAGGGTTGTCCTGAAGTAAAACGCGAAGTGCGTACACTGCTACAGAAAGCCATGAAGGGTATTGCTTTTGATAATGGCAAAGCAACCATCAAAAAGAAATCATATCCGCTGCTTGACCAAATCGCACAAACCTTTATTGATAATTCTGACTTTATCATAGAGGTACAAGGACATACCGATAATGTAGGTAAAGCGAAACTTAATAAGGAGTTGAGTGAGAAGCGCGCTAACGCCGTGATGAATTATCTTATTGGTAAGGGCGTTCCGGCAGAGCGCATGACCGCAAAAGGCTACGGAGATGAGATGCCGATAGCAGACAATAAGACGAAAGCCGGACGCGAGCAGAACCGCCGTGTGGAGTTTAATATCACCTTTGAGGAGGTAACTGTAGAGACCGTATTGGAACATGCTGACACTACCCTCCTGCGTCAAATGGAAGATAGCATTAAGGCAAGCCAATTACCCGCAGAATCGGTGGCAAAAGACACCATGCAACTACAATAAAATTATTAACTAAAAATACAAGGTACATATTATGGGACGCGCATTTGAATATCGCAAAGCGACCAAACTAAAACGCTGGGGTCATATGGCCCGTACATTCACCAAACTCGGTAAAGAAATTACTATAGCAGCCCGCGACGGCGGACCCGACCCAGATTCCAACCCCCGTCTCCGTACATTGATTCAGCAATGTAAGAAGGAAAACATGCCGAAAGAGAACATCGACCGCGCCATCAAGAAAGCGACCGACAAGTCTTCGGAAGGCTACAAAGAGATTAACTACGAAGGATATGGTCCGCATGGCATCGCCATCTTCGTGGAGACAGCCACCGACAACAACATGCGTACCGTTGCCAACATCCGTTCTTACTTCACCAAGCATGGCGGCACGCTCGGCACACAAGGTTCGCTACAGTTCCTCTTTGACCGCAAGGCTTGCTTCACCATCGGCATGAAAGAGGGCGTGGATTTGGACGAACTGGAACTGGAACTCATAGACTTCGGCGTAGAGGAGTTAGGCGTGGACGAAGAGGAGAACACCATCGTCATCTACTCGGACTTCAACGAAGCCATCAACATGCAGAAGTATCTGGAAGACAACGGTTTCGAGGTGCAGAGTTGCGAGTTTGTCCGCATACCGAACGACACCAAGAAACTGACCGATGAACAACGTGAATCGGTGCAAAAACTCATTGACCGTATTGAGGAGGATGAGGATGTGCAGAACGTGTTCACCAACTTAGCTGACTAAACGATAATCTTAGATTAACAATGATTATCTCCGATTATTTTCAATTAACCGACACTCAAGAGCAGCAGTTTGCTGCTCTTGATGTACTATATCGCGATTGGAACAGCAAGATAAATGTCATTTCCCGCAAGGATATCGACAACCTCTATGAGCACCATGTGCTCCACTCGCTCGCCATCGCCCAGGTGCTGCCTTTCCAGCCCCATACGGAGATACTGGATGTAGGCACGGGCGGCGGTTTTCCCGGGATTCCGCTAGCGATACTGTTTCCTGAGTGCCGTTTCACGCTGATAGACTCCATCGGCAAGAAGATAAAAGTGGCACAGGAAGTAGCCAAGTCGTTGGCGTTGACGAACGTGGAGTGTATCCAAGAGCGTGCGGAGGAGGAGAAACGGAAATTCGACTTCGTGGTTAGCCGCGCAGTGATGCCCCTACCCGACCTTGTGCGGTTGGTGCAGAAAAACGTGAGCAACAAACAGCGCAACGCAGTGCCCAACGGGTTGGTTGTGCTGAAAGGCGGCGACCTGAGAGACGAATTGCGTCCGTTCCAGAAACGCGCAGAAGTAACCGAGATAAGCACGCTTTTCCAAGGCGAATGGTTTCAGACCAAACGGGTGATTTACCTGCCATTATGATACAACTCAAGACTTTTTATTTCAATCCTTATCGGGAATGCACCTATGTGCTGTGGAAGGACGGACAGCGGGAATGTGTCCTGATAGATGCCGGCATGTACGGCGAGCGGGAAGAGGAACGGCTAAGAACGTTCCTAAGTTCGGAAAAACTTATCCCCGTTGCATTGCTTATCACCCATACGCACACCGACCACGTATGTGGCATAGATTTTGTAAAGCAGGCGTATGGGATAAGTCCGATTATCTATCCGACTGAGGGGGCGCTGGACATTGCGGACATGCACTTCCAAGTGCTCCGCACCCCCGGGCATAAGGAGGATTCGGTATGCTACCATCTGCCGGCGGAGAAGTGGCTATTCACAGGCGATACCCTCTTCCAAGAGTCTATCGGGCGCACCGACCTGCCCGGCGGCAATATGGGGATGCTGATTCAGTCGTTGAAGAAACTGACCTGCCTGCCGGATGATACGGTGGTTTATCCCGGACACGGATACTCCACCACCATCGGACACGAGAAAGATTATAACCCGTATCTGTGAGGCGAGAGGAAATAGAAATCCTAGATAATCTTGAAATCCTAGATATTCTAGGAATCGTAGAATAAAATAAACTTTAACAATGAAAAAGGAAGTCGGATTATTTGTTTTGCTGCTATTTGCCGGAATGGCATACGCAGCGGATTATCAAGGGCGCGTGGTGGATATAGACGGCAAAGGTATCGGTTATGCCACCGTCTATCCCGAAGAGGACCCGATAGCGGGTGCTGCGACGAACGACCAAGGTTTTTTCCATTTTAGTACAGACCTGCCCGAAACGAGTACCGTAGTGGTTTCTTTCATCGGCTATGAGAAGCAAGTGTTGCCTCTCGGTGTGTTCACGCCGAGCGATTCGGCGGTAGTAGTCCTTCACGAGCAACCCATCGCGCTGGAAGAAACCGTGGTGGCAGCCAAAGCCAACAAACAGAAGAACAAACGCAAGCAGATGGCGGCACTGCTCCATCAGGTGTATGTCCGCATGCAGGAAGACTTCAGCGATGAGCCGAGCAAGTACCACGTGGTGAGCGACGCCCGTTTGGACTCCGAAGGCGAGGCATGGGGCATGGAACAGATGATAGCCTCCATCGTAGTGTTACCTGAGGCACGCTCCAACAACAAAGACTCTGTGCAGTTCGCAGGAGAATACTGCAAACGCTTCTTCGACCCCGCTATTCGGCGGCGTGTAGATACAGTTTTTGCCACACGAACATTAGAGAAATACGACCCGCGAATGCGTGACGCTGCCAACAGTGTGGACTCGGGCGTGGTGGTACACCGTATGTTGTTCGACATGGGCAATATCAAGTACGACTTCGAGCATTTTGTGGACGACATCCGCAACTGGACGGTCAGCAACGAGAACGAAGGCGAGACCGTGCTCACCCACGTGGAGAAGAAGAACTACATCGGCATCGTGAAATACGCCATCACGCGCCATTACATCCTTGACTCCGAGACGCTCTCCGTGCGCCGTTTCTCCGAGCACAGCGACTTCTATGTGAACGTACCTTTCGGCAAGAAACTGGACGCAGACATGTTGCGCATACTGAATATCTTTAACATGAGCGACCAACAGATAGAGCGTTTCCGCCTGCGCAAGATGAATGCGCACATTGATTTCAACACCATCTACCAGTGGCGAAAGGGGCACATCTATATCTTGGAAAAGAACATGGACTGCGATGCGACCATCATGGGCAGCCGCCAGATGGAGATACCCATCAAAGCCCTCGCCACCCAGCGCGTAACCGCCGTTCAGACAGAAGGCGTGGAAGCTTTGCAGAAAGATCAAATCACCCGCCGCGTGAAACGCGAGATGGTAGAAATTTACTAAAAAAAATTGTGCAATAATTTGCATATATAAAAAAAAAGTTGTACCTTTGCAGCGCAATTCAGTACTGCGGCATTAGCACATCGGTAGTGCATGAGCTTCCCAAGCTTAGGAGGAGGGTTCGACTCCCTTATGCCGCTCCAACAATTTGATAGCCCGCAAGGGCTATTATTGTATAGCAACAATAGCAAGTCGGTTCATCGCGGGGCTTTCGGAAGAAAAGCATACGTGTTTTAATCCCAAGCGCCGAGGAAAGTCCGGGCTGCACAGAGCACCATAGCGGTTAACCGCCGTCAGGCAGCAATGTTTGGTCACTGCTACAGAGACGAGAGATGTGAAACGAGCATACTATGGGCAGCAATTCCATGTAAACCGACGTCTGAGCGTTGCTCGCGCAAGTCGGAGGGTAGGAAGCGAGAGAAGGCAGCAGCAATGCTGACCTCGAGATTAATGATGAACGCCTGAGAAGGTACAGAACCCGGCTTATAGACTTGCTATTGTTTTTCAAACGAATATAATCGCCGACCGCCATCAGACGTAAATTCCGAGATATTATTGACTTCCTTCGCTACGGAATGTGGCGCAGAACAAGCACGGAGTTTGGTAGCCGTAGCAAACGATTGGGCTATCAGGCATTGCGGACGATTGTGCTGGTCGTAAGAGGTTTCACCGACAATAAACTGAACGTTAGAGCAAATAGTTTGACCTATTCGCTCGTGTTTTCCATTATCCCTATTTTGGCGATGGTGGTCGCCGTCGCCAAGGGTTTCGGCGTATCGGAAGTGATTGAGAATCTGCTCAATGAGTCTTTCCTCGGCGAGACCAACCTTGTGCCGACCATTATGGAGATGGTGGATAGATACTTGGAAACGGCGCAGGGAGGGGTGTTCCTCGGCGTAGGCTTATTGATACTGATTTGGGCGGTCTATTCGTTCTTCCGCAATGTGGAGTCGGCGTTCAACGAAGTGTGGGACGTGAAGCAATCACGCTCCGTCGTTCACCAGTTAGTTACCTATATTGCTATTCTCGTATTAGTCCCTATCCTTATGGTGGCGTCGTCGGGTTTGAGCCTATTTATCAACTCGATGGCATCCTCCCTCGACACTCTACCCTTCTTCAGCACTATCCGCACAGGTTTGGTGCGTTTCCTGCAGTTTGCCATCATGTGGGCTGTATTCACATGGATGTACATCAGCATTCCCAATACGAAGGTGCATTTTTGGAGCGGGTTTATTCCTGGCGTACTGATGGGCACACTTTTCATGCTTTTGCAAATGCTATCAATGTATGTCATTGTCTTTCTGTCTCGCACGAGCATTGTCTATGGTGCTTTCGCCACTATCCCCATCCTACTCACTTGGCTGCAATGGACGTGTCTGCTCATCCTTATCGGTGCGCAGATGTCGTTTGCGATACAGAACAACGAGCAGTTTGAGTACGAGCACGACCTCGAACGCATGTCCCGCCGCTACAAAGACTGCATCACGCTCTATCTGCTCTCCCTTATCATCCGCCGCTTTGAGGCAGATGAGGCCCCGCTGACGGCGCGCGAGATCGCCTCCGAGCAACACCTGCCCGTCCGATTGGTGCTCCAACTGCTCAGCCGTCTGGAGGAGACAGGCTTGCTGCGAGCGGTGTATTTGGAAGGTAAGGAAGAACGAACCTACCAGCCCGCATTGGATACCCACAAGATAACCATCGGCATGGTCTTCGACCGCATAGACATGCAGGGAAACGAAGAGTTTATTGAAGGGACTAACCCTGAGATGCAACTCTTCTGGCAGAAGTTCCGCCAACTGAAAGCCGAACACAACACCCTCAATGCGGTTAGAGTGCGGGAAATATGATATACAAAAACAAGCAACAATATGTACGAAAATCAACAATAACTTTCTTATTTCAACAAATATTTTGCACATAATATTCAACAAATAAATTAACCAACAACAAGTAACAAATCTATTGTATGAAAAACAAATTCTTACTGATTATCAGTCTTTTAGCCATGAGTATGGTAATGAATGCAAAACCGGCTATTCAGCGTGTAGAGCCGCTGTGCTGGTGGACGGAGATGAATACGCCGCTCACCCTGCTGTTCCAAGGGGAGGACTTGGCGGACGCACAAGTAACGGTGCAGGAAGTGGTCGGCAACAAAGTGATGCGCGGACAATGCTTGGGGCTCGTCCCCACGGCGCAACACAACGCCGAGAGTCCCAACTATCTCTTTGTGGATATGGACGTGAAGCAGGCAGGCACCTACCGTATCACCCTCACCAAGAACAAGAAAAAAGCCAGTTGGACGTACACCATCAACACCCGTCGCGAAGGCAGCCGCATGCGCCAATCGTTCACCTCTGCGGATGTCGTTTATCTCATCATGTCCGACCGCTTCGTGGACGGCGACGAGACCAACAACAACCTCCCTCAGATGGCGGAGAAAACCGACAAGAGCAATATCCACGGACGCTTCGGTGGCGACATAGCGGGTATCATCAGCCAGTTTGACCATATCAGTAAACTAGGTGCCACCGCCATCTGGCCTACCCCACTCTTGGAGGACAACGAGGCGGCATGGAGTTACCACGGCTACGCATGCTCCGACTACTACCATATCGACCCGCGCTACGGCTCCAATGAGTTGTACCGCGACATGGTGGAGCAGGCACACCAAAAGGGAATCAAAGTGCTGATGGATATGGTGCCCAACCACTGCGGTGGCACGCATTGGTGGATGAAAGACCTGCCCTACCCCGATTGGGTGAACCAGTTTGACGAGTTCACCAACACCAGCAATGTCTTCTCTGCCAACTACGACATCAATGCCTCGGAATACGACCGTCAGTTGAGCAACCGCGGCTGGTTCGATAAGCCCATGCCCGACATGAATCTGGAGAATCCCGACCTGCTCAAGTACTTCCAGCAATGGGCTATCTGGTGGATTGAGTACGCCAACCTGGATGGTCTGCGCGTGGATACGTATCCGTATATCGAGCCCGTGCCGGGCAGCCTGTGGCTGAAAGCCATCCGCGAGGAGTACCCGAACATCAACATCGTAGGCGAGTGCTGGACGCGTCCGGCGAGCGCTGTAGCCTACTGGCAATCAGGCGTGAAGAACTACAACGGTTTCGACAGCAACCTGCCCACCGTGATGGACTTCCCCGTGGAGGAGAGCATTCGTCAGGCTTTGGAGAACGATGGCAAGGAGTGGGGCGCAGGACTGACTCGCGTGTACGATGCCGTGGCGCAAGACTACCTCTATGCCGATGTAAATAAACTGTTTATGTTCCTCGGCAACCACGATATGGACCGCTTTGCCGACATTGTGAAGGACAACGATTTGCGCCGCGTGAAGTTGGGCTACGTCCTGCTTGCCACCATGCGCGGTATTCCGCAGGTGTTCGCCGGCGATGAGTACGCGATGCGCTCTGCCGACCGCTCTATGGGACACTCCACGCTGCGTATGCCCCTGCCGTTAGGCAAAGACGTAACGACGGAGCAACAGGAGATGTTCGATTTCCAGAGCCGACTCTTCCAATGGCGCAAGGGTGAGCCCGTGATTCATAGTGGTCGCACCATGCACTTCCTCGGACGCGACAACACATACGCTTTCTTCCGCTACAACGAGAGCGAGGCTGTGTTCGTCTTTGTCAATGCGAGCGAGGAAGAAAGAACCGTTCCCACCGCGCACTATGCCGAGATCTTGAGCAAGTACAATGCCAAGGGTAAAGCCATCCTCAGCGGCGAGGAGATAGACCTCTCTCGTAAGGACATCACCATTGCACCATTGAGTGCATTAGTAGTGAAACTAACAAAATAATAAATGCTACTGATATTCGATTTAGACGGCACGTTGCTGAACACCATAGCGGACTTGGGAACAGCGTGCAACCATGCTTTGCAAGCGTTGGGCTACCCCATGCACCCCATTGAGGAATATCCTCGATTGGTGGGAAACGGTGTGAACAAACTGATAGAACGTGCGCTGCCCGCGGAGGCGAAGACCTCTTGCAACGAAACGCACGACCTTATCCAGCGTATGCGGGCGGAGTTTATCCCGTTCTACAACGCGCATAACCTTGACCTCACTCGCCCCTACGAAGGTATTCCTGAGACCCTGCAAGCCCTCAAAGCCGCGGGACATCGGTTGGCAGTGGCATCCAACAAGTATCAGGAAGCCACTGCCAAGGTGGTTGCGCATTTCTTCCCCGACATTTTTGATGCGGTATTCGGCGAGCGAGCCGGCGTGGAGCGAAAGCCCAATCCGCAGATTGTGTATGACATTCAGCAGGCGATATACGGGCATGCAAGCGATGTGCCCCCTACCCTCTATATCGGCGACAGCCTTGTGGATATCGAGACGGCGCGCAATGCCTCGTTGCCGGTGGCGGCATGCACATGGGGCTTTGTGGCTCCCGATGAACTGGCAGCCGCCCATCCCGACTACCTCCTGCACCAACCGAAAGAACTCATATCAATTTGTAAATGTGAAAATCCCGACAGGTAGGGACAAGTTCCGAAAATTTGAAAATTGCCATGCGGCGTCCGGGTGCGCAGGCGTCCCCGCCTGCTAAAAAAATTACAAATTACAAATTAAAAATCAAGAACTTATGAACATCTCCCTTCGCGCTCAGAACATGCCGGAATCGCCTATCCGCAAACTGGCAAAGTACGCCGATGCAGCACGCCGCAACGGTGTACATATCTATCACCTGAATATCGGTCAGCCCGACATCAAGACCCCTGCCTGCGCTCAAGAAGCATTGCAGAGATTCCACAAAGATGTGCTCGAATACTCTCCATCACAGGGAATACAATCCCTTCGCACTAAGATGGTGGGCTATTATGCCGAGTATGGGATAGACATCTCCCCCGATGAAATCATCATTACTACCGGCGGCTCCGAGGCAATCATGTTCGCTTACATGGCGTGCCTGAACCCGGGGGACGAGATTATAGTAACCGACCCGAGTTATGCCAACTACATGGCGTTTGCTATCTCTTGCGGAGCCGTGGTCAAGTCGGTGAAAACCCATATCGAGGACGGCTTCAAACTGCCACCTGTGGAGGAATTTGAGAAGCAGATTACCGACAAGACGCGCGCGATACTCATCTGCAACCCCAACAACCCCACCGGCTACCTCTATTCCAAGAAAGAGATGATGCAGATACGCGACCTCGTGAAGAAATACGACCTCTACCTCCTCTCCGATGAGGTCTATCGCGAGTTCATCTACACCAAGCGCCCCTATATCTCCGCTTGCCACTTAGAGGGCATAGAGAACAACGTCATCCTCATCGACTCCGTCAGCAAGCGCTATTCGGAGTGCGGCATCCGCATCGGTGCGCTCATCACCAAGAACAAAGAGGTGCACAACGCCGTGATGAAGTTCTGTCAGGCGCGTCTCTCGCCCCCGTTGATAGGTCAAGTCATCGCCGAAGCCTCGCTCACCACCCCGCAGGAGTACATGGAGGAGGTCTACGACGAGTACCTTTCCCGCCGCAACTACCTCATCGACCAACTCAACCAAATCCCCGGGGTCTTCGCCCCCACGCCCATGGGTGCGTTCTACACGATGGTGCAACTGCCGGTGGACGATACGGATAAGTTCTGCGAGTGGTGCTTGACCGATTTCCAGTACGAAGGGCAGACGGTGATGATGGCGCCCGGCAGTGGTTTCTACACCAACCCCGAGGAGGGGAAGAAGCAAGTGCGCATGGCATATATCCTCTGCAAGGAAGACCTCGGTCGCGCGATGCTCGTCCTGCGCAAAGCATTGGAGACCTACAACGAACTCAACAACCTGCAATCATACTAATAATCACTTTGTGTTGTTCGCTTCGCGTTGGTCAGTTCCTGTTAATCACTTCGTGTTGTTCGCTTCGCGTTTAACATGAAATAACATACATGCAATGATCAACATGAAATGATAACATGCAATGACCAACATGAAATTATGGACACTTTCCTCATTATCTTAGGTGCTATTTGCCTTTTGGTCGGTATTCTCGGCTGTGTGCTGCCCGTGCTCCCCGGGGTACCGTTGGCATACTGCGGGCTTCTGCTCCTCCATGCCACCGACAAGGTGCAGTTCTCGTGGCAGTTCCTCGTCATCTGGGCGGTGGTAACCATCGTGGTGCAGGTACTTGATTCGGTGGTACCGATATGGGGGACGAAGAAATTCGGAGGGTCGAAGATGGGCGTTTGGGGCAGCACAATAGGACTGCTCGTGGGGCTTTTCTTCGGACCGTGGGGCATCGTGCTGGGACCCTTCCTCGGAGCAGTGGTCTTTGAACTGATAGACGGAAAAAATACCCGCCTTGCATTGAAGGCGGGTTGGGGTTCGTTTGTCGGACTGATGACCGGTACGATACTCAAACTAATCTGTTGCGGGCTGATGACCTACTACTTCATTGCGGAATTGGTATAAAAATTAAAAAGCATGCGCCCTCTTAATTCTTAATTAAAAAATATGTGGCGTTTATATGCAATTTTGTCGGCACTGTTTGCCGCGTTAACTTCTATCTTTGCTAAAGTGGGGATACAGGGTGTCAATTCAGATTTGGCCACTGCTATCCGCACGACCATCATTCTCTTGCTCACATGGGGCATAGTCCTCTTCGGTCATAAGGCGGAAGGCATCACCACTATCACGTGGCACACTTGGCTCTTCCTTATCTTATCGGGCATCTCCACGGGGCTGAGTTGGCTGTTCTATTTCAAGGCATTGCAGCTGGGCGATGTGTCGCGCGTTGCGCCCATCGACAAACTAAGCATCGTCTTCACTATCCTTTTGGCGTTTATCTTCCTACATGAGAAAGTTACCTTGCGCGTACTCATCGGCTCGCTACTCATCTCCGGCGGGGTGCTGCTGATGCTGTAAGCAAGTTGACAATTTACAATTTTACAATTATGTACCGCATGGCAATTGTGAGATTGTAAATTGTCAAATTGTTAAATCTATAGGTTCTTTCATTCGGCAGTTGGCGGGGTTATCACACGTTCCGCCCAAAAGGCAGATACCGTTACCGAAATTGTCAAAATCGAAATGTTTACAGTTGTTCATGGTAATTTGGTATTTATCTGGACAAATAATCCTGTCTAACTATGCCTACACTTTCGCATAAACTTACAATTTGCTCACCACTAAGATATAATTTATTGGTTCATCTTTACTCCTCAAAATAGTCGTTGTCAATTCGCTTTACTTCATACATCTTCTTCACACTTACCCCCACATTGTACTCAATCATATACTTAGATAGTTCCTGACCATCTATCAAGACAATCTTTTGCTGAATACCTTGAACATATTGACGAGCCTCTTTGCTATATGTAGAAGTCGTAATAAACACACCTTTACTTGCATTTTGTCCTACAAGTGCACCTGCAAATTCTTGGATTTTCGGACGACTTACCAGATTCTCCCAACGTTTAGCTTGTATATATATCTTATCTAAGCCAAGTTTATCTTCGTAAATGATACCATCAATTCCATTATCATTGGTATATTGGGTTACTTGTGCAGAGTTTTCAAATGAACCACCATATCGCATCTTCACCAAAAGATCAACCACCAAGCGTTCAAAGAAAGCAGGGGATTGATGCAGAACCTTATCAAGTAGGTCTGCTGCCAAATCTTTCTCAATGCTCTCATATGCTTGTTCTAATTGTTCTGTTGGAGTCTGTTCTTGGGTGCTTGATGCTTCTTGGATTGTTTGTTTTTCGGCTATCTTAGATTTCTTTCGATTACTATATTCGGCAAATTCCTTATAGGCAAGAAGGTCTGAAATGCTAAGACTATCATGTAACTTCAAAAATTCTAAACCACGCTCTGTAATATGATACTTACCATCTTTGATTTCTACAAAAAGAGCACGCCGAAGGTATTGAAGCGACCAACTAACTCGATCAAAGACTTGAGTGGTTGTGCCGCTTTTTGTTCTGACACTCATATCTTCGTCCGTCAATTGGAAGTATTTTTTTATTTCTTCCACCATCTGCTTTTTGTTAATATCCTTGTCTTTTAAGGATAGTAAGAAAGGATAAAGGAATTTCTCAAATGTAGGTATCATAATTCATAATTATTTGTTTTCTACACTTAGCCTTGCGAGTGCCACACATCTACCATTGTACACTATGTATGCAGCGTATCGCATAGAAAAGTGCGCAAAGTTACTGAAAATTATTGAAAGGAGCAAGAATTTTTGCTTTTTTTCGATAATAATACTCGTCCTATGGCATAGAATGACAATAAACAAGCAGACTAATACATCATATTCTTAATTGGTTGGGCATCGTTGGGCGGTGTTCGGGGTAGGCGATAGGCGGGAGATGAGAATGGTATATACGTGTTTTGGACAATTGTCTATGGCAGGTTGAAACCACGACACAGACTTGGTTATGTTACTATGTTACGATAATGTTACGATAAAATCTGCTGTTAGTCATGGCGGGAAGTCAGGATAGTTATGCAAAAAATGGACAATTACCTTCCATATTTAACGTGAGTTCGATATAAGATTATTAGCGGATAGTCTCGGTAATCACTAACTAATCACTAACTAATCACTAACTAATCGCTAACTAATCACTAACTAATCACTAACTAATCACTAACTAATCACTAACTAATCA
>JAEDGZ010000043.1 GCA_016297215.1 Paludibacteraceae bacterium | reverse complement strand
ATCATCACGGAGTTGCCTTACGGCATTGTGAAGAGCGACTTGGTGAAGAACATCGCCGAATTGGTCAGCGACAAGAAGATAGAAGGTATTGCCGACATCAGCGACCAGTCGAAGCGCGATATCCGCATCGTGATTGACGTGAAGCGCGACGCGAATGCGCAGGTGGTGCTCAATAAACTGTATAAGTTCACCGCTTTGCAGTCATCGTTCGCGGTGAACAGCATTGCACTGGTGAAAGGTCGTCCGATGTTGCTGAATCTCAAGCAGTTGGTAGGCGCATTCATTGAGCACCGCATGGATGTCGTAACGCGCCGCACCCGCTACGAGTTGAAGAAAGCACAAGAGCGTGCGCATATCTTGGAGGGCTTGATAATCGCGGTGGACCACATCGATGAAGTAGTGCGTATCATCCGCGCCAGCCGCACGCCGGCGGACGCGCAGGCGAACCTTGAGGCACGCTTCAACCTCGACAACCTGCAATCGAAAGCCATCGTGGATATGCGTCTGAGCCAACTGACGGGCTTGCGTATCGACGAGTTGAAAGCCGAGTACGCCGAGTTGGAGAAACTGATTGCCCACCTCAACGACCTGCTCAACAGCGAGACCATGCGCTACGATGTTATCAAGGACGAGTTGTTGGAGATTAAGGAGAAATACGCCGACGAGCGTCGCACGCAGATTGTGAAGATGGCGACGGAGTTCAACCCCGAAGATATGTACGCAGATGACGATATGGTCATCACCATATCGCACCTTGGCTATATCAAGCGCACGCCGCTGAGCGAGTTCCGCTCGCAGACCCGTGGCGGCATCGGCTCGAAAGCCTCCGCCTCGCGCGACCAAGACTTCATCGAGTACGTGCACCAAGCGTCGATGCACTCCACGATGATGTTCTTTACCGAGATGGGACGGCTCTATTGGCTGAAAGTGTATGAGATACCTGAGGGTAACAAGCAATCGAAAGGGCGCGCTATCCAGAACATGATTAACCTGCAAAAGGGCGACAAAGTGCGGGCGTTCATCAACGTGAAGGGCTTGAACGACGAGGAGTATGTCAATTCGCATTACCTCATCTTTGCCACCAAGAACGGCTTGATGAAGAAGACGACGCTGGAGTCGTACTCGCACCCGCGTGCGAACGGTATCATCGCGCTCGGTTTGCGCGAAGGCGACGAACTGATTGGCGTTACGCTGACCGACGGCGAGAGCCAGATGCTGATTGCTTCGTATAACGGCAAGGTGGTACGCTTCCCCGAGAACACCGTGCGCCCAATGGGACGCGGCGCAAGCGGCGTGAAAGCGATTTCGCTGGACGAAGACGGACAAGACCGCGCGATTGGCATGATTTGTGTAGAACCTAACTCAGACAAGACCGTGCTGGTGATTTCCGAGAAGGGCTACGGCAAGCGTACCGCGCTGGATGACGAGAACGGCGAACCGATTTATCGAATCACCAACCGTGGTGGTAAGGGCGTGAAGACGCTGAATATCACCGACAAGACGGGCGCGCTGGTTGGCTTGGAAGCCGTAACGGACGAAGACGACCTCATGCTCATCACCAAGTCGGGCACGGCTATCCGCATGGCTATCGACACGATAAGCGTGCAGGGACGCAACACCCAAGGCGTGAAACTCATCGAGTTGCAGAAGCGCAATGACACCCTCATGTCCGGCTGCATCGTGCCGAAAGAGGAGGAGGAAACCGCAGAGGCAACCGCTGAGGACACTGCTACCGAAGTGCCTGAGGAGGAGGCATAAATAGTATAATTGTCAAATTGTAAATTGTCAAATAGTAAAATGAAAAAGACACTTGTTTTGGCAGCATTGGTGCTGATAAGCGCAGGCTGCTTTGCCCAGAAGGCAAACGTGAAGAAAGCAAAGAACCTCGCTTTGCAAGAGTCGCCGGACTTCTCCGGTGCGCGTGCTGCAATCAATGAGGCATTGCAAAACGATGAGACCAAGGACTTGGCGGATACATGGTACACCGCAGGTCTGATTGGCTATCAGGAACTTAGCAAAGAGAACGAGAAGACCTATCTCGGTCAGATGCGCGACGAGAAACGTGCCGGCGAGGCGGTGGTAGAGAGTTTCGACTACTGGATGCAGGCGGCTAACTTGGCAGGACAAAAGGTGCTGGATAAGAAAGGCAACGAGGTGTTGGCTGACAAGAAGACCTATGCCTTGCTGCAAAAGAAAGTGCTGGAGTACTATAAGAACCAAGAACTGGTGAAGTATGGTATCTACCTCAACGACCAGCGCGATTTCGCTACGGCTTATAACGTGTTCCAACGCCACCTCTCTATCCCCGAACTGCCTCTGATGCAGGATGAGAAACTGCAGAAAGACATGCCGAAGGATACTATCTACGACCAATACAAGTACTACACCGCCATCTTCGCTATCCAAGCCGAGATGCACCCCGAGGCTATCGCTGTATTGGAGGAGATGAAAGACGGCAACTACGAGGCTATCACGGTGAACCAATTCCTTTACCAAGAGTATGTGAACGTGAAGGATACCGCCAACTACGTGCGCGTGCTGCAAGACGCGGTGGCTCGCTTCCCGCAAGAGCCGTGGTTCCTGCAGAACCTTATCAACCACTATATCTTCTCCGGACAAGAGCAGGAGGCCATCAACTACCTTGACCAAGCCATTGCCCGCGAGCCGAATGTAGCGCAGTATCACCTCATCAAGGGTAACCTCAACGAGAATCAGAAGAACTATGAGGCAGCATTGGCAGACTTCGACCGCGCATTGGCTATCGAGCCGACGATGGCGGACGCTGAGGCAGGTAAAGGGCGTGTGTACTACAACCAAGCTGTGAAGATGAACGAGGACGCTGCGCTGATTGCTGACGCGAAGGAGTATAAGAAAGCGTTGGAGGAGATGAACGCAATGTTCCGCCAGTCTCTGCCTTTCTTCGAGAAAGCACACGAACTGGCTCCCGACAACCGCGACTATATGATTACCCTCCGCGGATTGTACTATCGCTTCGATATGACCGACAAATACAACTCTATCAACGAGGAGCTGAACAAATAATGGGCAGGATTCTCGCGATAGATTTTGGAAAGAAACGCACAGGATTAGCCGTTACGGACATGCTCCGCATAACGGCTAATCCGTTGATTACCATAGAGACCAAAGAGTTGTTAGGGTGGCTGACCGAGTATTTCACCCGAGAAACGGTGGACGAGGTAGTGATAGGACACCCGAAGCAGATGAATGGGGAAGACAGCGAGTCCATGCAGTATATCCGCCCCTTCGTGGCACGGTTCCAGCAGACTTTCCCCGACAAACCCATAACCTACTATGACGAGCGATTCACCTCCGTCTTGGCACACCAAGCCATGATAGCAGGAGGCATGAAAAAGAAAACCCGCCAAGACAAGACCCAAGTGGACAAACTCGCCGCCTGTATCATCTTGGAAGGGTATTTAGACGCGCAGAGAATGTGAATAACGTGAACTCGAAATAAGAATCTTTTACACAAAGACGACTACACGATTATTGTTTTTCAACAAAAATTTCCAAAAATAATTCAAATATTTTTTCTCTAACATATAATTTTCGTGTAATTATTCATTAATTTATTACCAAAAACCAAATTACTCTTTGATTGCTGAAATAGTTTGCTTATTCCCGACCCATCGGGATGCAAGCATCTGCTTCATGTTACATACATAATCCATATCAAGAACAGAAAGACACTAATTGTGTTATTGAGAATATACATTGGGCTTATAATATTTGAACAATCTTTGAAAATATTTGTTGAAACAAAAAACGTTCTTGTTGATTTTTGAAAGTATTATTGATCGTTTTTGTAAAATCGTAAATCGTAATTCGTAAATCGTAAATAAAAAATGATATTACCTATTTATTTATATGGTCAGCCTGTGTTGCGGAAGGCAACGGAGGATGTGCAGGAGGGTGAGTTGGATTTGAAGCAACTCATCGCCGATATGTGGGAGACGCTGGCGGCGGCTGAGGGTTGCGGCTTGGCAGCACCGCAAGTGGGCTTGTCGAAGCGTCTGTTTATCGTGGACGGCAACGAGTTGGCAGAAGACTATCCCGAGTGTAAAGACTTCAAGAAAGTGTTTATCAATCCTGAGATTATCGAGGAGAGCGAAGAGACTATCTCCTTTGCAGAAGGTTGCCTTTCGCTGCCCGGTATTTCGGAGAACGTGGTGCGTCCGCGTACCATCACCATCAGGTACCAAGACGCTGACTTTCAGGAGCATACCGAGACGCTGACGGATTTTGCCGCGCGTATCGTCTTGCACGAATACGACCATCTCGAAGCGCATGTCTTCACCGACCGTATCTCGCCCATCCGTCGCCAGTTCTGCAAGAACAAACTCGGCAATATCGCGAAGGGAAAAACCGCTGCACGCTACAAAACCAAACGATGATGCCTCTTGTGGGTTGTTTGCGTAAATCGTAATTCGTAATTTGTAAATCTTTCGGTGGATATTCTCTCTATCATACTGATTGCTATCGGTTTGGCGATGGATTGCTTTGCGGTGTCTGTCTCGAAAGGATTGGCAACGAGTTGCGTGGTGCGCCCCGGGGAGCAGCATTGTGCTCGCTTCTCTCCCAAGGCGGTGCTGATGGCGGTGCTCTTCGGTTTGTTCCAAGGCGGAATGCCGTTGATAGGCTATTTCGCGGGCACGCTCTTTGCCGATTTCTTCTCGAAGTTCTCGCCTTGGATAGCCTTGGGCTTGCTGGTGTTCATCGGTGGTAAGATGATTTACGAGTCTTATCACGAGGACGAAGACCACCACAGCGCGGACGATTTCTCCTTGAAAACATTGTTGCTTTTGGCAGTCGCCACCTCCATTGACGCACTCGCCACAGGCGTTATCTTCATCCCCGTGCCGGAACGGCTGTGGGTGGGAGTAGGGATTATCGCGCTGGTGAGTTTCCTCTTCTCCATAGGCGGCTACCTGATAGGCAAGTATGCAGGCACGAAGTTCCGTCTCAATGCCAATCTGATAGGCGGTATCATCCTGATACTCATTGGCATAAAGATATGGGTAGAAGGCGTGTGGATGTAGCCATCTCAAATTATAAATCTTAATTCGTAAATTTCTCAGTGTTTCTTATTCAGAATACATTAGTCAGCCTCGACATCCTCGAGAAAGAGTTTTGCTGCGACTTGGATAAGTGTCGCGGCTGTTGTTGCATAGAGGGGGATGCCGGCGCGCCGCTGGAGGCAGAGGAGGAGCGCAAGATACAAGACATCCTGCCTATCCTTCTGCCCGATATGACCAAAGAGGCGCGGGCGGTGGTGGAGCAACAAGGCGTGGCGTACAACGACCCGAGCGGCGAGCGCGTTACCTCCATCGTCAACGGTAAAGACTGCGTCTTCTCGCGCACTGACCACAACGGTTGGTGTTACTGCCTGATAGAGAAAGCCCACGCTGCGGGCAAGATTGATTTCAAGAAGCCCATCTCCTGCCATCTCTATCCTATTCGCCTCTCCAAGGTAGGCGATATGGTGGGGATGGAGTACCAACGCTGGGACATTTGCCATTGCGCACGGCAATTAGGCAAGAAACTCCATCTGCCTGTCTATCAATTTCTTAAAGAGCCGCTTATCCGCCGCTTTGGACAGGAATGGTATGATGAACTTTGCCTCACAGCCGAGGAATGGAAGAAACAAGCAAATGACATAACATATTAACGATTAGAACTATTTATAGAACTTTTATTTTAGAATAAAGCAATACCATGAACTTTTTAGCAATTATCGGCGGAGGGCCTGCGGGCTACACCGCAGCAGAAATCGCCTCCAAGGCAGGCAAAGATGTAGTCCTCTTTGAGCAAACGGCGTTGGGCGGCACGTGTCTCAATGTCGGGTGTATCCCTACCAAGACCTTGCTCTACGGTGCCAAGCAGTATTTTAATGCAAAAAACGCTGCGAAGTACGGTGTAATCGCATCGGATGTGGTGTTCGATTATGCTAAAATGGCACAACGCAAGACGAAAGTGGTGCGCAAGTTGGTCGCCGGTATCAAGCAGCGGCTCAACAACGAACATTGCACCGTGGTCAACGGAGCAGCGGAAGTGGTATCGCGCACCGACGAGAAAGTGGTCATCCGCTGCAACGAGCAGGAGTTTGAGGCGGAGAACCTGCTTATCTGCACGGGCTCCGTCAATTTCGTGCCGCCTATCTCGGGCGTGAAAGACAACCCCGCCGTGTGGGATAGCACCGCCGCATTGGCTGCCACGGCGTTGCCCGAGTCCGTCGTGATTGTCGGCGGTGGCGTGATAGGCATGGAGTTTGCCACTTTGTACCACGAGTTGGGCGTGCCCGTAACGGTGATTGAGGCAATGCCTGCCATCCTCCCGAACCTTGACCAAGAGGTGGTCGGTATCCTGCGCGAGAAGTACCAAAAGGCGGGAATCAACATCCTCACGGAGACCAAGGTGCTGGAACTGCAAGGCAACCAAGTGCTGACCACCAACGGCACGTTCTCCGCCGAGCGAATCCTCATCAGCGTGGGGCGGCGTGCGAACCTGCAAGGGCTGGACGCGCTCTCCGACCTCGAAATGAACCGCGGGGCTATCGTGGTGGATGACTTCATGAAGACCAACCTGCCCAATGTGTATGCCGCCGGCGACGTAACGGGTAAGATTATGCTTGCGCACGTGGCGAGCCGTCAGGCGGAAGTGGCAGTAGGGCGCATGCTCAAGCAGTTGCCGCTGCAACGCATTGCCTACAACGCCATCCCCTCCGTGGTCTATACCAATCCCGAGATTGCCTGCGTGGGCATGAGCGAGCAGGAGGTGAGCCGTTTCTACCAAGACATGGAGGGCAAGTCCGCCGAGGAGGTGCGCGACAAATACGAGGTGCGCACGCTGCCGATGACCTACTCCGGGCGCTTCGTGGCGGAGAACGAGGGCGAGACGGGGCTCTGCAAGATGTTGATAGACAAGCGCCAACAGACCGTGCTGGGCGTGCACATGATAGGCAACCCCTGCTCCGAGTTCGTCGCTGCCGCCTCCTTTGCCGTCCGCATGGGCTACACAGTGCCGGAGTTCAAGCAGGTAGTCTTCCCGCACCCCACCGTCAGCGAGATACTGAAAGAGGTGCTCTGATTATATAATGGAGGGCAGTCTTCATCCTGCCCTAATCGGTCTCCATCCTGCCTCAAGAAGAAAGACGTCCGGGTGCGCAGGCGTCCCCACCTGCTGAAAATCGCTGGGGAAGCGGGCGTCTCGCCTGCGGGCGTTTTGGAACAAAACGATGGTTTTTGCTGTGATTTTAGCCCCTTATAAGCCATTTACACACGCAAAGAGGCTGCCTGACAAGTCAAGTTAGGCAGCCTCTTCTTCTCTTATCGTCCGCATTCGTGTGTTCCGAGATAAGCGAATCATCCGGCAGTCATAAAGTAATTTTGTCTGGGTAATGAATTAATGACTGTAAGTAAATTGTCAAATAGTCAAATCTTGTCCGGGTGCGCAGGCGTCCCCGCCTGCTTAGTCTTAAATAACGTGAGTTCGATATAAGTAAATTCATTGAGCAAGCAAACTAATCAACCCTATTGGAGTTAGTGATTAGTTAGTGATTAGTTAGTGATTAGTTAGTGATTAGTTA
>JAEDGZ010000042.1 GCA_016297215.1 Paludibacteraceae bacterium | reverse complement strand
TCTATGTGTCGCTGCGGATGTTCGTCAAGTCGAACAACGAGGCATGGAGCCGCATACGCGCTAACCTCGACCTTTTCCGCAAGACCTCGCTTCCCAAGGGCGTGCTGGCGGTGATGGTGGTGGACGACTTTGGCAACACTTCCTCGATGTTGCTCGCCGTAGAAAGCCCCGAGCGCACACCCCGCGAGTTGGAGCAGTTCGCCCGCAGCCTCTCCGACCGACTGCGTACCATCCCTGAGATGGGAAAGATAAAGATTCTGGGGCAATGGCAGGAGGAGATAGCTGTTACCATCGACCCCGCGCGCCTCTCGGCGTATGGAGTCAACCAAAACCTCTTGAACGCGCAACTGCTCTTGCAGGGCATGCGCACCATGACCGGCAGCGAAGACGGCGCGCAGTACCAAGTGGTCATCCCCTATTCCTCAGACCATGAGATAGCCGAGCAGATTATCTGGTCAGACCCCGCTACGGGCACCACCCTGCGGCTCAAAGACGTAGCGACCGTCGAGCGCCGCTATGCCACCCCCACCAAGTATGTCGATTTCTACGAGGGCGGTACGCAGAACCACACCAACTGCCTGATTATCAGCATGGAGATGACCCCGGGCAACAATATCGTGGAGTTCGGCGAGAAAGTGGAGGCGCTGTTGGAGACCGCCCGCGCGGAGTTGCCGCCCGACTTGCAGTTCCATCGTATCACCGACCAGCCGAAGGTGGTGGACGCATCGGTCTCCTCTTTCCTGCGCGACATACTCATTTCTATCGTGGTCGTCATCCTCGTCATGCTCATGCTCTTCCCCCTGCGCACCGCCCTCGTGGCGAGCACGGGCGTGCCTGTCTGTATCGCGATTGCACTGGGGCTGATGTACCTGATGGGCATTGAACTCAACACGGTTACGCTCGCGGCACTTATCTTCGTGCTGGGCATGATAGTGGACGACTCGGTCATCGTCATCGACGGCTACACCAACCTCTTGGAGAAAGGGCACAGCCGCTGGTACTCCGCCGCAGTCAGCACGAAGCAACTCTTCGTCCCCATGGCGCTCGCTACCTGCTCCATCTCGGGCATGTTCTTCCCCATGACCAAGATTATCACGGGTCCTTTGGGTGAGTTCATCCAACTCTTCCCCTTCGCCGTCATGTTTGCCCTCGTGGCGAGTATCTTCTATGCCACGTGGGTAACACCCTATATGGCAACGCGCTTTGTCCGCCGCACGCGACCCGAGGATATGAACTGGTTTGAGCGCGGACAAAACAAGTTTTTCGGTTGGTTGCAGAGGGGCTACGAGCGCTTGCTCCGTCGCTGCTTCGACCGTCCGTGGATGGTCTATCTGCTGCTCATCGGCTCCTTGGGCTTGGGGCTCTTCCTGCTCACAAGGCTGAACATCCAGTTGCTGCCCAAGGCGGAGCGCGAGTGCTTTGCCGTGGAGATTCACCTGCGCGAGGGCTCCTCGGTGGAGGAGACCGCGGTGGTGGCGGACTCGCTGGCGCGTATCTTGCAGCAAGACCCGCGGGTGAAGTCCGTAACCTCCTTCGTCGGGCAGGCGTCCCCGCGCTTCCATGCCGTCTATGCGCCCAATATGGCAAAGCCGAGTTATGCGCAGTTCATCGTCAACACCATCTCCTGCAACGCTACGCTGGAGGTCATCCGCGAATACACGCCGCGCTACGAGAACCACTTCCCCAACGCCTATGTGCGCTTCAAGCAGGTGGACTACCAAGCGGCGAAGAACCCCGTGGAGGTGCGCTTCAAGGGCGGCGACATGGCGCAGATGGCGCTCCTCGCCGACTCCCTCAAGGCGTTCATGGCGCAGCAGCCGGAGATGACATGGGTGCATTCCGACTACGACCAGTTCAAACGGCAAGTGCGCATTGTGCTCAAGGAGGACGAGGCAACGCGCTTAGGTATCACGCAGACCCAACTCTCCCTCTGCCTCGCCACGCTCCACAGCGGCACCACCATGACCACCCTCTACGAGAACGACTACCCCATCCCCGTAGTGCTGTACATGGAAGAGGAGCAAAACAAGGAGGTGCGGTCTCCTGGCCGCACCATAGGGCAGGACGCGCAGGCATCTGCGTCTTCTACGATGCAATTGTCAAATAGTAAATTGTCAAATTGTCAAATAGAGGATGTGCTCATCCCCACCAACATTCCCTCTCTCTGGGTGCCGCTCAGGCAGGTGGCGACGCTTGAGCCCGCTTGGCATCCCGCGTCCATCACCCACTACAACGGCATTCCTACCATCACCGTCGGCTGCGACCTGCGGGGCAACACCAGTTCCGTCGCAGCGGAGAAGAAGGTGAAGCAGTGGATAAGTACCCACATGACCGACCTCCCCGAGGGCGTTACCATCTCCTACGGCGGTTTGTCGGCGGTCAATAGCGAGATGGTGCCGCAGATACTCTGGTCGGTGGTAGCGGCATTGCTGGTCATGCTGCTGCTCTTGCTCTACCATTTCGGCAAGGTGCCGCTGGCGTTGCTCACCCTCTCCAGTGCGCTGCTCTGTATCTACGGGGCTTTCCTCGGCTTGTTCATGTTCCAACTGGACATCAGTATCACGGCGTTCTTGGGCTTGGTGGCGCTCATAGGCGTGATTGTGCGCAATGCGATTATGATGTACGAGTATGCGGAAGAACTGCGCAAGACCAAGCACCTGAGTGTGCGCGACGCTGCCTACGAAGCGGGCTTGCGACGCATGCGCCCCATCTTCCTGACCTCTGCCACCACGGCATTGGGCGTGGTGCCGATGATTATCGCGCATACGAGCCTCTGGATGCCGATGGGTGTCGTCATCTGCTTCGGCACTATCCTGACCCTCCCCCTCACCATCACCATCCTTCCCGTGATGTACTGGAAACTGATGGGAAAGAAGAGGACCCTCCCCAACCCTCCCTACAGCCACCCCACTGCGCGTTGCTTGTGGGGACCCCGGAAAGGGAGGGGGAAGAATCTCATAACCCTTCTACTTTGCCTTCTATGCAGCCTACCGATATTAGCAAATAATGATTACCCGGAAAGTGTTGTTTCAGCAGACGAAGGTAATCTTCCTACCCCCTCCCTTTGTAGGGAGGGTAGGGGTGGGTCTTCCCCCCTCACCCTCGACTCTTGCCTGCAACTCGCGCGCAAAAACAACCCCGAACTGCGGAAAGCCGCCCTCGAGGTGGAGAAAGCCAAGCAGGTGAAGCAGCAAGCGTTCACCAACTACTTCCCGCAGGTGAGTGCCTCGGCGTTGGGCTACCACGCGCTGAATCCGCTGGTGGACATCGGGCTGACCGACATCGGCAATGCCAACACCCGCGAGTTGCTGCAAGCACTATATGAGGAGTTTGGTGCCTCGCTGGGCTTGCAGAACCATATCGCCCTCTTCCAGTATGGCTACACGGTGGGGGTTACGGCGCTGCAGCCTGTGTATGTGGGCGGTAAGGTCGTGGTGGGCAACCGCCTTGCGAAGGTTGGCGTGCAGGCGGCGGAACTGCAGCAGGAGGTGCAGGAGCGCGATGTGCTGGAAGAGGTGGAGGAGAGTTATTGGCTTATCGTGGGCTTGCAGGAGAAGCAGCAGACCGTAGAGGCGGTCGCTGCGCTGCTCGACACCCTGCACCATACCGTGCAGACTGCCGTCAATGCCGGATTGGCACTGCCCTCAGACCTCTTGCAGGTGGAGATTAAGCAGAGCGAGATACGCCGCACCCGCCTCCAGTTAGAGAGCGGTCTCCGCCTTGCCAAACGCGCCCTCGCCGTAGCGATAGGAGTGGAAGATGACATCGTCCTATCCCCGGACCCCCTCCAACTCCCCCTACAAAGGGGGAGAGTAGATGAATTACCTTCGTCTATAGATACTAATCTCTCCCCCTCCCTTGTAGGGAGGGACGGGGTGGGTCCCCTTTCCCCCTCCCTTTGTAGGGAGGGTTGGGGTGGGTCGTCCCCCGAGCACGACCTCCTCGCCCTCCAAGTCAAGGCGGCACAACTGCAGAAACGCATGGTGCTGGCGGACGCTTTGCCGCAGGTGGCGATAGGGGCGAACTACAGTTATGGCAAGTTCCAAGCCGACATCCTCCGAGATGATTTCGGCAGCAAGACAGGCAACGGACTGCTCTTCGTCAGTGTGAAAGTGCCGCTCACCGAGTGGTGGGACACGGGGCACAAACTCAAGGAACACTCGCTGGCGGTGGAGCAGGCGAAGATAGAGCAGGAGCACCTCTCTGAGATGCTTGACCTCCGCACGCAGCAGGTCTGCGACCAACTACAGCAGTCCATCCTCATGGTCTCGGAGCAAGAGCAGGTCTTGCTGAAGTCGCAGCAGAACTACCAACTCATGCAGGCGAACTACCAAGCCGGCATGGCTACGCTCACCGACCTCCTCACTGCACAGACCACGCTCCTCAAGGCGCAGAACGACCTCACCGATGCCATCATCGCCTACCGCGTCTCCGCCCGCCGCTACGCCGACCTCACCCGCTCCAACCGCAACCGCTCCTCGGTGTCTCATAACTCCCCCTTTAAGGGGGAGCCGGAGAGGGTCTCCCATAAGGCGCAGCAGTTCACTTCTCATCAGTACGCTTCCGCTATCGACCATAGCGAGCGTCATACCCTAAACCTACAAAAATACGACATTCCTTTCCCCTTCCATAGTTTCTGGTAGATAACCGCGCTGTCCGGGTGCGCAGGCGTCCCCGCCTGCTATTCATCCGCTTTCGCGCTGTCCGACTGACATAGCGGCTACTGAATAAGTCTCTCAGCGCAGCGGTCAAATAATCAACCCGTTATCAACCAATTAAGCACTACAACTATGGACTTATCAATTGTTATACTAACCCTTGTATTCTTGGCAATGTTCCTTGTGCCTTTCCTCACCATCAGCATCATGCAAAAGGTAAAAGAGCACAAGAAACGCAATCAAACCAAGCATCAACTCGAATCCAAAATGGAATCATAAAGGAGTTTCTAAAGACAAACACGTCTTTTCTCGCTCCCAAACAAACAGACGCAAGTTCGTCAATACAAAAGGAGACCTCCACCGAGGTCTCTTTTTTCTGTTTCTATGCATCCTCCTTCTTGACCTGATTAAAACGCAAAAACCATATCAAAAATACAAATAAACTCTGTTTTAATCTAATCAAAATGTAAAAATAACATAGCGAATACGATAAAAACTAAAAATAATTTGGTTGTTTCAAAAATAATGCGTAATTTTGCGGCTGTTTTTGAAAAACAATCGGATTATGAGGCCAAGCTGTAAGAGACTTCGTGTAGGAAAGCCCAGTGAGCTGTAAGAAAGTAAATGTAAAAAAAAGCTGATGCACAGTACACGGAGCGAAGCGTAGTTCACAACACGAAGTTAATTACACAGAGTTTATTAAACGAAGTTCCTAACACGCAGTTTCCAACACGGAGCGGAGCGAAGTTTTCCACACGAAGTTCCCAACACGAAGTTATATAGGTATGAAAAAGATTGAAGCAATCATTCGCAAGACCAAGTTTGATGAGGTCAAGGAAGCCTTGTTGGCAGCCGACATCAACTGGTTTGAGTACTCCGATGTGCATGGCATCGGGCAGCAACGGCAAGATCGTGTCTATCGCGGTGTGCAGTACTCCACCGACATCATTGAGCGCGTGTGTATCACCATCATCTGCCGCGACATCTTCGTGGAGCCGACCATTCAGGTCCTGCTCCGCGAGGCGCACACCGGCGAAGTGGGCGACGGGCGTATCTTCATCTCCGATGTGCTCGACTGCTACTCCATCCGCACCGGTGAGCACGGCGACCAAGTAATTGCCGAGAAGAAGTAGAAAGTGGTCAGTGGTTAGTGGTCAGAGTATTCAGATTATTCAGAGCATTCAGAGCATGAGCACTCATAATTCATAATTCTTAATTCATAATTAGCAAAAATGCTTTCCTCATTAGATACCGTCTGGACATTGCTGGCGGCAATGTTGGTCTTTTTTATGCAACCGGGCTTCGCGCTCGTAGAGGCGGGACTCACCCGCAGTAAGAACACCGCCAATATCCTCATGAAGAACTTCTGCGACTTCATGGCAGGCACCATCCTCTATTGGCTCATCGGCTTCGGGCTGATGTTCCACGGCTTCGATTTCGGGGCTTTTCTCTTCCATGGCAACTACCTCGACGGCGATGGCATCTGGCGCATGAGCGAAGATGCGACCATCCCTGCCGAGACTTTCCTGATGTTTCAGACGGTCTTCGCCGCCACCACGGCGACCATCGTCTCCGGTGCGATGGCAGAGCGCACGAAGTTCTCGATGTACCTGCTCTATTCCGTACTGATTTCCGCACTCATCTACCCGATAGAGGGTAGTTGGAGTTGGGGCGGCGGCTGGCTTGCCGACCTCGGCTTCCATGACTTCGCCGGCTCTACGGTGGTGCACGCCACGGGCGGTGTGTTGGCATTGGCGGGCGCGATAGTCTTAGGTCCGCGTATCGGTAAGTACAAACGGGTGAAGGGTGCCGATGGGAAGACACGGACGCAGGTGCACGCCATCCCCGGGCATAACCTCGCGCTCTGTGCACTGGGTGTCTTCATCCTGTGGATGGGCTGGTTCGGCTTCAACCCGGGCTCGACCATCGCAGCGGAAGGGGCGGTGAACGCGCTCTCTATGTCGCATATCATGCTCACAACGAACATGGCGGCGGCAGTGGGCGGTATCGCCGCGCTGGTCTATACGTGGCTGGTGGACGGCAAACCCTCGTTGAGCATGGTCTGCAACGGCGTGCTGGCGGGCTTGGTGGGTATTACCGCGGGCTGCGACTGCGTCAGCATAGGCGCGGCGGCACTCATTGGACTCATCTGCTCGCTGCTGATGTGTGTCAGCGTGTGGTTCATTGACCAGAAACTGCATATCGACGACCCCGTCGGTGCGGTCAGCGTGCATGGGGTAGGGGGTATCACGGGAACCATCCTCACGGGGCTCTTTGCTGCGCCCGAGGCGGGGGTCAGCCTGTGGGTACAGGTCGTTGGCACGCTCACTGTGGCGGTGTATGCCTTCGCGGCGGGAATGCTCCTCTTCTATGGCATTCGCTTCACCTTCGGCTTGCGTGTTGCTCCCCGCATTGAGGAAGAAGGGCTCGATATCTACGAACACGGCGAAGCCGCTTACAACTAATTGGCAGATACGCCGATGGAACATACCGACTTGTTCGGTGCGTTCTCTCCTACTTAAGAATGAGCCATAGGTACGCCCCAATGTTTCGCCTACGCGTATTTGGGTGCAACAATTAGTATTCAAATATTCCTCCTCCGCCTCACGTGGCAGAGGAGGAATATTGGTTTTTGATAGCGAGTGGAGAATTATGGTGGAAGGTAGCGGGGCTTTATTTACGACATTTTGGCACTAAAAAGATCCTTTTGTGCATATTTTTTTTGCATATGTTAAAAATATGTTGTACCTTTGCAGCGGATGTCCATAAAAAGACTCGCTTCTATTTTCTATACTCTCTATGGTCACCAAATTAACTATCAATCATCCGCTAAAAATCAAAACGATATGAAAAAGATCTCCTTCTTGATGCTGTTTGCCCTATTGGGTATAGCAGGCATTAGTACCTCCCTCGCAGCGCAGGAGTCTCCCGAGAGTTTCCTCGGCGATCTCTTCTCCGTGTCGGCAGACAAGCAGGTGCGGTTCTCTAAAGGCAACCTGCAATGCACTATCAATGGCACAGATACTGCTTGGGCGTTTGCTGCTCATCAGTATGACATGCTTGGCACTATCAATGTCAATGGTAGCGCCTTGGCAAACACAATAGACCTCTTCGGCTGGAGCGGCAGCACAGCCACTGCCAAGTGGGGCATCAGCCTATCCATAAGCGACAATGATTATTCAGGCGACTTTGCCGACTGGGGACAGAATATCGGCGATGGCACCACATGGCGTACGCTGACCAACGATGAGTGGACATATT